>NZ_JFHC01000046.1 GCF_000698595.1 Caballeronia glathei | reverse complement strand
TTCAAGATGCCATCACCGGGCGCTTACCATACATGGGGCTACGCATGAGAAAGAGCATACGTGGCCGGCCAGAGCCCCCGTATACGAAAACTCCGAAAAACCAGACCACGCCGATTTCCCTGGCGCCCATTTCGTCCTCCATCCTGCGAACCCGTCGATGTCCGCTCACGGCCCGCTTCGCTTGTCAGCCTTGACCCCACTCCGTACACTCGCGCCTGTTTCCAAGACAAGCGCGCCGCAATGACGGCGCATCGACGCCCGAAGGAGAGCCGCCCATGTCCGATCCCTATTTTCCGCGCTGGCGCATCCAGCCGAGCGCCGACGCCGGCCGTGTCGTCGCCCCCGACGAACGGCTGCCCTGGCCGCAAATGTTCGCGATGGGGATCCAGCACGTCGTCGCCATGTTCGGTTCCACCGTGCTCGCGCCGCTGCTCATGGGCTTCGATCCGAATCTCTGTATCTTCATGTCGGGCATCGGCACGCTGCTCTTCTTCGTGCTCGTCGGCGGGCGCGTGCCGAGCTATCTCGGCTCGAGCTTCGCGTTCATCGGCCTCGTCATCGCGGTGACGGGCTACGGCGGCCACGGACCGAACCTGAACGTTCCGGTGGCGCTCGGCGGGATCATCGCGTGCGGCGTGGTGTACGCGATCATCGGCGCAATCGTCGCGGCGATCGGCACGAAGTGGATCGAGACGCTGATGCCGCCCGTCGTCACCGGTGCGATCGTCGCGGTGATCGGGCTGAACCTCGCGCCGATCGCCGTAAAGGGCGTGAGCAGCAGCAACTTCGATTCGTGGATGGCGCTCGTGACCGTGCTGTGCGTGGGCGGCGTGGCCGTGTTCGCGCGCGGCATGGCGCAGCGTCTCCTGATCCTGATCGGCCTCGCGATCGCCTACGTGATCTACGCGGTGCTGACGAACGGCGCGGGCCTCGGCGGCAAGCCGATCGACTTTTCGATCGTCGCCAACGCCGCGTGGTTCGGCATGCCGCACTTCACGGCGCCGGCGTTCGACGGCCAGGCGATGACGCTTCTCGCGCCCGTCGCGATCATCCTCGTCGCGGAGAATCTCGGCCACATCAAGGCGGTCGGCGCGATGACGGGGCAGAGCCTCGACCGCTACATCGGCCGCGCGTTCATCGGCGACGGGCTCGCCACCATCGCCTCGGGCTTCGCCGGCGGCACGGGCGTGACGACCTACGCGGAAAACATCGGCGTGATGGCCGTGACGAAGATCTACTCGACGCTCGTCTTCGTCATCGCCGCGCTGATCGCGATCGTGCTCGGCTTCTCGCCGAAATTCGGCGCGGTGATCCAGACGATTCCGGGACCGGTGCTTGGCGGCGTGTCGATCGTCGTGTTCGGGCTGATCGCGGTGACGGGCGCGCGCATCTGGGTGGTCAACAAGGTCGATTTCTCGGACAACCGCAACCTGATCGTCGCCGCGGTGACGCTCGTGCTGGGCGCGGGCGACTTCACGCTGAAGGTCGGCGGCTTCGCGCTCGGCGGCATCGGCACCGCCACCTTCGGCGCGATCATCCTCTACGCGCTGTTGCGCCGGCGCGGTTCCGGCGTCGTCTGACGCGGCCGCCACACATCGACGTACAGCGCCGCGAAGCGCGGGGAAGCTAGGCATTCGCCCCGCGCTTTCGGTTCACGATCGCCGTCTCCGACAGGTCGATCTCCCGCATCAGCTTGTTGAGCGTCTCGTCGTTGATCGTCTGGTCGGAGCGCAGCTTCAGCAGCGCTGCGCGCTCGGCCCTGAGCGCCACCATCCGCAGTTTCGTTTCCACGATCTCGGCTTGCCGCGCGGCCGTGCGCGGCGCCTCGTCGTCGCCGAGCGCCTGGAGGCGACGACGGTACAGGCTCATCACGCGCGCGGTGCTGTCCGCGCAGCGGGCCGATGCCGCTTCGTCCATCTCGTCGGCCAGCCGCTCGTGCTCGTCGTCGATCGCGCGGATCGCCGCCTGCGCCGCCTGACGCCGCGCGACCCGCTCCTCGGCGGCGTGCGGGTTGCGATTGCGCTCGATGCCGGCGAGCAGGATCGGCAGGCCCACCACGGCGATCAGCAGCGACACGAGGATCGCCCCGGACGCGATGAAGATCGCGAGATCGCGGCCGGGCAGCGGCGTGCCGTCGGTCAGCGTGACGGGCAGTGACAGCACGCCCGCGAGCGTTACCGCGCCGCGCACGCCGCCGATGGTCGTCATCGCGATCGCGCGGGCGCCGGGCGCGGCGCTCTCCATGCCCCGCTTCGCGGCTCCGCGGGCGGCGAACCAGCGCAGCAGCCACACCCACACGAAGCGCAGCGCGTACAGCGCGACCATGACGGCCATCACATAGCCGAGCAGCAGGCCCACCTGTTGGTTTCCGTCGCGGTGCGCCTCGATCAGCGCGCGCCCGATGATGTGCGGAAACTGCAGCCCGAGCAGGATGAACACCATGCCGTTGAACACGAATTCGATCATCGTCCACGTGCTCGTCATGCGGATGCGCACGACGGTCGGAATGCCTTCGCGCAGGCTCTGGATGTTCATCACCATGCCCGCCGACACCGCCGCCAGGATGCCCGAGCAGCCGAAATGCTCGGCGATCGCGTAGGCGGCGAACGGGATCAGCAACGTGAGGACCACGCCGGCGGCGGGGTCGTCGTCTTCGGAAAACCTGAGCAGGCGCGCGGGCAGCTCGGTCGCGATCCAGCTGATCGCCGCGCCGATCACGAGGCCGCCCGCCGCGATCACGACGAAGCTCACCGTCGCGTCGCGCAATGAAAAGACGCCGGTGAGCGCCGCGGCGATCGCGAACTTCAGCGCGACGAGGCCCGACGCGTCGTTCATCAGCGCCTCGCCTTCGAGGATGTGCATGAGGTGCGCAGGGATCCGCCCGCGGCCCACGATGCCGCTCAGCGCGACGGCATCGGTCGGCGAGAGCACCGCCGCGAGCGCGAAGGCGACGGGCAGCGGCATGCCGGGAATCAGCGCGTGCAGGAAGTAGCCGACCACCCCGACCGTGATGAAGACGAGCCCGAGCGCGAGCATCAGGATCGCGCGGCGCTGCATGAACAGTTCGCGCTTCGGGATGCGCCAGCCGTCCGCGAACAGCAGCGGCGGGATGAACAGCAGCATGAACAGTTCGGGGTCGAACGTGACGTGCAGCCCGAAGCCCGGCCACGCGAGCACCGCGCCGATCGCGATCTGGATCAGCGGCAGCGGAAGCTTGAACGGCAAAAGACTCAGGCCGAAGCCCGAGAGCGCGACGGCGAGCAGCAGGATCAGGACGGTAAAGACAATTTCCATTTGTTCGAAAGACAGCACGACGCGCACATGGAAATCCGACCGCGCGGCGTCTAGGGTTGATTTGAGGATCAGCCGCAGTTTAGCTTGCGCGCGGCATTCGGGCAGATTACGCCCGGACGATGCACCGAGATGGTGCGCGCCGCACAAGCGATCACGCGGCAGGAGCGTTCTGTCGGTGCATCGGCCCTGTGAAACATCGGCAGACGCGGCCGGGAAACGCGAGCACGGAGCTTGCTTTATCGACTGTCACGGGACGCGAGAGATTCCCGGCGAGATCAAAGAGGGCTGTTCAAATGAAAACGGAATCGTTCGGTTCGGGCGCGCGTTGCGGCGCTGCCCCGTATGTCGGCGCGGGTATCGGGGAACGGATTTGCACGAGGCTTCGAAAGGCGATATGGACGGTGCTTCGGGTCCGCATGCAGGCGAGGATGCAAAGATGGTGATCGCGAACCCCGAGAAGGCGACGATCTCCTCACGCAGCTTCGAGCTCAGCGTGACGTCGGGATACGACCGGTATTCCGTCGAGCATGGTGAATGGACCCTTTCGAGCGTGTTTCAGCCGGTGTTCAGCCTGTCGCACATGCGCGCGGTCGGCTACGAGGGCCTGCTGCGCGCACACGACATGCTCGATCGCGTCGTCTCGCCGCTCGACGTGTTCGGGCAGGCGGCGCGCGTGGGCGAGGCGCTTCAGGTGGACCGGCTCTCGCAGGCGCTGCATCTGGAGAATTTCAAGATGCTCGGCGCGCAGACCGAGTGGCTCTTTCTCAACGTCCATCCGGGCGCGCTGACCGAGCCGTATCACGCGGCCGCGCTGCTCGCGAACCTGAAGCGCCTGAAGATCGAGCCGCGCCGCGTCGTGCTCGAAGTGCTCGAACAGCGCGCGGAGGACATCGAGCGGCTCGCGGAAGCCGTGCAGCAGTTCCGCGAGCACGGATTCCTGATCGCGCTGGATGACTTCGGCGCGGGGCACTCCAATATCGAGCGGATCTGGCAACTGGACCCCGACTTGGTGAAGCTCGACCGCGTGATGCTTTCGCACGCCGGCCACAACGTGCACGCAGCCACGGCGCGCTCGTCGAAGCAGCGGCGCAACATGGAGGCGGTGCTCTCGGGCATCGTTTCACTGCTGCACGAGGCGGGCAAGCTGGTGCTGATCGAGGGTGTGGAAACGGAGCATGAAGCGCAGCTCGCGCTCGCGAGCGGCGCTGATTTCGTGCAGGGCTTTTTCTTCGCGCGTCCGCACCCCGGGCTCGCCGACAGCGTGCACGCGCAGACGGTCATCAGCGAGCTGACGGAGCGCTACCGGATGCAGACCGAAGCGCGCGAGCGGCGCGTCGCCACGCGGCTTCAGCCGTATGTGCGCGCGTTCGAGCGGGCCGCCGAGCGGCTTGCGGCCGGCGAGCCGCTGGAGGAGGTGTGCTGGAATTTCCTCGCGCTCGACAACGCGGCGCGCTGTTTCCTGCTCGACCAGAACGGACGGCAGGCGGGCCGCAACGTCGTGCTGCGCGCGGATCGGGCGGCGCACGAAGCGCGCTTCTTGCCGCTCGTCGACGCGCAGGGCGCGAACTGGCTGCGCCGGCCGTATTTCCGCGAGGCGCTCGGCGACCCCGAGCGCGTGCACGTGACGAAGCCGTATCTGTCGATCAACGAGGCGTTGCCGTGCGTGACGCTGTCGGTGGAGACGCGCGTCGGCGGGAAGCGTTGCGTGCTGTGCGGCGATATCGACTGGATCGCACCGGACGACGACGAATGACACGCGCCGGCCGTTCAGGGCCGGTGCGCGCCAGTTGAGTCCTACTTCGCCACGACGACCGGAATCCCCTTCAGGCTCGCGGCGCCCTTCATCTCGTCGAGCGACGCGCGCACGGACGCGCCCGTCGCCGCCTCGATGCCGAGCTTCGCCGCCAGATCGCGCTCGCGGCGCTTCACCATCGACAGGTTCGCGAGCTTCACGTGGCCGTAGCCGCGCACGCGCTCGAAGAGCGCGGCGAGCGCTTCGACGTCTCTCGCGTTGTCGGCGGTGAATGCGCCGAGTGCACGCGACATCGTGGCTTCGTAGTCGTCCGCGAGCTGGCGTTCCATGCGGCGCTCGAGCGTCTTCCCGAACGGATCGAGCATGCCGCCGCGCAGACTGCGGAATTTCGCCATCGTGCCGAGCACGGGCCACAGCCACTGGCCGAACGTCATCTTGCGCGGCTGCCCGCCATGCTTCGCCTTCGACAGAACCGGCGGCGCGAGATTGAACTTCACCGTGAAGTCCTGCCCGGCCGTGCCTTCGAACTGCGATTCGAGCGCCGCGCGGAAGGCCGGATCGGCGTGCAGGCGGGCGACTTCGTACTCGTCCTTCACCGCGAGCAGCTTGTAGAACGTCCCGGCGACGGCGCGCGTGATCGCGTCATCGCGCTTCGCGGCCGCCGCGTTCACGAGCCTGCGATAACGCTCGACATACTTCGCGCCGCCATATTCCGCGAGACGCCGCTCGCGATCGGAGATCAGCGCGGGCAGCGGCAGCGCGTTCATTTCGACGCGCGGCGTCTGCGCGCTCTTGCGCAGCGCGTCGAGCGCGTCGATGTCTGCGGCGGCGAGCCGCCCGATCGCGAACGCCAGCTTGTTCATCGGCACCGCGACGTTGTTCAGCTCGATCGCGCGCATCATCGCTGCGAGCGACACCGGCACGAGGCCCAGCTGCCACGCGTAGCCCAGCATCAGGATGTTGGCACCGATCGTGTCGCCGAGAAAGCGTGTGGCGAGCGCCTGTGCGTCGCAGGTCTTCATGTGCTCGGTGCCCGCCGCGTGCCGCATCTTGTCGAGCAGCGCGTCGGCGTGCAGGTTCGCGTCGGGGTTCTGCACGAAGCTTGCATTCGGAATCGCATGCGTATTGACGACCATCTGCGTGCGGCCGTGACGCACCGTCTGCAGGGCGTCCGCGCTCGCGCCGACGACCATGTCGCAGGCGAGCAGCACGTCGGCCTGCTGCGTGTCGATGCGAACCTGGTTCAGCAGCGCGTCGGTCGCGGCGAAGCGCACGAACGACAGCACCGAGCCGCCTTTCTGCGCGAAGCCCATGAAATCGAGCACCGAGGCGCTCTTGCCTTCCAGGTGCGCCGCCATGCTGATGAGCGCGCCGACCGTCACGACGCCCGTGCCGCCGACGCCCGTGATCAGGATGTCGTAGGGCGCGTTGTCGAGATGCTGCACCGGGGCCCGCAGTGCGTCGACGCGTCGCGCGAGTTCTTCCGGATCGAACGCGCTGCCGGCGGCTTTCTTCAGCTTCGCGCCTTCGAGCGTGACGAAGCTCGGGCAGAAGCCGTTCACGCACGAATAGTCCTTGTTGCACGACGACTGGTCGATGCGGCGCTTGCGCCCCAGTTCGGTTTCGACCGGCTCGACGGAGAGGCAATTCGATTGCACGCCGCAGTCGCCGCATCCTTCGCAGACGGCCTCGTTGATGAACAGGCGCTTGTCCGGGTCGGGAAACTCGCCTTTTTTCCGGCGGCGGCGCTTTTCCGCCGCGCAGGTCTGGTCGTAGATCAGCACGGTCACGCCCGGCGTGTCGCGCAGGCGGCGCTGCACGGTGTCGAGTTCGCTGCGATGGTGGAATGTCGTGCCGCGCGGGAACTGGTCTTCGTGGCCTTCGTACTTTTCCGGCTCGTCGCTGACCACGACGAGCAGCGCTGTGCCTTCCGCCTCCACCTGCCGCGCGATCTGCGGCACGGAGATGCTGCCGTCGACCGGCTGGCCGCCCGTCATCGCGACCGCATCGTTATAGAGGATCTTGTAGGTGATGTTCGCCTTCGCCGCGACCGCCTGGCGGATCGCGAGAATGCCGGAGTGGAAATAGGTGCCGTCGCCGAGGTTCTGGAAGACGTGCGGCGTCTTCGTGAACATCGAGTGCGAGGCCCAGTCCACGCCTTCCCCGCCCATCTGGATGAGGCCGGTGGTGTCCCGCTCCATCCACGAGGCCATGAAGTGGCAGCCGATGCCCGCCTGCGCGACCGAGCCCTCGGGCACCTTCGTCGACGTGTTGTGCGGGCAGCCCGAGCAGAAGTAGGGCGTGCGCTTCACCGCATCGGCGACATTCGACAGGATCTGCGGCGCGACGAGATCGACCACTTTCTCGCGGCGATCGAGCGCGGGCTTGTGGCGCGCGAGCCAGTCGGCGAACACCGGCAGCACGCGCGACGGACGCAGCTCGCCGAGCGAGGACAGCAGCATCGCGCCGTCCTTCGCATGCTTGCCGATCACGACCGGCCGCGCGCCGCTCGTGCGGTTGTAGAGATGATCCTTGATCTGCTGCTCGATGATCGGGCCCTTCTCCTCGATCACGAGCACTTCCGACAGCCCTTCGACGAACTGCTCGAGCCGCGTCGTCTCCAGCGGGAACGACAGCCCGACCTTGTAGATGCGCACACCCGCGGCATCGAGGTCATCGACGGTGAGGTCGAGGCGGCGCAGCGCTTCCATCAGATCGAGGTGCGCCTTGCCGCACGTCACGATTCCGACGTTCGCATGGCCGCTCGGCGCGATCCATTTGTCGATGCTGTTCACGCGCGCGAAGTGGCGCACGGCGTCGAGCTTGGCGGCGAGCCGCGCCTCGATCGTGAGGCTCGGCAAATCGGGCCAGCGGTTGTGCAGGCCGCCCGCGGGCGCGACGAAATCCTCGGGGGCTTTCCACGCGGTGCGGATCGCGTCGAGATCGACGGTCGAGCCGGATTCCACCGTCTCGGAAATCGCCTTGTAGCCGATCCACGCGCCCGAAAAGCGCGACAGCGCCCAGCCGTACAGCCCGAACTCCAGCATGTCGGCGATGTTCGACGGGTTCACGACCGGCATGCTCCAGGCGATCATCGCCTGATCGCTCTGGTGCGGCATCGACGACGACACGCAGCCGTGGTCGTCGCCCGCGACGACCAGCACGCCGCCGTGCGGCGACGAGCCGTAGGCGTTGCCGTGCTTGAGCGCGTCGCCCGCGCGGTCCACGCCGGGGCCCTTGCCGTACCACATCGCGAACACGCCATCGACGGTGCGCTCCTCATCCGACTCCACCCGCTGCGTGCCGAGCACGGCGGTGCCGCCCAGTTCCTCGTTGATCGCGGGCAGAAAGCGCACGTCATGCGACGCGAGCAGTTTCTTCGCCTTCCACAACTGCTGGTCGACCATGCCGAGCGGCGAGCCGCGATAGCCGCTGACGAAGCCCGCCGTGTTCAGGTCGGCCGCGCGATCGAGCTCGCGCTGCATCAGCACGAGCCGCACGAGCGCCTGCGTGCCGGTCAGGAAGATGCGCCCGCGCGTGGCGGACAGGTTGTCGGTGAGCTTGTAGTCGGACAGGGCCGGGGTCAGGCCGCGGTGGCCCGCCGCGTCGGGGGAATGGACGGCATCGAAGGGAACGCGAGCGTTCATGAATTCTCCGGCGTTGTTATGGTTTGGCGTGGGGTGCGCAAGGACTCCATTTTTGGCTGACACAACCGGAATTTTTTTACTCACTTGCCGCGTGTCTTCGCCGATGCGAAAGGAAAACGCTTCTTTTCGAGATAGTCGAGTGAGAATCCCCTGCGCGTGGTGCGGGTTCAGGTAAACCCGGACGCGAGGGCGGCCTCGTTCGGACTAACCTGAAAGCCTGCCAGCCTCCAGGGACGATGCGCGATGAAGCTCTACTACTGGCCGAAGACGCGCGCGTTCCGCGCGCTGTGGATGCTCGAGGAGTTGCGGGTGCCGTACGAGTTCGCGTTCGTCAACATACGCGCGGGCGCGCAGAACGAGCCGGAGTTTTGCCGCGTCAATCCGATGTGCAAGCTGCCCGCACTGGACCACGACGGCGTGTGCGTGGCCGAATCGGGCGCCGTGCTGCTCTATCTCGCGGACCGGTTTCCCGGTGCGCAACTCGGCGCACCCCCGGACGATCCGCAACGCGGGCGCTTCCTGCAATGGATGTTCTTCACCGGCGCGTGCCTCGAACCCGCGATGGCCGAGCGCATGACGGGCGCGCCGGGCAATACGGTGAGCTTCGGCTGGGGCGATCTCGTGCGCGTCGAGCAAGCGGTCGAAGCCGCGCTGAAGGACGGGCCGTGGCTGCTCGGCGAGCGCTTCACCGCCGCCGACATTCTCCTGGCGAGCACGCTGCAGAGCGGTTTCATGGCGAAGCTGATCGAGCCGGGCGGCGTGCTGTCGGAGTATGTCGATCGCGCGGTCGCGCGCGACGGGCACGAGCGCGCGGCGGCAATCGACCATCGCGAGGCGCAGCGGCTTGCGTTGCCGCATTCGTCGGACGTCGGCGTGCGGGGGTGAAGCGGCCGCGCACAGGCGCGGTGCGCGGCGCTCAGTCAGCCGAGTGCGCAACCATGCCGCCGCCGTGGCGGGCGGCGGCGATCTCGCGTCAGGCGATTACGGAAATGACCGCGGCTTCGGAATGCCCGCGCCGGCCTCGATGTCGGCGACGGCCTGCCTGTGCGCAAGCTCGATGGCTTCAGCCGCGTTCACGAGACCGCCGTCGCCGCCGACCGTCGTCCAGGTCTGCACGGGTTTGTCGTGGTGGCGGATTTCGTATTCGGCGTCCCAGTGCGCGCCCTGCAGTTCGATCGGACGCACATGGATCGCGTAGACGCCATAGAGGAAGAGCTGTTCCGGCATGATGTCCTCCAACGGGCCGGACGGCGGCGCGCTGCTTCGCGCGGGCGCTGCCGGCCCTGCCTAGAGTTCGATTTCCCCGAGAATCCGGTGCGCGAGCGCGCGCGCTTCTTCGAGCGCCTCGTCCTCGTTCTGCGACGCTGCCTCGACTTCGTAGAGCGTCGCATCGGTTTCCTCGCCGTTGTCGCGGGCGAGCGATACGAGACCCTGGAACTGGCCGCCGTCGATGGCCCGAACGCCGATCGTCGCGGTGTAGATGCCTTTCGTGTAGGTCGTGTCGTCCATGATGCGGCTCAGGCGTTGACGAAAATTCATGCTAGCACGCTGATATGCAAAGCGTGTGAACAGCATGGCCGCCGGAGTGCTCACGGGCGCGGCGCGCTACGTCAGCAAATCCTCGACCTCTTCGAGCGACGGCGAATGCGCGCCCGAAAATCGGCACGCCGCCGCGCCGGACGCGAGCGCGAAGCGCAGATGATCGGGCCATTCGCCTTCGCGCGCCATCAGGCTGTAGAGCAGGCCGCCGATCGACGCGTCGCCCGCGCCGACCGTATCCGCGACCTGCACCTGCGGCGGCTTCGCGCGATGGACGGCATCGCCGACATAGAGCGCCGCCTCGTTCGCGCCGCGCGTGACGAGGACCGTGGCGCGCGGGTTCATCGCGCGGACCTCAGCGAGCGCATCGGCTTCCGGGATGCCGCGAAAGAGCATGTGCAGGTCTTCGTCCGATACCTTGATCAGGTCGGCGAGCGACGCCATGTTGTGCAGGATCGGCTCGTAGCCGGTTTCCATCAGGTTGCGGTAGTTCGGATCGAAGCTGATCTTCACGCCGTGCGCGCGCAACTGCGCGGCGAGCGCGGCGAGCGTCGCGCCGAGCGGCTGGCGCACGAGGCTGATGCAGCCGAAATGCGCCCACTTCACCTGGTCCATCCAGCCTTGCGGCAGCGTCGACGGATCGAACGCGAGATCGGCGCCGTTCTCGCCCATGAAGTAGTAGGTCGGCGGCTGGGTCTTGTGGACGATCGCAAGCAGGGGCGGACGCTCGACGCGCTGCATGAAGCGCATGTCGAGACCGGCCGCGACGCTCGCGTCCCACAGGTCATCGGAGAAATTGTCGACGCCGAGCGACCCCGCGCACGCGGTAGGCACGCCGAGCCGCGCGACCGCCCGCGCGACGTTCCACCCGGCGCCGCCCGGGCGCGAGAGCCAGGTGGACGTGTCGGTGCGGATCATGTCGGTGAGGATGTCGCCGGCTGAGACGAATTTCGGAAGAGTCTGCTGTTCTGCTGCCATCTTTCTCACCGTTTGCTCGTGTCCGGGGCGGTAAGGGCGTTCAGCACCTCGTAGCACGCGCCCATCGTGTGGTAGTCGGTCTTGCCGGCGGGGCTTTTTTCGTCGCCGTACTTGCGGTTGTCGCACGTGAGGATGCGGTACCACGCGCCGTGCCGGTGATCGACGAAATGCGCCCAGCTATAGCGCCATAGTTCGTCGTAGCAATCCCAGAAGCGCTCGCGCCCCGTGCGTGCGCCGAGCAGCGCGGCGGCGGCGAAGCTTTCGGCCTGCACCCAGAAATACTTGTCGTGGTCGCAGATGGTGTCGTCGGGGCCGAAGCCGTAGTAGAGGCCGCCGTGGCGGCTGTCCCAGGCGCGGTTGAAGCCGGCGTCGAACAGTTCGACGGCGCGCGGCGCGAGCCACGGCAGCGCGCGATGCCGTTCGAGAATCAGGAGGAGCTTGGCCCACTCCGTCTGATGGCCGGGCTGGAAACCCCACGGACGGAAGATGTTCGAGCTGTCCGATTCGTTGTAGTGCCAGTCGACCGACCAGTCCGGGCGGAAGTGCTCCCAGACGAGCCCGTTCGAGAGCTTCGCCTGCCGCAGCGTGATGTTCCCCGCGATTTTCTCCGCGCGGTCCAGATAGATCACATGGCCGGTCGCCTCGTACGCGGCAAGCAGTGCCTCGGTTGCGTGCATGTTCGCGTTCTGCCCGCGATAGTCGGACAACTGCCAGTCGGGCGTGGCTTCGTCGGCGTAGAGGCCGGCTTCGGCGTCCCAGAAACGGCGCTCGAGAAGATGGAACGTGTCGCTGATCAGCGGTGTCGCTTCCTCGATGCCCGCCATCGACGCGTGCGCGCAGGCGAGCAGCACGAACGCGAGCCCGTAGCAGTGGCGCGTGCCGTCCAGCGTGCGCTTCGCGCCGTCGCGCCATTCGATTTCCCAGTCGTAGCCTTCGCGGGCGGCGTCCCAGTGGGCGTCGCGCAGGAATTTGAAGGCGTGACGCGCGTCGTCCTGATAGGAGACGTCGCCGAAGTGGCGATAGGCCATCGCGTAATTGAAGACAAAACGCGTGCTGCTGACGAGGTGGCGTGTCGTGCTGTCGTAGATGCGGCCGTCGTCCTTGAAGAAGTGGAAGAAGCCGCCCGACGGATCGCGGGCGGTCGGCGCGTAGAACGCGAGCGTGTCGCGCACGTGCGAGAGCAGGAAGTCGCGGCTGCGGAAGTCGATGTCCGCGTTGGTGGCGGCAACGGTCGAAGCGGTCGAGTTCATGTCGTGGTCGAGCCGGAGCTCGCGCGAGGGATGAAATTTACCGGCACCAGCGTGTCGGCCGGGTCGGGGGAATTCGGGCTGTCCTCCAGCAGCAGCTCCACGCCGCGCCTGCCGAGCGCCTCTTTGTCGACCGTTACGGTCGACAGCGGCGGCGTGCTCTGCGCGGCGGCCGGAATGTCGTCGAAACCGACGAACGCGATGTCTTCCGGCACCCGTAAGCCATGCGCAAGGCAGACGCGCATCGCGGCGAGGGCCGCTGCATCGTTATAGGCGAAAACGGCGTCGGGGAGGGGACTCGATTGCGCGCGTGCGTCGCGGATCAGCCGCTCCATCGCGTCGGCGGCGGCGAGATCGGCGGCGAGGCCGGGCTGCGTCGTGACTTCGAGCATCGGATCGAACAGCAGGCCCGCCTCGAAATAGGCGCGCCGGTAGCCGAGCGCGCGCTGCGCGATGCTGTGATGCGCGAGCGACCCGCCGATGAACGCGACGCGCCGCCGCCCGAGGGCGAAGAGATGCTGCATCGCGAGGGACGCGCCCTTGACGTTGTCGATATTGACCGAGCGGAAGCCGGGCGCGCGCAGGTCGATGAGGACGATCGGCCGGTTCAGCGAATGCAGATGCGCGAGCAGTTCGGGCTCGACGAAACCGGCGACCGCGATGGCGTCGGGCGCATGCAGGCGCATCTGCTGCGCGAGATCCTGCGTGGGACCGGCCGTGAGCACCGAGGGCACGAGACGTCGCTCGCGGCACGCTTCCTCGAAGCCGTTCAGCACATGCGAGAAAAACGGGCTGACGGCGAAGTTGTTGTGCTGCCGGTGCAGCAGGAACGTGACGCGGCGGATGCGCGTGCGCAACTGGGCGGGATCGTAGCCGAGCTGCTGCGCCACTTCGACGACGCGAACGCGCGTCGCTTCGGACAGGCCCGGCTGGTTCTTCAGCGCCCTCGACACAGTGCCGATCGAGACGCTGGCCGCACGCGCGACATCGCGAATGGTGGTGCCCATCGTGGTGTTCTCTGTCTCCGGAAGATGACTGGTTCTGCGCTTGTTTACTTGCGTGTCATACGTTCGCTTCGCTGCGGCGATTGTATAGTAAAAATGGCGCGAAAACGCTCGGCGGCAGACTAGAGAAAACCAGTAGATGCTTGTTGTGTATGGGTTTTGTTGGCTTGCTTTTGTTTAGTAAAAAGGCTTAAACAGCGCCGGTCACCGCCCTTCGCGCTGATGAATCGAGGCGGCGTTGGACGACAGGACATGGATGACCACGTCGTCATCCTGATAGTGGGCGAGGAGCGGAATCGCGAGCTTGTCCATCAGTTCGGCGTGGATGGTATCGCCCGTGTATGACCAGCCTTCGATTGGCCGTCGCCAATGGCAGGCGAGCAGGGTGCCGCCGGGAGCGAGGGTTGCCGTCACGCGCTCGATCAGCCGCGACACCTGCGCGGGGTCGAGGTAGTAGGCGAGCTCGCTGATGACGATCAGATCGAAGCGGCCGTCCGGCCAGTCGTCGGGGACTGCTCGCCGCTCGACATGCACGTGGCTCAGATGCGCGACGCGGCGGCGCGCGAGCGCGACCGCTTCTTCGCTGAGATCGGCGGCGAGCAGCGCGCCGCAGCGGGGCGCCAGCGCGGCCGTCAGCTCACCGTTCGCGCAGCCCGGCTCGAAAGCGCGCACGTAGTGCTCGTCCGGAAGCATGGCGAGCGTGAGCGCGCGCTTGCGGCGCTCGTACCAGCGCTCGCGAAGAAGCCAGGGATCGTCGCTTTGCGCGTACAGGCCGTCGAAGTATTGCCGTGCTGGCGGCCCGCCGATCATATCAGGACCACCTCGTAGGGTCGCGTGAGCCGCGCCAGCACATGATCCGGCAGGATCGGCGCGCGGCCTGTCGCGACATCCGGTTCCATCTGGCTGCGAAACGCCTCCACCGCGTGGAGCTTGCGGGCGTGCGTCGCGGCATCCAGCACGATGCGCCGCGCACGGCTCCACGGCACGCGGGGATCTTCGGGCGTCGCCCAGTGCCACGTCCATACCGGGACTTCGACGAAGGGGACATCGAGGCTCCCCGCAACCATTGATACCGCTCGCCCTACCGCTTCATGGTCCGGATGGCCGTCGTGGCGCCACGTGCCGAAGACGACGTCGCCCGGGCCAAGGTGATCGGCGAGCGACGCCGCGAGTTGCGCCTCGAACCGCTTGCCGCCGCCGTCGGGCAGGCCGAGCCGCGCGAGTTGCACCTGCCGCATGTGAAGACGCTGCAGCGCTTCGCGCGTTTCCTGCGGACGGACCGCCGCGAGGCGCTCGACGGGCCATGCCGGCGAATCCGGATGACTCGCAGTGCCGTCCGTCACGGCGACGATCAGCACCCTGCGCCCGAGCGCGGACAGGTGGGCGAGCAGGCCGCCGGTGCCGAGGACCTCGTCGTCGGGATGCGGCGCGACAACGACCGCCCGCGCGCCGGGCGGCACGAGTTCGGCGGGTTTGACCTCGGGCAGCGCGCCAAGCCTCGCCCAGTTCTGCCATGAGGATTCGGGCGTACCCGTGCCGGCGAGCACGCGGTCCTTGTGTGTCTTGCTGATTACAGTGGCCATGAGCCGCGCTCCTCTTCGACGATGCGCTCCGCGAGCGCGGCTTCGTCGCGTTCAGCGTGGCTTTGCCGGATGAACACGGGGAGATCGGCCATCAGGCGGGCGAAATGCTCGTTGCGGCAAAGCGGAGCGGCACCGAGTGCGCGTCCCGCGTGTTCCATCACCGTTGTGGCAGCGCGTTCCACCGCGAGCCGCGCGCGCAACGCGGGCACTATGGCGTCGGCCTTCGGTTCGCGGTCGATTTGCGCCGCCGCTTCGCGCATCAGGCTTGCGGCGCTCGCGAGCGCCGTGTCGATCGCGCCCAGATGCGCGAGCCTGTACGGGTCCGGCCGCCGGGCGGCTTCCTGCCTGACGAAATTTCCGATGGCCGCAGCCGCGCCGAACCAGCACGCCGCGATGCCTGCGCCTCCTTGCCAGAAACCCGGCCGATCCAGATAGGCACGCGGCGCGCCGATCTGCACGGCGGCCGCGTTGTCGAAATGCACGTCGACGCTCGCGCTTGCACTCATGCCCACGGCTTTCCAGCCTTCGTTCGTCACGCAAACCGAGGGCTGGTGCAGATCCACCGCGGCGAGTATCGGCTCGTCCCGCTCGTTCCATGCACTCACGAGCGCGTGCGTGAGAAACGCCGCGCCCGAGCACCACGCTTTTGTGCCTCGAAGCCTGATCCGGCGGTCCGCGCGAGTCGTCATCGCAGCGAGGCGGGCGGACGGCGGCTCCGCGGCCCAGACGCCCCAGGCCTCACCGCTGCCGGTTTCGATGCACTCCAGTTCGGCGAGAATCGCGAGGGCATCGGTGTGGCCCTCGTACAGCTTCACGAGGGACAGGTCAAAAGCGGCCACCGCGCCGAGAATCCTCCATCGCTCGAGCGTCGCGCCCTTGCCGGGCAGGTCAATGCGGTCGAGCCCGGCGTCGATCAACGTTCGCAACGCATGCGCGGCTTCGGCAGGTGTGCCTCGTTCGATGTTCAGTTCGCGCAGGAATGCCTTCAGCTCGGTGGCGCAGGCGCGCGCAGGCGCGCTCATCACGTATGCCATGGCGGACCTCGAAGCCACCCGCGGGTGCCGGTGCGGCTGAAACTGATCTGCATGACGCTCTCCCTGTCGGCGTGCCGCGTGGTTCTGTATGGAACCAGTGTGGCAAGGCACATGCCCGGGCGCCAGCTGGCCGAAAGCAATAGGCAAGACGCATGAAAAGCGGGTGCGCCGCCGCGCCGCGCTCGCTGGCAGAAATACGTTCTTGCTTATGCCTTCCGGCCGAATCGACACCCCGCCCGTTACCGGGTCAAATAGCAAAAAAGCCGCACGAGGCGGCTTTCCGGCTTTGGGGAACGGGGTGTCCTTTCAATGCAGCGCTCCAGGGGACGGAGCGCAACGCCCCTCAGCGGCGCACGGCGGCGGCAGCCTCGCTCTTGTGTGACTTGTCCGCGGCCGTCTTGCGTGCGCCCCACCGCTGGGCGAGCACGGCGCACACCATCAACTGGATCTGATGGAACAGCATGAGCGGCAGCACCACGGCGCCCACCGTGCTCGAAGCGAAGATCACCTTCGCCATCGGGATTCCGGCGGCGAGACTCTTTTTAGAGCCGCAAAAGATGATGGTGATCTGGTCGGCTCGGCTGAATCCGAGGCGCTTTGCGGCAAAAGCAGTGGAAAAAAGCGCGAGCGCGAGCAGCACGATGTTGGCGACCACGAGTCCGGCAAGCGTGGAAAGCGAAATCGAGTGCCAGATGCCCTCGTTCACGGCCTCGCTGAAGGCCACGTAGACGACGAGCAGGATCGAGCCCTGATCGACGAAGCGCAGCACCGTGCGGTTGCGGTCGACCCATTTGCCGATCACGGGGCGCAGCAGTTGCCCGGCGATAAACGGCACGAGCAATTGCAGCACGATATTGCCGACCGTGTGCCAGGGCGAACCGGTCATCTCGCCGTGGTTGCTCACCACCAGCCCGACGAGCGCGGGCGTGATGAAGATGCCGAGCAGGCTCGAGGCGGACGCGCTGCAGACGGCGGCGGGAACGTTGCCCTTGGCCATCGAGGTGAAGGCGATCGACGACTGCACCGTGGAGGGCAGCGTGCACAGAAACAGGATGCCCGTGTACAGGGCCGGGGTGACGAGCGGCGAGAGAACCGGCTTCAGCGCGAGCCCGAGCAGCGGAAAGAGCGCGAAGGTGCTGAGCAGCACGACCAGATGCAGCCGCCAGTGCGTGGCCCCCGCCACGATTGCTTCGCGCGACAGCTTTGCGCCGTGGAGGAAGAACAGCAGCCCGATGGCGATGTCGGTGAGCCAGTCGAAGGCGACCGCCGTGCTGCCGCGGCATGGAAGCAGGCTGGCGAGGGTGACGGTGCCGACAAGGGCCAGCGTGAAGTTATCGGGGAGAAATTTGGGGCGCGCCATCGAAATCTCTTACTCGAACGTGCATTCGGTTATGAACGCCTCGACGTTTGCTGAATCGGCGTTGGCTTGAATGCACAACGCTGCTAAACGTCAAGTAAGGAAAACCAGTATTTTCGCCCCTTTTTGATTAAATAGGCAAATTCATTTAAATGATCTATTAATGCGCTTGAGGTATGAGCGAGCGTCGCGCGACGTGTATCTGATGCAACGTTTGAGCCAGCGCGCGGGCGGCCTTCAACTCACACAAATCCGCGTTTTCACGGACCCCGGAAATGCTGAAAAACCCATTAGTAACATGGTGTTACAACCATTGAGCAGGTCTAACACTTTTTGGCTCGACTCTCCAGGCTTCCCACCATAAATTGTTCATAGACCGGTCGGCGGGTGCCCGTTTTCCAGACGGTGCAACCGAAACGCTCCGACGACGCCCGGTCGCTTGCTCGCCGGACGAAACGTCCTTCGCGGCAAGTCGAATCGAGTCGGACATCCGCAGTTTCGAAATGGCGCTCAAAGGCTTACGCACGAGTACTCGATGGCTGGTTTCCACTGTGATCGGTTCGGTCACGGTGGCGGCATCGCTTGCACTCGCCGCACAGCCGGCAGCCAACTGGCTGTCGGGTTCCAGTGAAGAGGCCACGCGCGTCGACGCCGTGCAATCCACCCAGTCGCAACGCTACGTTCAAACCGGTGCGAAGGGCGACGGGCTGACGCCGGTCAGCACGGAAGTGCGTGCCGTGCCGCGCGCCGAGCAATCGGCCCCGATCCGCGGAGCCGGTTCCATCCGCGCCGATATCACCCGCTACAACGAAGAGCGCAGCGTCCCGCGTCCGCAAGGCCGTCCGACGGACGATACCCGCGCCCCTTCGAACGCGAACTACCGCAACTGACGCGAGTCATTCACTTCCCGCCTGGACCCCCTCGCGTCGAGAGCGAGAAATTATTTGTCCGTCCAGACCACGCGCTGCGGTGACGCAAGCGCGCCACAGTCGCGTGCGCGAATCTTCTTAAACATTCCCCTCTTTTTCCGCGCAAGGACAATGCGCCCTGCGCGCGACATCGCGTCCTCCCTGATTGCAGTTTGCGTCCCTGAAGTCGCTAAAGCCCGACGCCATCGCGTATCGCGGGGCGCGGCCCGCTTCAGCTCGATGCACGGCTCGCGCGTGATTCAAGCTGCTCGCGCATAAGGCGCAAGCGTCAGCTATCCGAATCGCTATACCGGCAATAACCAAAAACATTTTTGACCGGAAAAATGGTCCGTAAAGATGGTCGCGCTCCAACAAAAGGCCGCTTGCCCCGCGGAACATTACGCCGGTCTGACGAGGCGAGGTCATGCCCCTTGCCCGCCGACGCTTTAACTTTGACAAAGACAGGAGAGTTCATGAAGCCAACCGTCAACCGTGCGCTGAAGGCAACGGTTAAGGCCACTGTAATCGCCGGCATGCTTGGCCTCTTTGCCGCCGGGGCGGCGAATGCGCAATCGAGCGTGCAGCTTTACGGTCAGGTCGACGAATGGGTGGGCGCAACGAAGTTCCCGGGCAGCGACCGGGCGTGGAACGTGAGCGGCGGCGGCATGTCCACGTCCTACTGGGGCTTGAAGGGTGCCGAGGATCTGGGCAACGGCTACAAGGCGATCTTCGCTCTCGAGAGCTTCTTCCGTGCGCAGAACGGCCAGTTCGGCCGCTTCCAGGGCGACACTTTCTTCGCGCGCAACTCGTACGTCGGCATTCAGGCGCCTTACGGAACATTTACGGCTGGCCGCCTTACGACGCAGCTGTTCGTATCGACGATCCTCTTCAACCCGTTCGTCGATTCGTACGTGTTCTCGCCGATGGTGTACCACGTATTCCTCGGGCTCGGCACCTTCCCGACCTACACGACGGACCAGGGCGTAGTCGGCGATTCGGGCTGGAACAACTCCGTGCAGTACACGACGCCTGACTTCAACGGCCTCTCCGGCAGCGCGATGTACAGCTTCGGCAACCAGCCGGGCGACGGCCGCTCGAAGAAGTACAGCGCGCAGTTCCTGTACTTCCGCGGGCCGTTCGCGGCGACGGGCGTCTATCAGTACGTGAACTTCAACAACAACCCGGGCGACCTCAGCACGTTCATCACCGGCTACAAAAGCCAGAGCGTCGCGCAGATCGGCCTCTCATACGACCTGAAGTACGTGAAGTTCTTCGGGCAGTACATGTACACGAACAACGATATCGACGTCGGCTCCTTCCACGTGAACACGGCGCAGGGCGGTGTGACGGTGCCGCTCGGACCGGGTTCGGTGATGGCGTCGTATGCGTATTCGCGCAGCAACGGCGGGCTCGACCAGACGCACAAGAGCTGGGCGGTCGGCTACGACTATCCGCTCTCGAAGCGCACCGACGTCTACGCGGCCTACCTGAACGACAAGTACACGAGCATGTCGTCGGGCGACACCTACGGCGTCGGCGTGCGCGCGAAGTTCTGAGCGCTCGCTCGGCGCGCACCGTCGCACCGGCGCTCAATCAATGCACCGCGTTCCGGCTTTCCGGACGCGGTGTTTTTCATTGCGGACCACGGCGCCGGCGCTTCACCGAACGCCGATTCGCGCCTTCGCTTCGGCGTATTCCTGCTTGAGCCGCGCAACCAGTTCCTCGACGCTCGGCACGTCGTGCATCAGCCCGACGCCCTGACCGGCGCCCCAGATATCCTTCCACGCCTTGGTCTTGCTCGAACCGTCGCCGAAGTTCATCGCCGTCTTGTCCGATGCGGGCAGCGCGTCGGGATCGAGGCCCGCGTTCAGAATGCTCTTGCGGATGTAGTTGCCGTGCACGCCGGTGAAGAGGTTCGTGTAGATGATGTCGGAGGCGTTCGAGTCGATGATCGCGTTCTTGTAGCTTTCGTGCGCGTGCGCCTCGCGAGTCGCGATGAAGCGCGTGCCCATGTACGCGAGATCCGCGCCCATTGCCTGCGCGGCGAGAATCGAGCCGCCGTTCGCGATCGACCCCGACAGCACGATCGGCCCGTCGAAGATGCGCCGCACCTCGCCGACGAGCGCGAACGGCGACGTCGTGCCCGCATGGCCGCCCGCGCCGGCCGCGACCAGGATCAGGCCGTCGACGCCCGCATCCAGCGCCTTCTGCGCGTGCCGCAGGTTGATCACGTCGTGGAGCACGATGCCGCCGTAGCTGTGCACCGCGTCGATCATTTCCTTGACCGGCGCGCGCAGGCTCGTGATGAAGATCGGCACCTCGTGCTCGACGCACACGCGCACGTCCTGTTCGAGCCGCGCGTTCGACTGATGCACGATCTGGTTCACCGCGATCGGCCCGATCACGGCGTCCGGGTGCGCGGCCTTGTGCGCCGCGAGCGACGCCTGAATCTGCGTGAGCCACTCGTCGAGCAGCCCGGCGGGCCGGGCATTGAGCGCCGGAAACGAGCCGACGATGCCCGCCTTGCACTGCGCGAGCACGAGTTCGGGATAGCTGACGATGAACATCGGCGAGGCGACGACGGGCAGCGCAAGATGTTGCAGGACGGTGGGTAATGCCATGGCACGAGTCTCCTGATATGACGTTCGACGCTGTTCGATGATTTTACTGTCGGCGCCTTGCGGGCCTGCCGCGCATTCCGTTTTTGAGAAATGGCCGCCTCTGGCGGCAGCCACCGGCATCTTTGCGAACGATCGTTCTATTATAGCCTTGCGGTGCGGCCGAAAGTGCAAAATACGATTCCGAGGAAGTGCTCGATTTTCACGAATGTGTCCTGTGGCATGCATGTAACCAGCGAGTGCGGCGCATACAATGATCCGCAACCGTCACGACCCGCACGCCATCATGCCCTTCGACGCCTACCAGCCATTTCACGTCGACGCCGCGGGCGTCGATATTTTCGGGATGAAGGGCGGCAGCGGTCCGCCGCTGCTGTTGCTGCACGGCCATCCGCAGACGCATCAGATCTGGCACAAATGCGCGGCCGCACTTGCGCAGCACTTCACCGTGATCGCAACGGATCTGCGCGGCTACGGCGCTTCCGCGAAACCCGAGAGCGACGCGCAGCACACGCCGTATTCGAAGCGCACGATGGCCGCCGACCAGATCGCGGTCATGCGCCACTTCGGCTTCGAGCGCTTTCTCGTCTGCGCGCACGACCGCGGCGCGCGCGTCGCGCACCGCATGGCGCTCGATTTCCCCGACGCCGTGGAGCGCCTGATGCTGCTCGACATCGCGCCGACGCTCGCGATGTACGAAGCCACTACTCGCGAGTTCGCCACGGCCTATTTCCACTGGTTCTTCCTGATCCAGCCGTCGCCGTTGCCCGAGTTGCTGATCGGCGGGAATACGAATGCGTACATCGAGCGCGTGATGGGCAGCCGTCACGCGGGGCTTGCGCCGTTCGCACCGCATGCGTTGCAGGCGTATCGCGACGCACTTGCCTCTCCCGGAGCCGTGTACGCGATGTGCGAGGACTACCGCGCGTCCGCGACAATCGATCTCGAACACGATCGCGCCGACCTCGAACGCGGACACAAGGTCGCGTGTCCGCTGCGAGTGCTGTGGGGCGAGGAGGGCGTGATCGAGCGCTGCTTCAGGCCGCTCGACGAATGGCGCCGCGTGGCGCGCGACGTGAGCGGCCGGGCGTTGCCGTGCGGGCACTACATTCCCGAAGAGCAGCCTCAGGCGCTACTCGAAGAAATCCTCTCGTTCTTCGAGGCAAGCGAGCGCTGAGCGGGGTTTGCCGCCGCGTCGCTCTGCGCTCTGCGGGCGGCCGTTATTCTTTTGTAGGGAAAGCACGGATGCGTGTGACACAGGCATCGCGTTACGATGCAATCGACGCTGATCACGTCTACGATTCTGCCGCTTGCCTTAGCTGACAAGCGGCTTTCTTTTTGTCAGGCGACGAACACCGTGTCGCCATCGACACGCACCGCGCCACTGCGCGCCAGTTCCCCGACACACTTCGCAAGCAACGCCGGCAGTTCGCCGGGCGCCGCCAGCATGTGGGCGGCGGCGCGCATCGAGCGTGCCGCTTCTGTCATGCGCAGCAGGACATCGAACGACATCGCGCGCGTTTCCATCAGCTTGAACACGATCAGCACCTTGAGCGCATTCTTCGCATTGCGTGCGGGGTCGGCGCGCAGGTAGTCGAGCCGCGACGACGCGGCGTCGAGTGCACGCCCGATATCGGCGAACGGCGCACCATGGCCCGGGATGACCGCACGGACGTCGAGCGTCGCGATCAGGTCGAGCACCGCGCGCTGTTCCGCGAAGCCGCTCTCGCCTTCCAGTTCCGGGAAGATCACGCCGAAGCCGTTTTCCCACAGCGCGTCGGCGCTGATCAACAGCCGCTCGTCCGCGCTGTACAGCATCAGCGAATGCGGATCGTGGCCGGGTGCGCCGAGCACCGACCACGCGAGCCCGCCGAGCGTGAGCGTCGCGCCCGGGGCGATCGTGCCGGTGAAGCCGAAGCGCTCGCAGCGCTGACCCGTCGCGCGAAACGTCAGGGCTTCCTCGTCCCAGTCGCGCACGGCGTTCGCTTCGCTCGCGGGAATCAGCGTCGCGCACGCGTGGGCCGCCTGCAGCGTCGCGTTGCCGCCGCAATGATCCGAATGCAGATGCGTGTTGACGATCAGATCGAGCCTGCGCGCGCCGAGCGCCTGCTGCACGAGCGCGAGCGTCTGCGGCGCGTGCGCCGCGTAGCCGGTGTCGACGAGCGCGCTCTGCTCGCCGTCGACGAAGAGCACGTTGTTCGCCGAAAGCCAGCCGCGCTCGAACACGCGCATCGACGCGGGCAGGGCGATCATGGCGCCGCCTCCCTCTCCATTACGACAATCGTCGCGCTCGCTTTCATCACGTTCTCTCCGTGCTGGTTCGACGCCTCGCCTTCCAGCTTCACCAGGTCGCCGTTGAGGCTCGCTTTCCACTTCGCGTCGGTGACCTGCCACTTCATGCTCAGCGTGTCGCCGGCCTTCACCGCGCGCGTGAGCCTGATGCCGAATTCGAGGCCGAGCGGCTGCGCGTATTGCGAAAAGTGCGTGGCGAGCATCGCCATCAGATGCGCGGTGGGCTGAGTGCCCGACGCGATCAGCGAACCGAATCGGCTTGCCTGTGCATAAGCTTCGTCGTGATGCAGCGGGTTCAGGTCGTTGACGAGCGTCGCGAAGCTCTTGATCGATTCCGGCAAAAGCGTGAGCGTGGCCGAGAACCGCTCGCCGATCATGACGACGCGCGCCCCCTTGCGCCGGCTCGCCGTGCGCGCCAGCACGGCCTGCTTGCGGGCGTCGTCGAACGATGCCCAGCCGGCGATTTCATCGATCGTGCGCAGACACCCGTCGCAGAATCCGGTGGCGGCATTCATCCTGCAGAGGTCGATGCACGGCGAGGCGACGGCGTCGTCGGGCGGCATGCTCACGCCGGTTCGCGCAGGGCGACGTCGGCGACCGGCGCGCCCGTGAGCGCGACCAGTTCGCGCGGCGTGAGATTGAACACCGCGTGCGGATGCCCGGCGGCGGCCCAGAGGCTGTCGAGCGAAAGCAGGTCTTCGTCGATCAGCGTGACCGGCTCGGTGGCATGGCCGATCGGGCATACGCCGCCGATCGCATAGCCGGTCTTTTCGCGCACGAACTTCGCGTCCGCCCGCGCGAGCGCGCCCACGCGCGCCGCGACCTTCGCTTCGTCGACGCGATTCGATCCGCTCGCGATCACGAGCACCGGCGCGTCGTCCGCGCGGCGGCGAAACAGGATCGACTTGGCGATCTGCGCGACCGAGCAGCCGAGCCCGGCCGCCGCTTCCGCCGACGTCTTGCCTGTTTCCGGCAGCATCACGACCGGCCGCGAATGGCCGCGCTCCTGCAACAGGCGGGCGACGCGCCGCGCCGAATCGGGCAGCGCATCGATGTTGTGCATGTCGTTCATCGTTTCCTTACCCGGATAAAAATCAGACGCAGGGCGCGGCGCCGGCGAGCTTCTTCGCGAGCAGCGCCTTGCCCGCACGCGATGCGCTCGGCTTGCCGATCGCGCGCGAAATGAAGTCGCCGATCTCGACCAGCTGATCCAGATTCACGCCGGTTTCGATACCGAGCCCGTTCATCAGATACACGACGTCCTCGGTCGCCACGTTGCCGGTCGCGCCCTTCGCATAGGGACACCCGCCGAGCCCGGCCACCGATGCGTGAAAAATCTCGATGCCTTCCTCTAGCGCCGCGTAAATGTTGCCGATGGCCTGGCCGTAGGTATCGTGAAAGTGGCCCGACAGGCGCTCGCGCGGAAACACCCGCGACGCCGCGGCCAGCACTTCGCGCGTGCGCGCGGGCGTGCCGACGCCGATGGTGTCGGCGATATCGATCTCGTCGCAGCCGAGCGCCTTCATGCGCTCGACGACGTCGACGACCGCCGCCACCGGCACCTCACCCTGGTACGGGCAGCCGAGCGCGCACGAAATGCTCGCGCGCAGGCGCAGGCCCGCGTCCTTCGTGGCCTTGGCGACCGGCTCGAAGCGCGCGATGCTTTCGGCGATGCTGCAATTGATGTTCTTCTGCGAGAACGCCTCGCTCGCCGCGCCGAAGATGACGATCTCGTCGGCCTTCGCCTCCAGCGCGCCCTCGAAACCGCGCATGTTCGGCGTGAGCACCGAGTAGATCGTGCCGGGCCGCCGCTCGATGCCGGCCAGCACCGCGCCGCCGTCGGCCATCTGCGGAACCCATTTCGGCGATACGAACGACGCCGACTCCACGTTCTGCAACCCCGCTCGCGACAGCCGGTTCACGAGCTCGATCTTCGTTGCCGTCGCGACGAAATCCTTTTCGTTCTGCAGGCCGTCACGCGGCCCGACTTCGACGATCTTCACTTTGGCGGGAATCATGTGTGTCTCCTCCTTGGTCCAGCTTCGTTGCTTCTAGTAGCCGCGCTTCGGGTCGACGACGCCGCTCACCGGCTCGCCGCGCTCGAGCGCCTGGATCTTCTGCGCGATCTGCACGACGCTTTCCTCGCGCAGCGTTTCCGCGGAAATATGTGGCGTGACGGTGATGCGCGGCGTGCGCCAGAACGGATGATCGTGCGGCAGCGGCTCGGTGTGGAAGACGTCGAGTGTCGCAGCCGCGATCTGGCCGCTTCGGAGTGCGTCGAGCAAATCTTCGTCAACGAGATGCGGGCCGCGCGCCAGGTTCACGAGATAGGCGCCGCGCGCGAGCTTCGCGAACGTGCGGCCGTTGAGGATGCCTTCCGTGTCCGGGGTGTGGGGCAGCAGGTTGATCAGCACCTTGACGCCGTCGAGGAAGGCGTCGAAACGGGCTTCGCCTGCGTAGGTCGTCACGCCTTCGATCCGTTTCTCGCCGCGGCTGTAGCCGCGCACGGGCACGCCGAACGCGGCCAGCGCCCGCGCGACCTGGGTGCCGAGCACCCCCAGTCCGAGCACGCCCACCGTGAAGCTCGCGCGCGGATGCGCCTTGAGTTTTTCCCATCGGCCTTCGCGCTGGAGCGTTTCGTATTCGTCGAAACGGCGCATGTAGCGCAGCACCGCGTGAGTCGCGTACTCCACCATCTGCTGCGACATGCCGGTGTCTTCCAGCCGCACGAGCATGGCGTTCGCCGGCAGTGTGCCGGGCTGCGTGCGCTCGACGTCGAGAATCGCATCGACGCCCGCACCCAGATTGAACACGGCCTTCAGGTCCGGACGGTTCGCGAACAGTTCGCGCGGCGCGCGCCAGACGATCGCGTAGTCGGCGGGCGCCGTGTCGCCGGGCTGCCACTCGCGCAAGTCGGCCTCGGGCAGGGCGTGGGCGAGATCGCGCATCCACAGGGCTGCGTCCGCGTGTTGCTCGTAGAAGATGATTTTCATGCTTGCCTTACTTTGTGAACAGCCGGCCGATATGCCTGAAGCCTTCCGCGTCCAGCGCGCGCGTGATCGAAGCCCGTGACGGCGAAAGCAAAGTGGAGCGGCTGCAGCGTGCACCGTGCTCTCGACGCATCCCGACGACCGCTGAACACTTCGGCCAGGTCAGACATAAGACCTCCGCAGGGAAGCTTCCATTTTACGGTCTTGCCCGCGCCTGCGCGCGCCGCCGAGCGCGGGCGCCCATAAACAAATGACGAAATATTGGTTCGTCCGGCCGCGGGCACGCCGGAGAATGATCACTCGTGAAACGCCGGCCGATGCCGGCAGCGGGGGCGAGATGAGCGGATGCAGCAAATCGAACTGGCCGCCGAGGCTCGTGACCGTGCCTGGCCTTCATGGCAGCGAAGGCGCGCACTGGCAGACATGGCTCGAGCGGCAGTATCCGAGGGCCGCGCGGGTCGAGCAGGACGACTGGGACGCGCCGCACCTCGATACCTGGGCGGGCGCGCTGCGCTCATTGCTCGCGAAGCAGCGCGGCCCGGTCGTGATCGCCGCGCACAGCTTCGGCTGTCTCGCGACGGCGCACGCGCTGTCGCAGGCACACGGCGCGGATGTCGCGGGCGTGCTGTTCGTCGCGCCCGCCAGTCCGGAAAAATTCCGCTTTGCCGGGACGTTCGATGCGCGGCGTCTGAACGTGCCGTCCATTCTCGTCGCGAGCGAGACCGATCCGTGGATGCCCTTCGATCGCGCGCACGAACTCGCGCGGCGCTTCGGCAGCGCGTTCGTCAATCTCGGCGACGCGGGGCACATCAACACGGCGGCGGGATTCGGTCCGTGGCCGCGCGCGAAGCATTTCATCGATACACTGACGCACTACGCGGCGCCGCTGCGCCTTGACGTGGAGCGCGATCCGGCCGGCCCGGGAACACAGCATGCCTATGGCTGACCGGCACGGCATTACGATAGCCTCCCGCTTCACGGCCGCTTTCGAGCGGCCTTCGTTTTTTTTGACTGGCTTCGCATCTGACATCGGGGGAGTTCATGGCGGGATTCAGGAAGACGCAGGTAACGGCACGGGTAGCGGCACGGGGGCTGGTGCTGGCACTGATGCTGGGATCGGCGGCAGGCATGGCGCACGCGGATACGTCGCTGCTCAACGTCTCCTACGACGTGACGCGCGAACTGTATAAGGACATCAATACTGCGTTCATCGCGGACTACAAGAACAAGACCGGCGAGACCGTGTCGATCCGGCAGTCGCACGGGGCTTCGAGCGCGCAGGCGCTCTCGGTGACGCAGGGCCTGCAGGCGGATGTCGTGACGATGAACCAGCCGAACGACATCGACCTGCTCGCCGAGCGCGGCCAGCTCGTGCCCGCCACGTGGCGCACGCGCCTGCCGGACGACAGCGCGCCCTACACGACGACGATGGTGTTCCTCGTGCGCCAGGGCAATCCCAAGAACATCAGGGACTGGAGCGATCTCGCGCGGCCCGGCGTGCAGGTGGTGATCGCGAATCCGAAGACTTCGGGCAACGGACGCTATACGTATCTCGCCGCGTGGGGGTACAAGAAGCAGCAGGGTGCGACGGACGCGCAGGCGCAGGACTTCGAGCGCGCGATCTTCAAAAACGTGCCGGTGCTCGACACGGGCGGCCGCGGCGCCACGACGACCTTCACGCAGCGCGGTATCGGCGACGTGCTGGTGACGTTCGAAAACGAGGTTGCGCTGATCGACAGCGGCGTGGGCGCGAAGGACTTCGATGCCGTGTATCCGTCGATGAGCCTGCTTGCCGCGCCGCCGGTGACGATCGTCGACAAGGTGGTGGACAAGCGCGGCACCCGCAAGGAGGCGCAGGCGTATCTCGACTTTCTGTACTCGCCCGCCGGGCAGGAGATCATCGCGCAGCACCACTTGCGCCCGCGCAACGCTCAGGTGCTCGCGAAGCATGCGAGCGAGTTCAAGCCGCTGAAGACGTTCACCGTCGAGCAGGTGTTCGGAAGCTGGCAGAAGGCGCAGCAGGCGCACTTCTCCGATGGCGGCACGTTCGATCAGGTCGTCGCCGACAAACGGTGACGCCATTGCTGATCGATTAAGGAAAAAAGCCCGCGCTCATCGAAAGCGCGGGCTTTTTTTTCGGAGGCCGGTGCGTCAGTGCGCGTGTCCGCACTTCGCGTCGCAGGCTGGCGACTCTTCCATCTGCTGCGACGTTTCGGCGCGAATGCCGAGCCGCTCCAGCAGCTTGCGATCGGCTTCCGCTTGCGGGTTGCTCGTCGTGAGCAACTGGTCGCCGTAGAAGATCGAATTCGCGCCCGCCGCGAAGCACAGCGCCTGCAACGCTTCGTCCATCTGCTCGCGGCCCGCGGAGAGACGCACCATCGCGCGCGGCATCGTGATGCGCGCAACCGCGATCGTGCGCACGAATTCGAACGGATCGAGTGGCGCCGTGCCCGTGAGCGGCGTGCCTTCCACCTGCACCAGATTGTTGATCGGCACCGATTCCGGATACGGCTCCATGTTCGCCAGCTGCGTGATCAGGCCGGCACGTTCGCGCCGCGATTCGCCCATGCCCACGATGCCGCCGCAGCACACGTTGATGCCCGCATCGCGCACGTGTTCGAGCGTGTCGAGACGGTCCTGGTACGTGCGCGTCGAGATGATCTGTCCGTAGAACTCGGGCGACGTGTCGAGATTGTGGTTGTAGTAGTCGAGGCCCGCTTCGCGGAGGCCCGCCGCCTGATGCGCTTCGAGCATGCCGAGCGTCACGCAGGTTTCCAGGCCCATCGCCTTCACGCCGCGGATCATTTCCTTGATCGGCTCGAGATGGCGGTCCTTCGGATTGCGCCAGGCCGCGCCCATGCAGAAGCGCGTCGCGCCGTTGGACTTCGCGACCCCGGCGGCCTTGAGCACCTCGTCCACGGCCATCAGCTTCTCGGCCTTCAGGCCCGTGTCGTGATGCACCGACTGCGGACAATAGGCGCAATCCTCCTCGCAGCCGCCCGTCTTGATGGACAGCAGCGTCGAGAGCTGCACGGCGTTCGGGTCGAAGTGCTCGCGATGCACGGTCTGCGCGCGATAGAGCAGATCGTTGAACGGCAGTTCGTAGAGCGCGACGACATCGGCGACGCGCCAGCGTGCCTGCGTTTGCTCCTGCGTTTGCGTCTGTGAAGCGGCCTGATTCGAAGTCTCGACGGTTTGTGCTTGCGTCATGGGGCAATCCTTTTCTAAAGCGTGAGTCAGTGACCTGCGTCGACTGCGCGAAGCGTCTGCAACAGCAAGGTCGAATCGATGTGAGCCGCCGCCTGCGCCGCATCCGGCGGCGCGAGAAACGGAATCGTGCCGATGAGCGGCGCGTTGTACTGGCGGTCGAGCCTGAGCCCGATCGCCTCGATGTTCTCGCCGGGAAACAGCATGTCCGGGTCGATGCGGTTCGCCACCCAGCCCGCGAGCCGCAATCCGCGCGCGGCGATGGCTTCGGCCGTCAGCAGCGCATGGCTGATGCAGCCGAGCCGCATGCCGACGACGAGCACCACCGGCAGGTTCAGCGCGAACGCGAGGTCGGCCGTGTCGTGCACGTCGGTGAGCGGCACGCGAAATCCGCCGACGCCCTCGACCACCACGATATCAGCTTGCGCCACGGCGAGCTTGTGCGCATCGACGATGCGCGCGATATCGAGCGACACGTTCTCGCGTGCAGCGGCGATATGCGGCGCGATCGGCTCCTTCAGCAGGAATGGCGTGCGGATCTCGGGCGGCAGCGGCACGTTGGCGGCGGCGTCGAGCTGATCCGCGTCCTCGTTGTGCCATACGCCGTCGCGCAGGAAGGCGCCGGCCGCGATCGGCTTCATCGCGGCGGCGCGCAAGCCCTGCTGCGCGAAAGCATGCAGAAAGGCCGCCGACACCAGCGTCTTGCCGATCTCGGTATCGGTGCCCGCGACGAAAAAGGAGAGCGGCGCGTTCATGGCCGAGGCCCGCTTAACGTGTTGAGCGCGTCATCGAGACGAGCAAGGTCTTCGCCGCTATGCGCCGCCGACAGCGAGATGCGCAGACGCGAGGTGCCGGCGGGCACGGTGGGCGGCCGGATCGCGGGCACCCACAGGCCCTTCGCGTCGAGCGCGGCGGCGAGCGCGAGCGTTTCGTCGTTGCCGCCGATCACGAGCGGCTGCACCGCCGTGTGCGAATCGACCGGCAGCCAGCGCGTGCGTTTGAGCATCGCGCGGGTCGTCTCGATCAGCGACGCGAGATGCCTGCGGCGCGCATCGCCCTCGTCGCTCGCGATCAGCGCGACGCTCGCGGACACCGCATGCGCGACGGCGGGCGGCGACGCGGTCGTGAAGATGTAAGGACGCGCGCGCTGCACGAGCCATTCGATCACGGTCTCGTGCGCGGCGACGAATGCGCCCGCCACGCCCGCGGCCTTGCCGAGCGTGCCGACATAGACGAGATGCGGCGAGCGCAGCGCCGCCTGAGCCAGCGCGCCGCGCCCTTGCGGCCCGAGCACGCCGAAGCCGTGCGCATCGTCGACGACGAGCCACGCGCCGTAGCGCTCGGCCAGTTCCAGCAGACGGGCGAGCGGTGCGATGTCGCCGTCCATGCTGAAGACCGTGTCGGTGACGATCACTTTCGTGACCGCTTCATCCGACGACGCGTCGAGCATCGCATCGAGCGCCTCCACGTCCGCGTGCGGATAGATCTGCACCTCGGCACGCGAGAGCCGCACGCCGTCGATCAGCGACGCGTGGTTCAGCGCATCGGAGAAGACGAGCGTGCCGCGGCCGGCGAGCGTCGTGAGCGCCGCGAGGTTCGCCATGTAGCCGGTGCTGAAATACAGCGCGCGCGGGTTGTCGACGAAGCCGCCGGAAAACGCGGCGAGATCGTCTTCGAGTTGCGCGTGCGCGCGCGAATGGCCGCCGAGCAGATGCGAGCCGCCGCTGCCCGCGCCGTAGAGGCGCGCGCCTTCGGCGAGCGCCGCGCGCAGCGTCTCGTGCGCCGCGAGCCCGAGGTAATCGTTGCTCGCGAAGCCGACGATCTCGTGCCCGTCCACCGTCATGTGCGCGGCGCAGGCGCTGTCCGCGATGCGGCGCCGGCGGCGCAGGCCGTGCCGGTCGATATCGGCGAGACCCTGCTTGAGCGCATCGAAGAGCGCGTCGGCGGTGCGGCTCATGCGGCCTCCGCGAGCGTGGCTTCGAAGGTCACGCGCGTGCGCTCGACGAGCAGCATGAGTTCTTCGTCGTCGAGAATGTAGGGCGGCATCAGGTACACCGTCGTGCCGATCGGGCGCAGCAAAAGCTCCTGTTTCAGGGCGTTTTCGAAGAAGCGGCGCGAGAAGGTGCGGGCCTGCGCCGTGTCGGCGAGTGCCGTATCGAAGGCGAAAATCGTGCCGCGCTCGCGCAGATTGCGCACGTTCGGATGATCCGTGAGCGGCGCCAGCGCGGCGCGCAGGAGCGATGCCTTGCGGCGGTTCTCGTTGAGCACGTCCGCGCTTTCGAACAGATCGAGCGTGGCGAGCGCCGCGCGGCACGCGAGCGGATTGCCCGTGTACGAGTGCGAATGCAGAAAGCCGCGCGTGATGTCGTCGTCGTAGAAGGCGCGGTAGATTTCGTCGCGCGTCAGCACGATCGACAACGGCAGGTAGCCGCCGCTGATCCCTTTCGAGAGGCAGATGAAATCCGGCCAGATCGAAGCCTGTTCGCACGCGAAGAACGTGCCGGTGCGCCCGCACCCGACGGCGATTTCATCGGCGATCAGATGCACGCCGAATTCGTCGCACAGTGCGCGAAGTCCCTTCAGATACGACGCATCGTGCATCGCCATGCCGGCGGCACACTGCACGAGCGGCTCGACGATGACGGCTGCAAGATGCTGCGCGCGGGCCTCGAAAAGCGTGCGCATCGCGGCGAGTGCGTGTTCTGCGGCATCGTCGCCTTTGCGCGCATCCGGCGACGCGACCACATGCGCGTGACGGATCAGCGGGTCGTAGGCGTCCTTGAACAGTGCGACATCGGTGACGCCAAGCGCGCCGATCGTCTCGCCGTGATAGCTGTTCGCGAGGCACACGAACTCGCTTTTCTGCGGCTTGCCGCTGTTGCGCCAGAAGTGAAAGCTCATCTTCAGCGCGATTTCGACGGCCGATGCGCCATCTGATGCGAAGAACGCGTGGCCGAGCGTGCGGCCGGTCAGCGCGAAAAGACGCTCGGCGAGCAGCACGGCCGGCTCATGCGTGCAGCCCGCGAGCATCGCATGTTCGAGGGTGTCGAGCTGATCCTTGAGCGCGGCGTTGATGTCCGGATTCGCGTGACCGAACAGGTTGACCCACCAGGAACTGATGCCGTCGAGATAACGATGGCCTTCGCGGTCATACAGCCACGCGCCTTTGCCGCGTGCGACGGGCACGAGCGGGAACCGCTCGTGATGCTTCATCTGGGTGCAGGGATGCCAGACCGCGGCGAGCGACCGCGCGACCCAGGCTTCGTTGGCTTCTGTGTTCAAAACGACTCCATGGCCTGCGCGTGGGCGCGGGCCCAGTGCTTCACGCGAGCCAGGACGGCTTGCGTTTTTCCAGGAAACTGCGCACGCCTTCGCGTCCTTCGTCGGATGCGCGAATGCGTGCGATACGGTCGGCGGTGTCCGCAATCAGCACTTCGTCGATCGCCTTGTCGGCCAGATCCACCACGAGACGCTTGCATTCGGCCACGGCGTTCGGGCTGTTCGCGGCGATCGCTGCCGCGAGCGCGTCAACGGTCGCATCGAGCTGATCGGCCTTCACGACCTGATGCACGAAGCCGATGCGCAGCGCCTCCGCCGCATCGAACCGCTCGGCGCTGACGAAGTAGCGATGCGCCGCGCGTGCGCCCATCGCGCGGATGACATAGGGCGCGATCGTCGCGGGCATCAGGCCGAGCCTCGCTTCCGACAGACAATAGTTCGCCGTGTCCGCGCTCACTGCGATGTCGCATGCGGCGACCAGCCCCATGCCGCCCGCGTAGGCGTCGCCCTGCACGCGCGCGATCACGGGCTTTTTGCACGCGTAGATCGTGTTGAGCATCGTGGCGAGGCCGAGCGCGTCGGCGCGGTTCTCGGTGTCCGAGTAGCCCGCCATGCGCTTCATCCAGTTCAGGTCCGCGCCCGCACAAAATGCCGGGCCGCTGGCGGCGAGGACGATCGCGCGCACGGTGGCGTCGTCGTCGAGCGCGCGGAAGGCGGCGGTGAGTTCCACGATGGTCGCGTCGTCGAACGCGTTGCGCACGTCGGGCCGGTCGAGCGTCACGCGCGCAACGTGGCCGTCGACGGTGAGCTTCAGGCGCTGCAGATTGAGTGCGTCGGTCATGGAAATTCTTCGAAGTGGACGACGAGAAGCCGATTATCGCTAAATTTGAGATGCAATTCGATTCCGGCACGGCTCGCGCTCGCGCGCAGGGACCGGGACGGTGCTGCGGCGGTGCCGATATCGCGCGTAACTTCGTGCAACGCGCCGGCTTGTTATGACGATTGGCGCGCGAAAATGCAAAAGCGCCGGCTTGGAGCCGGCGCGGGAAATCTGCTTGAGGGGCCCGCCTAGCGCGATGCCGTTTGCGTCTGGGCGTTGTTGTCGTGCCAGACCACAGCGTCGTCCACCGCATAGAGGCGGCACGGATCGTTGCTCTGCTTCTGGCAGCCGGCGAGCGCGACCGACATCGGATCGTCGCCGCCTTCGGCCCACGACCACGCGCCCGAATCCGACACGGCAAACGCGCGGCTCGAATACTGGTGGAGGAAGTTGCGGTAGCCGGCGCGGCCGTTTTCGTCGACGAACGGGACCGCCGCCACGGCATCCAGGGTCGCATAGCCGGTGGGCTTCGGTGCATGCGGCTCCGAGACCTGATACTGCACCGACGTCGGCATGCCGATCTTCGCGAGGAACGTCTTCACGCGCGGCCACCAGATCTGCACGCCGTCGCGATCGCCGACGAGCCGGTGCGCGTCGTTCTTGTATGCACCGAAATCGAACATCTGCGCGGCGGCGCCGTGCTCGGTGTAGGCCGAATACATCTGGCTCGCGAGTTCGCCCTGCCACACGGAATCGTTCGTGCCGTACAGCCACAGCGACGGGAGCCGCACTTCTTCACCGTATGCGCCAAATGCGCTGGTGAGGTTTTTCTGCCAGCCCGCGCACTCGTCCTGACGCAGGCCGCCGGAGAAGTTGATGAGCCCGCGCACGCCGGGTGCGGAAACGGCGTCGCGCGCGCCGTAGGCCATCGTCGTCAGGCCGCCATGCGACGTGCCTGCAACGACGATGTGCGTCTTGTCCACATACGGCTGTTCGCTCATATAGGCAACCGTCGCGGTCACGTCGCGCGCCTGCGCGTAGCCGTTCGCTTCGACGTTGCAGCCGCTGCCGGCGTAGTCGCCGCCCGAGCCGGCAAAACCGCGGCGATTCGGCACCACGACCACATAGCCGTGGCGCACGAATTCGCGCGCGAGCGCGAGCGGACGATTGCGCGGCTGGCTGTGCGAGTCGCCGGGGAGCTTGCCGTGATTGAACACGATCATCGGGAAGGGGCCGGTGCCATCCGGCTTGAAGATCGTGGTTTCGAGCGTGACATCGCCGGACGGAACGCGGATTACCGTTTCGTTCAGACTATTGTCCACAACGGGGAGGGTCGAATCGATCGCGTCGGGGATCTGCCCGAAAACGGGTGCCTGGAGGCCTTCAGATTGTCGCGTGCCGCCGACCGGGTCTGCATGTGCGATCGACTGCATCGCGCCGAGTGAGCACAGGATGCTGAATCCGACCAACCAGGTTTTAATTGCCATCCCTGTGACTCCGACTGCTCTTTGACGAGGCGCTAATGCGATGAGGCCCGAATTGAAGTCACAAACCGATCTCACTGCTCATCCTGGGAGCAGTATGCAGTCTGGGTTCCGGGAGTCATGCCTTGAAAAGACAGGACAATTGGCTTCAATACGGCGCCTGGACATCGAACTGCAACGTCAGGCGTTAGAGCGAGATTAACCGGTCAAAAAGCATCTGCACAATTAGAGAGAACCCCTGTAACTACTCTCTTAATCATACGAGTCGAAGCCGGGAATTTATACCGATGTAATTAAGCCTACGCTTCACTTACGATGCCGTCGACATACAGCCAGCGACCTGCTTCATTGCGGACAAAACGGCTCGTTTCGTGGAGCCGGTGGGCGCGTCCGCCCACTTTGTAGCGCGCGACGAATTCGACTTCCGCATGGTCCGCGTCGAGCGGGACGTGGCGCTTGATCTGCAGCCCGAGCCATCGCCTCGCGGGATCGGCGGACGCGTCGAGGTCGGCGGGACGCGTTTCCTCAGACCACGTCTCACGCAGGTACGCCGTGTCGCCGAGCACGTAGGCGGTGTAGCGCGAGCGCATCAGTTCCATCGCGTTCGATGGCGTCGCGCCGCCTTCGATGAATCGTCCGCAACACTCGGCGAATAGCGGGGCGCGATCAGGCTGGCGACGCTCGGGCGACGCACCCGCGCAAGGGCACGGCATGGCGTTCATTGATCGACCGCCGGCATCTCGACGTGGCGCGGCTGCGAGCGCACGCGCCCGAGCCACGCGCGGATCGCCGGATAGCGGGACAGATCGAGATTCGCCTGATCCGCGACGTGCGTGTACGCGTAGAGCGCGATATCCGCGACCGTATAGCGCTCGCCGACGAAAAACGTGCGCGTCGCGAGATGCGCTTCCATCACGTCGAGCGCGCGATACGACCCCGCGGTCTTTTCAGGCAGGCGCGGATCGTCGGCACGCTTGAGGAACTGCAGGATGAAGCGCGCCACGGCCACATTCGGCTCGTGGCTGTACTGCTCGAAGAACATCCACTGCAACACCTGCGCGCGTGCGAGGCGATCGGTGGGCATCAGCGGCGTGCCCTCGGCGAGATAGCAGAGAATCGCACCGGACTCGCAGAGGCAGGTCATGTCGTCGATACGGAGCACCGGCACCTTGCCGTTCGGATTGAGCTTGAGGAACGTCTCCGTGCGCGTCGCGCCGTGCATCATGTCGACTTCATGCCATGCGTAGGGCAGATTCAGCTGTTCGAGCGCGAGCCGGACCTTGTAGCAATTGCCCGATGAAGCAACGCCATGTACCTGATAAGTCACGAGTGATCCTTTCGAGTTTGAAGTTGTCGTCACCAGTCGAGCATCGTGCCGTCGTATTGCACGAAGCTGCCGTTGAAGCGCTCGCGCATCGCGGCCGCCTCGGCGATCATCGCGCGCATGCCGCTCACACTGTGCGCCGCGTCGATCGCCGCCGACGAGCCGCCCATCTCCGTGCGCACCCACCCCGGATTCAGCGCGATGCATACGGAGCGCCGCGTTTCCAGCGACGCCACCTTCAGCGTCGCGTTCAGCGCGGCCTTGCTCGCGCGATAGAGCCAGCCCGTCGTGCCGCTCGCCGCGCCGATGCTGCCCATCTTGCTCGACAGCACCGCGAGCACGCCGCCGGCGGCGTCGGTGAGCGGCAGCAGCACGGGAATCAGCTGCATCGGGCCGCGCACGTTGGTCTGCATCACCTGATCGAAGTCTTCGGCGGTGACCGTCTCCACGCCTTCCGTGCGCGGACCGTAGACGCCCGACACGATGATCGCGACATCGAGCGCTTCGCCGTCGAGTTGCCACGCGAGCGCGGCGACCTGCTCCGGCTGCGTGACATCGAGCGAGAAGGTCTGCGCGCCCATGGCGTCGAGCGCCGACAGCGAGGCCTTGTCGCGCGCGGTGGCGAGCACGCGCCAGCCGTCGCGGCAGTACGCGCGTGCGAACTCGTGGCCGATGCCACGCGAAGCTCCGACGATCAGTACCGTTTTCATTTCGATCCCTGATTCAAGGGCTCAGATTCGAGGGTTCGGACCGAAAGGTCCGAACCTCGGGGCTCAGACGAGTTCGATGCCCATTGCCGTCGCTTCGCCGCCGCCGATGCACAGGCTCGCGACGCCGCGCTTCAGACCGCGCGCCCTCAATGCGCCGATCAGCGTGACGATGATGCGCGCACCCGATGCGCCGATCGGATGCCCGAGCGCGCACGCGCCGCCGTGCACGTTCACCTTGTCGTGCGGCAGGTCGTGCTCGCGCATCGCGGCCATCGTGACGACGGCGAACGCTTCATTGATTTCGTAGAGATCGACTTCGTTCGCGCGCCAGCCGTTCTTCTCGAAGAGCTTGCGGATCGCGCCCACGGGCGCCGTCGTGAAGAGCGCCGGCTGCTGCGCGAACGTGCTGTGGCCCGCCACGCGCGCGAGCGGCGTGACGCCGAGGCGTTTGGCCGTCGATTCGCGCATCATCACGAGCGCCGCGGCGCCGTCGGAAATCGACGAGGAATTGGCCGCCGTCACCGTGCCGTCCTTGGCGAACGCAGGCTTGAGCGAAGGAATCTTTTCGATGTTCGCCTTGAACGGCTGCTCGTCGCGATCGATCACGGTGTCGCCCTTGCGGCCCTGCACGGTGACGGGCGCGATCTCCCACGCGAACGAGCCGTCTTCGTTCGCACCCTTCGCCCGGCGCAGCGACTCGATGGCGAACGCATCCTGCGCATCGCGCGAGAACGAATACGACGACGCGCACTGCTCGGCGAACGTGCCCATCAGGCGGCCTTTTTCGTAGGCGTCTTCGAGGCCGTCGAGGAACATGTGATCGAGCACCTGCCCATGTCCCATGCGCATGCCGCCGCGCGCCTTCGGCAGCAGATAGGGCGCATTCGTCATGCTCTCCATGCCGCCCGCGACGATCACGTCGATCGAGCCGGCAATGAGCATGTCGTGCGCGAACATCGCAGCGCGCATGCCGGAGCCGCACATCTTGTTGACGGTAGTGCTGCCCGTCGAAAGCGGCAGCCCCGCGCCGAGCGCCGCCTGCCGTGCGGGCGCCTGTCCCTGTCCCGCGGGCAGCACGCAGCCGAACACCACCTCGTCGATCTGCTCGGGAGAGAGGCCCGCGCGCTCGCGTGCCGCGGCAATCGCGACCGAGCCGAGCTGCGGCGCGGTGAGCGATGCGAAGTCGCCCTGGAACGCGGCCATCGGCGTGCGTGTTGCCGACACGATGACGACCGGATCACGATTTGTCTCACTCATGATTCAACTCCTTGATGACGCCTTCGACAATGGCGGGAATGTCGCCGAGGCGCGCGGCATCGGAGGCGAGCACGTCGTTCTCCGTGGAATGCGCGCCGCCGCGTGAAAGGGCTGCGATACAGGACCGGTACGTCGATTCCATCTCCTCGGGCGCGCCGATCATCATGCCCATGTTGCGCACGCGGCCATCGTGCACGCCGTAGGTCCAGCCGTGAATGGTGAGTTGCTGGCCGCGCGCCCATGCATCGTTCACGATGGTCGTGCGGCACACGTTCATGGTCTGCTCGATCGTGTTCAGTTCGACGAGCCGCCGATGTCGCGCGCTGCCCATCGGCCATTCGTCGAGCAGCGAGGCATGTTTTTCGCGCACGTCCTCGACGTGGCGCAGCCAGTTGTCCGCGAGCCCCACGCGGCGGCCCACGAGCGCCGCGCCCACGCCCGAGCACCCGTAGTGTCCGACCACCATGATGTGCTTCACCTTGAGCAGGTCCACGGCAAACTGGATCACGGAGAGGCAGTTCAGGTCCGATGGCACCACCACGTTCGCGATGTTTCTGTGCACGAACACTTCGCCCGGCGGCAGGCCGATGATCTGGTTCGCCGGCACGCGCGAGTCGGAGCAGCCGATCCACAGATACTCCGGCGCCTGCTGATGCGCGAGGCGCGAGAAGTATTCGGGGTCCTCCCCGAGCATGCGCTCGACCCATGCCGAGTTATTGTCGAACAGGTGCGAGAGCGGGTTGGGAGCGTCGGTCTTGTCGTCGGTCGTATTCATGTTGTCAGGTCGGTGCGGCCGCGGTCATGCGGCCCGTGCGGACGCGTCGGCGTCCGGGTCGCGGGTCTGCGCGAAGCGTTCCGGGTAGCGGACGCAGAATCGCGCGGACTTGTCATAGGGAAAGAAGTCGGCGAGTTCGCCGCGCAACAGTTGATCCTTGTGTCTTTGCCAGAGGGCGGGATCGAAGAAATCGGCGTGATGGCGCATGAACACCTCGCGCACGCGCGGGTCGCCAAGCAGGAACGTGTCGTACGTCTCCGGGAAGATGTCGTGCGCGCCGACCGTGTACCACGGCTCGCCCGCGAGTTCGTCTTCCTCGTTGCGCGGCTCGGGCACCTTGCGCACGTTGCAGTCGGTCAGGTACTCGATCTCGTCGTAGTCGTAGAACACCACGCGCCCGTGCCGTGTCACGCCGAAGTTCTTGTACAGCATGTCGCCCGGAAAGATGTTGGCCTGGATCAGTTCCTTGATCGCATCGCCGTATTCCCTGATGCCATGCTCGATGTCCGCGTCGCTGCCATTCTGCAGGAAGAGATTGAGCGGGACCATGCGGCGCTCGATGTACAGATGCTTGATCACGAGGTTGTCGCCTTCGTATTCGATCATCGACGGCGCCTCTTTCTCCAGCTCGCGGATCAGCGCGTCGTCGAGCCGCGCGACGGGCAGCGCGACGCTCGAATACTCGAGCGTATCGGCCATGCGTCCGAGCCGGTCGTGGCGCTTCACCAGCAGATACTTGTCCTGGATCTTCCTGCGCGTGGTTTCCTTCGGCGGGGGAAAGTAGTCCTTGATCAGCTTGAACACGTACGGGAACGACGGCAGCGTGAACACGATCATCACGAGCCCCTTGATGCCGGGCGCGATGATGAACTGGTCGCTGGAGTGCGAGAGGTGGTGCAGCAGGTCGCGATAGAACAGGTTCTTGCCCTGCTTTTGCAGCCCCACGGACGTATAGATTTCCGCCTTCGGCTTGCCCGGCATGATCGAGCGCAGGAACTGCACGTACGCCGAGGGCACTTCCATGTCGACGAGAAAGTACGAGTGCGCGAAGCTGAAGATGATGAGCAACTGCTCGCGATTGAGCAGCACGGTGTCGAGTGCGAGCAGGTTCGGTTGCGTATGGCGCACGGGCACGGCGAACGGAATCACGAGGTCGCCGTTGATGATGCGCCCGACGATATACGCGGCCTTGTTGCGATAGAACAGCGACGACAGCGCGTGGATCTGGAAATTCGGCGCGGCCTTGAATTCGCCGAAGGCTTCGGAGATGGCCTGCATCACGCATTGCACGTCGCGGGAGAGGTCCTCGAACGGCGGCTCCAGCTGGAAGTTCGTGACGATTCGCTCGAGCGTCGCGGCGAGGCCGTCCTTGCCCGGGTAATACGCGCGATAGGTCGGCTTCGCGGCAGGTTCGCCGTTTTCGATGTACTCGGTCGAAATGGCCGGACGCACGAAAATGAAGTCGTTGTTGAAGTACGAGCGATGCAGGATCTTGCAGCACACCGAGTTGAAGAACGTCTCGGCACATTCGGGCTGGCGATGCGACGTGAGCAGCCCGATGTAGTGAAGCTTGATCTGCTGCCAGACTTCGTCGTCGATGTTCTCCGCGTCGTATTCGTCTTCGAGCAGCGCCACGCATTCATCGACACGGTCGTCGTACGAGGTGATCCGGTCGCGCGCGAGCTGTTGCAGCGCGACCCAGTCACCCTTCTCGAAGAGCGACTTCGCCCTGACCGCGGCGTCGCGAAACACCCGGTAGTGGCGATCGAAGCCTTCGAGCATCGTCTGCGCGACGTCGAAGCCGATTTGCGACGAAAGCAGCTTGGGAAAGTGATTCATGTCGGCCCTGCGCGTGTGGTGTCGCGTGGTTTCTTCGCACGATATTGTATCGCCGCCATGAGGGTCATCCTCATCGTCACGGCTTCCTGCTATGCGGCGCGCGACTTGCGCGCGCGCTTTTCAGCGCTTGCTGAAAGCAGCGCGCGCCCTTGTCGCTCGTACTGGTCGAGCTCGGCGAGCGTGGCGTCCAGGTCCTCCCGTTGCCGCTCCAGCACCTTGCGGTGCGCCGCGATCGTGTCGAGAAACGCATGCAGTTGCGAGACGGTGCCGGTCGGCGAATCGTAGAGGTCGAGCAGCGTACGGATTTCCGAGAGCGTGAAGCCGAGCCGCTTGCCGCGCAGCGTGAGCCTCAGCCGCGTGCGATCGCGCGGCGAATACACGCGGCGCAACCCGCTCGATCCTTCGCGGGTCGGGGCGAGCAGTCCCTGATCCTCGTAAAAGCGAATGGCACGCGGCGTGACGTCGAATTCGCGCGCGAGCTCGGTGATCGTGTATTGCGTCTGTTGATTCATCGCGATGCGCGAAACCTTCGCGGACGTTAAAATGTACGTTTACGTTATCGTCAACCTCGCCAAAATGCAACGGCGCGGCAACCCGGAGACATGGCTCGAATGAACGCCCTCGAACATCAACTCGATTACGTTTTTGCCGACACGCTGCCGGAATCCGGCGGCGTCATGGAAGTGGCACCCGGCGTGTTCTGGGTGCGCATGCCGCTGCCGTTCGCGCTCGATCACATCAATCTCTGGCTGCTGCGCGACGAAGTCGACGGCGAGCGAGGCTGGACCATCGTCGATTGCGGCATCGCGAGCGACACGATCAGGGCGAACTGGGAACGCGTGTTCGATTCGGTGCTCGATGGCCTGCCGGTGCTGCGCGTGATCGTCACGCACTGCCATCCGGATCATCTCGGCCTCGCGGACTGGATCTGCAACGGCGGTGATCGCAAGCGCTGGCACGCGCGGCTGTGGATCTCGCTCGGCGAATACGCGATGGGCCGCGTGATGGCCGTCGGCGACGTCTCGAACGCGGGCGGCGAGCGGGCGGCGCGGCATTTCGCGAGGCACGGCCTCACCGACGAAGCGTCGCTCGAAACGCTGCGCAAGCGCGACAGCTACTACCCGACGCTCGTGCCTTCCATTGCGCCTCAGTTTCGGCGCATGCGCGACGGCGACACGCTGACCATCGGCGGGCGCAAGTGGGAAGTCGTGTCGGGCTATGGGCATTCACCTGAACATAGCGCGCTCTTTTGCGCGGAGGCCAGGCTGCTGATCTCGGGCGACATGGTGCTGCCGCGCATTTCGACGAACGTCTCCGTTTTCGACATCGAGCCGGAAGGCAATCCGCTCGCGCTGTATCTGGAATCGCTGGGACGCTACGAAACGATGCCCGCGGACACGCTCGTGCTGCCCTCGCACGGCAAGCCGTTTCGCGGCATGCATACGCGCATCGCGCAACTGCGCGATCACCACAGGGCGCGGCTTGCCGAGGTGCGCGAGGCCTGCGCGAGCAGGGCGCAAAGCGCGGCGGACATCGTGCCGATGATGTTCAAGCGCAAGCTCGACATTCACCAGATGACCTTCGCGCTCGGCGAAGCGCTCGCGCACCTGCATCTCTTGTGGCTCGACGGAGAACTGGTGCGGCGTGTCGGCGACGATCACGTGATCCGCTTTTCCCCGGCCTGATCACGCAATCACCGGGCTGCTGCGGGAAGGCCTACTGCACCGACACGCCCGCGAAGTTCTGCCGTCCGAACGGGCTCACGTGGTAGCCGCTCACGTTGGTGCGCGTGAGCGCGGCCGCCGTCGGATACGCGAGCGGAATCCACAGCGCCTGATCGTGGATGATCCGTTGCGCATCCACGTAGGCCTTCGTGCGCTTCGCGACATCGGGCGTGGCCTTGCCGTCGGCGATGAGCTTGTCGAGCTGCGGGTCGCAATAGCGCGCGAAGTTGATGCCCGACTTCACCGCGCTGCAACTGAAGAGCGGCGACAGATAATTGTCCGGGTCGCCGTTGTCGCCGGCCCAGCCCATGAACAGCATGTCGTGCTGACCCTGCTTCGCTTCCCGGATCAGTTCGCCCCATTCGATCACCTTCACCTGGGCCTTCACGCCGATCTTCGCGAGGTCGGCCTGCAGCAGTTCGGCGCCGGCCTTCGGATTCGGATTCAGCACGCTGCCGTTCGGGCGAACCCAGATCGTCGTTTCGAAGCCGTTCGGAAAGCCCGCTTCGGCGAGCAGCTTCTTCGCCTTGTCGGCTGAATACGCGTACGCGCTCACCGACTTGTCATAGCTCCACGTGTTCGGCGGGAACGGATTCACGGCGGGCGTCGCCGTGTTGTCGAAGACGGCCTTGAGATACGTCGAGCGATCGAACGCCTCGTTGAGCGCCTGGCGCACCTTCGGGTTGTCGAGCGGCTTTTTCTGCGTGTTCAGCGCGACGAACGCAGTCATGAACGCGGGCGTCTCGCTGACCTTCAGCGCCTTGTCGCGCCTCGCATCGAGCACGTCCTGCGGCTTCGGCGAGAGCGCAATCTGGCATTCGCCCGCCTTGATCTTCTGCGCGCGCACCGATGCGTCGGGCGTGATCGCGTAGATCAGGCGGTCCACCTTCGGCTTCGGTCCCCAGTACGCGGGGTTCACGTCGTAGCGGATCACCGCGTCCTTCGTGTAGCTCTTCAGCACGAACGGGCCGGTGCCCACCGGCTTCGCGTTCAGATCGGTCTGGCGGTTCGCCTTGAGCAGCTGATCGGCGTACTGCGCCGAATAGATCGACGCGAAGCCCATCGTCAGGATCGGCAGGAAAGTGGCGTTCGGTTCGTTGAGTTCGAACCTGACGGTGCTGTCGTCCACCTTGCTCACCGACTTGATCAGCTTCACGAGCCCCATCGACTGCGCATGCGGAAAGCCGCTTGCGCCCGCGACCTTGTGCCAGGGGTTGCTGTCGGAGAGCATGCGCTCGAACGTGAACACGACGTCGTCGGCGTCGAGCGTGCGGGTTGGCTTGAAGTAGTCGGTGGTCTGGAACTGCACGTTGGGCCGCAGATGGAACGTGTAGGTGAGGCCGTCGCCGCTGACGTCCCACTTTTCCGCCAGCGACGGCGCGACTTTCTTCGATGCTTCGTCGTAGGAGACGAGCGTGTTGAAGATCACGTCCGCCGATGCATTCGTCGTGACGAGCGAATTGAACTGCACGACGTCGAAGCCGTCCGGGCTCGATTCCGTGCAGACGGTGAGCGGCTTGGCCGTTGCGAGCATGGGTGTGGCAAGCAGCACTGCCGCCGCGAGCAGGTTGAAGCGCATGGGATCTCCCGGTCATTCCTTGTTGTTCGAAGGGCGCGGCGCCTTTAACGCAAGGCGCGCACCCGCGCCGGTAGATTATCGAAGCGCGGCGGCCGCGACAACGACGCGATCCGCATATCGACATATCCCTGTTCGTGATCAACGACGCGCGCCTTGCCGAATTGCGCCCCGCGGGATAAACTCGACCCCGTCTTTGGGGAGTAGCCTTCCTTCCGCTCATGGGAGGAGAACGCGTCAACATCCTCGGCTTTTCTGCCGTGGCGCGTTCGGCCGGTCAGGTCTGGCGAGACCATCGATGCATCGTGTCGTTCCTGGTCGGACGGCGCGTGGTGCATCGTGGTTCGCAGACGTCCGACCGTGGAATCATCGTGTCCCCAAAACTTACAATACTTTCCCTGCTGCGCGCCATCGCGTCCGTGCCCGTTTCCGCACGAGGTGCCGCATGACGACGCTGTTCATCGAACTCGCGCTGATGCTCGCCGTCATTCTCGTGGCGTCGGAGCTCTTCACCAACGCGCTCGAACATCTCGGCGACAGGCTGGGCATCTCCGAAGGCGTGACCGGCTCGCTCTTCGCAGCGGTCGGCACTGCGCTGCCCGAGACTACCGTGCCGATCATCGCGCTCCTCGGCGGCACGGCGAGCCGCGCGGTCAACGAGGAGATCGGCGTGGGCGCGATTCTCGGCGCGCCGCTCATGCTCGCGACGCTTTCAACCTGCCTGATGACGCTCGCGATCCTGAAGTCGCGCGGCATGAAAGGCGTGATCAGCCCCGAGCGCAGCGGCTTCAAGCGCGACCTCAACTTCTTTCTCTGCGCGTTCCTGATCGCGGCCGGCGCGATGTTCGTGCCGCATCACGCGTGGCAGGTGCGGGCGCTGTTCGCCGCGGGTCTCGTCGGGCTGTATGTGATCTATGTGATCTCGACATTTAGGGCGTCGGCGGGGCTCGTGGAGAACGGGCATGTCACCGAGGCGCCGGAGCATCTCTTCATTGCGCGGCTCGGCCTCCCGACGACGCTCGCCACCATCGTGCTGCAGTTCTGTTTTGGCATCGCGCTTCTGGTCGGCGGCGCGAAGGGCTTCATCCACGGCGTCGAGGGCGTGTCGCAGGCGCTGGGCGTCTCGGCGCTGCTGCTGTCGCTGATCATCATCCCGATCGCGACCGAACTGCCAGAAAAGGTGAACAGCATCCTGTGGGCGCGGCGCGGCAAGGATACGCTCGCGTTCGGCAACATCACGGGCGCGATGGTGTTCCAGGGCACGCTGCTGCCCGCCATCGGCATCATGCTGACGCCTTGGGAGCCGCGCGTCGAAGTGCTGACGGGCGTGCTGATCACGATCGCGGCGGCGGCGTGGCTGCGCTTCAATGCGCGCCGCAACGGCGTCGTGCTGTGGGCGCTGCTCGGTAACGGCGTGCTCTACGGGGCCTATCTCGGGCTGACGCTCGGGCGCTGAGCGCCGAATCGCGGGGCGACCCGGCGCCGCGTGAGGGGCGATAAAAAATGCCCGCACATGGCGGGCATCGAAGGCGAAGCACCGCGCCGCTGCTACCGGCGCGTTGTTCTTTTTGTTACCGGGTGTCCTTCATAAGCGTGCGGCCTGCTGATAGAGGCCCGCCGCGTTCGCCTGATCCATCGAGCGCCGATGATTCGCAACGAGCGCCGCCTGAGCCGTCTGGGCCGCCTGCATCATCGATGCGGTGCTCGACTGGATCCGGCGGATCGTCGCGAGCGCGTAGGCATCCTGGTCTGCCTCCAGCGACATCAGATACGGCGAGCGCGCCTCGGCGAGGTGCGCGGCGCGCGGCCAGTCGCCCGCAGCTGCGGCGGCTTCGATCGCTTCGGTCAGCGACCAGGCTTGTTGGATTGCATCCTGCTGGTTCATGGCCTCGTCGCTCCGCGGTTACTTGTTGGTCGCGAGCGCGCCGGCGCTGTTGGTGCCGCCGAAGAGCTGCGTCAGGTAGTTCGACTGGTTCGCCATCTGCGACATCAGCGTGTTGAGCGCGGTGAATTGCTGGTTGTACGACGTGGTGAGGTCGGCGGTGTACGCAGCGAGTTGCGTTTGCTGGTCGGCGATGCTCTTCAGGTCGGCGTTGAGCGCGGTGGTGCGGGTGTCGATGATGCCGCCGGTCGAGAGGAACGACGACAGGCTGTTGTTCAGCGTGGCCGCGACCCCGGTCACCGAGTTGAAGAGCGATGCGACCGTGCCGGAGTTGCTGGAGATCGCGGCGGTAAGCGCGTCTTCGTCGGTCTTGAGTGTGCCGTCCGGCTGCAGCGTGATCCCGATCGACGCGAGATTGACCTGATCCTTGCCCGTGCCCACGCCCTTGCTGATGATGGTTGCGAGCGTGTTCTTGATGGTGTTCATCATCGAGTCGCCGAGCAGCGCGCCGCCTTGCGAGCCCTTTGCCTGCGTTGCATCGAAGGTCGTCAGCGAGGACGCCGTGCTGACGTAGTTGTTGTACGCGGTGACGAAGGCTTCGATCGCCGTCTTCTGGCCGTCCGTGTCCTGCCCGATGGTGAGCGTCTGCGGATCGCCGACCGATTCGGACGTGAGCGTAAGCGTGACGCCCGAGATCGCGTCCTTGACCGTATTGCTTGCGCTCGTGACTTCGGTGCCCGCGATCGTGAAGAGCGCGTCCTGTCCGGCGACGCTCTGCGTCCAGTTGCCGGAGCCGTCGACGACCGTATGTTCCGGCACGGTGATCGTCTTCGTCGGGTCGTCCGGATCGGGACCGGTGGTCGAGGTGCTCGATGTGACGTCGAGCTTGTTGAGCGCCGCGTCGCTGGAGGTGACGTCGATGTCGATGCCGTTCGCGAGACCTGTCGACGAGGAGCGCAGCACGAGATGCGCGCCGTCCTTGCCGTTGACGATGGCCGCCGTGACGCCCGGATTGTCCGGCGCCGAGTTGATTGCCGAGGCGATGCCCGACAGAGTGTTGTTGCCGTCGGTGATGTTGATCGTCATGTCCTTGCCGCCCACCGACAGCTTCATCGTGCCGGTGCCGAGCTTGTCTGTCGCGTTGAACGCGCCGGACGTGATTGACTGCGACGTGGCGATGTTCGTAACGTTCACCGCGTAGCTGCCCGCGACGGCGCCGGCCGCCGTGGTTGCCGTCACGCCCTTGCCGTCGGCGGTGGCGGTGAATGCGGAGAGCGTCGTGCCGTCGTAGAGCGACTTCAGCGAGCTTTGCAGGAGCGACAGGACCGATTTGAGCGAACCGACGGCGGTCAGTTGCGTGTTGTCGCTGTTCAGCTTCGCGTTGAGCGTGTCGGTCTGACCCGCCACCTTGGCGTTGACGATCGCGCTGACGAGGGAGTTCACGTCCATCGACGAGTTGGTCGAGCCGCTGATGATCGACTGCGCTGCCTGCTGTACCGCGCTGTTCGGATCGACAGTGGAACCCGATGTACTGGTTACGGTGGTCATCAATTACTCCGTTCGTGGCACTGCGGATCGTTGAAATGTTCTGGAAACGCGGACTGGGAGGCAAGCCCCCCAGCGTTTTCTTTTTTGCTTCATCCGGCGCGCATTCTAGCTGCGTTGCATTGCGCGCCGGTTACAGCGTCGGCGATGCTTAGCCGAGGAGCTTCAGGACCTGCTGCGGCAGCGAGTTCGCCTGAGCCAGCACCGAGATACCGGCTTGTTGCAGCACTTGCGCCTTGCTCAGGTTCGCGGTTTCCTGCGCGAAGTTCGCGTCGGTGATCTGCGATTGAGCGGACGACAGGTTGGTCGCCTGGGCCGTTTGCGTCGAAGCGATCGAGCTGAAGCGGTTTTGCGCAGCGCCGAGGTTTGCTTGCAGCGCGTTCACGGTGTTCAGCGCGTTGTCGATCGATTCGATCGCGATATTGGCGCCGTTTGCCGTCGTGAGGTCGATTGCCGACACCTGGACCGGGTTGTTCTGCGCGTTGGCCGTAGCAACACCGGCGCGGCCTGCCAGTTCGTTCGTCGTGCCGAAGCCGGTCGGTGCGGTGGCGCCGAGTGCGCCGCCGGCCGTGAAGGCGATCGTGCTGCCTGCGGGCGGCGTGCCCGTGCCCGGCGTGATGGTGAAGAGTGCTGCTGCGCTGCCGCTCAGTGCGTTGCCGTCCTGGTCGGTGAACTTGAATCCGCCGTTGCCGTCGCCGAGGACGTTGATCGACGTGATCGCCGCGGTCGAGCCCGTGGCGGCCGTGCCGTCGGCGTTGAGCAGCACGCCGGTGATCGTGCCGAGCTTGGCGTTGTTGCCGGCGTACGGCGAAGCCGTCGTGCCGAGGGTCGCGCCGTTGGCCGTGCTGAGGGTGGTCAGCGTGGCTGCTGCGGCCGTCTGAGCCGTCGCCTGCACCGTCGTGCCGAAAGCGCCGGCGGCGGTAGCCTTCAGGGTCAGCGGCTGGCCGCTGCCTGCCGTGGCCGCACCGAACAGCGCGGTCGAAGCCGCCGACGACAGAGCCTGGTTGTTCTGGTCGGTGAACGTGAAGCCGCCCTTGCCGTCAGCGAGAACGTTGATCGTCGTGACGGCAGCCGTGCCGGTGCCCGTGTATGCCGTGCCGTCGGCTTGCAGGCTGACGCCCGTGATCGAGCCGATCGTCGAACCCTTTTGCGCCACGCCGCCGCCCAGCTGGGCCGCCGACACGCCCTTGGTCAGGTCGATGTTGATCGTCTGGCCGACGTTCGCGCCAACCTGGAACGTCACATTGCCAGCCGAGCCGTCGAGCACGTTCGTGCCGTTGTACGTCGTTTGCGAAGCGATACGGTTCACTTCAGCGATACGCTGCGTCACTTCCTTCTGGAGCGCCGCCTGGTCGGTCGCCGACAGCGAGCCGCTCGAAGCCTGCACCGCCAGCTGGCGGATACGCTGCAGGTTGTCCGTAATCTGGTTCAGGCCGCTCGATGCGGTTTGCGTCATCGAAACGCCGTCGTTCGCGTTCGACACACCCTGGTTCAAGCCGTTGATCTGCGACGTCATGCGCGACGCAATCGCCTGGCCCGCTGCATCGTCCGCTGCGCTGTTGATGCGCTTGCCAGACGACAGACGCGTGATTGCCGACGACAGTGCGTTCTGCGTGCCGTTCAGGTTCTGCTGGGCGACCAGCGAGTTGATATTGCTATTGATACCGATCATATGAATTCTCCTGAGAGATCTATTGGCGAATACACCGTCTTGTTGCCTGGCGGTCCCGCGCTGCGTGTGATAGCCGGCCGCCTACTTGTGGTTAGCGGCCCATGAAAAAAAAACTTGAGGGGCTCGCAAACGATTTGTGTAATGAATAGGAGGCGGCCGGCAACCGCCCGCAATCGCGCGTATCCTTCTTGTCCGGTATTCAATCGACAGGAGAGCGTCATGCCACGCCGCACCATCGGAACCTCGGAACTTCAAGTCGCGCCGCTCATGTTCGGCGGCAACGTCTTCGGCTGGACCGCCGACGAACGCACGTCGTTTTCCATCCTCGACGCGTTTGTCGACCACGGCCTGAATTTCATCGACACCGCAGATGTCTACTCCGCCTGGATCGACGGCCACGTGGGCGGCGAGTCGGAGACGATCATCGGCAAGTGGTTCAGGGAGAGCGGCAAGCGCGACAAGATCGTGCTCGCGACCAAGGTCGGCATGCTGGGCACGCGCGCGGGGCTGTCGGCGGCGAACATCGAGGCGGCCGTCAACGATTCGCTGCGCCGCCTGAAAACGGATTACATCGACGTCTATTTCTCCCATATCGACGACGCCGCGACGCCGCTCGAGGAGACGCTCGGCGCCTACCAGAAGCTCGTCAAGGCGGGCAAGGTGCGGGTGATCGGGGCGTCGAATTACACCGGCGAGCGGGTCGCGGAGGCGCTCGCGGTGTCGAAGGAGGCGGGCTTGCCGGCCTATCAGGTGCTTCAGCCCGAGTACAACCTTTACAACCGCGAGGGCTACGAAATCGACATCGAGCCGGTCGCGCAGGCGCACAAGCTGGCGGTCGTCACGTATTTCAGCCTGGCGAGCGGCTTTCTGAGCGGCAAATACCGCTCGAAGGCGGACACGGAGCAGGCGGCGCGCGGCTCACGCGTGGAGAAGTACATGAACGACCGGGGCTTCCGGATCATCGATGCGCTCGTCGACGTGGCCAGACGCAACGACACGACCCCCGCGACGGTCGCGCTCGCCTGGATCATCGCCCGGCCGAGCGTGACGGCGCCGATTGCGAGCGCCACGTCGGTCGCGCAGCTCGAAAGCCTGGCTGCGGCGACGCGCCTCGCGCTTCCCCCCGAGGACCTCGCGGCGCTCGACGAAGCCAGCGCAGCGTCGAAATAATGAATCACATCAGATAGTTGGAAGGGTTGGCGGGCGCGCTTCGTTCTGGTAACATCGCGCCCGAATCGAGATTTTTGCCCGACGGCGCGGCGTTTTCAGGCGGCGCCCGGCGGCCCAAAGTGCGCCATTTCAGTGTTTTTCTCGAATGCGCATGCCGTTTTCGGCGGTGAATCCCAACTCTCTCTTTTCCGGCCTCCGTGGCCGCTTTGCTCGTGTCCGCCGTGTCGGGCGGACGATCGGAGTGCCGGCGCGTGGTACTGGACCGCAAGGCCCGGCTCGACGCAGTCACAAATACGTTTAGCGATTTAGGAATTCCATGACCACTATTGTTTTGAAAGAAAACGAGCCGTTCGACGTGGCGATTCGCCGTTTCCGTCGCACGATCGAAAAGAACGGCCTGATCGCCGAACTGCGCGAACGCCAGTCCTACGAAAAGCCGACCACGGCGCGCAAGCGCAAGAAGGCCGCCGCGGTGAGCCGTCTGCGCAAGCGCCTGCGCAGCCAGATGCTGCCGAAGAAGATGCACTGAGCATCTTCAAGCCGCGGCCGAAAACGGCTGCGGCAAGCAAAACGGCGGTGCGACCCGAAAGGGCGCACCGCCGTTTTGCTTTGTTTTGCCCGTATGCGTGTGGCTTGCGCCCGGCTAGATGAACGCGTGCCGCCTGCCGAGCGCGTTGAGCAGATGGGGCCACTGGTCGACGCTGGCGTCGTCGTGAACCTGCTCCAGTTCGATCAGCAACTCGACGATGCTCGGGTCGTACGCGTTTACATTCGATGCGTACAGCGCCTGCAGCAGCTTGCCGTCCCGTGCGTGGCGGTAATACGAGATGCCGATGCCCTCGATGTCCGGGTCATATACGTCGTCGCTCACGAGCGAGCCGATCGCGCATTTGCGCCCGTGCGCGCTGCGCAGCCGGCATGAGCCGTTGTCGTCTTCCGACACGGCGCGCTGTTTCAGCAGATGCGCGCTCACGCGCTCGTAAATCTCTCTGGCACTCAACATCACAACACCTGCAACCTCACGCAGCGGTTTTCAGAAGCTCGGCCGAGAGGCCGAATTGTCGCGCGATCGACGCCAGCCGCTCGCGCCATTCCCATCTGCCGAACACGTCGTGCACGTTCTGCAGGCAGCTCAGCAGTTCGACGGTGGTCGGGTCGAACACGTTGATCCGCGAGCGAAGGAGCGCGCGCTTGAGCGCCGCGACGCCGACATCCATATACGCCGGCACGGCCTCCGGCGCTTTCGCGATGTAGCGGATCGGCACCCCTTCCATCGCCGTCATGTAGTCACGCGGCTTGATGAACCTGCCGACCGGGCAGCCCCCGCAGTAACCGCGATACGCGCCGCCCCCGTGAGGCAGCAAAGCCGTTTGCCCCTGGCCGAAAAGATGCTGCACGGCGCTGTTGAAAATCTCCTGATGTGTCAGGAAGTTAAGGCTTTTCATGTTCGTTCTCCCCTGCGCCTCTGGCGCAGCGGCCAATCGTTGAATATCGAGCAACCTGCACTTGCAGTCCCGGATTCGAGCGTCGTTGCCAGACCGTTGCCAGCAATAAAAAGAAGACGCGCTTCGTGTCCGCGGACCGCTTCGAGCACTTGGTTTTGCCACCATCTGGCGCACGGTCTCACAGCGCCTCGTGTGCTCGCGACGGCTCCCACACTTCGTTGAAGGGTTCGCCTCACCGTCAGTTATAACGATTCGCCCCGGTTAAAAGGTGCGCTAGCACACGCGAGCGCGCAATTTTGACACGGAGCGAACGATCGTGCAGTGCGGCAAGAATCCATTGGTTCATTGCAGGACAAGCAACGCGGCGTGCTTCACCGCAAAAAAAGCAGGCTCTATCGGGATTTTCCCGTAGGCGGGGGAAGAAGCACCCGGAAGCGTTGCGAAAAAGCAAAGATCTTCGCCTGATAAAACCGGAAGGCGCCGCTATTTCGCCGCCTTCGGGGCAGTCTTGCGCGGCGCCTTGGCCGCTGCCTTCCTGGCGGGCTTCTTCGCGGTGCGCGCGAGACAATCGGCCTCGTGGTCGTTGACCATGCCCGTCGCCTGCATGAACGCGTAGCAGATGGTCGTGCCGATGAACTTGCAGCCGTATTGCTTGAGCGCGCGGCTCAGCGCGTCGGATTCGGCCGTGGACGCCGGCGCGTGGTGATAGGAGTCGCGCGGCGTGTCGATCGGCGTGTCGCCGACGAACGACCACACGAAGGCCCCGAACGAGCCGTGCTCCGCCTGGATGCGCTGGATCGCGCGGGCATTGAGAATCGCGGACTCGATCTTCGCGCGGTTGCGCACGATGCGGGCGTCGACGACGATCCGCGCGACGTCGTCCTCGGTGAAGCGCGCGACCTTGTCGATGTCGAACCCGGCGAACAGCGCGCGATAGCCTTCGCGCTTGTTGAGGATCGTCGACCACGACAACCCCGCCTGCGCGCCCTCCAGCACCAGCATTTCGAAAAGATGCTGGTCGTCGTGAGACGGCACGCCCCATTCGGTGTCGTGGTAGTGCGCCATCGCTTCGGTGGTGGCCCAACTGCATCGGTGTTGCGCTGTTGTATCCATGGTCTCGTCCATCGGTATTTTCGTGTCGCGTCAGCATAGCGGAATGGGCATCGCCGGCAACATCGTCCGTTCGGCCGATTGGCGGCGATTGGCGGCGAGTGGCCGCGCCGGTAAGCTTGCGGGCATGACTACTTCATTGCATTCGAATATGGCCCCGCAGGGGTATCTGATCGGCATCGACGGCGGCGGCAGCGGCACGCGCGTCGTGCTGGCCGATACGCGCGGGCGCGAACTGGCGCGCGCGGCGGGCGGCCCGTCAGGGCTCGGACTGGGTGTCGCGCGGGCGTGGCGCGAGATCGAAGCCGCCTGCGAGCGCGCCTTCGCGGCGGCCGGCCTGTCGCTGGACTGGGCGGCATGTTCGCTCGGCTGCGGGCTCGCGGGCGTGAACCACGCCGGCTGGCTCGCGGAATTTCGCGCGCTCGCGCCCGGCCTGCGTGCGCTCGCGGTCGAAAGCGACGCCTATACGACCCTTCTCGGTGCTCATGGCGGCGCGCCCGGCGTGATCGTCGCGCTCGGCACCGGCAGCATCGCGGCGGCGCTCGATGCAAAGGGCGCGTGCCGGATCGCGGGCGGCTACGGATTTCCGAGCGGTGACGAGGCAAGCGGGGCCTGGCTCGGCCTGCGCGCCGTCGTCCATCTGCAGCGGGTGCTCGACGGCCGTGCGCCTGCCGACGCATGGTCGGACGCGCTGCTCGCGCTGACGGGCGCGACGGATCGCGACAACCTCGTCGTGTGGCTGTGCGCAGCCAACCAGACCGCCTACGCGACGCTCGCGCCGAGCGTGTTCGAGCATCGCGGCCACCCGTTCGCCGCGGCCCTGCTCGCGGATGCGGGCCGCGAAATCGAGCGGCTCGTGGCCGCGCTCGACCCGGCAGGCGCGCTGCCAGTCGCCCTGTGCGGCGGGCTGGCCGAGCCGTACGAGCCGCTGGTGCCGCCCGCGCTGCGGGACCGCTTGCGCGCGCCCGCCGCCGATTCGGCGGCCGGTGCGCTGCAACTCGCGCGGCGCGCGCTGGCGGCTGCACCGGCCGGGCACTCGCGCGCAAGTTAAAATAGCAAGCTTCGTTCTACCGGCCATTGCCGCAAAAAGGCGTTCATGTATCCAGTCATTGCCACCGATCTCGACGGCACGCTTCTCAACAGCGACCATCAGGTCGACGCGTTCACCGTCGCAACCCTTCGCCGACTCGAATCGGAGGGCGTGCGCTTCGTGATCGCGACGGGGCGCCATTACCGCGACGTGGCGGGCATTCGCGACGTGCTCGGCATCGACGCGTACCTGATCACGTCGAATGGCGCGCGGGTTCACGCGCCGGACGACACGCGCGTCTACTCGCGCGACCTCGATCCGGCCGCGGTGCGCCAGCTCGTGCAGCCCGAACTGGCGGGCGGCGAGGGCCGGGTGATCGTCAATCTGTTCGCCGACGACGCCTGGCTGATCGACCGCCACGCACCCGAGCTGCTCGTGTTCCACCAGGATTCGGGCTTCAAGTACGAGGTGATGGACCTGCGCGAGCACGATGGCGAGGATATCGCGAAGGTGCTGTACATCGGCGAGCCGAAGGATCTGGAGGAAACGGCGGCCAACCTGAGGCGTGAGTTCGGCGACGCGCTCTACGTCACCTATTCGCTGCCGGACTGTCTCGAGGTGATGACGGCGGATGTATCGAAGGGAAGGGCGCTTCGCTTCGTGCTGGACCGGCTCGACGTCGATCCGGCGCACTGCGTTGCGTTCGGCGACAACATGAACGACATCGACCTGCTGGAGACGGCCGGCCATCCGTTCATGATGAACAACGCGAACCCGCATCTGATCAGCCGTCTGCCGCACGTGCCGCGCATCGGCAACAACTTCGAGGCGGGTGTCGCGCACCAGTTGCGCAAGCTGTTCGGGATCGCCGACGAACTGGCGTCGCCGGGGCAGGCGCCGGACTAGGCGTCACCGGAGGGCATCGCAATCCATGCGGGCATCACAAACAGAAAAGGGAGCAGTCGCTCCCTTTTTCGTTCATGTCGCGCCGGGCGTGTTATCCGCGACGATCCCAGCCGCCGCCGTGGCCGCGGCCGTGATCCCAGCCCGTGCGGTTCCAGCGGCCGTTGTCATGGCCGTACCCGTCCCAGCGCGGTTCGGCGTGGCGCCAGTGCGGCGCGCGGTACACCGGCGCGGGCCGGACATAGACCGGGGCGGGGCGCACATAGGTAGGCGCATAAGCCGGCGCATAAGCCGGAGCGCCGAGCGACAGACCGATGTTCAGGTCGGTGTGTGCCTGAGCGGCGCCGGCGGCGCCAAGCGCGAGACCGGTGGCAACGAGCAGATGGGTGACGATGCGCTTCATGTTGTTTCTCCTGGAAAGCGACGTCTGTCGCATGAGTCCAATGTAAGCAGCGGCCGTCTTACACGCTTCGACGAGTTGTTACGGGATGCAAGCGTCTCGTAAGGGTTCGAGTGCGGCGTGACCGCAGCGCCCGCCTTGGCGCCAAGCGGCCTGCGGCCTGTTTGAGCGCTTGCGTCACGCGCCGTGGGAAGGAAAAAGCGTCGGCGCTTGTAAACGGGCATTACATTTGTCGCGCCGAATTCATATTCGGCGGCCCTTCGCGCCCGCGCCAGCAAAGAAACGGGCGCCGAAGCGCCCATTTTCGTGGTCAGCCGATGCCGTCCGGCTTACTTCTCACGGGAGAGAAGCGGATAAACCACGCCGGCCATGACCGCGCCGATGATCGGTGCAACCCAGAACAGCCACAGTTGTCCGATCGCGGCGCCGCCGACGAAAAGCGCCGGCCCGGTCGAGCGCGCCGGATTGACCGACGTGTTCGTGACAGGAATCGAGATCAGGTGGATCAGCGTGAGGCACAGGCCGATCGCGATAGGCGCGAAGCCCGAGGGCGCGCGGTGGTCGGTCGCGCCGAGAATCACGAACAGGAAGAAGAACGTCATCACGACTTCGCAGACGAGCGCGGCGACCATCGTGTACTGGCCGGGGGAGTGCTCGCCGAAACCGTTCGTGGCGAAGCCGCTCGCAACGAGATCGAAGCCCGGCGCGCCCGTGGCGATCACCGACAGCGTGTACGCGCCGAGCGTCGCGCCGATGACCTGCGCGACGATGTAGGGCACGAGATCGCGAGCCGGGAAGCGGCCGGCGACCCAGGCCGATGCTCACCGCCGGGTTGAGGTGGCAGCCGGAAATATGGCCGATCGCGTAAGCCATCGTGAGCACGGTGAGACCGAACGCGAGCGAGACACCCGCAAGGCCGATGCCGACGTGCGGGAAAGCGGCGGCGAGCACGGCGCTTCCGCAGCCGCCCAGCACCAGCCAGAAAGTACCGAACATTTCTGCGCCGAGGCGCTTTGATAATTGCATGATTCTGCTTGTCCTGAAAAAGATGAAATAAAGCCGGGGATTAAATAAAGCGGACTAAAGAATAATGTCCCGTGCGGGTGCGCAGTTTAATGTCGCCCGCCCCGCGAGTTTGTCAAAAATGGTTAACTGGCTTTATAAAGCGTGGATCTTTTTTCGAGACAAGTAGCGTCAGCGCGGCTTTGGAGGGGAAATAAATATTCGGCGCAAATACTTGGCGCAATTTGCAAATAACATTTGCCGCCAATTGCGTCTTCTATTCGATATCGCTAGTCTTTACGATTACTCCGATTTCCAATTAAAGGCAGAAACAATGTCCCAATACACCGAGCTGAAGGCACAGATCACAAAGCTTCAGGCGCAGGCGGATCGCGCCCGTGAGGCGGAACTCGAAGCCGTGGTCGCGGACATTCGCCGGAAGATCGTCGAATACGGACTCACCGCGCGGGATCTGGGTTTCGGCCTTGCACGGCGCGGCCGTCCGCCGAAAAAGGAACCGCTGCCGCCCGTCTATCAGGACCCGAAAACCGGCGTGACGTGGAATGGGCGGGGCAAGCCGCCCCCGCTGGATCGCGGGGAAGAATCGCGACCGGTTTCTGATCGACCGCGCCTAGATTCACATGGCGCGGGCAGCAAATATCCGCGCAAAAAAATACCGCCCGAAATCGGGCGGTATTGTCGGACGATATGGCGCGCAGCTGGCGCAACGGCTGCCGAAGCGGCAAGCCGTTTCAGGATTACCCCACGGCGACCTGGCGCAGCACCGGACGCTTTGCTGCCTGCAGCATCGTCGTATAGCTTTCGACGTAATTCTGCGCCATCGTCCGCGCGCTGAAGCGGCGTTCGAATTGCGCGCGGATTTCCGGGCGCGACAGTTCGTCGAGGCGCTGCAGTGCGCCCACCGCGCCCTGCACGTCCTCGCAGATGAAGCCGGTCACGCCGTGGTCGATCACTTCCGGCACGGAACCGCGGTTGAACGCGATCACCGGCGTGCCGCACGCCATCGCCTCGATCATCACGAGGCCGAACGGCTCGGACCAGTCGATCGGGAACAGCAGCGCCTTCGCACCCGAGAGGAACTCCGGCTTCTGCGCCTCGTTGATCTCGCCGACGAACTCCACGTGCGCCTGCGAGAGCAGCGGCTCGATCGTCGTCTTGAAGTATTCCTGGTCGACCTTGTCCACCTTGGCGGCGATCTTCAGCGGCAGACCGCTTTGCGCAGCGATCTTGATGGCGAGATCGGCGCGTTTTTCCGGACAAATGCGGCCGAGAAACGCGAGATATTCCGGTTCCTTGTGCGTCTGGGGCGTCAGGAGGTTTTCCGGGAGACCGTGGTAAATCGTGTTCAGCCACGCGGCTTGCGGCAGCGGCAGGCGCTGCGAATCGGAGATCGAAATCACCGGCGCCTTCGTGAACGTGTTGAAGATCGGCTGTAGTTCCGGCAGGTCGAGGCGGCCGTGCAGCGTGGTGACGAACGGCGTGTCGAGCTGGGAAAACAGCGAAAACGGCATGTAGTCGAGGTGAAAGTGCAGCACGTCGAACTCGTGCGCGCGCTGACGGACGCTCTCCAGCAGCAGCATGTGCGGCGCGAGGGCGTCGCGGATCGACGGATCGAGGCGCAACGCGCGCGGCCACGCCGCTTCGAGCGTTGCCTTCGTCTGCGAATCGCCGCTTGCGAAAAGCGTCACATCGTGGCCGAGGTCGACGAGCGCGTCGGTGAGGTAGGACACCACGCGCTCAGTGCCGCCGTAGAATTTCGGGGGGACTGCTTCGTGCAACGGTGCAATTTGGGCGATTCGCATAACGTGACTCTCCTGTTTCGTGAGGGCATCGCACGGTCGCGCCCCTGTCGAGCGCCAAGCGAATGCCTGTCGGACGGACAACGTGTTTGCCGCCGTCCGAAGATCGGCCCGGACATCAGCCGGGTTATCCCTTACGCTCATTATCGGTATCGGGCCGAGGTTTTCGAGTCATTTTTCAATCGCTTAACCTTGTTACAGGACGAAACACCGCCTGTTACGAAGATCAAAATTCAGGCGAAAGCCAGCAAACACGGCTTCGCGGGCGAATTCCAAAAGCCTCTCGTCGATCGGACGTGAGATCAGGGAGCAGTTTTTGAGCCTGCCCCGTTTTGCGCACAACGCGGACGTTGAAAGCCGGAGCGCTTCAGTAATTGGGATCGGTGCCGTTAATCAGAATTAATCCACGGTAACCCGACATTAATCCCGTGTAGGAATTATTCCTACACGGGATTACGTGTTTTTCTGCCGATAAATCGGCACGTTTGTCCGATATCACCGCGCCTTACATTCACCGACAATCGGCTCCAACACTATGGAGCGCGGCCGGATTCGCCTTTTCATGCGTGAATTCGAGCAAACGTTTCCGCAATGGCCTGACCAGCCACGAGTATCGACGGGGAAAAGATGACGACCAGTAATACCAGCACGCTCGCGGAGATCCGCGAGGTGAATCTGTCGTATTTGCTGCTCGCGCAGCGCCTTCTGCGGGAAGACCGGCCATCCGCGATGTTCCGGATGGGCATTTCGGAGCAGCTTGCCGACGTCCTGTCTTCGCTCAGTCTGCCGCAGGTGGTGAAGATTGCCGGATCGAGCCAGCTGCTCTGCCGCTTCCGTTTCGACGACCACGCGATCCTCTCGTCGCTCGCCGACAAGGAAAAGAACGCCGCGCTCGCCCAGACGCATTCGGCGATCCTGATGGCGGGCCAGCCCGCCGCTCAGATCGGCTGAGCGGACTCGGGGCGGCGAACATGGCGACGAAAAGCGTAGTCGCGGAAGTCCGCGAAATCACCCTGGCGATCGAGCTGGTCGAGCTCGGCGCCCGGCTGCAACTGCTCGAGGCGGAAACCAGTCTTTCGCGCGATCGCCTGATCAAGCTCTACAAGGAGCTGAAAGGCGTCTCGCCGCCGAAAGGCATGCTGCCGTTTTCCACCGACTGGTTCATCACGTGGCAGCCGAACATTCATTCGTCGCTGTTCTACAACATCTACCGGTTCATGAGCCAGCACGGCGGCTGCGAGAACATCCAGTCGATCGTGAAGAGCTACCGCCTCTATCTCGAACATACGGAGCTGCACGGCGACGAGCCGGTTCTGAGTCTCACGCGCGCCTGGACGCTGGTGCGCTTCTTCGACTCGGGCATGCTGCAGCTCACCACCTGCACCCGCTGTACGGGGCATTTTGTCGCACATGCCTACGACCCGAGGCACGGCTTCGTGTGCGGGCTGTGCCAGCCGCCGTCGCGCGCGGGCAAGACGCGCAAGGCGAGCGCCGTGCGCGCCGAAGCCGCCGGGGCCGCCGGACAGGCGGACCGCGACGCCGAACTGGCTGCCTAGCGCAAGCGGCGCCGGGCCGTCTGGCCGGCGCGTCATTCGTCAGAAGCGAGAGCCCCGCCCCGTGCGGGGTTTACCGTTTGCCCGTCCGATTTTTTTCCCCAAAGTTTTCGCATCGAGTGCCGTAAACCACTTAACGGCGGTCTTGCCGCATCGAAACGTGAGGACTCGACTGTGCTGATTTTCGTGGGAACACTCGTGACACTGTTGTCGGTCTTCGGCGGTTATGCGCTCGAAGGCGGGCATCTGGGCGCGCTCGTGCAACCGGTCGAAATCCTGATGATCGCGGGCGCGGGCGTGGGTGCATTCATTCTCGGCAACGGCGCGAAGACGATCAAGGCGACGCTGAAAGTCATTCCGACGCTCTTCAAGGGCTCCAAGTACAACAAGGACGTGTACATGGAGCTGATGGCGCTCCTCTACGTCCTGCTCGCGAAGGCGCGCAAGGAAGGGACGCTCACGCTCGAAGCCGACATCGACGATCCCGAGAAAAGCCCGATCTTCAACCAGTACCCGAAAATCCTGGCCGACAAGCACATCGTCGAGTTCCTGACCGACTACCTGCGCCTGATGGTGGGCGGCAACATGAATGCGTTTGAAATCGAAAGTCTCATGGACGAGGAAATCGAAACGCATCACGCCGAGGGCGAAGGCCCGGCACAGGCGCTGCACAAGGTGGGCGACGCGATGCCGGCGTTCGGCATCGTCGCGGCGGTGATGGGCGTCGTGCATACGATGGCTTCCGCCGACCAGCCGCCCGCGGTGCTCGGCGAGATGATCGCGCAGGCGCTCGTCGGCACGTTCCTCGGCATTCTGCTTTCCTACGGCCTGATCGGCCCGCTCGCGAGCGTGGCGGAACAGCGCGTCGCCGAGTCGACGAAGATGTTCCAGTGCATCAAGGTGACGATCCTCGCGAGCCTGAACGGCTACGCGCCCGCCATTGCGGTCGAGTTCGGCCGCAAGGTGCTGTTCTCCACCGAGCGTCCGTCGTTCTCCGAACTGGAGGAGCACGTGCGCCGGGTGAAGGCGAAGTGACGGGCGCACGCGCGCCGCACGTCACGAGAGGGGCACCGCGATGAGTAACGAAAAAGACCGTCCGATCTTCGTCAAGCGCGTCGTTTCCGGCAAGAAGGCGCATCACGGCGGCGCGTGGAAGCTCGCCTACGCCGACTTCATGACCGCGATGATGGCCTTCTTCCTGCTGATGTGGCTGCTGAGCTCGGTGTCGCCGGTGCAGCGGCGCGGTATCGCGGAGTATTTCAACATGCCGCTCAAGGCCGCGATTCTCGGCGGGCCGAGCACCGGCATGGATTCGACCATCCTGAAGGGCGGCGGACGCGACATCTCCAGCCCCGATCCGGCCACGACGCGCATGAGCGACGGCACGCTGACCTGGGGCAAGCGCGCCTCCACGAAGACCGACGAGCAGGCGCTGAAGGACGCGCAGGGCGAACTCGAGCGGCGCGAGCAGGTGCGCCTGCACGACCTGCAGGTGAAGCTGATGGCGGCGATCGAGGCGAATCCGACGCTGCGGCAGTTCAAGCAGCAGATCCGCATCGATTCGACGCTGACCGGTCTGCGCATCGAGATCGTCGATACGCAGAAGCGGCCGATGTTCGCGCTCTCCAGCGACAACGTGCAGCCGTACATGCGCGACATCCTGCGCGAGATCGGCAAGACGCTGAACGACGTGCCGAACCGCATCGTCGTGCAGGGACACACCGACGCCGTGCAGTACGCGGGCGGCGAGAAGGGCTACAGCAACTGGGAGCTGTCGGCGGACCGTGCGAATGCGTCGCGGCGCGAGCTGATCTCGGGCGGCATGGATGAAGCGAAGGTGCTGCGCGTGCTCGGCCTCGCCTCCACGCAGAACCTGAACAAGAAGGACGCGCTCGATCCGGAGAACCGCCGCATCAGCATTATCGTGCTCAACCGCAAGTCGGAGGAAGCGATGACACGCGACGACACCTCGGCGACGACGCTCTTCGACAACGCCGCCGGCGCCACGGGCGACGCGCCTCGCGCGGGTGCAAGGCCGCTCCTCGACAAGCTGGCGCCCGCCGTGACGGTCGCGCCGAAACCCTCGCCGCAGGCCGCGCTCGCGCCCGCCGCGATGGCTGAGGACGAGTCGGCTGTGGCGCAGCGCGTCTCCGTGCCGGCACCTGCCGCCGATCAGTGACGGCACATAACAGGCAAGAGATTTTCATGATCAAGAGCATTCTGGCAATCGACGATTCCGCCGCCATGCGGCAGATCCTCTCGGCGACGCTGATCACTGCCGGCTACGACGTGACCGTCGCGGCGGATGGCATCGAAGGGCTCGAATCGGCGCTCGCGCAGCCGTTCGATCTCGTGCTGACCGATCAGCACATGCCGGGCAGGAACGGGCTGGAACTGATCGTCGCGCTGCGCGGCAATCCTGCGTACAGGGCGACGCCGATACTCGTCCTCACGACCGAAGACGGCGAGCCGTTCAAGGATGCGGCGCGCGCTGCCGGCGCGACCGGCTGGATCGAAAAGCCGCTCGACCCGGAACTGCTGACGGAACTCGTCGCGGCGCTTTCGGACGCGCAGCAGCACGGGCAGGCATTCGACTGAAAACGAAGTAGCGAACACGACACCGGAGCGCACAGCGGCGCCGACTGAACAGCATTTCTGCGATGAATCAAGCATGACACTCGACATTACCCAGTTCTATCAAACCTTCTTCGACGAGGCCGATGAACTGCTCGCGCAAATGGAGCAGTTGCTGCTCGTTCTCGACATCGCGAATCCCGATCCCGAGGATCTCGCGGCGATCTTCCGCGCCGCGCACTCGATCAAGGGCGGCGCCGCGACCTTCGGCTTCACCGCGCTCACCGAGACCACGCACATCCTGGAATCGCTGCTCGACCGCGCGCGCAACAACGAACTCGTCCTGCGCCGCGACATGATCGACACCTTCCTCGCGACAAAGGACGTGCTCTCGGACCAGCTCGCCGCGTATCGCGCGAGCGCCGAGCCGGACGCCGCCGCGGCCGCCGCGATCTGCGCGAAGCTGGAGCGCCTGAAGAACGAGGACGCGCTCATGGCGGCGCCCGCGCTCGAAGCCGTAGACGAAGCCGCAGCCGAACTCGAACTGCAGTTCGCGGCCGCGGATGACGCAGCGGAAGAGCCCTATTTCGCCGACGGCCCGAACGCACCGCCCGCGCATGTGATCGCAGAGGCGCGGGACGCGATCGAGGACGCAGGCGGCTGGGACGGCGCTTTCGATGCGGCTGAAACGGCTGAATCGGCCGACTCGGCACTGGATGCAGGGTCCGTGGAAAGCACGACGCCGGGACACACCGGCGCGGCGTCCGCGGAAGATGGACCCCACCTGAAAATTACGCTACGGGGGGTGGGCGAGAAGGACCAGGCACTGCTGACCGAGGAGCTCGGGAATCTGGGCAGTGTCGTCGGCGAGAAGAAGTCTGGCGGCGACCTCGTGTTGTGGCTCGACTCCGATGTGTCTTCCGACGACATCATCGCCGTGTGCTGTTTCGTGATCGACGAGTCACAGATCACCGTCGGGCGCGGCGACGCGGCCGACGCGGCTCGGAGCAGCGCGCCGGCGGCGCAGGTCGCAGTGGCAGGGCATGAGCAGGCACAAGAGGCCGCGGCACCAGCGCCCAAGGGAGAAGAAGCGGCACCGGCGGCGGCGCAGGCCGCCGCCGGCATCCGCCAGGCAGAGGCGTTTCCAGGCGCGTCGGCGGAGGCGCCGGCGAAGGTGGCCGCTCCCGCCGCGGATGCCGAAAAGAAGGCTCGCCCCGCTGCGGCGGCATCAGCGGAAGGCAGCTCGATTCGCGTCGGCGTGGAGAAGGTCGACCAGTTGATCAACCTCGTCGGCGAACTGGTGATTACGCAGGCGATGCTGGCCGAGACCACCAGCACGTTCGATCCGGCACTGCACGACCGGCTTTTCAACGGCATGGCGCAGCTCGAGCGCAACGCGCGCGACCTGCAGGAAGCCGTGATGTCGATCCGCATGATGCCGATGGATTACGTCTTCAGCCGCTTCCCGCGGCTCGTGCGCGACATCGCGGGCAAGCTCGGCAAGGAAGTGGAGCTCGTCACGTTCGGTCAGGCGACCGAACTCGACAAGAGCCTGATCGAGCGCATCATCGATCCGCTCACGCACCTCGTGCGCAACTCGCTCGATCACGGCATCGAAACCATGGATGCGCGGCGTGCCGCGGGCAAGTCGCCGACCGGGCAGCTCGTGCTCTCGGCGGCGCATCACGGCGGCAACATCGTCATCGAAGTGAGCGACGACGGCGCGGGCCTGCGCCGCGACAAGATTATCGCGAAGGCGCAGAAGCAGGGCATGCAGGTGAGCGAGTCGATGAGCGACGAGGAAGTGTGGCAGCTCATCTTCATGCCGGGCTTCTCCACCGCCGAGCAGGTGACGGATATCTCCGGGCGCGGCGTCGGCATGGACGTGGTCAAGCGCAACATCCAGTCGATGGGCGGGCATGTCGAGATCATGTCGCGCGAGGGGAAGGGCACGACGACGAAGATCGTGCTGCCGCTCACGCTCGCGATCCTCGATGGCATGTCGGTCAAGGTCGGCAACGAGATCTTCATCCTGCCGCTCAACTTCGTGATGGAGTCGCTGCAGCCGGTGGCCGAGGACATCTATACGGTCGCGAACGGCGAGCGTGTCGTGCGCGTGCGCGGCGAATATCTGCCGCTCGTCGCGCTGCACAACGTCTTCTCGGTGGACGGCGCGCGCACCGAACCCACGCAGGGCATCGTCACGATCATGCAGGCCGAGGGACGCCGCTTCGCGATGCTGATCGACGAGCTGGTCGGCCAGCAGCAGGTCGTGGTGAAGAACCTCGAAACGAATTACCGCAAGGTGCACGGCATTTCCGCCGCGACCATCCTGGGCGACGGCAGTGTCGCGCTGATCGTCGACGTCGCAGCACTGAATCGCGAAAGCCGCGCGCAGCACGGCTCGCACTCACTTTCATAACACCCGGCCGATATCTTGGGGGCTCACGTGGCAGCAGACATTCAATCCATCCAGACCGCCGCTCAGTCGCAACGCCGCGACGCGCAACATGCCGAAGCGGCCGGACAGGAGTTTCTCGTCTTCACGCTCGGCGCGGAAGAGTACGGCATCGACATCCTGAAGGTTCAGGAAATTCGCGGCTACGACAACGTTACACGTATCGCCAATGCGCCTGCGTTCATCAAGGGCGTGATCAATCTGCGCGGCATCATCGTGCCGATCGTCGACATGCGCATCAAGTTCAATCTGGGGCGCGTCGAGTATGACAACCAGACGGTCGTGATCATTCTGAACGTCGCGCATCGCGTGGTGGGGATGGTCGTGGATGGCGTGTCGGATGTGCTCACGCTCACGCCGGAACAGGTCATGCCGGCGCCCGAGTTCGGCGCGACGCTTACGACCGAATACCTGACCGGGCTCGGCACCGTCGACGGGCGCATGCTCATTCTCATGGATATCGAGAAGCTCATGACCAGTCGGGAGATGGAGCTCATTGATGCGGTTGCGGCTTGAGGTCTGTTCCGCGGGTGAGGTGTACACCGTTTGATGCGCTAGCGCCCGCATGGAGCTTGTTTTTGTCACTAGTCCGGCTGGTTTGCCCCTAGTGCGGGGCGGAAGTCACTGGCGCACGGTTTGGCGTTGATGCTTGTCAGAACCGTTTGATGCGCTTGTGCTTCTAGGAAGCTTGATTTGTTCGCGGTCTATTAGCTCGCCCCTGTGCGGGGCGGCAGTTACTTTCTTTGCTGCTGCAAAGAAAGTAACCAAAGAAAGCAGCTATTGGGTCAGCGGTGTTAGGACGTGACCACGTTCGAGTTTTTCAGAGTGGCCCGACCGCAGGAGTGTCCACCTCTGAATGTCACCGGGCTTGGTACGCGGACCCACTGCGCCCTCGCGCCCTCGAACGAAGTGGTAAGGCAGTCATTCATCCGTCTCGGCACTGCGTGCCCGACGAAAGGTAGATCGGAGGGGTAGGGTCAGGGCAAAGGGCTTGGATACATGCGAGACGAGCGAAGCGATTGGTTGTGGCATACCTTGCGTCGGAGCGAAGCGAGGACGGAGGAATGATTGCCTTGTCACTTCGTTTAAGGGCGCGATGGCACAGTCGGTCTGCGTACCTATCAGAGTGAAATACAGAGGCGGACACTCCCGCGGTCGGTCCACTCTGAATGAATCAAACGTGGTCACGTCCTAACACCGTATGAT
>NZ_JFHC01000045.1 GCF_000698595.1 Caballeronia glathei | reverse complement strand
GTGGACACTCCTGCGGTCGGGCCACTCAGAAAGGCTCGAACGTGGTCACGTCCTAATACCGCTTACCCCATAGCTGCTTTCTTTGGTTACTTTCTTTGCAGCAGCAAAGAAAGTGACTGCTGCCCCGCACAGGGGCGAAGCTTATAAACCAAAGCCAATACAAGTTTCATAGGAGCGCAAGCGCATCAAACGGCGTAAACCACAACCCCGAGCGCCAGCGAAATCCCTGTGTGACTGCCGCCCCGCACAGGGGCGTGCTAATAGACCAATAGGAAAGCAAGTTTCACAGAAGCCGAAGCGCATCAAACGGTTCAAAAAACACCAGACCCAAGCGTCAGCGACCACCTTGGGCGAAGCTAATCGAGCAATACCAAAGGGAATTTCATTCGTAGAAGCTGAAGGACATCAATGCGCGTGAGACAACGGCAGGCGCAGCGAGAACAACCCGCCAGGCGGCACCCAGAACACCCCTCCGTCGCGCGAAGCGCAAAATCTCAGTGCACATCGGGCGCAACCGTATTCCCGACCGCGGCCCCGGGCACACTCACCGCCGCAGCCGCAGGCTCATCCGCCTGCATGGCAGCGAGACGAGCGCAATCCCCCATCGGCAATCGTGCAACGACGATCCACGCAACCAGCATCGCCATCGATCCGAAGATCGCGCTGCCCGCCGCCTGCCCGACCAGCACGCCGATCGGCCCATGCTGAACGCCCATCGCCACGAACGGCAGCGTCCCGAGCGTCGCGCGGCCCCAGTTGAACAACGTCGAAAGCAATGGGCGGTCCAGATTGTTGAACGCCGCGTTGGCGACGAAGAGACACCCCACGAACGCATAGCTCGCGACGAGCCACGAACAGAACGTGGCAATGATCGTGGCCGTGACACCCTGCGCGGAAAACGCGCGGATCAGCCCGTCCTGGACGAGCGCCAGCACGAGCCACGCAAGCGCCACCGTGAGCAGCACGAACCCAAGGCTGTTGCGGATCGTCTCGCGGATGCGGTCCGCGCGCCCGGCGCCGAGATTCTGCGCGATGATCGGCCCGACCGCGCCCGCCAGCGCATAGATCAGCGCGAAAGCGACCGGCGTGATGCGGTCGATCGTCGCCTGCCCGGCGATCGCGGCCGGACCGAAGCGCGCCATCGCATGCGTGACATAGGCGCTCGCGACAGGCGTCGCCAGATTGGTCAGCACCGCGGGCAACGCCACCTTCAGGACCGGCCTGACGTCGCCCCACGAGCGCGCGAATCGCACGCGGCCGATCAGCCGGTTCACCGTCGCCGCGCCGTACAGGCCGACCGCGGCAAGCACGATGCGCGCGATCACGTTGGAAATCGCCGCGCCTTCCAGGCCGAGGTGAAGGCCGAAGATGAGGATCGGATCGAGCACCGCCGTCACGATCGCGGCCGACAACGTGACCCACATCGCCCGCCGCGCATCGCCGATCGAACGCATGAGCGCCGCCGTGCACATGCCGATGGCGAGCATCGGGTAGGTGGGCGCGGTGATGTGCAGGAACATGCGCGTGAGGGCGCGCGTCTCGCCGGTCGCGCCGAGCAGGTCGAGTATCGGGTCGAGCAGGAGCAGCGTTGCCGCGGTCATGAGCACGGTCACACCGACGACGAAGACGAGACTCGCGGATGCCACCTGCCTCGCCTTCGTGCGCTGCCCCGCGCCCAGGAGGCGCGCAGTCGTCGCGCTCACGCCGATCGTCATCCCGATCGAGATCGCGACATGAAAGAAGTTGATGGTCCCGGCAAACCCGACCGCGGCCGCGACGGCCGTATCGCCGAGCAGCGACACGTAGAACAGGTTCGCGAGATCCACGGCGAACACGGCCATCAGGCCGACCGCGCCCGTGCCCGCCATCACGACGACGTGTCGCATGGTCGAGCCCGTCACGAAGCGGGCCGGCGAGGTCTGGGCGCGTGAGTTCATGGCACGGCGGAGGGTTGGATTTCCGCATCATGGCACGAACGCTTGCGGGTGTGGCGACCCCGACCTGCGCACGCGGCGGCATGCCGATTCGCCTGGATACTTCCAGCCGCCGCCCCCACGTGTCCGGCCGCCCCCCGCGTCACCCGCCTAACCCGCGCCGGTCAGCTCCTTCGCCTCTGCATCATCCGGTTCGGAGCGTGCCTGCACAGCCCGCTCTTCATCGGCCGAAGCAGCCGGCGCAGGTTCGTACCGATGCACGTCATGCGTGACGCACCCAAGGTCGCGGCTCGGAATCTCGAACCATTGCGGGTTGCCGAACGAGCGGCGGATGTCTTCGAGACCGCTCGTCCAGTGCTCGCCCATCGTGTCGTTGCTGAACTCGTAGTCCTTGTAGTGGCCTTCGAAGAACTTGTCCTTGTAGATGAGATGCACGATGTTGACGACGCCGCCATCCGCGGCCTTTTGCGCTTCCTTCATCAGCGGGTGCGTGCGCCGCACCTTTTCCGGAATGTGCTCCAGCAGTTCCTTGATGAGCTGCGCATGCTTCTGGTTCTGCGACACGAACGCCGTGATCGCGCGCGTGCGGCTCGAGTACTGGATGTCCTTGGCCCGCTCGGCGACGTCGAGAAGATCGCCCGGCAGCGTGCCCCTCGCGCTCCACAAATCGACCTGAAAGACGAGCGCGTCCTTGTGCTGCGACTCGCTGATGATCTCGGTGAGCGGCGTATTCGACACGAGGCCGCCGTCCCAGTAGTACTCGCCCTCGATCTCGACCGCCGGAAAGCCCGGCGGCAGCGCGCCCGACGCCATGAAGTGCTCCGGCGCGAGGCGCATCTTCGTGTTGTCGAAGTAGACGAGATTGCCCGTGCGCACGTTCACCGCGCCCACCGAGACGCGCACGTCGCCGTCGTTGATGCGATCGAAGTTCGCGTAGCGCAGGAGCGTCTCGCGCAGCGCGGCCGTGTCGTAGAAGCTCACCTGGTTCGGCTGCTTCTTCGCGAGGCCCGCGATCGGCACCGGCACGCGCGGCGCGAAGAAACCCTTCTGTCCTTCGGTCAGCGCGCGGGTGGCCGCCCACATGCTCGACCACTTGCGTGCGACATCCGGCAGGCCGAACACGGTTGGAACCAGCGCGCCGACGTGGCCGAACATATCGGCGGGCTGGCAGATGGTGTTCCAGAATCCGCGCAGCGCTTCCACGCGGTCCCCGGGCGCGTTGCCCGCGATGATGGCGGTGTTCAGTGCGCCGATCGAGATGCCCGAGATCCAGGTGGGCTCGACGCCTACTTCGGCGAGCCCCTCGTAGACGCCGGCCTGATAGGAGCCCAATGCGCCGCCGCCTTGCAGGACCAGACCGATTTCGTCGTAGGCGGGCAGTTCGAGATGGTTCGGCTGCGTGAGATTGTTGCGTTGACTGCGGCGCATGGTCGGCTCCTTATTGCATGAACCAGCCGTGACTGACCACGATCGACTGCCCGGTCAGCGCCGCCGATTCGAAGCCCGCGAGAAACGCCACCGTGTTGGCGACGTCGTCCACCGTCGTGAATTCGCCGTCGACGGTCTCCTTCAGCATCACGTCCTTCACGACCTGCGCCTCGGTGATGCCGAGCTCCTTCGCCTGCTCGGGAATCTGCTTGTCGACGAGCGGCGTGCGCACGAAGCCCGGACACACCACGTTCGCCCGCACGCCGCGCGGGCCGCCTTCCTTCGCGACCACGCGCGCGAGGCCGAGCAGGCCGTGCTTGGCGGTGACATACGCCGACTTCAGCTTCGAGGCCTCGTGCGAATGGACCGAGCCCATATAGATGATCGAGCCGCCTTTGCCGGACGCGTACATGTGCCGGATCGCGGCTTTCGTGGTGAGGAACGCGCCGTCCAGATGAATGGCGAGCATCTTCTTCCAGTCGGCGAACGCGTAGTTCTCGATCGGATTGACGATCTGGATGCCCGCGTTCGACACCAGCACGTCGATGCCGCCAAGCTTGCTCACGGCCTGCGCGATGCCCGCTTCGACGGCTTCCTCGCTCGTCACGTCCATCGACACGGCGAGCGCCTTGCCGCCCGAAGCTTCGATATCGCCTGCAACCTTCTGCGCGTTCGCGAGGTTCAGGTCCGCGATCACGACCGCGGCGCCCTGCGCAGCGAGCTTGCGCGCGCACTGTTCACCGATTCCGCTTGCAGCGCCCGTCACGAGCGCGACTTTTCCTTGCAACGACATGAGTGTTTTCCTTGTTGAATTACTGGTTGACCGCGAGCTTGAGCTCTTCGGCCGGGGCGAGGTAGTCGTAGGCGACTTCGCCGATATCGAGCGTGAGATTCGCGACGACATGCCGCGCACCCACGACCTTCTTCACGGGGAGCGCCGCGACGGGCGCGAGCGCATGCGCATGCAGTTCGAGCGCAGCGGGACCTTCCCATGCGCCGAGCACGGTCACGTCGCGCAGGAAGAAGCGCACCAGCTCGCAGATGCGCGCCGAGCCGTCGACGTGCGGGATCACCTTCAGAAGATAGTTGGGCGTATCGGCGAGCTTCCTGCGCTCGTCTTCCAGATCGAGCGGACGGTACTTGTAGCCCATCGAACCGGTCGCGATGCGTTGCGTTCCGTAGTCGAGCACGCCGAGCAGCGTGTCCTTGCCGTCGACCGACAGGCGCGGCGTCGCGAGCTTCTTCGGAAAGCCCCAGATTTCGCGTCCGCCCGCGATCGGGCCTTCGTCGTCGAGATACATCGCATGCGTGTAGCTCGCCTTGCGTCCCTCTTCGTCGATCACCGAGATGACCTGGCCGCTTTCCGTGTAGTCGCCGAAGCCGGACGAATCCGGCATGCGGATGAACTCGTAATGGACGAGTCCGGTGTCGACGGTCAGCGGTTCCGGCACGACGGCACGCAGCGCGTCGAGGTCCGTCTCGTAGGAGATGATGAAGTACTCGCGGTTCAAAAACCGGAACGGGGGACGAGGGTATGCCGGGTTGTGCACCGGCATCGCGAAGGCGTTCTTGCGGATTTCATCTGCGGTCACGGCGGTCGTCCATGTGGTTGGCGAACGCAGATGGTAGTGGCAATCGTGAAATGTCTTCAACGGCCACCGTGTCATAAACTGTCCGGCGCGGACGCGGCCCGAGTCCGCGCAACGACCGCCCGGCGCGGCTCAGAGGGGCATCGAAGACAGCCGCGGAATCATTTGATCCAATTACGCAAAAGATTGTTGCACTGCGACGACGCACGCGTCACTGCGTGGCGAACAGTCACGTAACCGACACGGCTTCGAGGAGAGATTGCCCGTATGCGATGCGGCTCAGGGTGCCGGAAGCTCCTTCACATAGCACGGATACAGTCTCTTGTCCTCGCGCGACCGTTCGAGGTCGATCGTCGCGATGACGAGCGGCGCTTCGTCGCTCGTGTGCCCCGTAAGCTGACCGTCAGACGACATCGCAAAGCCGTAGCCGCCGAAGGTCTGTCCGAGCGCGGCGACGCCGCGCCGGTTCGAACTGACGAAACACGCTCCCGACACGATGGCCGCCATCGCGCCCGCCGTCGTCCACCGGTGCAGCGACGTACCCGACGCGCGCGGCGTCACGATGACATCGGCGCCTTGCCGTCCGTAATGCCGCGCATGTTCGTTGAAGAAGAGTTCCGTGCAGAGCAGCACGCCCACTTTCACCGCGCCGATCTGCATGCACTCGAAACCCGGCGTGCCGCCGGCATACCACGCTTCCTCGAAGAAACCCGCTTCCTGCGGGAAATATTGCTTGTGATGAAGGCAGCGGTACCGTCCCGCTTCGAGCACGAAGGCCTCGTTGGCAAGGCGGCCGTCGAATGCGACCGGGCGCGACGAGATCACCGCGCCCGCGCCGAGATCGCCGAGGGCGGCGAGCGCCTTCTCGTGCAGTTCGACGGAGCGTGCGGCGGCGGCCGCATCGAAGGCCGGATGTTGCGCCGCCCACGGGCCGAACGGCATCTCGTTCGTGACGAGGATGTCGGCGCGGGCGGCATCGACCGAGCGCCGTATCGCGTCCCACTCGGGACCGTGCGCAAGCAGGTTGTCGGGCCACTGCACGTAGGCGATCGTTGCGGTAGTCATGGACGGCTCGTGTTCGATGAGGTGAAGGGCCGCCTGCGGCGGCGCTCAGGTGGGGTCGAAAAGCTGGCCGTCGAGCGGTTCGAGGTTGCGCCATTTCACGGCGCTGAGGCGCTCGACGCCGTCCGCGTGGATCGACTTGATCATGACGCGCTGGCCCCGCGCTTCGCCGAGCACTTCGGCAACCCGCTCGCCGTAGCGAACGAGCGTGCCGCGCAACGGCGCGCGGCGGATCTTAGTGCGAGGACGTTTGACCGACATGAAGTAAACTGGATTGCGGCAACGCCATGATTATGCCGGGTTGGCGGCTGCGATTCGAGCCCGGCTCCGTCCGGTCCCCCTGTTTTCCTTTTGAATGATCCGCTATGCGCCGATTCGTAGTACGCCGGTCTTCCGTTCACGGCCGAGGAGTTTTTGCATCAACAACGCTTCGCGCCGGCGAGTGGCTGCTCGAATACAAGGGTGAAGTCATGTCGTGGAGAGCGGCGATCGCGCGTTATCGCGCGAGCGTCGCGGAAGATGGCCACACGTTCGTGTTCGGGCTGGAGGGCGATCGCGTGATCGACGGCGCGCGCGGCGGCAACTCCGCGCGCTGGATCAACCATGGTTGCGAACCCAACTGCGAGGCGGTGGAGGACGGCACGCGGGTGTTCATCCGCGCGCTCCGGCGGATTCGCCCGGGCGACGAACTGCTGCTCGACTACCGGCTCGCCGTCGACGGACGCCGCACGGCCGCGGTGAAGCGTCTCTACGCATGCCGGTGCGGCGCGCAAGGCTGCCGCGGAACGATGCTCGCGTGAACGCCGCGCCTAGCGTGCCGCCGCGATCTGCCGCTCGATCCTGCCGAAGCGCACGACGGTCACGCCCGGGCGCAGTTGCCTGAGCGAAGGCATCACGAGCATGCAGTCCGCGTACGGCGTTCGCACCGGCTCGCCGTTCGACCAGCCGATCACGCTGCCGGCCTGCTCGAAGACTTCGAGGCCCGTGTAGGGCCCGGCGAAGCGGAAATCGAGGCTGTCGGCGACAACCGGTTCAGTCACGCGCACCACGCGCATCAGCTCGGGCTGCGGCACGATCCAGCCCTGCGGCAGATCCTGCGCATCGACGACGCCCGCGAGCAGCAGGAAACGCGCGGTGACGTCGCGGGCGACCGTGACGGCGCTCGTCTGCCAATGCTGGCCGCATTCGATCAGCAACGCGTTCCTGTCGCTCGCCGGGTCGCCGAAGCCTTCATAGTCGCGCATGCGGCGGCCTTCCGGATGACCTTCGTCGCAGATCACGGTGGCGGGCGCGCCGAGCCGCACCGACAGATCGACACCCTTCGCGAGCGGCCCCGCGACGATCAGCGGCGCGCTCTTCTCGTGCATCGAATGCAGGTCGAGGAGCAGGTCGACGGTATCGATCACGGGCCGCATCGCGCGGGCGCGTTCGAGTTCGCTCGACGTGCGCGACGTGTCGTCGAGCACGGCGCTCGTCCACACGCGGTTGAAGTCCTGGTCGACGAAACGCGCGGCATCCGGCTGTGACGCATCGAAGCGCCGGTAGGCCGCGACGTTCGCGAAGGCGAGCGTGAGCCGCCCGCGGCGCGGCCTGAGTTGCGCGCGCAGGAGCGCATCGACGACGATCGCGCCGCACACCTCGTTGCCGTGCGTGAGCGCGTTGATCATCACGTGCGGGCCGGCGACGCCCGAGTCGAACGTATGAACATACGCGACGCCGGTGTTGCCCTTCTCGTGGACGCCGATATCGGGAAACTGCACTTCGATCGGATAAGCGCCTGTGTTCATTCGAGTCCGCCCTGGCAGAGATAGTTGATCGAAAGGTAATCGTCGAGGCCGTACTTCGAGCCTTCGCGGCCGTAGCCGGATTTCTTCACGCCGCCGAAGGGCGCGGCCTCGCTCGCGAGCGGCCCTTCGTCGATGCCGACGTTGCCCGCTCCGAGCCGCCGCGCGACGCGATCGATGCGCCGCACGTCATGGCTGTAGCAATACGACGCGAGGCCGAACGGCGTGTCGTTGGCGGCGCGGATCGCTTCGGCTTCGTCGTCGAAACGAAAGAGCGGCACGACGGGGCCGAGCGTTTCCTCGCAGCACAGAGGCATCTGCGGATTCGCGTCGGCGAGCACAGTCGCGGCGGCCACCCGCTGGCCGTCGATGAAATTGTCCGGGCGGATCAGCCCGTTCAATCGAAACTGATGCGCCATTGCCTTCACTCCCTTGCTGTTCACGCGAGACGCGCCGCGATGGCCTTGCCCACTTCCGTCGTGTTCGCGCGGCCGCCGAGGTCGCCGGTATGCGGGCCTTCCTTCAGCACCGCCTCGATCGCGGCGAGCATCGCGTCGTGCGCTTCGCGCTCCGGGCCCTGGCCGTTGCCGAGAAAGTCGAGCATCATCGCCGCCGACCAGATCATCGCGACCGGATTGGCGATGTTCCTGCCCGCGATGTCGGGCGCGGAGCCGTGCACCGGCTCGAAGAGCGACGGAAACGCGCGGTCCGGATTCAGGTTGCCCGACGGCGCGATGCCGATCGTGCCGGTGCAGGCGGGGCCGAGGTCCGAGAGGATGTCGCCGAAGAGATTCGTGGCGACCACCACGTCGAAGCGGTCCGGGTTCAGCACGAAGCGCGCGCACAGGATGTCGATGTGCTGCTTGTCCCACGTGATGTCCGGATACTGCGCGGCCACCTCGGCGGCGCGGGCGTCCCACCACGGCATGCTGATCGAGATGCCGTTGCTCTTGGTCGCGACCGTGATCTTCTTTTCGCGGCGGCGGGCGAGTTCGAACGCGAACTTCAGCACGCGTTCGGAGCCCTTCCTCGTGAAGATCGACTGCTGCACCACGAACTCGCGCTCGGTGTTTTCGAACATCGTGCCGCCGATCGCCGAATACTCGCCTTCCGTGTTCTCGCGCACGATCATGAAGTCGATGTCGCCCGCCTTGCGGCCCGTGAGCGGCGAGGGCACGCCGTCGAAGAGACGCGCCGGGCGCAGGTTGATGTACTGGTCGAACTCGCGGCGGAACTTGAGGAGCGACCCCCAGAGCGACACGTGGTCGGGCACCGTGTCGGGCCAGCCGACGGCGCCGAACAGGATCGCGTCCACGTCGGCAAGCTGCGCCTTCCAGTCGTCGGGCATCATCTGGCCGTGCTTCGCGTAGTAGTCGCAGCTCGCCCACTCGATGTGCCGGTATTCGAGCGGGATGCCAAAGCGCTTGCTCGCGGCGTCGAGTGCGCGCAGGCCCTCGGGCATCACTTCCTTGCCGATGCCGTCTCCGGGAATCACGGCGATACGGTATGCGTTGCGGTTCATGCGGCTCTCCTGTCCGGGCTGATCGGGGTCGTGGATGGATACTGGATCGGGGTGAACGACGACTATTCTATTCAGTGTCTCGCGATCATGAACGCGACCATCCGTTCGGCGTCTGGCGCCTGAGTGCGCGGGGCTCGCGTCGTCGGCGAAAGTGCGGGTGTGCGTGGATTTTCTGAGCGAGGAGTCCAGCCGGGGTCCGCAAGCCGGTCCCGTCCGATGATGGCTCAGTGATGGTTCTGCGAGAAGAGCGTTTCGAGCGGGTAGTCAAGCGCTTTTGCGGCATGACGCCGGGTTCGTTCCTGCAAACCCGGCGGGCCGCGGCATCAGCCTGAGCGGCGCGGGTGGGGGCGTCACGCCTTGAGGCTCGCGCCGGCGGCGTCCTCGTTCGACTGGATCTGCAGCACCGCGTCGCGCTTGTCGAGCAGATGCTGGCGCAGGATCGTGGCGAGGCGCCTGCCGTCGCGGTCGTCGAGCGCCTTGAGCATTTCGTCGTGATCGTGGATCGCGCGGTCCCACTTCGGAATCTGGAAGTTCGAGCGGAAACGCAGCGCCTGCAGCCGCCGGTTCACGGCGACATAGGTCTGCCGTAATTGCGAATTGCGCGCGGCCTCGTTGATCTTGTCGTGTATCGCCTGATTGCGGCTGTAGTAGCCCGCCAGGTCGTTCTGCGCGCGGCACGCAAGCATCGCGTAATGCAGCGCCTTGATGTCCGCGATTTCGGCGGGCGTGATCCGCTCGCACGCCAGCTCGCCGGAAAACGCCTCCAGTCCGCTCATCAGTTCGAACGTTTCGCGCAGTTCCGCCTCGGACATCTTCCACACCGATGCCCCGCGATTCGGCGAAATCTCGATCAGCCCTTCGGCCGCGAGCACCTTCAGCGCCTCGCGCAGCGGCGTGCGTGAAATACCGAGCGTCTCGCACAGCTCGCGCTCGTTGAGCTTCTTTCCCGGCTCCAGCACGCCTTCCACGATGAAACGGCGAATGTGCTCCACCACCGTGTCGTGAAGCCGCTGGCGCTCGACCCTGGGCATCAGCGGAGCCAGCCGTTCGCCCGGTTCAATATCCGAATTTTGCATACAAAAATCCGATTTCTAGTTGCGACTATTCTAGCCTGCAGCGACCAGCCAAAGCTATAGCAGGGTAAACACCGGCAAATTTCACCTTGGGTCGGACGCCTCATGGGGATACAGTTTTTTGCATGCAAAATTCAACCGGAGGAGCCCCATGCTCAAGCTAGACTTTCACCCCGCTGGCCGACACTTCCTGCAGATTCCCGGACCCAGCCCGGTGCCCGACCGCATCCTGCGCGCGATGAGCTATCCGACCATCGACCATCGCGGCCCCGAATTCGGCGCGCTCGGTCTTGACGTGCTGGAGCGCGTGAAGAAGGTATTCAAGACCCAGCAGCCGGTGGTGATCTATCCGGCGTCGGGAACGGGCGCGTGGGAAGCGGCGCTTTCCAACACGCTGAGCCCGGGCGACACCGTGCTCATGTACGAGACCGGCCACTTCGCGACGCTCTGGAAGAAGATGGCCGAGAGCCTCGGGCTCAAGCCCGAGTTCCTGGGCTTGCCGGGCATCGAAGGATGGCGGCGCGGCGTACAGCCCCAGCTGATCGAGGAACGCCTGCGCGCCGATACGCAGCACGCGATCAAGGCGGTGTGCGTCGTGCACAACGAGACCTCGACCGGCGTCACCTCCGATATCGCCGCGGTGCGCCGCGCGATCGACGCCGCGGGCCACCCGGCGCTTTTCCTCGTCGATACGATTTCCGGCCTTGCCTGCGCCGACTATCGACATGACGAATGGGGCGTGGACGTCACCGTCTCCGGTTCGCAGAAGGGCCTGATGCTGCCGCCGGGCATCAGCTTCAACGCGGTGTCGCAGAAAGCGATCGCGGCGAGCGCGCAGGCGAAGCTGCCGCGCAGCTTCTGGGCGTGGGGCGAGATCATCGAGATGAACAAGACCGGCTACTGGCCGTACACGCCGAACACGAACCTGCTGTACGGGCTGTCGGAAGCGCTCGACATGATCCTCGACGAGGGGCTCGACAACGTGTTCGCGCGCCACGAGCGGCTCGCCGAAGCGTGCCGCCGCGCGGTGCGCGCGTGGGGGCTGGACATCCAGTGCGCCGATCCGGCCGTCTGCAGCCCGGTGCTGACCGGCGTGATGATGCCGGAGGGCATCGACGCCGACGCCGTGCGCAAGGTGATCTACGAGCGCTTCGACATGTCGCTCGGCACGGGCCTCGGCAAGATGAAGGGCCGCATGTTCCGCATCGGGCATCTCGGCGACTGCAACGATCTCACGCTGATGGCGACGCTCGCCGGCTGCGAGATGGGCCTGCGGCTCGCGGGCGTGCCGCTTGCCGCGAGCGGACTGCCCGCGGCGATGGCCTATCTCACGTCCGAGGCGAAGGCGGCGCTCAAGGCCGCGGCCTGAAGCGGCACGCCCGGCCGCCGGCCGGGCCCTCGAACCCTAGACCCTCATCCCCGTCCGGAGCAAGCCGCGCACAGAACGCGGCGGCCCGGGCGCGACGCACGACGAAGAAGCGCGCCGCTCCCGGCGCACAGTCAAGCGATAAAAATCACGGAGACAGACGATGAAACGGTTTCGTATCACGAGTGCGACCAGTATCGTTCTAATCATGCTCTGCATCATGTACTTCATCACGTACCTCGACCGCGTGAACGTGAGCACGGCGGCGGCGGGGTTCGGCAAGGAGTTCCATCTTTCGAACACGGAAGTGGGTCTGGTGTTTTCCGCGTTCGCGTATCCGTACCTGGTGTTCCAGATCATCGGCGGCTGGGTGAGCGACCGCTTCGGCGCGAAGCGCACGCTGATCTTCTGCGGTGCGCTCTGGGCGCTCGCGACACTCCTCACCGGCTTCGCGGGCGGCCTCGCGTCGCTGCTCGCGGCGCGCGTGCTGCTCGGACTCGGCGAAGGCGCGACGTTTCCCGCCGCCACCGCCGCGATGTCACGCTGGGTGGCGAAGGAAAAGCGCGGCTTCGCACAGGGCATCACGCACGCGGCGGCGCGCATCGGCAACGCGGTCGCGCCGGGCGCGATCGTCCTCGTGATGGCGACGTACGGCTGGCGCGAGTCGTTCTATATCTGCGGCGCGATCAGCCTCGTGTGGGTGCTCGTCTGGTGCTTCACGTTCACCGAGCATCCGAAGGACCACCGGCGCATTACGCAGGACGAGCTCGACATGCTGCCGCAGCCCAAGCCGAAAGCCGCGAACGTGCCGTGGAAGGCGCTCTTCAAGCGCATGATGCCGGTCACGATCGTGTACTTTTGCTACGGCTGGACGCTGTGGCTCTTTCTCTCCTGGATTCCGCAGTACTTCCTGCACAGCTATCACCTCGACCTGAAGAAGTCGGCGATATTTGCTTCGGCGGTGTTCTTCGCGGGTGTCATCGGCGATACGCTCGGCGGCGTCGTCACGGACCGCATCTTCGAGCGCACCGGCAACTTGAGGCGCGCGCGCAGCGTGATGGTGTCGGTCTGCATGCTGCTCACGCTCGTTTCGCTCGTGCCGCTGATGTTCACGCACAACCTCTATCTCTCGATGACGTGCCTCGCCGCCGGCTTCTTCTTCGCGGAGATGACGATCGGCCCGATGTGGGCGATCCCGATGGACATCGCGCCCGAATATTCCGGCACCGCGAGCGGCATGATGAACACCGGCTCCGCGCTCGCGGCGATCATCTCGCCCGTGCTGTCGGGCTTTCTGATCGACCGCTTCGGCAGCTGGGAGCTGCCTTTCGTCGGCAGCATGCTGCTGATGGCGCTCGGCGTGGTGCTCGCATTCCGCATGCAGCCGGAGAGCAGGTTCGCGCTCGGCGCCGCCGACAACACACGCCCCGCGCCGGGACTCGGAGTCAAGCCGTAAGGCGGGCTCGCTTCACACATCGAATGCAGGTTGCAACATGACGAACCCCACTTCACATCTGCTCGTCAAGCCGATCCATCTGGTGCCCTCGGCGAGCCGTCTGTCGACACCGCTTGCGCGGCGCCTCTCCGAGGCGATGCGCGGCGAAGTGCTCTTCGATGCCGCGAGCCGCGGGCGCTACGCCACCGATGCGTCGATCTACCAGATCACGCCGGTGGGCGTCGTGGTGCCGCGCGACCAGGACGACCTGCGCGTCGCGCTCGACGTCGCGAGGAGCGAGAACGTGCCGCTCCTCGCGCGCGGCGCGGGCACGAGCCAGTGCGGCCAGACGGTGGGCGAGGCGCTCGTCGTCGATACGTCGAAGTGGCTGAACAACATCGTCGACTTCGATGAGGCGGCGCGCACCGTGACCGTCGAGCCGGGCGTCGTGCTCGATCATCTGAACGCGTGGCTCAAGCCTCACGGGCTCTGGTTTCCCGTCGACGTTTCGACGGGCGCGCAATGCACGATCGGCGGCATGGCGGGCAACAATTCCTGCGGCTCGCGCTCGATCGAGTACGGCAACATGGTGCACAACGTCGCGGCGATCGACGCGATCCTCGCCGACGGCACCGAGGCGCGCTTCGCGTCGCTGCGCGAGGCGCCGCAGGGCGAGCGGCTCACGCGGATCGTCGATGGCCTGCGGGGCATCGCGGCGCGCGAGGCAAGCGAGATCGCCGAGCGCATGCCGAAGGTGCTGCGGCGCGTGGCGGGCTACAACATCGATCTGTTCGACTGCCAGAACCCGCGTGCCTACACCGACGACGGCACGGCCAACCTCGCGCACATTCTGGTCGGCTCGGAGGGCACGCTCGCGTTCAGCCGCCAGATCACGCTCAGGCTCTCGCCGCTGCCCCGGCACAAGACGCTCGGCGTGGTCAACTTCCCGACCTTCTATCAGTCGATGGACCTGACGCAGCACATCGTCAGGCTCGCGCCGTCGGCGGTGGAACTGGTGGACCGCACGATGATCGACCTCGCGATCGGCAACCCCGCGTTCAGGCCGGTGATCGAGAAGGCGCTGGTCGGCCGTCCCGAGGCGATCCTGCTCGTCGAGTTCGCCGGCGACGATCGCGCCGCGCAGTTGCAGCGTCTTGCGCAGCTTGCGGAGCTGATGAGCGATCTCGGGCTGCCGGGCTCGGTCGTGCAGATGCCCGATGCGAACGAGCAGAAGGCGTTGTGGGACGTGCGCAAGGCGGGCCTGAACATCATGATGAGCATGAAGGGCGACGGCAAGCCGGTGTCGTTCATCGAGGACTGCGCGGTGCCGCTCGAACATCTCGCCGAATACACGAACCGTCTCACCGAGGTCTTTCACCGGCACGGCACGGAGGGCACGTGGTACGCGCACGCGAGCGTCGGCACGCTGCACGTGCGGCCGATTCTCGACATGCGCCGCGACGGCGCCGCGAAAATGCGCGCGATCGCAGAAGAGGCCGCCGAGCTCGTGCGCGAGTACAAGGGCGCCTATTCCGGTGAACACGGCGACGGCCTGTGCCGCGGCGAATGGGTGGCGTGGCAGTACGGGCCGCGCATCAATCAGGCGTTCAGCGAGATCAAGAGTCTCTTCGACCCCGGCAACCGGCTCAATCCCGACAAGATCGTGCGTCCGCCGAAAATGGACGACGCGCGCAACTTCCGCTTTGCGCCGGGCTACCGGGAAAAGGCGTTCACGCCGTCGCTCGACTGGTCGGCGTGGAACGTGAGGCGCGATCCGCTGACGGGCGAGGAAACGGCGCCCGGCACGGGCGGCGACCTGAGCGGCGGCCTCGCGAAAGCGGTCGAGATGTGCAACAACAACGGTCATTGCCGCAAGTTCGACGCGGGCACGATGTGCCCGAGCTATCGCGTGACGAAGGACGAGCAGCACGTCACGCGAGGACGGGCGAACACGCTGCGCCTCGCGATCTCCGGGCAGCTCGGCGACGAGGGTCTCGCGAGCGCCGACGTGAAGGAGACGCTCGATCTTTGCGTGTCGTGCAAGGGCTGCAAGCGCGACTGCCCGACCGGCGTCGACATGGCGAAGTTCAAGATCGAGGCGCGCGCCGCGTGGACGAAGCGGCACGGCATCGGAGTGCGGGAGCGGCTCGTCGCGTTCATGCCGCGGTATGCGCGCTACGTGGCACGCGTGCCGGCGCTCATGGCGCTTGCCGAGCGTATCCCGGTGCTCTCGAACCTCGTCAAGCGCAGGATCGGTCTTGCGCGCGAACGCTCGCTGCCGCGCTTTCGCAAGTCGTTTCTCGCCGATGCCGCGTCTCGCGCAACTCCGCAGGCCGTGCGCGAGGTCATGCTGTTCGTCGATACCTTCAATGACAACTTCGAGCCCGAGAACGCGCGCGCCGCACAGAAGGTGCTCGAAGCCGCGGGATACAAGGTGCATTTCAACGTGCGCGAGGGCGAGCGGCCGGTGTGCTGCGGCCGCACGTTCCTCGCCGCGGGCCTCGTCGACGAGGCGAAGCAGGAAGCGCGCCGCATGCTCGACACGTTCAGGCCGTACGTGCAGCGCGGCGTGCCGGTGGTCGGGCTGGAGCCGTCCTGTCTCTTGACCCTGCGCGACGAGTTCCTTCAATATGGCTACGGCGAAGACGCGCTCGCGCTCTCGAAGCAGGCATTTCTCTTCGAGGAGTTTCTCGTGCGCGAGCGGGCCGAGGGCCGCTTCCAGCTGACGCTCAGGCCGCTTGACGCGCCGCGCGCGTGGGTCCACGGACACTGCCACCAGAAGGCGTTCGATGCATTCCGCCCCGTGCAGACGGTGCTCGGCTGGATTCCGCAGCTGGAGGTGAAGACGATCGAATCGTCGTGCTGCGGTATGGCGGGCAGTTTCGGCTACGAGGCGGAGCACTACGAGGCGTCGAAGGCGATGGCGGAGCTGTCGCTGCTGCCCGCCGTCCGGCAGGCCGATGCCGCCGACATCGTGGTCGCCGACGGCACGAGCTGCCGCCATCAGATTCACGACGGCGCGCAGACCGAGGCGCTTCACGTCGCGCGCGTGCTGGCGCTCGCGCTTTGACCGCAGGCCTGCCTGAACCAGGAGATATCGTTTGAAGCTCGTTCCTCCCGCGCCGGCGCGACCCGGCGACCCGCTCGATGCGATCGGCACGCCGTCGCTCGTCATCGATCTCGACGCGTTCGAATCCAACGTGCGGCAGATGGCGGAGTTCGCCGCCGCCGCAGGCGTCACGCTCAGGCCGCACGCGAAGGCGCACAAGTCGAGCGAGATCGCGAAGCGCCAGATCGCGGCCGGCGCGAAGGGCGTGTGCTGCCAGAAGCTCAGCGAGGCGTATCCGTTCGCTGCGGCGGGCATCGCGAACATTCATGTGAGCAACGAATTCATCGGCGCCGACAAGACGGCGATGGCGGTCGAACTCGCGGCGCATGTGCGCCTGAGCGTGTGCGTCGATGCTGTTGCCCAGGTCGAGGCGCTCGGCCCGGCGGCGGCGAGGGCAGGCGTGCGGATCGACGTGCTGCCGGAGGTGGATGTCGGGCAGGGCCGTTGCGGCGTGACGGACGACACGCAACTGCTGCGGCTCGTGGATGCGATCGCGGCGCAGCCGGCGCTGCGCTTTGGCGGCATTCAGGCGTATCACGGTGGCGCGCAGCACGTGGCCGCGCACGCGGAGCGGCGGCAGGCCGCGCAACTGGCCGCCGGGCGCGCCGCCGCGAGTCTGCGCGCGCTGGAGGCGCGCGGCGTGCGCTGCGAGGTGGTGACGGGCGGCGGCACCGGCACGGTCGAATTCGACGCAAGGAGCGGCGTCTACACGGAGCTTCAGCCCGGTTCCTACATCTTCATGGACGGCGATTACGGGTCGCTCGAATGGTCGGGCATGCGAAGGCCGCGGCAGAGCCTGTATATCGCGTCTACCATCATGAGCGCGACGCACCCGGGCCGTGCGGTCTGCGATGCCGGGCTGAAGGGCGTGGCGGTGGATTCGGGATTGCCGAAGCGTGTCGCGTGGCTCGCGGACCGCGCCGAGGCCCCGCTCGACTACATCGCGGCGAACGACGAGCACGGCGTGATGGCAGTGCGCGACCGCGAGGGTGACGGCGGGCGCGCTGCTGGGCGAGCGGGTCCTGCTGGTTCCTGGCCATTGCGACCCGACGGCCAACCTCTACGACGAGTACGTGTGCTTTCGCGGCGAGCGCGTGGAGACGCTGTGGCCGATCGACGCGCGCGGATTGTCGCGCTGAGCCTGCGCGTGCGCGGGAGCACGCCGGCCTGCACCGCATTGACGCGGAAATAGGCGTTTCGCCCGGACGGCGTTTACCTAGAATTGTCATTGAACCTTTGCCGTCGGGCGAAGGCAGGCGCTTGCCGTGCGCCCGCAGCGCAGCATGCTGAAAGGAGCTGGAAATGACAGTCGCCCGGTTACTCGTCGGTGGCATCATGGGTGCCGCCTCCCTCGCGGTATGCGCGCAGACGGCCTACATGGCCCCCTCGTCGCAGCAGAATTCCATGACGGATACCTCGATTGGCGGGGCGTCCGCTTCGAAGTCACAGTCGGGGTCGCCCGCCGCCGGTGGCAAGACGCGTGCGCAGGTTTATCAGGACCTTGCCGATTCCCGCGATACCGCAAGTGCGCGGCGTATGGAGCAGTTGTATCGGGGGGCGGGGAATTGAGGTCGATGAGGGCGCGGGCCGGGTGCCGGGATCACCATGATCCCGGCGGCGGGATGCTGTGCCAGCGGTCATGAAGGTACGCCTTGGCCCCGTGGCGTGATTCGCACACCCGACGTCCCGCCCATGAAACGATCAGGCGACTGAACGAGCGCCGGCGAGAAGCACAAACGCCAAACATTGCCGTCAAGCGTTTCGACGCGGAAGAGCGCGGCGATCAACCTCGCTCGTGCGCGCCCCTTCGCGGTCGTGACCATCGCGCGGTGTGTCCCATTCAACGCTTGCCTTTGGAAGAGCATGGAATAATCCGGATTGCTCGGTTGTTGTCCTTGGACGAGTAGCGAGAATTGCGGAAATGAAGTTCACGCATTGTTCAACCCCAAGGAAAAATGATCAACGCATGAGTACATCCTGGATTGCTTCATCCGAAAAGATTGGTACGACGACACTGACTGAGGCGTGCGTCGGTTGCAAAGAATGTGCCTTTATGGGGAGCGACGCGAAGGATGCGACTCCCGGGGGATTTGCCCATAAGGGCGGCACGGTTGTGGCCGGGGACTGGAAGAAGGCATTGATCGAGCGCACCGGTGCGAATCGCGACATCAGCAAACTTCAGCGCCGAAACATAAACGATTTCATTCGTCACGTGCCGGTGGGCGTGCTGATGAAGGGAACTCGCCTTCTGCACGTCACCAGCAGCGCCGATTGGGTGACGAGGCAGATGGTCGGCGGGCACATCGAGGATGACTACAGTTTCTTCACGCTGGAGAACAAGGGCAGGGCCGGTACGCATGCAAACGATTTCCGCCGCGTGGTCCAGCTGACACTGACGCAGGATGTCCACTGCTTTTTCGCGGCAAACTATCTTTTCCAATATTGGCATCCGGTCGAGCGCAAGTTCAGGAACAAGTCCGTGACTGAAATCGACCAGGGTGTCGTTCGGGTCGGCGGCGATCTGACGGGCCTGATCCAGAATGCATGGCCGGCGCTGTATCGGCCCGCTGCGTGGGCCAGCTGTTCCGAGTGCGAAATTGCGTTCCACAATTCGGTCATTCCTCGAATCATGCAGGTGTCATCCATCGGCGTGCTGGATGACAACAAGAAAGCAGTCGACCACGTGCTGTATCACCATATCGACAAGCTGAACGCGGAGAGTGCAACGGGAGAAAGGCACCGGGGAATCAGCGCTCCATGGTGGATGAGCCCCTATTTCCATAGCCGCGAGAAGGTTCTGGCAGCACAACGGCGGTGGCAGACCCGGAACGTTCCGATCGACGACGCGTTCTTCGAGTGACCGCATGCTCTCGACCCGAGAGCATGCGCGGGCATAAATAAAGTCACGCCAGGCGCCGCCTGGTGCAGCGGCAATCAATGGCATTCCTCTCATTGTGCGAACAGTGCATTCTGCAATTCGCTCGTTCCGCCGGTCGCGTGATTAAAGCAATATAGCGCTCAACGGTGCGGCAACGGTGCTGCGCCCGCGAAAGGCGTGCAAGCGCGTTTGGCACATTCCCGGATCGCCCATGGCGCCCGGATTTCACGCACATCCCGAGTGGAGGCAAGATGACGAAGCAGGCAATTATTGTGGTCGATATCCAGAACGACTACTTCCCAGGAGGTAAATGGGTACTCGACGGCGTCGACGCAGCGGCGGATAACGCCCGCCATGTGATCAATGCGGCAAGAACGAACGGTGACCTCATCGTACACATCCGCCATGAAACCCTGGCGAAGGATGCTCCGTTCTTCGTACCCAATACCGACGGCGCTCAGCTGCACCCGAAGACCGCGAACCTGCCCCACGAGCGTGTGATCGTCAAACATTACATGAATCCCTTTCGCGAGACCGACCTCCGGCAGGTTCTGGACGCTCATGGAATCGAAGATGTCGTGGTAGTCGGAAACATGAGCCATATGTGCATCGACGCGGTGACTCGCGCCTCAGACGATTTCGGCTACAACACGACGGTCATTCACGATGCGTGCGCCACGCACGATCTCGAGTTCAATGGCGTGAGCGTGCCCGCATCGCAGGTACATGCAGCATTCATGGCTGCACTTAGCTTCGGCTACGCGGACGTTTTATCGACGGCGGCGTATCTGGCCTCCGAGGGGCGAAAGGCTGCTTGATAGAAATCGGTGTCCGTGATCGATGTCGGGCTTGTGAGCCGGATCTTCAGTATCCGTATCGCCACCCCTCTTCGATGAGCCTGTAGGCCGCAGGTAGCCCGGCGGGCGGCGTATCTCCGCCTGCACGGGCCATCCGGCTCTCTTGAGCCACGGCCTTCAATACCGGACCCTCCCCGAAAGCGATTCACGAGCGTCACAACGGCTGGCGCTTTTCCCGTCTGTTCGCCGCATTCCCGAACCCCAAAATCGCAGGCCTGCCGCTCACGTTTGATAGGATTCACCCTTTTCAGCAGTCGGTAAGCCAGTGTGAAGCGCCCAGACCTAGCATCCATAGAGGCCCGTTGTTCGTCCGGGCTGGCCCGCGTGAGGCCCCTCGTCGCAAGCGGCCTGCACCACCTGCGCCATCCCACGCGCCGCGGCGTCATGTGGACGATGGCTGCCGTGCCCGCGTTCTTCCTGGCCTACGTGCTCATCCTGATCCCCTTTACTCCGGGCATCGGCGACATCCGCAAGGCGAAGGTCGAGCAGCCCGCGCAGGTGCTGTCGGCGGACGGCAAGCTGCTCGCTGAATTCAAGCCGGCCAACCGTGCGTGGGTCGGACTGCCGCAGATATCGCCGCACGTCGTCGAGGCGCTCGTCGCCACCGAGGATCACCGCTTCTATCAGCATCACGGTCTCGACTGGCGGCGCACGGCATCGGCCGCGCTGCACACGTTCTCGGGCGACCGCCAGGGCGGCTCGACCATCACCCAGCAGCTTGCCCGCAATCTCTACCCCGATGAAGTCGGCCGCTCGGCGACGCTCACGCGCAAGCTCAAGGAAGCGGTCACCGCGTTCAAGATCGAGGCCGTCTACACGAAGGAAGAGATTCTCGAAACGTATCTCAACACGGTGCCGTTCCTGTACAACGCCTACGGCATCGAGATGGCGGCGCGCACGTACTTCGACAAATCCGCCGGCCGTCTCGACGTGCTCGAAAGCGCGACGCTCATCGGCATGCTGAAGGGCAACAGCTACTACAACCCGGTGATCAACCCCGAGCGCGCGTTGCAGCGGCGCAATACCGTGCTCGCGCAGATGGTGAAGTTCGGACACCTCGCGCCTGCAACCTATGAATCGCTGAAGCGCCGTCCCTTGAGGATCGATTTCGAACGGCAGACCGAGGCGCCCGGCCGCGCGCCGCACTTCGCGCAGCAGTTGCGCAAATGGCTGATCGCCTGGGCCGATGCCAACGACTACAACATCTACTCCGACGGCCTCGTCGTGCGCACGACCATCGATTCGCGCCTGCAGGCCATGGCGACGCAGGCGGTGGTGTGGCAGGGCAACCAGCTGCAGTCCATCGCCAATGCGGCGTGGGGTGCGCGCGCCGGCTGCGCCGCGGGGAATCCGGACATCGTGCGTGCGTTCGTGCGCGAGACGCCCGACTATCGCGCGGCGAGGGACGCGGGGCTGACGGAGGAGGAAGCGCAAAAGCGGCTGTCGTCGGACCGCCCGTTCATGAAGACGCTATGCGAGACGAAGACCCGCGTGCAGGCCGCGTTTCTCGCGCTCGACCCGCGCAACGGCCAGATCCGCGCGTGGGTGGGCAGCCGCGACTTCGTCAACGATCCGTTCGATCACGTGCAGCAGGCACGCCGCCAGCCGGGCTCCACGTTCAAGCCGTTCGTCTACGGCGCGGCTTTCGAGCAGGGCGCGAACCCCGACGACACCTTCATCGATCAGCCGGTGGAAATTCCCCTCGCGGGCGGCGAAATCTGGCGGCCGACCGACGACTCGCCGCCCAGCGGCCGCGCCGTGAGCCTGCGCGACGGGCTTGCCTATTCGAAGAACCGCATCACCGCGCAGCTGATGCAGGACGTCGGCCCGGCCCGGGTCGCGAGACTCGCGCGCGCGATGGGCGTGCGCGAAAGCCAGCTCGACGTCGTGCCGTCGCTCGCGCTCGGAACGAGCCCGGTGACGCTCAAGGAGATGGTCTCGGCCTATGGCACGATCGCCAACGGCGGCGGTCATGTCGAGCCGGTGCTCGTCACGCGCATCGAGGACCGCAAGGGCGAAGTGCTGGCGCAGTTCGATCCCGTGCCGCCGGAGCAGGTGCTCTCTGCGAACGCCACGGTGAAACTGCTTGATGCGATGCGCGCCGTGATCGATCGCGGCACGGGCACGAGCATCCGCAGCCGCTTCGGCATCCGCGGCGATGTCGCCGGCAAGACCGGCACGACGCAGGACAACGCCGACGGCTGGTTCATCCTGATGCATCCGCAACTGGTGGCGGGGGCGTGGGTCGGCTTCAACGACAGCCGTGTGACGCTGCGCAGCGACTATTGGGGGCAGGGGGCGCACAGCGCATTGCCGATCGTCGGAGATTTCTTTCAGCGTTCGCTGCGCTCGCGCATCGTCGATCCGCGCGCCCGGTTCGCGATCGAGACCGAACCGGGCTTTGCGGACTCGCTGCTGCGCACGAAGCTGCACGACTGGTTCGGGCATTGGTTTGCGCCGGCGCCTGAACCGCACGCGGCGCCCGAACCGCGCAGCGCCGTGCGCCGCACCGCGCCCCGGCCCGCCGTTCAGGATGCCCCGCCGCCGCAGGAGACCGCTGCGTCGGCACCGGCGCAGCCGCCGATATACCCGCTCGCCTCCGAGGCGAGCGGGCCGCAGGCGGGCGAGCCTGCGCCCGATGTCATGCACCCGGACGACATCGCACCGACACCCGATCCGCTCGACACACCCGCAAGCGCCGCCACGGCGCCATGAAGCGCGGAGGCGCTTGCCGCACGCGTGCCCATGCACGAGCCGTCCGGCACGGTCCTGATGCAGCGCGCATACCGGACATCCGTTCACGTCGTCGGGCGATGCCCGCGCCGCTGCCCCGCGCACGGGTGTCAATGAGCCGTCGAAAGCAGGTCCGGGTCAATTGAAAGCCGCGTCCCGGACAACTCGAGCCGAACGTGCGCTTCTATACTTTTCGCGCCAACCCCTCGAACACGCTGCGAGGATCAGTTCGAATGATTGCCGATATCGACGTAACCGCGCTGGGACGTCTCGACGTTGCAGCCGACGGCTCATGCATCCGCATGGGATACATTGACACGAGCGGCCGCGAGGTCGTGCTCAACGTGCCGACGGAGTGCCTCTCCGCACTCGTCCTGTCGCTGCCCCACGTGGCCGACAAGGCGCTCAGGCTGCGCCACGACGACGACAGCCTGCGCATCGTCTATCCCGCCAGCATGGCGCTCGTCGAGCGTTCCAGCGATCCCGACGTCTACATCGTGACGCTCGGCACCCCCGACGCGTTTCATGTGTCGTTCGGACTGACGGCCCCGCAATGCAGGTCGATCGCACGACGCGTCGAGCACGCCGCGCAGTCGGGCGAGCACGTCACGCGTCTCATGTGATGCGTGAGCATCCCGCCTCCGGCTTCGTTCTCGCTTGCTTTACACAGGCACGAATCTCCTGATGGGAAAGCGCGGTTCAGACAATCGACGTGCGGGCTCTGGAACACTTGCGCGCCGACTGCGCACCTAGACTGCCTGAACCCCGACCGCCCCCGTGCTTTGCCGCTTTTGTCGCGTGCCGGTCATCACTTCAGGAGGACTTGCAATGAACGTCATGAAGTCGCATTTCTGGTGCCCCGAAACGCATCCCGGAATGGAGAGTCTGAGCCCGCGGCTCAGGATCGTGCGCGGCGAAGGCTGCTATCTCTTCGACGACCGGGGCAACCGGCTCGTCGACGCCTCGTCGGGGCTCTGGAGCGTGAACGTCGGACACAATCGCAAGGAGGTCAAGGATGCCATCGCGCGCCAGCTCGACGAACTCGAATATTCGACACTGTTCGGCGGCGGGATATCGCATCCCCGGACAGAGGAACTGTCGGAGATGCTCATCGACATGCTCGGGCCGGAGGGCATGCGCCGCGTGTTCTTCAGCCTCGGCGGCTCGGATGCGGTGGAGACCGCGCTGAAGCTCGCGCGCCAGTACTGGAAGGTGGAGCGGCAGCCCGAGCGCACGAAGTTCATATCCCTCAGGATGGCGTATCACGGCACGCATTTCGGCTCGGGCGCGGTGAACGGGTACACGGCTTTCCGGCGCAGCTACGAACCCAACCTGCCGGGCTGCTTTCACGTGGATACGCCCTGGCTCTACCGCAATCCCTTCACGCAGGACCCGGAGGAGCTTGGGCGCCTGTGCGCCGAATTGCTCGAGCGCGAGATCGTCTTTCAGGGACCCGACACCGTCGCCGCGTTCATCGCCGAACCCATTCAGGGCGCGGGCGGTGTGATCGTGCCGCCCGCCAACTACTGGCCGCTCGTGCGGGAAATATGCGACAGGCACGGCGTGCTGCTGATCGCCGACGAAGTCGTCACCGGATTCGGACGCACGGGAACGCTGTTCGGCTGCCGCGCCTGGGGCGTCAGCCCCGACATGATGTGCTTCGCCAAGGGGCTTTCGTCGGGCTACCTGCCGCTCGGTGCGACGACGGTGAACGAACGCATCGAACAGGCCTTCATGACCAACCGCGATTTCACCGGCGCGATCATGCACGGCTACACGTACTCGGGACATCCGGTCTCGTGCGCGGCGGCGATCGCGAACCTCGGCATCGTGACCGGCGAGGATCTTCCCGCAAAGGCGGCGAAAGAGGGCGCCTACCTTCTCGATGCGCTGCGGCCGTTCGCCGACCGCTTCGCGGCGGTCGGCGACGTGCGCGGCAAGGGGCTCCTGGTCGGCCTCGATCTTGTCAGCGACAAGTCGACGCGCGCGCCCATCGACGCGATGTCGGGTTACTCGAATGCGGTGTGCGACGTCGCCCGCGAGCATGGCGCCCTCGTTCGCCCGATGGGGCCGCTCATCGCGATCGCGCCGCCGCTCGTCATCGAGACGCCGCAGATCGATGCGATCGTGTCGGCGCTCGCGGCAGGTTTCGAGCAGGTGCCGTTTCCCTGATCCGCGCTCTTGCGCATGCCGCGATGCGCGATGCGTCGCGTGGCGGGCGCATGCGCGAATGAAGCTGAAAGCAAGCGGCCGGGTCGCGGCGGCCGCTGTCGCGCGCAAGCCGCACGTTTGCTGTTCGTTTGTCTGCGGCGGGAATAACTGCCGGTCGGGAACTGTTCATTAGTTCGTGGGGCCACCCGTGCCCGCACACAACGTGCGGTTACCGCACCGGCCCGCGACCTTCGCGCAGGTACCTCGATGCAGCTTTCGGCACAGACCTCACCCGGACCCCTGAAGCATGTCCTCGACGACACGCCCGAGAGCAGGGAAATCTGGCGTCAGACAACGGCGCGTTTCTATGGTCTGAAATGCGAATACGCGCCGGGCCGTTCGGTGTGCTCGACTTCCGCCAGCTGGAACCTGGGCCAGCTGGACCTGCTGCAGGTTGCAATCGCGAACCAGTCCCTCTCGACGCTCGCGCCGGGCGATCCCCACTGGCCCGGCGACGGCTACCTGTACCTGAAGCTCGTCAGGGAGGGCACGATGATGATCGAGCAGGGCGGGCAGGCACGCGTGTTCCAGTCCGGCCAGCTGATCTTGCTCGATCCGAAGCGGCCGTACCGCCAGAGCTTCAACGAGACGACGCAACTGATCGCGTTGCGCATTCCGAAGGTGATGCTGCGCGAACGCGGCTTCAGGCATGACCTGCGCGGGTTGCACGCGCCCGACGCGGCGGCGCCGGATGTTCACGCCGTCAGCGACCTCATCCTTTCGATGGCCGACCAGGCCGGGGCGACGAGCGCGCGCATGCGGCGCCGGCAGGGCGAGCAGTTGCTCGATCTCATCGATATCGTGCTGGACGATCCCTCCGTCCTGATGCGCGCGCGCAGCGGCGATGCCACGCTTTTTCGCGCCAAGCGGTTCATCGCGCAGAACCTGCGCAACGCGGATCTCACGGCGACGCTGATCGCCTCCGCGGTGAGCGCGTCGGAGGCGCACCTGCACCGGCTCTTCAAGTCGGAAGGCATTTCGCTGATGCGCTATGTCTGGATGCGCCGCCTCGAACTTGCCGCGCGCCTGCTGAAAGAATGCAACGAAAGCCGGATCCAGATACAGGAAATCGCGTACCGCTGCGGGTTTTCCACGCCGGCGCATTTCAGCCGCGCATTCAAGGACCACTATGGCGTCTCGCCGAGGGACGCGACCATGGCGGAACTGACCGGCGAGCACTCCGACGTGTGAGCGAGGGGCTCGGCGAGGGCCTCAAGATTACGCACGCGCCGCCGTAAACACCCGGTAAGACTCGCACCGCGAAAATCCGTTCGCGGCCGCGATCACCGGGTCCGTCATCGTCATGAACAACATCGAAAGCACCGACGCCTTGCTCGCCGCGCAGTTCCTCCGGCACGAGGACGCGGCGTCGGGCGGCAACATCGAAAGCGACATGGAGCACGACAGCGCCGTCTACAGGACGCTGCTGGAATCGACCCGGGCGATCCCCTGGAAGATCGACTGGAACACGATGACGTTCGCGTATATCGGCCCGCAGATCGAAGCGCTGCTCGGCTGGCCGCCTTCGAGCTGGAAGACCGTGCAGGACTGGGTGGAGCGCATGCACCCCGACGATCGCGAGCAGGTGGTCGCGTTCTGTGTCGCGCAATCGAAGGAGGGCTCCGATCACGAAGCCGATTACCGCGCGCTCACGAGCGACGGCGGCTATGTCTGGCTGCGCGATGTCGTGCACGTGGTGCGCAACGCAGAGGGCGAGGTGGAGTCGCTGATCGGCTTCATGTTCGACATCAGCGAGCGCAAGAAGGCCGAAGAAGAAGTGGCGAAGCTGCAAAGGGAGCTCGAGGAGCTGTCGTTCAAGGACGGCCTCACCGGCGCGGGCAACCGCCGCATGTTCGACTCCGTCATCGAGCGCGAGTGGAGAGCCTGCGAGCGCTCCGGCTCGGCGCTTTCGCTCGTCATGCTCGATATCGACTTCTTCAAGTCCTACAACGATTACTACGGGCACGTGCAGGGCGACGAATGCCTGAAGCGCATCGCACGCGTGCTGCAGGCCGCGATCCGGCAGAACGACTTCCTTGGCCGCTTCGGCGGCGAGGAGTTCGTGCTGGTATTGCCGGACACGGGCGCTCAGGCGGCGCTCAAGGTGGCGCAACGATGCCGCGAACTGATCGCCGACGAGGCGATCGCGCACCACCGGTCGCCGCACAGGCAGCAGGTGACAGCAAGCTTCGGCGTCGGCACGATCGTTCCGTCCGATCAGACCGAGCCGGTGGCCTTCATCAATCTCGTCGACGCGCAGCTCTACAGCGCGAAGGAGAACGGCAGGAACCGGATCGCCGCCGTCGATGCGGCAGCGTCGACGATGGACTCGTTCAGGCTGCGCATGGGCTGACGGCGGTATTGGTCGTGCCGCGTCAAAGCGCGGCCGCGGCGGCCGAGACGGGATGCGTGCGCTTGAGCGCCTCGCCGTTCTCGCGGAACAGATGCGCATGACGCACGCCGAAGCCCGCGTTCAGAACCTGGCCGTCGACAGCCGCGGATTCTCCCGAGCCTTTCACCTGTATCAGCGCGCCGTCGTCGAGGCTCACGTGCAGCAGCGTCTCGCCGCCGAGATGCTCGACCACCATCACCTTTCCTGACAGCCTTCCGTCCGCGTCCGCGCCTGCCGCTTCGGTCAAATGTTCCGGACGGATGCCGAGGACCAGTGCGTCGCCCGCCTTCACATCGGTCGAACTGACCGGCAGCGTGATCGACGTGGCTCCGGGCAGGCCGACAGTCACGCCCGACGCGTCGGCGCGCTGCACCGCAACGTTCAGGAAGTTCATCTTCGGCGAGCCGATGAAGCCCGCCACGAAGCGATTCACCGGCGTTCGATAAAGCTCGAGCGGCGAGCCGATCTGCTCGACCTTGCCGTGATTCAGCACGACGATCCGGTCGGCCATGGTCATGGCTTCCGTCTGATCGTGCGTGACGTAGATCATCGTTGCGTTGAGTTGCTTGTGCAGCTTGATGAGCTCGAGGCGCATCTGCACCCGCAGTGCCGCGTCGAGATTGGAGAGCGGCTCGTCGAAGAGGAACACCTTCGGCTCGCGCACGATGGACCGTCCGATCGCCACGCGCTGGCGCTGTCCGCCCGAAAGCGCGCGAGGCTTGCGTTCGAGCAGCTGCTCGATCTGCAGGATCTTCGCCGCGCGCTGCACGCGCTCCTTGATCTGCGTTTCCGGCAGCTTGATCATGCGCAGCCCGAACGCGATGTTCTCGTACACCGACATATGCGGATAGAGCGCATACGACTGGAACACCATCGCAACGCCTCGTTGCGAGGGCTCGAGATCGGTCACGTCCTCGCCGCCGATCAGCACCTGCCCTGTATCGCTGCGCTCGAGTCCGGCAATGGTGCGAAGCAGCGTGGACTTGCCGCAGCCCGACGGTCCGACGAAGACCATGAACTCGCGGTCGGCAACGGCGATGTCCACGCTCTTCAGGACTTCCGTGCCGGCAAACGCCTTGCGAACCTGATGCAACTGAACTGCGCTCATGCGTTGTCTCCTGCAGGTGCCCGCGCCGTGAGCGCGTGCCGCGATGAAGTTCGCGTCGCATGGGTGCGCTTCTGCGGCGCTGCTTGCGACGCTCGACAATTAATTCTTGACAACCGCTTTGCGCCCAAATATACAATTGTAAAACCAGAATTACAAGTGAAACGGTGTCGGTGAAAGCCGGGGAATCAAGGAAGCACTGCAACACGAAACGGCTTGGCATGACGAACCGTTCGACTGTTTATCGCGCGTTCTGAAAAATAACTTGCTTGGGAGACAGGCATGAAGAAGCGTTACACGCAGGCCACCGCACTGGCGATGTTGGGCGTCACGGCATCGTTGATCTCGGTATCGAATGCGTCCGCGTGGACGCTGAAGGAGGCGGCGGCGCCCTATTCGGGCACCACCATCAAGGCCATCTTTCTCGACCGGCCGGGCTACAAGGCGGCGCAAAAACTGATCCCGCAGTTCGAGAAGGAGACCGGCATCAAGGTGAGCACGGAAGTGATTCCGTACGAAAGCACGCGGGAAAAGGAAGTGCTCAACTTCGTGGGCGGCGGCGATCAGGACGTCGTGCTGGTGGACGTCGTGTGGATCGGTGAGTTCGCGAGCAACAAGTGGCTCGTGCCGATCAAGACCTTCACGGACAACCCCAAGCTCGCCGATCCGAAGCTCAACCTGCCGGGCTTCTTCCCGATCCTGCTCGACTCGTTCGGCACCTGGGACAAGACCACCTACGGATTGCCGTTCGACAACTACTCCGGCCTGATGTTCTACAACAAGTGCATGTTGAAGGACGCGGGCTTCAGCGAGCCGCCCAAGACCTGGGACGAGCTGCTCAACGTCTACGCGCCGAAGCTGACCAAGGCCGACAAGAACCAGTTCGCCTTTGCGCTGCAATCGCGTCGCGGCGAGACGCAATCCGCCGACAGCTTCATGCGCGTGCTGTGGCCGAACGGCGGGTCGCTGCTCGACGCGAAGTTCAAATCGAACCTGATGTCGCCGCAATCGCAGGCGGGCCTCGAATACCGGCAGAAGCTGATGAAGTTCATGCCACCGGGCATCGTCGACTATGACCATGCCGAAGCGGTGAACGCGCTCGCGCAGGGCCGCGTCGCGATGATCACGGAATGGTCGGCGTTCTATCCGACGCTCACCGATCCGGAGAAGTCGAAGATCGGCAACTGCCTCGGGGTCACGACCGAGCCGAAGGGGCCGGCGGGCCTGAAGCCGGCGCTCGGCGGCTTCTCGCTCGCAGTGAACGCGAAGTCCAATGCGAAGAAGCAGGCGGCTGCGTGGCTCTTCATCCAGTGGATCACATCCGAAGAGGAGGCGAAGCCGTATCTCGAAGCGGGCGGCGTGAGCGCGCGCATGTCGGTGTACAAGGACCCGGCCGTGCAAGAGAAGTACCCGTTCGTCAAGCCGATGGTCGAGTCGTGGCAGGGCGGCGTGCCGGATTACCGGCCGCGCTTCCCGGAATGGCCGGCGGTGTCCGAGGTGATCGGCGAATGGGGCAGCAAGATGATGCTCGGCCAGGTGACGGTGAAGGAGGGTGCGCAGACCATCGGCACCAAGACCGAAGAGATCCTGAAGAAGGCGGGCTATTACGACGGCAAGAAGCCGCTCCTGAAGTAAGCGCCGCGCAGCGTGGCATCGCGCGCGATGCCACGCTGCGCGCCTGCGAAGATAACGTCGTGAAGGCCGACCCGGCGGAGACGATTCATGCTCAAGACCACGGTTCCCCCAGCAACCGGCGCGATGCGGCCGCGCCCGCGGCGCCGCTTTGGCGTGGTGCCGCGTTCTCCTGCGTTCTGGTTTCTGCTGCCGGCAGTGGCGGCGCTTGCGATCATCGGCATCTATCCGCTGCTGCTCGCGGTCTATAACTCGTTTCATCAGTACAAGCTCGCGGATCTCGCATCGGGCACGCCCTTCGTCGGACTCGACAACTACATCGCCACGCTCAGCGATCCTTCGTTCTGGGGCGCGCTCGGGCGCACCGTGCTCTTTCTGTGCGTGACGCTGCCCATCGAGATCGCGTTCGGCCTGTTCGCCGCGCTGATGCTGCATCGCACCGCCTTGCCGTGGCTGCGCTCCGTGGCGCGCGTCGGCCTCGTGATCCCGATGGCGACGACCTACGCCGTGGTGGGCCTGATCGGCCGGCTGATCTTCAACCGCCAGTTCGGCGTGGTCAACGCGCTGCTCGCCCTGGTCGGCATCGAGCCGCTCGACTGGCTCGCGGACCCCACGCTCGCGTTCGTGTCCGTGATGATCATGGACATATGGCAATGGACTCCCTTCTGCGCGCTGATCCTGCTCGCCGGCCTCGCGATGGTGCCGAGCGAAGCGGAGGAGGCCGCGCGCCTGGAAACGCCGAAGTGGACCAAAATCCTCTGGCATCTGCAGCGGCCCTATCTGCTGCCGGGCCTCACCGCCATCCTGATCCTGCGTTCCGCCGACATGCTCAAGATGTTCGACGCCGTGTTCACCATGACACGTGGCGGCCCGGGCACCGCGACGGAATTCATCAGCATCTATATCCAGCGCGTCGCGTTTCGTCTCTTCGACCAGGGCATGGCGTCCGCGCAGGCGGTCCTGCTGCTGATCATGACGATCGTGCTCTCGCGCCTCTATATCCGCTTCGTCTATCGGGAGGCCGTGTGAACACATCAGCCGAACTCGCCGTCGCGCCTTCAGCGCCGGTTTCGGAGCGCGCCCGCCGTGCCCGCAATGCGCGCCGGCGCGCGACCGTGTGGCATGTTCTCGGCCTGCTCGTCGTGTTTCTCTCGTCGGTGTTTCCGTTCTACTGGATGGTCACGACGAGCCTGAAGAGCCAGGCCGACGCGCTCGCGATGCCGCCGGTGTGGTTCTTCACGCCCACGCTGAGCCATTACACCGATGCGCTCTTCGAGCACAACGTCGCGCAGAGCCTGCTGAACTCGCTGATTGTCGCGAGCAGCACGACGGTCCTCTCGATCATGCTCGGCACGCCCGCCGCGTACGCGCTCGCGCGCTTCGAGTTCCGCGGCAAGGAGGACCTGTGGTTCTGGTTCATCTCGAACCGGATGGTGAGCCCGGTCGTGCTTGCGGTGCCGTTCTTCCTCATCGCGACAAAGCTCGACCTCGTCGATACGCATATCGTGCTGATCCTGCTGTATCTGACCTTCTCGCTGCCGATCGTCGTGTGGATCTGCACGGACCAGTTCCGCAACATTCCCGTCGAGCTCGACGAGGCGGCGCGTCTCGACGGTGCGTCGCCCTGGCGGATCTTCTGGCGCATCAACCTGCCGCTCGCGATGCCGGGCATCGTCGTCTCGGCGATCTTCGCGTTCATCTTTTCGTGGAACGACCTGCTGTACGCGCTCGTGCTCACGCGCAGCGACGCGATCACCTCGCCGGTGGCGGCGACGAGCTACATGAGCGGCTACGAGTTGCCGTGGGGCGAAATCATGGCGACGGGCACGCTGATCGTGCTGCCGATGGTCGTCTTCGCGCTCGCGGTGTCGGGGCGGCTCGTGCAGGGACTCACGATGGGCGCGGTGAAGTGAGCGGGAACGGGACATTCGACTCGCCTCAACCGACTTGATGAACATCATGAACAAATCAGCGCCGCCCGCCGTGACATCGCTTGCCGAATCCTACGTCGACATGGAGGAGGAGCTGCAGGCACGCGTGGCGTGGCATTACTACGTAGGCAACCTCACGCAGCAGGAGATCGCGCAACGCATCGGCAGCAACCGGGTGCGGGTCAATCGCCTGCTCGCCGCGAGCCGTGAATCGGGCATGGTGCAGATCACGATCAACAGCAGGATGGCGCCATGCGTCGCGCTCGAGGAGGCGCTCGTGAAGCGCTTCGGACTCGAAGCGGCAGTCGTCGTGCCGACCGGCGCCGATATCGAGGCGACGCGCTCCGCGCTCGGCATCGGCGCGGCAGGCTATCTGTCGCAGCGGATCGAGGCCGGGCAGACCGTCGGCCTCGGCTGGGGCCGCACCATTCGCGCCGTGTTGCGCGCGCTGCCGCAGCGCGCGTACAAGCGGGTCTCGGCGGTGTCGCTGCAAGGCGGGCTGTCGCATTGCCCGAGCATCAACACGTTCGACATCGTGTCGGACTTCGCGAACCTCTGCCAGGCGGACGGATTTCTGTTCGCCGCGCCGATCCACGTGAGCAGCCAGAAAGTACGCGACATGCTGCTTCAGGAAGACGCCGTGCGCGAGACCTATGACCGCGCCCGGCGCGCCGATCTCGCGTTGCTGACGTGCGGCGATCTCGCGGAGTCGCTCGTCGTCACCTACGGCATCAACAATGCGGATCAGGTGCGCGCGCTGAAGAACGCGGGTGCGGTGGGCGACATGCTCGGCCACTTCATGGATGCCGATGGCGAGGCGATCGATCATCCGCTGAACCGCCGGACCGTGGCGATCACGCTGGACGATCTGCGCAGGATTCGCCACGTGGTGCTGGTGAGCGGCGGCGCGAACAAGTTCGACGTGACCCGGGCGGCGCTGCGCGGGCGCTATCCGTCGGTGCTCGTGACCGACGAGGAGACCGCACGGCGTCTGTGCGACGAGGCGGGAGGCGCGCGATGAGCACAGACCGCAATCGGGAATTCGCCGGCAAGACGGTGCTCGTGACGGGCGCGGGCAAGGGCATCGGGCTCGCGACCGCGCGCCTGATGACAGAACGCGGCGCCGTCGTGATCGCGCTGAGCCGCTCGAAAGCGGACCTCGATGCGCTTTGCGCCGAAACCGGATGCAGGACGATCGTCGCCGATCTGGGCGATGCCAACGCCACGCGCGCAGCGGCGCAGCAGGCGCAACCCGTCGATCTGCTCGTGAACTGCGCGGGCATCGTCGAACTGGAGCCGTTTCTCGACACCACGGTCGAGACGTTCGACCGAATCATGGCGGTGAACGTACGCGCCGCGATGATCGTCGCGCAGGCATGCGCGCGCTCGATGATCTCGCGCGGCGCGGGCGGGGCGATCGTCAACGTGTCGAGCGTCGCGGCCCAGGTCGGCACACCGCTGCACGCGGCGTACTGCGCGTCGAAGGCCGCGCTCGATGCGCTCACGCGGGTCATGGCGGTCGAACTCGGCGTGCACGGCATTCGCGTGAACACGGTCAACCCCGTCGTCACGCTTACGCCGATGGCCGAGAAAGTCTGGAGCGAGCCGGAGAAATCGGGGCCGATGCTCGCGCGGATTCCGCTGCAACGATTCGTGCAACCCGAGGAAGTGGCGCGCACGATCGCCTACCTGCTCGGCAGCGATTCGAGCATGGTCAACGGGGTCAGCCTTGCCGTGGACGGCGGCTTTCAGGCGGGCTGAGCACGTATTCATCACCCTATCAGAGGGCTTCAATCATGGAAGCGTTGGTTCTCGAAGAAAAGGGCCGCATCAGCCTGCGACCCTTCGCGTTGCCGCAGGTAACCGGTCCGCGCGATGTGCGCATTCGCGTTCACACGGTCGGCATTTGCGGCAGCGACATTCACTACTACCAGCATGGCCGCATCGGTCCGTTCGTCGTCAACGAGCCGATGGTGCTCGGTCACGAAGCGGCGGGCACCGTGATCGAGGTCGGCGAGGAAGTGAAGCATCTGAAGGCGGGCGACCGCGTCTGCATGGAGCCGGGCGTGCCCGACATGGAGTCGCGCGCATCGCGCGAGGGCATGTACAACCTCGATCCGAGCGTGCGCTTCTGGGCGACACCGCCGGTGCATGGCTGCCTCGCGCCGTTCGTCGTGCATCCGGCGGCTTTCACGTTCAAGCTGCCCGACAACGTGAGCTTTGCCGAGGGCGCGATCGTCGAGCCGCTTGCCATCGGCATGCAGGCGGCGACCAAGGCAGCGATCAGGCCGGGCGATGTGGCGGTCGTGCTCGGCGCGGGAACGATCGGCATGATGTGCGCGCTGGCTGCGCTCGCCGGGGGATGCAGCCGCGCGATCGTCTGCGATCTCGTGCCCGAGAAGCTCGACCTGATCGCGGGCGTGCAGGGCGTGACCGCTGTCGATATCCGCGAGCGGCGCGTGCGTGACGTAGTGTCGGAGCTGACGGGCGGATGGGGCGCGAACGTCGTGTTCGAGGCGAGCGGCAACGAGAAGGCGTTCGACGGCATCGTCGACCTGCTGTGCCCGGGCGGCTGTCTCGTGCTGGTCGGGATGCCGCAGAAGGCGGTGCCGATCGATGTCGTCGCCGTCCAGATCAAGGAGGCGCGCATCGAGTCGGTGTTCCGCTATGCCAACATGTTCGAGCGGGCGATTCAGCTGATCGCGTCGGGCCGCATCGACGTGAAGCCGTTCATCTCGCGCTCGTTCGCTTTCGCGGACGGCATCAAGGCATTCGAGGAAGCGGCGAGCGGCAATCCCTCGGACGTCAAGGTGCAGATCGTGATGGAGTAGCGCGCCGCCGCATGCCGTGCATGCCAACCACCGCAAGCCGAATACCGCAACCCGAGCGAGAGCATCATGAGCGCAACCGAAGAGAACCCGACGCAGATGACGGCGATCGTCTGCCACGCGCCGAAGGACTACCGGGTCGAGCGCGTGCGGCGACCGACAGCGGGCCGCAACGAACTGGTGATCCGCATAGCGGCCTGCGGCATCTGCGCGAGCGACTGCAAGTGCCACTCCGGCGCGAAGATGTTCTGGGGCGGCCCGAGCCCGTGGGTGAAGGCGCCCGTGATCCCGGGCCACGAGTTCTTCGGCTACGTCGAGGAACTCGGCGACGGCGCCGCGGAGCATTTCGGCGTGACGCTCGGCGAGCGCGTGATCGCCGAGCAGATCGTGCCGTGCGGCAAGTGCCGCTATTGCAAGTCGGGCCAGTACTGGATGTGCGAAGTGCACAACATCTTCGGCTTCCAGCGCGAAGTCGCCGACGGCGGCATGGCCGACTACATGCGCATTCCGCCGACGGCGATCGTCCACAGGATCCCCGATGGCATATCGCTCGAGGACGCCGCGATCATCGAGCCGCTCGCCTGCGCGATCCACACGGTCAACCGCGGCGACATCCAGTTGGATGATGTCGTCGTGATCGCGGGTGCGGGCCCGCTCGGCCTGATGATGACGCAGGTCGCGCATCTGAAGACACCGAAGAAGCTGGTCGTGATCGATCCGGTGGAAGAGCGGCTCGCGCTCGCCCGCGAGTACGGCGCGGACCTCACGATCAACCCGAAGACGGAAGACGCGCAGGCGATCGTGAAGTCGATCACCGGCGAATACGGCTGCGACGTCTACATCGAAACGACGGGCGCGCCGGTGGGGGTGTCGCAGGGTCTCGACATGATCCGCAAGCTCGGGCGCTTCGTCGAATTCTCGGTGTTCGGCAGCGACACGACGGTGGACTGGTCGATCATCGGCGACCGCAAGGAGCTGGACGTGCGCGGCGCGCATCTGGGGCCGTATTGCTATCCGATCGCGATCGATCTGCTCGCGCGGGGGCTCGTGACGTCGAAGGGAATCGTGACGCACGGCTTCAGTCTCGAGGAATGGTCGGAGGCGATCAGGATCGCGGATTCGCTGGAGTCGATCAAGGTGCTGCTCAAGCCGCGATAGCGCGACGACAGACCGGCGTTCGGCGCCGCGATCCGCAGGCGCCCGACGGGCTCGCTGCCTGCGCAGCCGGCCGTCGAGGCCGGTCGTTGCCACGCGCCCGCCCGGGCTGTATGCTGGAACGAACAGGCGGCAGGCAACGAAGCGGCGCAGCGGTGCAGCGGTGCAGCGACGAAAGGGCATGACATGGACACGAACGACGCGATAACGGACACCTCGGTACAGCAGGCAATCAAGCTCTTCTATCAGGCGGTCGCCCTGAAGGACATCGCGCTGTTCCGGAAAGTCGTGACACCGGACTGGGAATACATTCCCGCGCCGCCCGGGCCGCAAACGGGCCCGGACGTGATGGTCCCCATCTTCGCCGACCTCACGTCGGCGCTTCCGGACATGGACATCCATTTGCTGGATGTGCTGATACACGGCAACAAGGTTGCCGTGCGGGCGCGCGTGACGGGTACGCAGTCCGGGCCGCTGATGGGCATCGCGGCGACGTCCAAGCAGATCGATTTCGCGATCCACTCCTTTCACGAACTGCGCGAGGGCCGCATCGTGAAGACCTGGCACCTCGAAGACTGGCTGAGCGTATTCAGGCAACTCGGCGAACTGCCGCCGAAGCTCTCCTGACCTGCACGCAGCGCAGCCGCCGATCATGCGCGATTCGAACGGCTGTGCTTCTTTTTCAGCCAACAGCTAGCTTCCCGCCGACGCCGCCGCGTCGGCGCGGCTCCATGGAAAGATAATCACGAGGCCGCACCGGATCACTGACGCACTCGCCCGACAAAGGGGATTGCACATGAACTACGCGCGTCTTTCGAATTGGCTCTTCGCGCTGCTGCTCGCGACGATGCTTGCCGGGTGCAGCGGCGGAAGCAGTTCGAGTCCAGGCGGCGAATCGTCCGCGACGGGCGGCAGCAGTCCGGCGAGCGAATCGGGGACGGGGTCCGGCGCAAGCTCACCGGCGGGCGGGTCAACCGGATCGGGCGGCGATAGCGGCAGCGGATCGGGAACTGGATCGGACGCGGGCGGCGGTGGCACAGGTGGCGGCACCGGCAGTGGCACAGGAGGCGGCACAGGTGGTGGCACCGGCGCTGGCACCGGAGGCGGCACAGGCGGTGGCACAGGCGGCGGAACGCTGCCCGCCGCGAATGCCAAGGACGTCACCACCTATCACAACGACATCGCGCGCACCGGCCAGTACCTGAACGAGACCGTGCTCACGCCGGCGAACGTCAACGCGACGTTGTTCGGCAAGCTCGGGTTCTATGCGGTGGACGGCGCCGTCGACGCCGAGCCGCTCTATCTCGCCGGCCTGCCGATCGCGGGCGGCACGCACAACGTGCTGTACGTCGCGACCGAGAACGCGAGCGTCTACGCGCTCGACGCCGACACAGGCGCGACCCTGTGGCAGGTCTCCACGCTCGGAGCGGGCGAAACGCCGAGCGACGACCACAGCTGCCCGCAGATCACCCCGACCATCGGCATCACCGCGACACCCGTCATCGACCGCTCGCGCGGGCCGCATGGCGCGATCTATGTCGTCGCGATGTCCAAGGACGGATCGGGCGGCTACCATCAGCGAATTCATGCACTCGACCTCACGACCGGCGCGCCCTTGTTCGGCGGTCCGACGGAGATCGCCGCATCGTTTCCGGGCAACGGCGCGAACAGCGTGAACGGCCGCGTCGTGTTCGATCCGAAGCAATATGCCGAGCGGCAGTCGCTCTTGCTGCTGAACGGCGTGATCTACACCGGCTGGACCTCGCATTGCGACTTCCAGCCCTATAGCGGTTGGGTCATCGCCTACAGCGCCGACACGCTCAGGCAGACGAGCGTGCTCAATCTCACGCCGAACGGCTCGGGCGGCGCGATCTGGATGAGCGGCGCGGGGATGGCGTCGGACGGCACGTCGATCTATTTTCTCGATGCGAACGGCACATTCGATGCCACGCTCGACGCCTCGGGCGCGCCGTCATCGGGCAATTACGGCAACGCGTTTCTCAAGCTGGCCACGGCGCCCGGTCTCTCGGTGGCGGACTACTTCCAGACCTTCAATACGGTGCAGGAATCGGCCGCCGATATCGACCTCGGCTCGGGCGGCGCGCTCGTGCTGCCCGATTTCACCGACGCGAACGGCGTGCTGCGCCGCCTCGCGGTGGGCGCGGGCAAGAACTCGAACATCTACGTCGTCAACCGCGATGCGATGGGCAAGTTCGACCCGGCCACGAATCACGTCTACCAGGAAGTGCCCGGCCAGCTCGGCGGACCCGAGTTCGGGATGCCCGCGTACTTCAACAACATGGTGTACTTCGGATCGATCGGCGACCCCATCAAGGCGTTTCGCATCAGCGGGGCGCTCCTCTCCGTGGCGCCCGTCAGCGAGACGCCGAACAACTTCGGCTCACCGGGGGCGACGCCCAGCGTATCGGCGAACGGGACGTCGAACGGCATCGTGTGGGCAGCGGAAAACGGTGTGATCGCGGCGCTGCACGCCTACGACGCGGCCAATCTCGCGAGGGAGCTCTACAACAGCAATCAGGCCGGCGCGCGCGACCAGTTCGGCCCCGGCAACAAGTTCATCACGCCGATGATCGCGAACGGCAAGGTGTACGTGGGAACGAAGAACGGCGTGGCGGTGTTCGGCTTGCGCTGAGCGCGGCATCGCACGACGGTCCCGCTTACGGCGTTCCGCTTTTCATGCGCTTCCTGATCTCCGAGTCGAGGATGAGCCGCCCGCGCAGCTTGCCCTTCATCCGCTTCACGTAGCGCGGCGCTTCGGTCATGTGGACCACCATCAGTTCGCGCACCTTCTCGACATTGCGTTCGCGCGCCGCCTTCGTGATCGCCTTGTGGATCTTCACGTTCGCCTGGCCGAAGCGCTCGTGCTCGGACTGCGGCGTGTCGTTACGAAACTCGATGAGCTGGCGGATCATCTCGTTGATCAGCTCGCAGCTGAAGCGCAGGAACGGATTCGGATTGGCGGCCGCGAGGATGTCGTGGAAGTTCACGTCCTCCTGACGCTGCCTGACGATGTCGCCCCCCGCGTGGGCCGACGCCGGTCTGTCGCAGCACGCGATGCTCGCCTCCAGCCTGCCGAAATCCTCCTCGGTCAGGTGCGGCACGGCGCCGGCGGCAAGCTCGGGTTCGAGCAGCTGACGCACCGTGTAGATGTCGTCGATCGTGACGTCCTTGAAGAACAGGTAGTTCTGCAGGAGTTGCAGCGTGCGGTCGAGGGGCACTTCGACAATGGTCCCGCCGCCGCTCGGACCGGTCGTCACCTTGATGAGTCCCTGCACCTCCAGCGACTTGAGCGCCTCGCGAATCGTGCTCTTGCTCACCGAGAACAGCTGCTGCAATTCGACCTCGCGCGGCAGCCGGTCGCCAGGCTTCAGGTCCTTCTCCGTGATCAGCCGCTTGATCTCCTCAGCGACCAGATCGGCGCGCTTTTGCTGCTTGATCTCGATCGCCGCGCCAGGCCTTGCCCGATCCATAACCATCTCGATGCTCCTCTCGTAGCCGTTCGCGCGAAGCGCCCGGGCTTTACACAACCGGGAATTTTGCCCGATTGACACAGGAATTTATTGTACCTAGGATCTGGTTCATTCTATTTATCATGATAAATAGAACAAGGCCAGCCGATCATGCAGGCGGCGGTCCGCAGGTCTTGCCAACGGGTTTCAGAGCCGGTCACACGCGGGGTTTTCATGACAAGGAGCACCAATTTGAATCGCCGAAACATGTTGAAGCTGGCCGCGCTGTCGGCCGTTCCCGGATCGCTCGGGTCGCTCGTCGCGAAGAGCGCCTTCGCGCAGGGCGCGCCGATCCAGTTCGCCTGTCCGGTGCCGATGTCGGGCCCGTTCGCGGCAAACGGCAAGTACGCCGACCTCGGCATGAAGCTCGCGATCGAACAATACGGCAAGGTGCTCGGCCAGCCGCTCGCCTACACGGCGCTCGATACCGAAGGCAAGCCCGCGACCGCCGTGCGGCGCGTGCAGGAAATCGCGCAGCAGAAGAATGCGCGCTTCTTCGCGGGCGGCATCCTGTCGTCGGAATCGCTCGCGATGGGCAAGGAAGCCGAGAAGGCCGGCGGCATCTTCATCACGACGGCGGGCGCCGACGAGATCACCGGCAAGGACTGCAACAGCGCGACGTTCCGCTGGTCGGTGCCGACTTTCGGCGCGATCGAGCAGACGGTGCGCCCGCTGATCCAGACGATGCCCAAGGCGAAGCGCTGGTACACCATCACGCCGCAATACGTGTTCGGCGACGGTCTGCTGTCGGCGGCCAAGGCGATCTTCAAGGAAAAGGGCATCGAGCACGTGGGCAACAGCTACCACTCGCTCAACGAAAAGGAATTCAGCGGCTATCTGACCAATGCGGTCGCCGCGAAGCCCGACGTGCTGCTGATCCTGAACTTCGGCTCGCAGTCGTCGGATACGTTGCGCCAGGCGGTCAGCTTCGGCATGAAGAACAATTGCACGATCCTGCTCGCGTGGGCCTCGGGGCTCGAACAGTTCGAGGCGCTCGGGCCGGACCTGTGCGATGGCGTGTACTTCGGCGCGCAATACTGGCATGCAATCGATTCGCCGCTCAACAACGACCTCGTCAAGCGCGTGAACGCCGCGTACAAGACGAACCCGAACTACAGCCTGGCGGGCTCGTACATCTGCACGAAGATCCTGCTGGACGGCATCGTCAAGGCCGGCAACGCAGACCCGAAGAAGGTCGTCGCGGCGCTCGAAGGCATGAAGTACGCGGGCCTCACGGGTGCCGAGGAGATCCGCGGCGGCGACCATCAGGTGCTCAAGAACTACTACCTGCTCAAGGGCAAGGCGAAGAACAAGATGAAGAACGCCGACGACTACGCCGACATCGTGAGTTCCGGCCAGTCGTTCCTGCCGCTCGACAAGACGCAGTGCAAGCTGGCTTGACCGCTCGCGCGCGGGCCGCGTGTCGAACGCGTCCGCGCCGGTTCACTTCGGACGAAAAGCCATGAACGTTTATCTGTTGCAGGTCGTGAACGGCATCGGTGTCGGGATGCTGTACTTCCTGCTCGCGGTCGGTCTGTCGATCGTCTTCGGGCTGCTGCGCTTCGTGAACTTCGCGCACGGCGCCTTCTATCTGCTGGGCGCGTATTTCTGCTATCAGGCGATGCAGTGGTCGATGAGCTTCTGGGCCGCGCTCGCCGTGGTGCCGGTCGTGGTCGGCGCGCTCGCGTGGGTGGTCGAAAAGGCGATCCTGCGGCATGTCTATGCGCAACAGCACGAGTTCCACATTCTCGCGACGGTCGGTCTCGCGCTCGTCCTGCAGGAATGCGCGATCCTCATCTGGGGGCCGCTCGGCGACAACGTGCCGGTGCCCGACGTGCTGAACGGCGTCGTGATGTGGGGCAGCTTCATCTACCCGAAGTACCGGCTCTTCGTGATCGGCTTCACCGCCGTGCTCGCGTTCCTGCTGTGGTGGATCCTCGAAGGCACGCGGCTCGGCAGCGCGGTGCGCGCCGGCAGCGAATCATCGGAGATGGTGTCGCTCCTCGGCATCAACGTGGTGCGCGTGTTCAGCCTCGTGTTCGCGCTCGGCGCGGGTACCGCGGCGCTCGCGGGCGTGCTGGCCGCGCCGATTCGCGGCGTCGATCCGTTCATGGGCATCGAGGCGCTCGGCGTCGCGTTCGTGGTGGTCGTGGTCGGCGGCATGGGGAACTTTCTGGGCGCGCTGGTGGGCGGACTGCTGGTCGGCATCGTGCAGAGCGTGATGAGCACGCTGTGGCCCGAGGGCGCCCGCCTGATGATCTACGTCGCCATGGCGGCCGTGCTGCTGCTGCGTCCGAACGGACTGCTCGGGAGAACCGCGTGAACTCGAAGACGCTCGCAGCAAGCCCGGCACCGCGTTCGTTCAGGACGCGGCTCTTTCACTATCGGTTCATCCTGCTCGCGGCACTCGTCGTCTGCATCCTGCCGGTCACCATGCGTTCCGGCTCGCTCGCCACCGAAGTGCTGGTGTTCGCGCTCGCCGCGCTCGGCTGCAATCTGCTGCTCGGGCACACAGGGCTGCTTTCCTTCGGACAGGGCATCTTCTTCGGCCTCGGCAGCTACAGCGCAGGGCTCGTGCTGACGAAGGCGGCCATGCCGATGAGCGTCGCGCTCCTTGCCGCAATCGTGACCGGCGCGGCCGCGGCTGCGGTGGTCGGCTGGTTCTCGATCCGCCAGCGTGGTGCCTACTTCGTCATGCTCACGCTCGCCTTCGGCCAGATGTTCTACTTCCTCGCCTACACGACACCGGAACTCACGGGCGGCGACAATGGCCTGCTCGACATCCCGCGTCCGGCGCTCTCGCTCTTTGGCAGGACGCTCGTGCCGATCGCGTCGCCGTGGCAGTACTACGGTTTCGTGGCGGTGCTGTTCCTGATCGCGTTCTGGCTGATGATGCGCGTCTCGCATTCGGTGTTCGGCCGCACGCTGCTCGCGATCCGCGACAACGAGGCACGCGCCGCCGCCGTCGGCTACGACGTGAAGCGTTTCAAGCTCGCGGCGTTCGTCGTGTCGGGCGCGGTGACGGGGCTCGCCGGCGCGCTGCACGCGTTGATGACGGGCATCGCGCCGCTGTCCAACATCGACTATCACACGAGCGAGATGATCCTCGTGATGACGGTGATCGGCGGCACGGGCAATCTCTTTTCGTCGGTGCTCGGCGCCGCGTTCTATGTGCTGTTCGCCGACTGGCTCTCCACGCTGTGGCCACGCTGGCTGCTGCTGCTCGGCCTCGTGCTGATCGCGGTGAGCCTCTTCATGCAGCGCGGGCTGTGGGGCCTCGGCGAACGCATCTGGCAGGCCGCGCGCCGCAACCGGGAGGCCTCATGAGCGAAGCGATTCTTCAGGCGAAAGGCGTGGTGAAGCGCTACAACAAATTCACCGCGCTCGCCGACGTCAATCTGAATATCCGGGCGCGCACGGTGCATTCGGTGATCGGCCCGAACGGCGCCGGCAAGACGACGCTCTTCCACGTGCTGACCGGCACGGTGCCGATCACGGCGGGCACCATCGTGTTCGATGGCCACGACGTCACGCACGAGCCCGACTACCGGCGCGTGCGGCGCGGCATCGCGCGCTCGTTCCAGGTGACGAGCCTGTTCGCGAACCTGAGCGTGCGCGAGAACCTGCGCCTTGCGGCGCAGGGCGTCGATTCGAAGCGGGCGCTCAATGCATGGACGCCGCCGCACGGCGCGCTGGACCACGCGGACACGGTCGATGCCATCCTCGAACGGCTCGCGCTGCAGCGCTTTGCGGGCACGCTCGCGGGCGTGCTCTCGCACGGCCAGCAGCGGCGTCTCGAAGTCGGCATGGCGCTCGCGGCGAAGCCGAGGGCGATCTTCCTCGACGAGCCGACTTCCGGCATGGGCATCGACGATCTCGACGACATGAAGCGTCTCATCCGCGGCCTGCGCGACGATTACACGGTGGTGCTGATCGAGCACAACATGGGCATCGTGATGGACATCTCCGACACGATCACCGTCATGCAGCAGGGCCGCGTGCTGGTGGAAGGACGTCCCGACGACATCCGCGGCGACGAGCGCGTGCGCAGCGCGTATCTCGGCAACATGATTACCGGAGGCCGCGCATGATTCTCGACGTGCAGGACATTCACGGCTACTACGGCAAGAGCCACATCCTTCAGGGCGTGTCGCTCACGGTGGGCGAGGGCGAGACGGTCACGCTGCTCGGGCGCAACGGCGCGGGCAAGTCGACCACGCTCAAGAGCATCGCCGGTGTCGTGGCGCCCCAGAAGGGGCGCGTCGTGTTCAAGGGCGACGATGTCGCGAGGCTCGCGCCGCACCGCATCGCGGCGCGCGGCGTGTGCTTCGTGCCGGAGCACCGGGGCATCTTCCGGCTGCTGAGCGTGGAGGAGAACCTGCGGCTCGGCGCGCGCAAGGGCTCGCCGTGGCAACTCGCCGATATCTACCGCATCTTTCCGCGCCTGAAAGAACGGCGCACGAACGGCGGCGGGCAGTTGTCGGGCGGCGAACAGCAGATGCTCGCGATCGGCCGCGCGCTGATGAACCATCCGCGCCTCCTGATGCTCGACGAGCCGGTGGAAGGGCTCGCGCCCGTGATCGTCGAGGAGATCGTCGCGCAGCTGAAGCTCATCAGGCAGGCGGGCGTCGCGATCCTGCTGGTCGAGCAGAACCTGGAGGTCTGCACGCAGCTCGCCGATCGCCACTACATCATCGAGCAGGGCCGGATCGTCTACGAGGGCGGCAACGTCGCATTCGCCGCAGACGAATCGATCAAGGACCGCTACCTCGGCGTGGGCGTTGCCTGACCCACGCCTTTTCATCGCAAGGACTCCGCATGCAAGCTCACGATTTGCCGGCGCACGCCGGTCTGCGCATCGACGGTGCGCGTCTCTGGAACAGCCTGATGGACCTCGCGCAGATCGGCGCGACCGACAAGGGCGGCGTGTGCCGTCTCGCGCTCACCGATCTCGACCGGCAGGCACGCGACCTGTTCGTCGCGTGGGCGAAGGAGATCGGCTGCGCGGTCCGCGTCGACGCGATCGGCAATATCTTCGCGCGCCGCGCGGGAACGCGCGACGACCTGCCGCCCGTGATGACCGGCAGCCACATCGATACGCAGCCGACCGGCGGCAAGTTCGACGGCAACTATGGCGTGCTGGCGGGGCTGGAAGTGCTGCGCACGCTCGCCGATGCGAACGTGCGCACCGAGGCGCCGCTCGAAGTCGCGGTATGGACGAACGAAGAGGGCTCGCGCTTCGTCCCGGTCATGATGGGTTCGGGCGTGTTCGCCGGGGCATTCACGCTCGATCACGCGCTCGCGCAGCGCGACCGCGCGGGCGTGTCGGTGCGCGAGGCGCTCGCGGCCATCGGCTACGGCGGCAGCGAGCAGCCGCCGCATGCGGTCGGCGCCTATTTCGAGGCGCATATCGAACAGGGCCCTGTGCTCGAAGCGAACGAAACGACGATAGGCGTCGTTGAGGGTGCGCTCGGCCAGCGCTGGTACGACGTCACCGTTCACGGCATGGAGGCGCATGCGGGGCCTACGCCGATGGAGCTGCGCCGCGACGCGCTGCTCGTCGCCGCCGATCTGATCCGCGACGTGAACCGCATCGCGCTCGATCACGCGCCACATGGTCGCGGCACGGTCGGCTGGGTGGACGTGCATCCGAACTCGCGCAACGTGATTCCGGGTCGGGTCACGCTGACGGTCGACCTGCGTGCCGCCGACGATGCCGCGCTCACCGCGATGGATGCCGCGTTGCGCGCGACATGTGCCGCCGCCGCGCTGCCGGTCGATGTCGAGCAGGTGGTGTACTTTGCTCCGCAGCCGTTCGCGGCGCCGCTCGTCGCAGCGGTGCGCGACAGCGCGGAGGCACTCGGGCTGTCGTCGATGGACGTGATCAGCGGCGCGGGCCACGACGCCGTGTATCTTGCCCGCGTCGCGCCCGCCGCGATGATCTTCGTGCCGTGCAAGGACGGCATCAGCCACAACGAAATCGAGGATGCGCGCGCCGATCATCTCGAAGCAGGATGCAACGTGCTCCTGCAGGCGATGCTGCGCGCGGCGAACCCCACAGGAGTGAAGTCAGCATGAAGATCCTCATCGCGCGGATGAATCACGAGACCAATACGTTCTCGCCGGTCGCGACCCCGCTCGACGCGTTCGGCCGCAACGGACCGTGCTACGGCGAGGACGCGTATCGCGAGAACAAGGGCATGCGCACCGCGATGTCCGCGTTCATCGACGCGGCCCGGCACGAGGGCGCGCAGATCGTCACGCCGATATCGGCGTCGGCCAATCCGAGCGGGCCGGTCGCCGCCGCCGCATACGATGCGATCTGCAACGCGATCGTCGATGCGGCGAGCGGCTGCGATGCGGTGATGCTCGATCTGCACGGCGCGATGGTCGCGGAGAATTCGAACGACGGCGAGGGCGACCTGCTCGAACGCGTGCGTGCTGCGCTGCCCGAGGCGCCGATCGCGGTCTCGCTCGATCTGCACGCGAACGTCACGCAGAAGATGATCGACAACGCCGACGTGATCGTGAGCTTCAAGACGTATCCGCACGTGGACATGTACGAGTCCGGCGAGCACGCGGCGCGGCTGCTCTTCGATCGCGTGCACGGGCGGGCGCGTCCGGTGATCGCGTGGTCGCAGCCGCCGCTTCTCACGCACACGCTGCGCAGCACGACCGCCGAAGGCGCGATGAAGCGCGCGGTGGAAGCGGCGAGCGCGGCGGAGCGCGACGGCATGCTGGCGGTGTCGGTGTTGTCGGGCTTCTCGCTCGCGGATATCGAAGCGCCGTGCATCAGCGTGGTGGTCGTGGGCGACGGCGATCGCGAGGCGGCGCAGCGCGTCGCGAAGCGCATCGCGCAGCAGATCTGGGACGAGCGTGACGCGTTCGTCTATCGCAGCGAACCGCTTGCGGACTCGGTGGCAAAGGGCGCCGCGCTGGCGCGCGACACCGACAAGCCCGTGCTGCTGCTCGATCACGGCGACAACTGCATGTCGGGCGGAACCTGCGACACGATGGACGTGTTCGTGGAAGCGCTGAAGCAGGGGCTCGACGGCATGGTCACCGGTCCGTTGTGCGATCCCGAGGCGGTTGCCGCGCTCTATGCCGCTGGCGTGGGCGCGACGGTCACGCTTTACGTCGGCAACAAGCTGGCAGGCAACGCCGCGAGTCCGCGGCCCCCGGTGCGGCTGACAGGAACGGTGCGCGCGCTCACCGACGGCGAATACATCATCAGCGGTCCGACCTACACGGGCCAGCGCGCATTCATGGGCCGCGCGGCGGTGCTCGATACCGGCGCGGCTCAAGTGCTCGTGACGGAGCGCACGCACGAGCCGTGGGACCTGGGCGTGTTCGAGAGCGTCGGCATCGATCCGCGCGGTGCGAGGTTCCTGATCCTCAAGTCGAGGATGTATTGCCGGCCGGTGTTCGTGCCGATTGCGGGGGCGCTCGTGGAATGCGACAGCCGCGGCGTGACGAGTTCGGACTACGGGCTGTTCGAATTCGGCAAGCTGAAACGGCCCGTCTATCCGCTGGATGCCGATACCGCGTGGTAAGGCTCGATCTTGTGCAGGCGCGTCAAAAATGACTGCGTCTGCGCTGCGTGCGCGGTACTTTCCGCATCGTGGAAACACACAGGCAGAAACGGCCGTCATGCCGATTACAGCTCCGTAATTGTTGCCTTTCCCGGGCATTTGTGCGGGAAAACCCCAGCGTCCGCATCGTCCTAGGACACGTGACGCGGCGTTCCTGATCTGTATCTTGAATGAACGACGGTGCCGGATTCGGCACCGGTCATTCTGGAATTTTGGAAGACGATCATGAACTACGCGCAACCGTCGACACAGGACGCGGTCCGACGCACTTCGTCCGGCCCGATGCGGCGGGCGATGGCCGCATCGGCAATCGGCAACGCCACGGAATGGTTCGACTACGGCATCTACACCTACGGCCTCACCTACATTTCCGCGGCGCTGTTCCCGGGCAGCACGGCCGAAGCGACGCTCTTCGCGCTCGCCACCTTCGCCATCTCGTTCCTGGTCCGCCCGCTCGGCGGCCTCTTCTGGGGCCCGCTCGGCGACCGCCTCGGGCGCAAGCATGTGCTCGCGCTGACCATCATCATCATGTCGGTCGCGACGCTGATCGTCGGCTTGCTGCCGACCTACGGGAGCATCGGCTGGTGGGCGCCCGCGCTTCTGATCCTGCTGCGCCTGATCCAGGGCTTCTCGACGGGCGGCGAGTATGGAGGCGCGGCCACTTTCATGGCGGAGTACGCGCCCGACGAGAAACGCGGCTTTTGCGGCAGCTTCCTCGAGTTCGGCACGCTCGCGGGCTTCTCGCTCGGCGCGTTCCTGATGCTGGGTTGCTCGGTGGCGCTCGGCAGCGAAACGATGCATGAGTGGGGCTGGCGCCTGCCGTTCCTCGTCGCTGCGCCGCTCGGTCTGATCGGCCTCTATCTGCGATCGAAGATGGAAGACACGCCCGTGTTTCGCGAGATGGCGAAGGCAGCGGAACGCGACGAGCGCGCGGGCTTGCCGCTCGCGCAATTGCTCGCGCAGTTCTGGAAGCCGCTCGTGCTGCTCGCCGGGCTCGTCGTTGCATTGAACGTGGTGAACTACGTGCTGCTCGCCTACATGCCGACGTTCATGAAGCAGCAGCTCGGCATGAGCGACAACATGTCGTTGCTCGTGCCGCTGATCGGCATGCTGGCGATGATGACCCTGCTGCCTTTCGCCGGCGCGCTGTCCGATCGCATCGGCCGCAAGAACGTCTGGTGGATTTCGCTGACCGGGCTCTTCGTCGCCGCAGTGCCGATGTTCATGCTGATGTCCCACGGCGTTGCGGGCGCACTGATTGGTTTCGCGGTGCTGGGCGTGCTCTACGTGCCGCAGCTTGCGAGCATCTCGGCGATGTTCCCAGCGATGTTCCCCACGCAGGCGCGCTACGCAGGCATGGCGATCGCCTATAACGTATCGACGTCAATCTTCGGCGGCACCGCGCCGATGGTCAGCGACTGGCTGATCGGCCACACCGGCTCGACGCTCGTGCCGGCCTACTACATGATGGCCGCTTGCGTGGTCGGAGCGGTGGCGCTCATCTTCGTGACGGAGACGGCCGGATGTTCGCTGCGCGGACGCGGCATACCCGGCGTGGCCGGCGAGAGCGGGCCGCAAGCGGCGCCCGCGTCACGGCCCCTTCACGATTCGGACGACATGTACGGCGAGAGCCCGCGCGTGAACGCGTAACGTTCAGCGGCGCTTCGTCAGGCGGCTATGGCGGACAGCACGCCGGCCAGTGCCTCGGGCCGTGAAAGCTGAGACATATGGGCGGCCGCCAGCGTGTGCGTATGGGTCCGGTTGCCCATCGCGCCATCGACGCCGGCAATCATGAAGTCCTGTGCGGCAGCGGGTATTGCGCGGTCGTCGAGCGTTCGGACGTAGTGGCGCGGCACGCGGCCGAAGCGCTCCGCCGTCATCGGCGACGGCAGGAGCAGCTGCCCGGCCGCCTCGTCGCTGTGCATGTGGACGAGTTCCCGTGCGAGATCGTCCGCGCTCATGTCGCCGCAGAAGGCGAGCCTCATCTGTTCCCGATACGCCGGATCATCCGAGCGTGGATCGATGCGCAACGCGCCGGTCTGCCTGGGGTTCGCCTTCTGAAGCGTCGGAATCAGCGAGCCGTGCATCACCGGATGCTGACGCAGGGCCAGCGCGGACATCCCCGGCGCGACCATATATGCGCACAGATAGACCGCCGCATGCAATCGCTGGGGAATGGCCTCGGCGACCGCGGTGACCGGCAGGCCGCCCACCGAATGCCCCACCAGTGCGACGGGTGCGCCCGTGTGCTTCCTCGTGCTCTCCACAAGATCGATGACCGCCCGCGTGCGGTCATCCTGTGTCGTCGCGGCGTTGGGCGACGCTTCCGACGCGAAGGCGTGCGTGTCGAGCGGACGCCTGTCGAACGAGACAGGATGCCGGGCATGTGCGCCTGCTCCCGGCAGATCGAGCGCGCGTACCGCGTGGCCGCGCGCTTCGAGTAGCGGCATCAGCTTGCGCCAGACTGCGGCAGCTTGCCAGGCACCATGAACGAAGACGAATGCAGGTTTGATGTCGAACATGGCGTGCGCGAGGGTCGCGTCCAGGGGTGGCTGCTGACGGCACAGAGGAGGGCCTGAAGCTTTTGCTCGTTTCGAAAGACCGCGATATCCGCGATACCCGCGATACCCGCGATACGAAGCGAATGCCCTTGCCGACAAAAACGCCCGGCGTGTCGGGCCGCGCAGTTAGCTAGACTCGAAAGCACGAAATTGACTGGACTGCCGGGAAAACGCGGAAATCGAGGACCACCGGGCGGCGCAGTTCGCGCCCCGGCAGCTTGCTGATGCGGCCTTGCTGAAGGAGGGTGAGAGGCGCTTGACGACCCTCAACAGTCTCTCGATGCACTCCAAAGCGGACGATCAAAATAGGCTTGAGACAGACCGGAATAAATCAGCGAGCGGGGTGTTTGCCGAGGAATAACGAAACAGGTTCGTAAGCCCATTCGTGAGCCAAAAGCCCGGCAGCATCCAGCCCTCGGCATGTCGCCTCCCTCCACGATTCGAAAAAAATGACGACACCCACTAGTTCCGTAGACCTCGCCGTTGCTGCCTGGCATGACGCGATTGAAGCATTCTGTCGATTGCAACCGCATGGCTACATGAAAGAAGGTCCGCACGGCACGCGATCGATCATGAGCGGCACACCTGTCCCGGTTCTGAACGCAGTCATCAGCACGACCCGCAAACCCGAGGTAGCAGAGCTGAGCGAGTTCGCTGCGTCATACCGCAATGAGGGGCTGCCATGGAGCATTCAGTTGCGCGGTAATCCCGTCGATTCTGCCATTGCGCAGATCGCGGCCGATCGCGGTTTGACAAAGTCCTTCATCCTGCCATTCATGACCAAGCATTTGGACGCTGACGATACGGACGCATCGCCGCTCGACAAAATAAGCGTACGGCGCGTTCCTGCGGAAGACCACGAGACCTATAACAGCGCGCTGGCCGCGGGCTACGAAGCGCCCGATCAGGTTTTCAGAGGCTTGAGTGCTCCAAATGTTCTGAGCGCCGAAGGAATGACCGCATATCTGGTCGAGGAAGACGGAACCGCAGTTGCGACATCGTTCGGCGTTTTTTTGAACGGCCACGTAGGAATATTCAACATCTCAACCCGGCCAGCATACCGCCGACGCGGTTATGCGCGCGCGGCGACGACAGCGGTGCTACGAGATGCGTATGCGCAAGGCGCTCGCACAGCATTCCTGCACTGCACTCCGGCAGGGCGCGGCGTTTATGAGTCGCTAGGCTTTGCGACTTCAGAAGAATGGCAGGTGTACGCAGCGCCATGAGGGCCTGCGAACAAATGAATGATGCCCTCGACAATCACCAGCCGGTGAACATCGGAAGGTTCTGCGATGCAGGGTTCCGACACACTTGCCATAGCTCGCTCTCGGTCGCGGTTCGTTGAAAGACAGCCAGCATCCAAATGTACGGTCCGGATCGTCGCGATCCGCGAGCGGTTGTCGAAGGTCGGCTTCTGGCCGGTCGCTGTCCCATGCCAAAGACATAAGTAACATCCGGTTCGCACAGCGTTGACCGGTTGAGTCCGCACTCCTGATACCGGACAGTCGTTGCTCGTCGCGACAAGCTCCTTACACCCCCCGTACCCACGGTTGTCACAGAAACCCGCCAGGAAGGCTTACTCTTAGCCTGCGAAGTCCATTTGGCGGAGGAGGGGACACTAGACTATGCTTGTTGGAGCGGGATGCAGTGGAGGCCCTTCTGCTCACGCGAAAATCAGAGCCTTGTCGAAGGAAATAAAGGCATAAGCCAATGGGGGCGAAATGCGGCAGACGACCTGTAAGCATGCGCTTATCTTGATGGCCTTGATGTGTTTGGGAACCCTTTCGCCATCCGTTACAGCGCAGTCGGAGTGCTCCGCGACCAACGACAATGATGACCAGATATGCAATGTGAGTTGTGCCCTGGGCGAAACCGCTACCTGCAAGGCCGGTGTAGGTTCCAGCGCACCGAAATGCGTATGTTCCGGCGCCTCCATCTCACTTGATCCAACCGTTAGCGGATATCACGGAACTAGTGCATCGACAACCAATGAACAGTGGCAATCCCCTACGAGCATATTGTTCGAACCGGTAACACGGAGGTGACCCTCCGTTCGTCTGAACAGTATCTTCGCGATTTTTGCCGGATTCAGACATCACTGACTCATCTTTTGGGAGACAGCCGCTGTTCGGTGGGGCCATGTCCGCACTGGTTTGTGCGTCCGTTCTGCGCGCATCTTCCGTTACGCGGGATACCCATCGATCGTCTCGTCATGGCCGCACTCACATCCCAGCAAGCCCAGCAAATTCGCGTCACCAATGCGGCATGTCTGATTTATTCGGCTTCGCGGAAACGGGCCCCTTTCCGAATTCGTGGGCAGGTCCTTGATTTCTGAGGACGCGCGGTCTGACTAATCCCGATCCCTTGCATCCGTTCGTCGCACTGGAACGGTGCAAGGCTCGGTGCCCGCTTCGGGTCAGACGAATCGCGGCTTCCCGGAATAAAGGCGCAGGAGCGGCTGTTGTGTGAGTACAGCTTCACGGCGAGGCGGCGCCGCCCGCCGATTTCCGAATCACACCCGGCCCTGATCATGAACCTCCTGGATCCTTTCTTTCTGTTCATAGGCATCGAGATCGTCGCGTTTCTCATGCTGCTCGTGGTGGCGTTGCGCGGCGACGTGTCGATGTCGTTCGTGGCGCTGCACGGTTACGCGACGCCCGAAGTCGTCGCCCTGCTGTTCGCGCCGGCGGAAACGCTTCCGCTGGCTCCGCAGGAGCCGCTGGTGGCCGAAGGCACACCTGTGATCGAAGCGCCTCACGGCGAGGACGCCTGGGCTTCGATGCTCCTCGCGGGGCTTGCCTTTCATCCATGATGGTTCGGCAGACGAAGATCGCGCTGGCGCTCGTGCTCGCGGCGTTCGCGTTCATCGTGACGTTCGACAACATCGCCGACCCCGCTTCCAACTACGCGTTCGTGCAGCACGTGCTGAGCATGGACACGACCTTTCCGGCCAACGCCCTGATGTATCGGGCGACGACGAATCACACCGCATGGAGCGCAGCCTACGCGCTGATCGTCGCCGGCGAGGGCGTCACCTGCGTGCTGCTCGTGATCGGCTCCGTTGCGATGTGCCGCGCATTGCGCTCGGACGGCGCCGCATTCAACGCCGCCAAGCGCTTCGTGATCGCGGGGTGCGGCGTCGGCTTCATCGTCTGGTTCTTCGGCTTCATGGTGGTGGGCGGCGAGTGGTTCGCGATGTGGCAGTCGAAGACATGGAACGGACAGGAGGCGGCATTCAGGTTCTATTGCGCCGTCCTCGGGGTGCTCGTCTTCGTCAACCAGCGCGACGAGGACCTCGCCTGACGCGTGCGTGCGTCACAGGCTGCGTTGTACATGCGATCGCCCGGATCGATTCGCATGAGGAATAAACCGGCATGCCAGGGTGTTCAACCGAAAGCCTCTTTTCGGCTTTCCAACGAATGACAATCGCCCGGAGCATGCAATGGCAGAACGATCATCAGCGCAGCAGAATCGCACGGCGGCAAGCCGTCCGAGTGGAACCCTTTTCGCGGGCACGCTCGCCGTCGCGTTGTCATGCCTGTGCGCCGCCATGCCGGCGCAAGCGGCGGCGCAGTCCATCAGCGGCTATGCGCAACTCGAGAGCGCGCTGACCGAAGGCCAGGACATCAGCGTGCAGGTGGACCTCGGGCGCTGCACGGTGGCCGATACCGGCAAGCCGGGTCCGCAACTGCGAGGCGGCACGCGGATCGGAACGTTTCTGATTCCGGACAATAAGTACGTGGCGTTCACCGACGTCCATCCGACACTCGACGCGCAGAATCATCCGGTGACGGAGTACATCCGCTATCAGATCACGCCGGATGGCGCTGTCACGGTGAGGACCGCGTTCCGGTCGGGGTCGTCGGATACCGCGACGCCGCGTGGCGTCTACAACTGCGCCATCAATCAGGGCATCCGCCTGATCCCGGTGAACGCGCGCTGAACGCACGAACAGGCGCGGGGCGGACAGTCAGGGACATGACCGTGCGGGCAGCACGGCTGCGCTAGAAGCTCAGCGTCTCGTGCGCCCTGACGATTTCGCCGGCCACGGTCTCGATCTGCTCGCGCTTGAGCATCGCCTGCGAGCGCAGCAGCTGATACGCCTCTTCCTCCGATACGCCGCGCGCTTCCATGACGATCTGCTTGGCCTGCTGGATCAGGCGCAGCTTGGCCTGCTTCTGCTCGAGCCGGTCGATATAGCGGTCGCGCGCACGCGACGCCTTGAACTGCGTGAGGGCAACCGCTATTGCGGTGAGCAAGCCGAACGAGCGCACCGGCGACGGTATCGTGGTGAACGCATTCAACTGAAGCACGGCCTCGATGGTGATCGGATTCTCGTAGGTCACGACGGGAATCACCGGTGGCGACGAGCTTGCGCCGAGCCACGGAAAGTTCATCGAAAGCGTTTCGGGACGCACCGCCATCACGATGAGACCGGTGCCCGCGGGCAGGCAGTCGACGCGCGGCCAGAACACCTCCACCTCGCAGCCGATCCGCTGCAACTGGGCGAGCAGTTCCTCGCCGTCCTGGTCGTGCGGATGAATGACGACGACCTTGAGCGAGCGCAGGTCGCGCAGGATCGCCGGTGTCTCGGCGGGCCGTTTCATCGTGCACCTCCGGAGCGCGCGAGGTCCGGCCGCGCGTCGGTGGTCCAGCGCGGCGTGCGGTGCGAGACGACATACGGATCGGCCTTTACGCGCTCCGGCGCGCGGCCGATGATGTCGAACCGCCCTTCGGCATTCACCCGCCCGATCAGTGGATGCAGGTACGTGTGATTGTTGTGCTCGTCGATGCGCACGCGCCCCTGCGGCGCGTCGAACTCCAGTCCGGGCAGCACGCGAAGGAGCAGCGTGGGGTCGTCGGAGGCCACGCGGCGCATCGCGTCCGCGAGCAGATGCATCTGGAAGTAGGCGGCTTCCCAGCACATGTTGGTCGCCTGATCGCCGCCGAAGCGCGCCTGATAGCGGGCAACGGCGAGCCGGTTCGCCTGGGTATCGATGCTCTGGAAATACGCAGCCGAGGTGATGTGTCCTTCAGCAACGCCCGCGCCCATGATCGCGATTTCGGCTTCGCTCGTCATGTGGCTTGCAATCGGCATGCGATACGGATCGAGCCCGACATGAGCGAACGCGCGATACAGATGCGGAATGCCTTCTCCGACCACCGTCGAGAAAATGAAGTCCGGTGCGAGCCGCCTGATGCGCCTCGCGGCTTCCAGATAGCTTTCCCAGCGGGCATCGAGCGGCAGATAGGTTTCATCCACCTTCTCGCCGCCGCGCTCGAGTATCAGGTCGCTCATCACGCGGTTCGACTCGTACGGGCACACGTAGTCGGAACCGATCATGCTGACCCGCGAGCCGTAGTGCGTGAGCATGAAGCCCGCCAGCGGAAGCGTGTTCTGATTCGGTGCCGCGCCCGTATAGATGACATTGCGGCTGTATTCGAAGCCCTCATACGGCGTGGCGTAGAAGAGGAGAGCGTTGTGCCGCTCGACGATGGGAATCACCGCCTTGCGCGTGCTCGACATATAGCAGCCCACGATGATCCGCACCCGATGCTCGAGGATCAGCTGCTCCGCGAGATCGGCGTAGCGCCGCGGCTGACACTGCGGATCGAGGCAGACGAGTTCCACTTCGCGGCCGAGCACGCCGCCCGCGAGATTGATTTCCTCGGCGGCGAGCATCGTCGCCTGCAATTGCGTAAGCTCGGCCGCCGATGTCACGCCGGAGCGCGAATACAGCACGCCTATCCTGATGGGGCCCGGCGCGCAGCCGGAATCTGCACTGGTCATTGAGCAAAGCCGTAAGGTGGCACTCCGGAGGAGTGTCGTGTGTTTGTGCGTGCTGAGCGCATGCGGTGCATGCGCGCACTGTCCGCGTGCGCCGCGAGGTGCAAGGTCATGCGCGTGTGCCTCGTTGCGTGTCCCGCGATCGCCATGCCATTCGCGTCGAGCGCAGTGTAAGCGTTCAAATTAAACAAGGCACACCACGCATCTCGCGCCTTGATGCGCGGGCTCGCAGCACATTCGTCCCAAACATTGGCACGTCCATTGCTTAGTGATATTCGCCGATCCGCCGTGCACAGCGGGTATCGACAGCACTTATTAAGCTGGTCGGGACAAAGGCGTCCCGACCAGCACCGGCCAAAAAAGCCCGAAATCCAGCGCGTCTGGTTTCGGGCTTTTTTTTGTTTCGCGTTTCTCTCATCCATGTCGGAGTCAAGCAATGAAAAGGCGTACCTTCTTGTCGGCGGTCGGCTCGGGACTCGTGACCGCCGCGGGCACGGCTCTACCCAGGACGGCGCTGGCCGCGGGCGGCGGGGAGCCGATCAAGCTCGGCCTGCTGTTCTCGCAGTCGGGCACGATGGCGAACGGCGAGTCGCTGCTCAAGGACACGGCGTTGATGACGATCGACCAGATCAACGCGAAGGGCGGCGTGCTCGGACGACAGTTGCAGGGCGTCGTGGTGGACCCGGCATCCGACTGGCCCATGTACGCGCAGCTTTCGAAACAGCTGATCCTGCGTGACAAGTGCGCGGCGCTCTTCGGCTGCTGGACGTCGGTCTCGCGCAAGTCGGTGTTGCCGGTGGTCGAGGCGCAGGACAGCCTGCTCTTCTATCCCCTTCACTTCGAAGGCGAGGAGCAGTCGAAGAACGTGGTCTATCTGAACTCGCCGCCGAGCAGCTCCGTGCTGCCCGCGGTCGACTATCTGATGAGCGCGCAGGGCGGCGAGGCGAAGCGCTTCTACATGATCGGCAGCGACTACGTCTGGCCGCGCACGATCAACAAGATGCTCAAGGGCTACCTGAAGACGAAGAACATCCCCGACTCGGCATGGCGCGAGCGCTACGTGCCGTTCGGGCAGTCGAACTTCCAGACCATCGTGCGCGAGATCAAGGAGTTCGCCGCGCAGCCGGGTGGGCAGGCGATCGTCGTCATGACCGTGGTGGGCGATTCCATTCCGGCGATGTTCAAGGAAGCGGTGAATCAGGGTATCCGCGCGACCGACATTCCGATCCTCGGGCTCGACGTGGTCGACAGCGATCTGGAAGGTCTCGACACGAAGCCGCTCGTCGGCCACCTCAGCTGCTGGTGCTATTTCCAGAACGTCGATACGCCGCAGAACCGCCAGTTCAAGAGCGACTGGAAGAACTACGTGAGCGCGCACGGACTGAAGCACAGGCCGGACATGGTGATCGACCCGATGGTGTCGACGTACCTCGGCATCAATCTCTGGGCGCAGGCCGTGACGAAAGCGAAGTCGACGGGCACGGAGCCGGTGCGCCACGCGCTCGCGGGGCAGTCGATGATCGATCCGGCAGGCTACAAGGTGAGCATGGATGCGTCGAGCCAGTATCTGTGGCGCGGCGACATGATCGGCTCGATCAACGCGAACCAGGGCTTCGACATCCTGTGGAAGTCGAAGGACATCGTGAAGCCCGTGCCCTTCAGCCCGTTCATCGGCAAGGCGTGATGCTGCGGGACCGGCGCCCGAACGGGCGCCGGTCGATACGGCTCGATTCGAATCGAACTCCATGATCCATCCGAGGCACTTCCTTCTGGCGATCGCCTGTTTCGTGCTGGCGTCGATCGGCTTCGCGCAGATCGCATGCGCCGCGACGGCGAACCGCGCATCCGCGATCGCGTCGTTTTGCGCGAGCGACGGCGACAAGGCCGCCGCGCTCGCGCAGATCGTCGCGCTGGGCGTATCGGCCGACGTGCCGGAGCGCGCCTGGTCGCGCCGCATGATCGACGCGATACGCGACGGCGCGCTCGTCTGCACGGCCGACGGGCATGCGCTCATTCAGGCAAGCCCGCCGCTCGATGCGTCGAGCCTCCGTCCGCTGGGCAGCAGCGATACCGCCGCATCGGGCGCGTCGCCCTATGTGCCGAGCATCGTCATGATGCGCAGGCTCGCGGTGGCTTCGGCGGAGATCGACATGTTCGCGCCGCAAAGCGAAACGCGTGCGGCCGCCGCGAGGCAGGTCGACAAGTTCTTCGCGCTGCTCGACCCGGCGATCGTCTCGCGCGCGATCAGGCATGAAAGCGACCCGCAGATCGCCGCGGCCCTGACGGTCGCGATGGCGAAGCGCGGGCTCACCAGCGAGGTGAAGGCGGACCGGCTTGCGGCCGTCAAGGCCGTAGCCGAAGTGCCGAGCGAGACCGCGCACACGACACTCGCGGATTTCGCGGCGCAGGAGTCGGTGAAGCGCGACCCCGAACTGCGGCAGGCGGTGGAGCATGCGATCCGCGGCATCGATACGTCCCTTGCTTTCGGCAAGGCGTTCTCCATCCTGTTCAGCGGCCTGAGCTATGCGGGCGTGCTGCTGCTCACCGCGCTCGGCCTGTCCATCGTGTTCGGGCTGATGGGGGTCATCAACCTCGCGCATGGCGAGTTCATCATGATCGGCGCCTACTCGACGTATCTCGTCGAGCGCTTCATGCAGGCGCAACTACCCGCCTTCTTCGATGCGTACATCTTCGTCGCGATCCCTGTCGCCTTCGTGATCTGCGCGGCGTGCGGCATGCTGCTCGAATTCCTCGTGATCCGCTTTCTCTATCGCCGCCCGCTCGAGACGCTGCTTGCCACATGGGCGGTCAGCATCGCGCTGATCAAGCTCGTGCAGCTGCTCTTCGGCTCGCAGAACGTGGAGTTCGTGACGCCGGGGTTTCTGAACGGCGGCATGCAGGTGTCGCCCGGCTTCTTCGTCACGTACAACCGCGTGTTCGCAATCGCGCTGGCGCTGCTGATCTTCCTCGCGACGTTCTCGATCGTGCGCTTCACGAAGCTCGGCCTCCTGATGCGCGCGACCACGCAGCTGCGCGACATGGCGCGTTGCCTCGGCGTCGCGGCCGAACGGGTGGACCGCATCGCGTTCGGCTTCGGCGCGGGCCTCGCGGGACTGGCGGGCGTCGTGCTCACGCAGATCGCGAGCGTCAATCCGTCGATGGGCACGGGCTTCGTCGTCGATTCGTTCATGGTGGTCGTGCTGGGCGGTGCGGGAAGTCTCGCGGGCACGGTCGTGTCGTCGCTCGCGCTCGGCGAGATCAACCAGTTCATCGAGCCGTTCTACGGTGCGGTGGCGGCCAAGGTCGCGGTGCTGCTGCTCATCGTGCTGATCATCCAGAAGCGTCCGCAAGGGCTCTTCGCACTGAAGACACGCACATGACGACGCTTCCCGAACCCGGCTCCAGCCGCGCCAGCCGCTTCACCCTGCACGCGTTCGCCAGCAAGTGGGTGGGCGAGCGTCTCGAAGCCGGCCTCGTGCCGGTGCTGATCCTGGTCGCGGTCTACATGCCGTTCGCGTACTTCGTCGTGCCCGAGACGAACGCGCTGCATCTCTCGCTCTTCGGCATCAACCTGATCGGCCAGATCATGTGCTTCGCGCTGCTCGCGCTCGCGCTCGATCTCGTATGGGGCTACGCGGGCATTCTGAGCCTCGGGCACGGTGTCTTCTTCGGCATCGGCGGCTATCTGATGGGCATCTACCTGCTCAACGGCGCGTATGCCGAAACGCACGTGCTGCCGGACTTCATGCAGTACATGGGCGCAAGCGACTTTCCCGCGGCGTGGAAGCTGCTCTCGCGGCTCGACGTCACGATAGTCGCGACCATCATCGCCTCGGCGCTGGTTGCCGGCGTATTCGGCTTCGTCACGTTCCGCTCGCGCATCAACGGCGTGTATCTCTCGATCATCACGCAGGCGCTGACCTACGCGCTGATGCTGCTTCTCTTCATCAACGACGTGGGCCTCGGCGGCAACAACGGCATGACCGGCTTCACGCGCATCGCAGGGTTCCGGCTCGCGAGCGTGCCGACCCAGATCGGCCTTGCCGTGAGTTCGTGCCTGCTGCTCGTCGCCGCCTACGCCGGGGCACGCTTTCTCGCGCGTTCCAGCTTTGGCCGCGCGCTGATCGCCGTTCGCGACGACGAACCGCGCATGCGCTTTCTCGGCTATCGCACGCATACGGTGAAGCTGATCGCGTGGTGCGTGTCGGCGGTGCTTGCCGCGCTCGCGGGCATGCTTTACGTGCCGCAGGTCGGCATCGTGAATCCTTCCATCGTGTCGCCGCAACTCTCCGTCGAGATTGCGGTGTGGGTGGCGATCGGCGGGCGCGGCACGCTGATCGGCGCGATCGTCGGGGCGATTCTGGTGAATGGTCTGAAGTTCTGGCTCACCGCGCAGGCCCCGGCCGTCTGGCCGTTCATTCTCGCGGGCGTGACGCTCGTGATCGTCGTGTACTTCAGCAACGGCGTGTGGGGCGCGGTGAAGCCCGCGGGCCGCCAACGCGGAGACATCAGCCGATGAGTTCCGTCATGCACGACACGGCCATCTACATCAGCGGGCTTTCCGTGAGCTTCGGCGGTTTCGCGGCGATCACCAACCTGTCGATGGAGCTTCGCTACGGCGAGATTCGCGCTATTATCGGCCCGAACGGCGCGGGCAAGACCACGCTGATGGACGTGATCACCGGCAAGACGCGCCCGGCGAGCGGCGAGGTCTTCCTCGACCGCGTCACCAATCTGGCGACGCTCGACGAGCCTTCCATCGCGCGCCTCGGCATTGGCCGCAAGTTCCAGAAGCCGAGCGTGTTCGAAGCGCTCTTCGTGCGCGAGAACCTGGAACTCGCCATCCGCAACGGCCGCGGCTATGCAGACATGCTGCGCTCGCGTCTCACTGCACCGCAGCACGAGCGGATCGACGAAGTGCTGGACATGGTCGGCCTCGCAAGCGAGGGCGGGCGTATTGCGGGCACGCTGTCGCACGGACAGAAGCAATGGCTCGAGATCGGCATGCTGCTCGTGGCCGATCCGCACGTGCTGCTGCTCGACGAGCCGGTGGCCGGCATGACCGACCACGAGACGGAGCGCACGGTGGAGCTGATCGCGCGCCTGCGCTCGCCGCAACGCGCGGTCGTGGTGATCGAGCACGACATGGATTTCGTCGGCGAGATAGCCGATCTCGTGAGCGTGCTGCACGAAGGGCAACTGCTTGGAGAGGGATCGATGGACCATGTCCGCAACGATCCTCGCGTCATTCAGGTGTACCTCGGGAGATGAGCATGCTGACGATCTCCGGACTCAACCAGTTCTACGGCAGCAGCCACACGCTGCGCGATGTCTCGCTGACGGTGAGCGAAGGCGCGTGCACGGTCGTGCTCGGACGCAACGGCGTCGGCAAGACGACGCTCCTGAAGTGCCTCGTCGGCCTGCTGCCGGTGAAGACCGGCGTGATCGGGCTCGCGGGCCATGACCTCACGCATGCGCCGTCGCACAAGCGCGTGCGCGCGGGCCTCGGCTACGTCCCGCAGGGCCGCGACATCTTTCCGCTCCTGAGCGTGGAGGAGAACCTGCGCATCGGCGCGTTCGCGGGCGAAGCGAACGGCGCCGCAAGCGCCAGGCAGTTCTCGTTCGACGACGTCTTCCACACCTTTCCCGTTCTCAAGACCATGCGCCGGCGCATCGCGGGCAACCTCTCCGGCGGCCAGCAGCAGCAACTCGCCATCGGGCGCGCGCTGCTCACCAACCCGAAGCTGCTCGTGCTCGACGAGCCAACCGAAGGCATTCAGCCGTCGATCGTCAAGGAGATCGAGGCGGTGATCCGCTCGCTGAAGGGGTCGCTCTCGATCCTGCTCGTCGAGCAGTTTTTCGATTTCGCGCAGGCCGTGGCCGACGATTACGTCGTCCTGGTCCGGGGACAGGTCGTCTCGTCGGGGCGCGGCGACGAGATGGAGGCGAACGGCGTCAGGGAGCTGATTTCAGTGTGATGCGCGAACCGGCGTCACCGGGCGCATCGAATTCGACCAACGCGTACTTCAAAGGGACCGCAAATGAACTGGCTTGAACAATCGATCATGCACACGCGCGGCGTCGCACGCGGACGTGTGGGGGAGACGCACGAACTGTCGGAAGCGCGTCAGGGCAAGTTTCACTACACGATGGGCCCGTATTCGGACCCGGTGATGAGCATCGCGCCAGGCGACCGCGTGATCGTCGATACGCGCGATGCATTCGAAGGAAAGATACGCACCGAGCAGGACCTGCCGAGCCAGAAGCTGCAGGTGCCGTTCCTGAATCCGCAGAACGGTCCGATCATGATCGACGGCGCGGAAAAGGGGGACGTGGTGGCGGTGTACATCGAGTCGATGCGTCCGCGCGGCGACAATCCGCGCGGCACCTGCTGCCTGATTCCGCGCTTCGGCGCGCTGACCGGAACGGATTACACCGCGACGCTCAACGAACCGCTGCCGGAGATCACCCGCAAGATAGACCTGGACGAAGAGGGTGTCTACTGGAGCCGCCGCGTCACGCTGCCCTACAAGCCGCACATCGGCACGCTGAGCCTTTCGCCGGAAATCGACTCGATCAACTCGCTCACGCCCGACAACCACGGCGGCAACATGGACGTGCCCGACATGGGCCCGGGCAGCATCACGTACCTGCCGGTCCGCTCGCCGGGCGGGCGGCTCTTCATCGGCGACGCGCACGCGTGCCAGGGCGACGGCGAAGTTTGCGGCACCGCCGTGGAGTTCGCGAGCACGACCACGATTCACGTCGACCTGATCAAGGGCTGGCAGATCGCCTGGCCGCGCCTCGAGACCGAGGCGCTGCTGATGACGATCGGCAGCGCGCGCCCGCTCGAGGACGCGACGCGCATCGCCTACAACGAACTGGTGCGCTGGCTCGAAAAGGAATATGGCTTTGACCGCTGGGACGCCTACATGATGCTCAGCCAGTGCGGCCAGGTGCGGCTCGGCAATTTCGTCGATCCGAAATATTCGGTGGGCGCGGCGATCAGCAAGAAGTATCTCGCAACGGCTTCCTGAGGAGACTCGATCATGGATCTGCAACTGAAGGGACTGAAGGCGATCGTCACGGGCGGGACCAAGGGCATCGGCCTCGCGATCGCGCGCACGCTGGCGGCGGAAGGCGCGCATGTGGCGATCTGCGCGCGGGACGGCGCGGCGGTCGAGCAGACGGTCGCGGACCTCGTCGCGCATTCGGGCGGCACGGCAAAGGCGCTCGGCGCGCCGGTCGATGTCGCCAACGGCGAGCAGCTCAAGGCGTGGACCCGCGACGTGGCCGCGAGCCTCTCCGGGCTCGACATCGTGGTGGCGAACGTAAGTGCGCTGTCGATCGGCAACGACGCCGAGTCGTGGCGCAAGGAATTCGAAACCGACCTGATGGGCACGGTCAATCTGGTCGATGCCGCGCTGCCGTTTCTCGAAGCCAGCAAGGCCGCGTCGATCGTGGCGATATCGAGCGTGTCCGGCCGCGAGATCGACTTCGCCGCGGGGCCGTACGGCACCTTCAAGGCGGCGCTCGTGCACTACATGCAGGGTCTCGCGCATCAGCTCGCGGGCAAGGGCATTCGCGCGAACACGGTCTCGCCGGGCAACGTGTATTTCGAAGGCGGCGTGTGGGACCACATCGAACACACGAACCCGAAGCTCTTCGCGGACGCGCTTGCGCTCAATCCGAGCGGGCGGATGGCGCGGCCGCAGGAGATCGCCAATGCGGTCGCGTTCATCGCGAGTCCGGCGGCGAGCTTCGTGAGCGGCACGAACTTCGTCGTCGATGGCGCGCTCACGCGCGGCGTGCAGCTTTAGCAGCAATGCCGCGGCATGTTGCGCGCGGCAGCAGTCTTTCACAAGTCAACCAGTACCGAGGTATGTGCATGGCAGTACAACTAGCGTTACGCGACATCCGCAAGTCGTTCCCGGTGAAGACGGGCCGCGTCGATGTGCTCGGCGGCCTGTCGTTCGACATCTACGAGCGCGACTTCGTGAGCATCATCGGTCCGTCGGGGTGCGGCAAGACGACTGTCTTCAACGTGATCGCAGGCCTCCTGGAACCCGACGAGGGCGAGATCGAGTATCGCGGCGAGCGCGTGGACGGCCTGCGCGGCAAGGTGGGCTACATGATGCAGCGCGACCTCCTGCTGCCGTGGCGCACGGTGCTGCAGAACGTGCTGATCGGGCCCGAGCTCGCGAAGATGCCGCTCGGCGAGGCGCGCGACATGGCGATGGAGTATCTGAACACCTACGGCCTCGCGGGCTTCGAGAACGCCTACCCGCGCATGCTGTCGGGCGGCATGCGCCAGCGCGTCGCGCTGATCCGCACGCTCATCAACGACCCGGACATCATCCTGCTCGACGAGCCCTTCTCGGCGCTCGACTACCAGACGCGGCTCTATCTCGAAGGCGTGCTGATGGAGGCCGTCGAGACGTTCAACAAGACGGTCGTGCTCGTCACGCACGACATCGACGAGGCCGTCGCCCTCTCCAAGCGCGTGGTGGTGCTCGGCGGGCGGCCGTCGCACGTCAAGAAGATCTACGACATCGACATCAACGCGCGCACCCCGATCGGCGCCCGCAGCGATCCGAACTTCGCGGGTTACTTTCACGCGCTGTGCGGCGAACTCGACATTCAGACGGAGGTGGCGTGAACATGGCGCAATCCCTCTCCGTCGATAAATCCGGCGCGCGCGACGGCGCGAAGCCCAGGCACCGCAAACCCATGTTCGACAGCGGCTGGGGCCGCACCACGCTTCAGCTCGCCGCGGTGATCGCGTTCTTCGCGATCTGGGAAGGCGCGGCGCGCGCGGGCTGGGTGTCGAACTTTCTCGTCGGCTCGCCGGTGAAGATCTACGAGGCGCTCGTGCGTTCGGCGCAATCCGGCGAGCTCTTCGTCGATACCGGCTACACGCTCTTCGAGGCCATTCTCGGCTTCGTGTTCGGCACGGCGGTCGGATCGGTCTGCGGCCTCGGCCTCTGGTATTCGCCGTTCGTCGCGCGGCTGATCGAGCCGTTCATCGTCGCGATCAACAGCGTGCCGAAGATCGCCTTCGCGCCAATCGTGATCCTCTGGTTCGGCACCGGGCTGATATCGAAGGTCGCGCTCGCCATCTCGCTCACGGCGATCGTCGCGCTGATCGCGGCGTACGAAGCGGCCAAGGACGCCGACCCCGATCTCCAGGCGCTGCTCGTCACGCTCGGCGCGAACAAGAACGACGTGTTCCTGAAGGTCGTCGTGCCGTTCACGCTGCCTTACGTGATCTCGACGTTTCGCATCAACGTGGGCTTCGGCCTCGTCGGCGCGGTGGTGGGCGAGTTCATCTCGTCCGAGAAGGGGCTCGGCCACATGATTTTCACGGCGTCGAGCCTCTACGATCTCAACACCGTGTGGGCCGGGCTCTTCGTGCTGATGGCGATCGGCTTCGCGCTGTATTTCCTGATCGACCTGATCGAGCGCCGGCTGCTGCCGTGGCGGCAGGCTTCCAATGCGCCGACGCTGCGCGTCTGAACAAAACGACTCCAACTCAACCCCATACTCCAGGACACGACGATGACAATGACCGTTCGAAAACGACTGGCCGCCGTCACGGCCGCAATTTCTTTCACGATGGTTTTCGCAAGCGGGCCGGCCCACGCCGCCGACAAGAAGGTGACGATCTCACAGGCGTTCCAGTCGATGCTCTATCTGCCGCTGTACGTCGCGCTCGACGGCGGATTCTTCACGAAGGAAGGGCTCGACGTGACGAAGCAGACCGCGGGCAGTCCGAGCGCCGCGCTTTCGGCAGTGCTCTCGGGAAGCGCCGAGTTCTCGCTGCACGGTCCCGAGTGGACGGCGGTGGCGGCGGAGAAGGGCGCAGATGTCGATGTGATCGCGAACGTGGTGAACGGTGCGGCGGTGTGGATCGCCACCGCGCCGGACGTGAAGTTCACGGGCATCGCAGACGTGAAGAACCAGACCGTCGTCGCGGGCCAGATGCCGACCACGAGCACGTCGCTCTTCTTCAAGCTGCTCAAGGAGAACGGCATGTCGCCGTCGGACGTGAAGCTCGTCCAGGTGCCGCTCGGCTCCGAGATCGGGCCGCTCGTCGCGGGGCAGTCGAAGATCGCCGTGATGTACGAGCCCGGTCTCGATCAGGCGGTCGCGAAAGGGATGAAGGTCGTGGTCGGCTTTCCGAAGCTTTACGGCGAATATGCGTTCTCGTCGATCTCGGCCAAGCGCAGCGTGGACCCTGACTCGGCGGCGCGCTTCGTGGCCGGCCTGCAAAAGGCGCTCGTCTACATGCAGACGAATCCCGCCGAAACGGCCGCGATCGCCCGCAAGGAGTTTCCGACGCTCGACGCAGCCGTGGTCGACGCCGCGGTCAAGCGCATGCTGACCGAAGGTGTGTATCCGAAGAGCGTCGACATCACGCCGAAGGCGCTCACCGTGGCGATGGACACGCAGATCGCGCTGGGGAACCTGAAGCAGCAGCCGAAATACGATACCTTCATCGTTCGCAAGTACATCCAGCCCGCACTCGCAGCAAAGTGAATCAAGTGGAATACAAACTCATGAACGCACCCAGCCATTCAACGAACATCAGTCAGATCCGCAGTGACATCGCTTCCGGCGAGCTTACGGTGGAGCAGAGCGTGCGCCGGTCCTTCGATGCGGCGCATGCGTCGCAAGCGGCCTTGCAGGCATTCGTGCATCTGCCCGACACGCCTGCCGTGAACGCCGCCAATCCTGCCGCGCCGCTCGCCGGCGTGGCGGTAGCCGTGAAGGACATCATCGACACCGCCGACATGCCCACCGAATTCAACTCGCGTGCGTACAAGGGGCGGCGCCCCGAGCGCGACGCGTGGGTCGTCGCCCGGCTGCGCGCCGCGGGCGCGTCGATTCTCGGCAAGACCGTCACGACGGAGTTCGCGTGGCGCCATCCCGGCCCGACCGTCAACCCGTGGAACCCGGAGCATACGCCGGGCGGCTCGTCGAGCGGCTCGGCGGCGGCGGTGGCCGCGGGCATCGTGCCGCTCGCGCTCGGCACGCAGACCCAGGGGTCGGTGATCCGCCCGGCGGCGTATTGCGGTGTCGTCGGCTTCAAGCCGAGCTACGGCACGATTGCGCGAACGGGCGTGTTGCCGCTCGCGTGGTCGCTCGATCACGTGGGCCTCTTCACGACGAATGTCGCCGATGCCGTGCACGTGCTCGGGCTCGTGTCCGGAACCGACGCGGGCGATCCGCACGCGCTGAACGCCGAACCGTCGGCAGGCAGGCCGGGCGCGCGGCGGATCGGCGTGCTGTCGAAGCAGGTGGGAGGCGCCATCGACGAAGCGCAGCAGCTCGCCCTCGACCGGCTCGCGGCGCGGCTCGCGAGTGAAGGCGCGGAGATCGTCGAAGTCGATCTCGATGCGGAACTGGCGGAAGCCGCGAACCACGCCTTGACGCTGATGGCCGTGGAGGCGGCGGTCACGCATGGCGACCTGGCGGAGCGCTCGCCGGACCTGGTGAGCGTCGCGATGCGCTCGCTCGTGGAAGAGGGGCGCAACGTGCCCGCCACTCTCTATGCGCAGACGCGGCAGCTGCAATTGCGCATGGCGCGCCGCTTCAATCGCTGGCTCACGGAAACGATGGGGCTCGACGCGCTGCTCGTCGCACCCGCAACGGGCGAAGCGCCGCGCGGCCTGGACTATACCGGCGACGCGTCGTTCTGCGCGCCGTGGACGTTGCTCGGCGTGCCGGCCGTCACCGTGCCGGCCGGCTTCGGCCCCGCGGGCCTGCCGCTCGGCGCGCAACTGGTGGGAGCCGCCCACGGCGATGCGGCGCTGCTGTCGCTCGCGCAATGGGTCGAGGCGCGGACCGAATGGAAGGCGCTCGTCAAGACGCGCTTCGCTGCCGCCAACTAAAAGCGGCTTCTGGGCGCTTGTGCGAAAGGTCCGGCGTGCCGGACCTTTTTTCTGCACCGGTGCAGATGGCGGAAGAAACGCCGGTACACGCGACCGGAAATTCTGCAGCGCCTTGCTCGCAGATGACAAGCTTCTAACGAACCTCAAAAAAATCAGCGTCGTCGCGAGGAGATCTTTCGCTGATACATGACGCGCGGCGCGCGCCGCCGCTCGCGCGCACATGATCCATGCGCCTGCCATACACGATGCTTGATCGACAGAAAGCCGGCTCGAAGAACCGGACCTGCCGCGAACCAAGGGCGCGTTGCAATGCACAGATCAATCGACACGCACGGGCTCGACCAAATCGACCTGTCGCATTTCCGGGGGTGCCGAACGTGGTGATCCGGGAAGGTCTGCCGCCGTTCCCGTCCCTGCACGCAAGCGCGCGCACGATCGAAGCTGCGGACGACGCCGCGCCGCTCACGATTCGCGTCAGCAATCCGCTCGACGCGGGGCGCCGCCGCGACATTTGCGAGCATCTTCGGCCGCGCATCGCGGCACGATGCAATCCTTCACGAGCGGACACGCGCGCGGCGCGTCGGTCGACGACAGTGCGCGGTCATGCGGAGGCACTCGCATTGTGACGTTCGGAGGCGCCGATCGATGAACGACAAAAAAGCCCGTCAGGCGCAATGAACTGACCCCTCAAAGTTGG
>NZ_JFHC01000044.1 GCF_000698595.1 Caballeronia glathei | reverse complement strand
GAGCACGTCGATGCGCCCGAACGCCTCCACTGTCTTCGCGACGAGTTCGCGGCAATGCGCGCGACCGGTGATGTCGCCGGGCAGAAGCAGCGCGCGGCGCCCCGCTTCCTCGACCCAGCGCGCGGTTTCCTTCGCGTCGTCGTGCTCGTCGAGATACGAGATCGCGACGTCCGCGCCCTCGCGCGCGTACGCGATCGCCACCGCGCGCCCGATGCCGCTGTCGCCGCCCGTGATCAGCGCGGCCTTGCCGGAGAGGCGCCCGCTGCCCCGATAGCTGTGTTCGCCATGGTCCGGCTGCGGGTTCATCGGCGCGGTGAGGCCGGGTTGCCGGTCCTGCTGCTGGTCCGGCAGCGGTGGCGCCGGATAGGAATGGTCCGTCATGGCACGTCTCCCTTGCCTGTTGATGAAGCGGGTGGAAACCCTGCGGCCAGCAAGCGGCGGGCCCATGCCGGCAAATGGCGGACCCGTCGCGCGGACGAAACGCCTAAACTCGTCGATAGGGGACGCGCGAAAAGTGCGCGCCCCCGCTCCGGTGCTCCGGAATCACACGCATGATCGAATTCGTCACGCTCCCCGCGACCCCTGCACACGGCGCCGTCACGCTCGACTACGAATGGCTCGCGGGCGGGAGCGTCGCCGCGCCGCTCGTCGTGTTTCTGCACGCGGGCCCGGATCCTTACGCGAGCCACAGGGAATGGGCGGCGGCGCTGTGCCGCGCGCTCGGCTTTCGCGGCCTGCTCTACGCGCGGCCCGGCTACGGCCCGCCCGCGCCGCGCCCGCATGCGCCACCGCCCAGCTGGCCGATCGATTTCCTGCATCGCCAGGCCGACGGCATCCTGCCCGCGCTGCTCGACGCGCTCGACATCAGTCCCTCCGCGCGCTGCCGCCGGATATGGCTCGTCGGGCACCGCGACGGCGCCTCGATCACGCTCCTCTACGCGAGCGCGCAGCCCGCCGGGCTGGCAGGCGCGGTGGTGATCGCGCCGCACACGTTCGCGCCGCACGCGTTTGCCGAGCCGTCGGGCGCGGACGGGCCGCTGCGCATCCGCGCCGCCTTCGAGACGACGAACCTGCGCGATCGCCTCTCGCGCTACCACGACGACGTCGACCCCGGCTTTCGCGACCCGCACGATGCGCCGCCCGGCGCCTCATCCCTGAACTGGCATATCGAGGCCGCGCTGCACGCGATCCGCTGTCCGCTGCTCGCGATCGAAGGCTTCGCGCATGAACGCGACGCAGGCGGCAGCGGGCGCGCGCGCGCCCATCTCGAATCGATCGAGCGGCATGTCCGCGGCGCGGCACGGCTCGAAATCGCGGGAACGCCGCCGGATCGCGACGGCGGATACGAGCACCTGAACGCGTCGATTGCGCGATTCATCGGCGCCTGCGCCCCTTTATCTCAAAATTGAATAGGCGCTATGCGCGATATCGCGTTGCGCGATAGCCGGCGCGACGCGAGACTGTCTTCACAAAATCATCACGCATCAAGGAGACATTCATGCGTACTCAAGTCGGCATCGTCGGTGCGGGCCCCGCCGGGCTTCTTCTCTCCCATCTGCTCCATCTTCGCGGCATCGAATCGGTCGTGCTGGAAGCGCGCGGCCGCGACGACATCGAATCGACGATTCGCGCCGGCGTGCTGGAACAGGGCACGATGGACCTGCTCAACGAAGCCGGGCTCGGCGCGCGGATGCAGGCCGAGGGCGCGCTGCACCACGGCTTCGAACTGGCGTTCGAGGGCGAGCGCCGCCGCATCGCGCTGACCGACCTGACGGGCCACTCGATCACCGTCTACGCGCAGCATGAGGTGATCAAGGACCTCGTCGCCGCCCGCGTGGCCGCCGGCGGCGCGCTGAAATTCAATGTCTCGAACGTGTCGCTGCACGACTTCGACGGCGCCGCCGACGCGCAGCCGCGCATCAAGTACCGTCACGAAGACCGCGACGAAGAACTGGAATGCGACTACATCATCGGCTGCGACGGCTCGCAGGGAGTCGCGCGCGGCTCGATTCCAGCGGCGCTGCGCCACGATTACCAGAAGGTGTATCCGTTCGGCTGGTTCGGCATTCTGGTGGAGGCGCCGCCTTCGTCCGACGAACTCATCTACGCGCGCCACGACCGCGGCTTCGCGCTCGTCAGCACGCGCTCGCCGGGCATCCAGCGCATGTATTTCCAGTGCGACCCGAAAGAAAGCGTCGACGCCTGGTCGGACGACCGCATCTGGGCGGAGTTGCACGCGCGCGTCGATACCGCCGACGGCTGGCAGATCACCGAAGGAAAGATCTTCCAGAAGAACATCGTCGGGATGCGCAGCTTCGTCTCCACGCCGATGCAGTGCGGCAAGCTTTTTCTCGCCGGCGACGCCGCGCACATCGTCCCGCCGACGGGCGCAAAGGGCCTGAATCTGGCCGTGTCGGACGTCAAGGTGCTGACGGCGGCGCTCACGGCGTTCTACAAGGAAGGCACGAGCGACAAGCTCGCCCGCTACACGGACACCGCGCTCAAGCGCGTGTGGCGCGCCGAGCACTTCTCCTGGTGGATGACGCGCATGCTGCACAAGCTCGACGACACGTCGCCGTTCGAGCAGCGCCTGCAGGTGGCGGAACTGGAGCACGTGACGACCTCGCGCGCCGCCGCCACCGCGCTCGCGGAAAACTACGTGGGCAGCGTCGCGGTGTAACAGTGGCCGCCGTGTTTCGCGGCGGCGGCGCCGTTCAGGCCGCGCGCCGCCCGCATGGCCGTCACAGCAGCGCCACCACCCTCACGTCGCCCTCCACCGACGGCACGACCTGGCCGCCCACGCGCCGGAACGTAATCGACACGCTCCGGCTGCCGACGCGCAGGTCGCCGATCTCCAGCCAGTCGATCCCGTCCGGCAACTGCGGCCGGTCGATGCGCACTTCCTCGTTCACGGCATCGATGGAAAGGCCGAGGCACGCCTCCAGGATCATGAACGGCGCCCCCGCCGCCCAGGCCTGCGGCAGGCACGCGACCGGATACGCGATCGGCTTCTCCCCGCGCTGCCGCGTGAAGCCGCAGAAGAGTTCCGGCAGGCGCATGTCGAACGTCACGGCCGCTTCGAACAGCGCCTGCAGGAGCCGCACCGCGCCGCCACGGTCGCCGTAGCGGGCAAGGCCGCGCGCGCACATCGCCGTGTCGTGCGGCCAGACCGAGCCGTTGTGATACGACATCGGGTTGAAGCGCGGCTGGCCCGCCGCGAGCGTGCGCACGCCCCAGCCGGTGTGAAAGAGGGTCGATTCGAGCTGCCGCGCGACCGCTTCGCCGCGCTGCCGCTCGACCAGCTCGAACGCGAGCAGATGCCCCACGTTCGACGCCAGCACGCGGCACAACTCGCCGTGGCCGTCGAGCGCAATGCCGTAGAAATCCGACTCCGGGATCCAGTACATCGCCTCGACGCGCTCGCGGATGTGCTCCGCGCGGGTGTCGAATTCGAGCGCGTCCTGCGTTGCGCCGCGCTGGCGGGCGAAATGCGCCATCGTCGAAAACGCCTTCGACGCGTACGCCTGCACCTCGACGAGCGCGATCGGTCCGTCGGGGAAACGGCCGTCGGCGTGGAACACCGAGTCCTGGCTGTCCTTCCAGCCCTGGTTCGCGAGCCCGTGCTCGGACGCGCGCTGGTAGTCGAGCAGCCCGTACGCGTTCTTGTCGCAGTGACGCGCTATCCACTGCGCCGCGAGCTGCAGCGCGGGCCACAGTTCGTCGATCAGCGCGGTGTCGCCGGTGCGCTGCGCGTACGCGCCGGCGAGCACGATGAAGAGCGGCGTGCTGTCCACGCCGCCGTAGTACATCGCGAACGGCACCTCGCCGGTTGCGGCCATCTCGCTCTTGCGCGTCTCGTGCATGATCTTGCCGACCTCGGCGTCGCGAAACGCCGAGTCCTCGCGCGCCTGATGCGTCGCGAGAAAGCGCAGCACGCCGCGCCCGAGCGACGGCTGAATCCACAGCATCTGGAGCGACGTGATGATCGCGTCGCGCCCGAACGCCGTCGAGAACCACGGAATGCCCGCGTACGGATAAGGCCCCGTTTCTAGATCGGTGGTCAAAAGCCCGAGATCGGACAGCGAACGGTCGATCCATTCGCTGAAAAGCGGATTGCTGGAGCGCACCCGTGCCGTCGCGCGGCGCCGCTCGCGCATGCGCCGGTGCGCCTCGACGAGCGCCTCGCGAATCGCCGGACGCCCCGATTCGGGCGCGCATTCGGCGGCTTCGGCGGCATTTTTCTTGCTCTGCTCGCTCGCGTCGCTCAAGGCATGGGTCGTGGCCGTGACCGACAGGTAGATGGAGATCGCCGTCTCCGACTGGATCTGCAGCGCGTAGTCGGCGCGGTTCGGCGTGAGCGAATCGGGCGCCGGCGTGAACTGGATGCGCGCGGTCCGCTCGACCTCGTCGAGCCCCGTGTAGCGCAGCACGACCTCGCCGTTTTCGACCACCGGCGGGCGCAGCGTGCCGCGCTTCGCGCGCGTCGAGCCGCGCACTTCGAACATGTCGAGGAAATCAGCGGCGAAGGAAATCGACAGCGGCACGGTGGCAGGCTCGGTGCCGTAGTTGGTGAGCACGATGCTCTCGTGCAGCACGTGCCCCGAGAGCACGCGCTTGCGCTCGACGTGGATCACGCCTTCCGGCGTGCGCGCGCCGCCGATGGGCGGCAGCGGCTTGTTGGTCAGGTGGGCCGTGAACACGGCGTTGTCGCTCGACACGCTGCCCGACAGGAGCGACGGCGCGCGGCCGCCGAAAGTGAGCACCAGCTCCGAGAGTACGCGCGTATCGTTGACGAAGAGGCCGTCGTCGATGCCCCGGATGTCGCCGTTCGCATCGTTGACGGCGAACGTGTTGCCCGACTTGAGCACGAACTGCTGCTCGCTCGCGATATTCGCATGCTCGTTCGGGATAAAGGCGTCATCCAGGGCGGAATGCTTTTGATGCCCCTGCTGCTGTTGCTTCGTTTCCATTGCACCTTCCTGAAAGTGGCGTGGACGAGGTGTGAGTTGCGCCTCTTCGCGCCCGATTCTACGGATTGCCCGCGCGCCCTGCATTCGGCCCCCGCTCACGCAGGAACGGCAAAGCAGCAGCGGGAGCGCCCGGGACCGGCTATCATCGACGGCTTTTCGACCGAATCACGCCTAACCGGTTCTCCGAGCGAATGTCATTTCCGCATATCGACTTACTTTATTCAGCATCCGGGCTCGCGGTCGGCTTTCTCGTCGGCCTGACGGGCGTGGGCGGCGGCTCGCTGATGACGCCGCTCCTCGTGCTCCTGTTCGGCATTCATCCGGCCACGGCCGTCGGCACCGACCTGCTCTACGCCGCCGCGACCAAGGCGACCGGCACGCTCGTGCACGGCATCAAGGGCTCCGTCGACTGGCGCATCACCGGCCGGCTCGCCGCGGGCAGCGTGCCGGCCGCGGCGCTGACCCTGCTCCTGCTGCACCAGTACGGGCTCAACGCGCCCGGAACCGCGCGGCTCATTCAGATCATTCTCGGCTCGGCGCTCCTGGTTACGGCGGTGTCGCTCGTGTTCCGCCCTCAGCTAGCGAGACTCGCCTATAAAAAGGGGCGCGGGCGGCCCGAACATCCACTGCGGACCACGGCCTGGACCGTGCTGACCGGCGCCGTCCTGGGCGTGCTGGTGTCGATCACCTCGGTCGGCGCGGGCGCGATCGGCGTAACCGTGCTGTTGCTGCTCTATCCGCGCCTCGCCACCGTGCGCATCGTCGGCTCGGACGTCGCCCACGCGGTGCCGCTCACGCTGATCGCCGGCACCGGCCACTGGATGCTCGGCTCCGTGGACTGGTCGCTGCTCGCGTCGCTGCTCGTCGGCTCGCTGCCCGGCATTGCGATTGGCAGCATGCTCTCCTCGAAGGCCCCGGAGGCGCTCCTGCGCAACGTGCTGGCCGCGACGCTGCTGCTCGTCGGCGCCAAGCTGATCTTCAGCTGATGCTCCGTCGACGCCCCGTCGATCGCTCAGTTGATAGTAGTCTCGCGCCGTGGCGGTTTCCAGTCGGCCGGATGGCATAAGCCGTTTTCACGTGGTTCTGGCTTATGCCATCCGGCCAGCTTTTCGCGGCGCCGCAATCCGGTCAACATGCGCATGCTGAACGGCGCGCCGAGCGGTCAATCCCGCCGGAAATGAAGGTTGGCGCGTCACGGTTCATTGACCATAATGCTGTGCGCGCAGCCGCGCATGTCCACCAGGAGCCAGCGATGAGCCAGAACGACGATCCGCGTGACGACCTTTCCGACATCGGCGACGCACCACAGGACCCCGCGCGGCGGCGGCTGCTCGCCGCGGGCGTCGGTCTCGCGGGGCTGTCGATCGGCGGCTGCAACCTGTTCGACTCGAAACCGTCCACGCCCAAGACCACGGCCGATCTCGCGCTCGACCGCACGCTCGCGGCGAAGGTCCGCCGGATTGTCGTCATCTACGCCGAAAACCGCAGCTTCACCAATCTGTACGGCAATTTCCCCGGCGTGCAGTATCCGCTCGAAAGCGTGCCGGCGGCGCGCTATGCCCAGTTCGATCGCGACGGGCGCACGCCGCTTCCCACGCTGCCGGCCATCTGGGGCGGGCTCGTGCCGCAGGCGCAGGAAGTGGGCGGCAAGCGCTACGCGATCAGCGAAAAGCAGATCACGGGCCTCGCCAATGCGCCCTTTCATCTCGTCGACGCGCAGGGCCAGCCGCTGCCCAACGGCGTGATCACGCGCGACCTCGTGCATCGCTTCTACCAGAACCAGATGCAGATCAACGCGGGGCGCAACAACCAGTTCGCCGCATGGGGCGATTCGGGCGGCCTCGTGATGGGCCACTACCGCAGTTCCGCCGAGACGCTGCGCCTGTGGGGCCTCGCGCAGCAGTACACGCTGTGCGACAACTTCTTCATGGCGGCCTTCGGCGGCTCGTGGCTGAACCACATCTTCCTGATTTCGGCGCAGGCGCCTTTCTATCCGGACGTCCACAACGGCCCGGCGGCGAAGCTCGTGTCGGTCGTGGAAGGCGAGGACCCGACGGCCACGCGCCTGAAGCTCGCGCCGGATTCACCGAAATCGGCGCTGGACGGACCGCCCAAGTTCGTGCGCGACGGCGCGCTGACGGCAGACGGCTATGCCGTCAACACGATGGCGCCGCCCTACCAGCCGAGCAACGTGCGCCCGGCCGAGCGCGGCGACCCGATGCTTGCCGACCTGTCGAATCCGCGCGTGCTGCCGCCGCAGACCTACGCGACGATTGGCGACCGGCTGTCGGCGAAGGGCGTGGACTGGGCGTGGTACAGCGGCGCGTGGCAATACGCGCTGGATCACGTCGATACCGGTTCGGTGCCCGATTTCCAGTATCACCATCAGCCGTTCAACTATTTCCGCAACTACGCGCCGGGCACGCAGGCGCGCGTGCAGCACCTGCGCGACGCCGGCCTCGGCAACGATCCGTCGACCAACAAGCTGATGGCCGACATCGACGCCGGGCGCCTGCCCGCGGTCACGTTCTACAAGCCGCAGGGCAACCTGAACATGCACGCCGGATACGCGGACGTCGAGTCGGGCGACCGCCATATCGCGAACATCGTCGAGCGGATTCAGCGCGGGCCGCAGTGGGAGAACACGGTGGTGATCGTCACGGTCGATGAAAACGGCGGCTGGTGGGATCACGTGTCGCCGCCGAAGGGCGACCGGTGGGGGCCGGGTTCGCGCATTCCCGCCCTCGTGATCGCTCCGTTCGCGAAAAAGGGCTTCGTCGATCACACCGTGTACGACACGAACTCGATCCTGCGCTTCATCTCGCGCGTGCACGATCTGGCGCCGCTCGACGGCGTCGCCGCGCGTGACCGCGCGTTCGCGGCGAACGGCCTGCCGCCGCTCGGCGATCTGACGGGCGCGCTGGATCTGGCCTGAGGAAAAAGGCCCGGCTAACTGCGCTCCACCCAGGCCCGCGCGGAGATTTCCAGCAGATAGCCGTAGTGCAGCGCGCCGACCGGCACCACGGCGCGGGCCGGCTTCCAGTCGCCGAAATGGCGCGCGTAGATCTCGTTGAAAGCCTTCCAGTGTTCGACGCCGACGAGATAGACCGTGACCTCGACGCAGTCCTTCAATCCGGCGCCCGCCGCGGCGAGCACCGCGCGCAGGTTGGACAGGGTCTGCTCGGCCTGCACCTCGAACGGCTGGTCGCCGGTGTGGGTGCCGTCGGGGCGCATCGGCAACTGGCCGGACACGCAGATCAGGTTGCCCGCGCGTGTCGCGTGGCTGTAGTGGCCGGCGGGAACGGGCAGGTCGGGGGCATTCAGGGCTTCGATGGGCGGCATGGGCTATCTTGTATCGAGGAGGGATTGACTGAACGTTGGCAAGGCGGTCACAGCATACGCAGCACGGCCTCACGCCGCCAGCTTCCCGGCGAGGAAATCGAGGAACGCCCTCGCCCGCGCGGCCATGGACTCGCTCTGGTAATACACCGCGCTGATCGGCAGGCGCGCGTCTTCGAGCGCGTCGTCGAGTATCGCGCGCAGCCGGCCTGCGTGCACGTCGGCGGCCGTCATGAATTCCGACAGGCACGCAATCCCGCCGTCGCAGAGCGCAAGCTGGCGGATCGTCTCGCCGCTCGACGCCGCCACCGTCGGCGTGACCGACACGAACGTGCCGCCTCGGCCGTCGCGCAACGGCCAGTCGTTCAGGCTTTCGGGCGCCGTGAAACCGATCAGCCGGTGGCCCTGCATCTCCCCGACGTCGCGCGGCTCGCCGTGCTCCGCCAGATAGCCCGGGCTCGCGAGCACGCGCGAGCGGCTGCTGCCGAGCGACCGGGCGTGCAGCGTCGAATCCTGCAGCGCGCCGATGCGGATCGCGATGTCCACGCGCTGCTCCATCAGGTCGACGATGCGCTCGTTGCTCGTCAGCTCCAGCGTGATTTCGGGATACAGCGCGGCGAACGCCTTCACGTGCGGCACGATGCAGTGGAGCATGAACGGCGACGCCGCATCCACGCGCAACCGCCCCGCCGGCCGCTCGCGGTGCCGCGCGATCGCCTCCTCGGCGTCCTCCATCGCGGAAAGAATCAGGCGGGCACGCGCGAGGAACAGCTCGCCCTCGTCGGTCAGCTGCAGGCGGCGCGTCGTGCGGCGCACGAGCGTCGCGTCGAGCTTCTTCTCCAGCCGCGCCAGCGCCCGGCTTACGCCGGACACGGTCTGCTGCAACGCCTCGGCCGCCGCCGTGATCGAACCGCTGTCGATCACGGTGACGAACGCGAGCAATTCGTCGGTGGTCGTCTTCATTGTTGATCCCAAGTCAAGGGTGATTTGAGACTAACACCGTTTTTGCGAAAGTCGAATAGCCGGATACTGCTTCCTGTCACCTCAATCACCGGAGCAGCACATGAAGATTTTCGTTACGGGCGCGGGCGGTTTCATCGGCGGTTCGATCGCGGCGGGGCTCGCCGGCGACGGCCATCAGGTGCGCGGACTCGTGCGCCGCGCGGAACAGGCGGACGAACTGAAGCGCCTCGGCATCGAGCCGGTGCTCGGCAGCCTCGACGACCGCGCGCTCCTCATCGCCGAGGCGCGGGCCGCCGACGCCGTCATCAACGCCGCCGACAGCGACCATCGCGGCGCGGTGGAAGCGCTGATCGAAGGGCTGGAAGGGTCGGACAAGCCGCTGCTGCACACGAGCGGTTCGAGCATCGTCGGCGATGCGTCGGGCGGCGAAGCATCGGATGCCGTCTATTACGAGGACAGCCTGCCCGAGCCGACCGCCGACAAGGCGCCGCGCGTCGCGATCGACAACCTCGTGCTCGGCGCGGCGAAGCGCGGCGTGCGCTCGGCGGTGCTCTGCAACACGCTGATCTACGGGCACGGCGCCATTCCGTCGGCGGCGAGCGTGCAACTGCCGCGTCTGCTCAGACAGGCGCGCAAGAGCGGCGTCGTGCGCCATGTGGGGCCGGGCCGCAACATCTGGTCGAACGTGCATATCGACGACGTCGTCGATGCGTATCGCCGCGCGCTCGAAAAGACGCCGCCGGGCACGTTCTATTTCATCGAGAGCGGCGAAGCGTCGATCCGCGACATGACTGCCGCCATGGCCGGCGTGCTCGGCCTCGGCGAGCCGCAGGACTGGCCGCTCGACGACGCCAAAGAGGAATGGGGCTACGAGATGGCGTCGTACGGCCTCGGGTCCAACAGCCGCGTGCGCGGCAAGCATGCGCGCGAACTGCTTGGCTGGCAGCCGAAGCGCACGTCGGTGGTCGAGTGGATCACAAAGGAAATGGTCTGAACGCCGTCCGCTTCAGGCGCATCGTGAAAAAAAACGCCACCGGCCGTCCGGTGGCGTTTTTGCGTTCGTGCACGATGCGGCGGCGTTCGGCGGTAAAAATCAGGCCAACGCCTTCGAAAACGCCTCTATTTCGCCTTCAGGCATGCCGGACTGCTTCGCCGCGTCGCGGATCTGCTGCCACGTCGTCGGATCGATCGGCACGCCGTTCGCGACGCGCTCCTCACGCCGCGCGTCTTCCGGCTCGCCCGGCGCATAGATGCGCTCGACGCCCGGCGCCACCCGCGACGTCTTCACCCACTCGACGAACGCCTCGGCCTCGGCCTGCGCGGCGGGCGCGTCGAAGGCGTTCGGATCGAGGATCACGGAGGTCATGCAGTTGATGATCGCACTCGTCTTCTGCAGCGTGCTTTCGCGCGTCGTGTAGCCGCCCGACAGCGCGCCGCCCAGAATCTCGCACATCGCCGCGAGCCCGAAGCCCTTGTGCAGACCGAACGGCAGCAGCGAGCCGAACGGCTCCTCGTGCATCACCTTCGGCTCGACGGTCGGCGTGCCGTCGTGTTCGATCAGATAGCCCGGCGCAACCTTCACGCCCTTGTTGTACGCGACGCGCGTCTTGCCGTACGCGATGCCGCTCGTCGCGAAATCGAGCACGAGCGGCGTTTTGCCCGCGCGCGGGAACGCGGCGCAGAACGGATTCGTGCCGAAGCGCCGGTCGGTGCCGCCGAACGGGGCGACGAGCGGGTCGCCCGCCACGTTCACGAAGTGAAACGACACCAGGCCGGCCTTCGCGCACTGCTCGGCCCAGTGCCCGATGCGCCCGATGTGGTGCGCGTCGCGCAGGCCCACCGCGCACACGCCCAGCTTCTTCGCGCGCTCGATGCCGTGCTCCATCGCTTCGTACGCGACGACCTGGCCGAAGCCCTTCACGCCGTCGATTGTCAGCACCGCGCCCGCGTCGCGCACGATCTCGGCGTGCGCGTTGAGCTTGAGTTCGCCGTCCGCGAGCGACGCGACGTAGCGCGGAATCATTCCGACACCGTGCGAATCGTGGCCCGACAGGTTGGCCATCACGAGGTGATCCGCGACGAGTTCCGCCTCGCGCGGCGTGCTGCCGGCGTGCTCCCAGATCGCGCGCACATAGGCGTGCAGGGTATCGGAGGGAATGCGCAACTCGGGCGCGGCCTGCGTCTTGATTTCGTTCATTGCTGCTGTCGTCTCCTGTGCAAAATGGCCTCTCGCGCGCAGCGCAGTGGCCGGCGCGTGGACTTACCACTTTACAGGCGATCGATTGGCCTGACCACTTCTAATGCGACAGCGGCTTGAAAAATCCGCCGGACCGGGGCGCCGGAGCGCCCGGTTTCGCGCGAGTGCGGGAAACCGGGCGCTCCGCGAAATGGCCGTCAGGACGCGGTCGCGATCACCTCGGCGACCGCCGCCGTGAGCTTCCTCGCATACGGCACGTGCAGGAATTCGTTCGGCCCGTGCGCGTTGGACTTCGGCCCGAGCACGCCGCACACCATGAACTGCGAGCGCGGAAAGCCTTCCTTGAGCGTGTTCATCAGCGGGATCGTGCCGCCTTGCCCGATATACGCGACGTCCGCCCCGAAGTGCCGGCGCGACGCGTCGTTGAGCGCGGTGCCGAGCCACGGCGCGAGATCGGGCGCGCTCCAGCCGGTCGCGGGACCGGCCTCGGGTTTAAACGTGACCTTCGCGTTGTACGGAGGATCGAATTCGAGCAGCGCCTTCAGCTCGGCGACCGCCTGCGCCGCCTCGACGAGCGGCGGCAGACGCAGCGACAGCTTGAACGCCGTGCGCGGCGCGAGCACGTTGCCCGCGTCGGCGAGCGGCGGCAGGCCGGACGCGCCCGTCACCGTCAGCGACGGACGCCACGTCGAATTGAGGAGCGCCTCGCGCGGATCGGTGGTGGTCGGCAGCACCGGGCCGCCGTCCTGGCCGCAGCTCCACGGCAGCTTTTTCCACACGTCGTCGCCGAGGATGCGCGCGGTTGCTTCGGCCTCGCGCAGGCGCTGCGCCGGGATCGGGCAGTGAAAGCCCTGCGGCAGCAGGTTGCCGGTGCCGGCGTCTTCGAGACGCTCGAACAGCTGGCGCATGATGCGAAACGTCGACGGCGCGATGCCGCCGTAGCCGCCCGAATGTATGCCTTCGTCGAGCACCTGCACTTCCAGGTCGCCCGACACGAGTCCGCGCAAGGACGTGGTGAGCCACAGCTGGTCGTAGTTGCCCGCGCCCGAGTCGAGGCAGATCACGAGGCCGACGTCGCCCAGGCGGCCGCGCAACGCGTCGATGTAGGGCAGGAGGTCGTAGCTGCCCGATTCCTCGCAGGTTTCGATGATGCCGACGCAGCGCGGCCGCTCGACGCCCTGCGCGTCGAGCGCGGCGATCGCGGTGATGCTCGCGTAGGTGGCGTAGCCGTCGTCGGCGCCGCCGCGGCCGTAGAGCTTGTCGTCTTCGAGCTTCGGCGTCCATGGGCCGAGGTCGCGCCGCCAGCCTTCGAATTCGGGCTGCTTGTCGAGGTGGCCATACAGCACGACGGTTTCGGTGCTGCCGGAGCGCGTCGCGGGCGCTTCGAAGAAGATCACCGGCGTGCGCCCGGGCAGGCGCACGATCTCGACCTTCAGGCCCTTGACGGGCTGCTGCTCGACCCATTGCACAGCGTCCGTCACCACGCGCTCGATGAAGCCGTGGCGGGCCCAGTCGGCGTCGAACATCGGGCTCTTGGCGGGGACGGCGATGTAGTCAGTGAGCGCCGGAACGATCTCGTCGTTCCATTTGCGGTCGACGAAGGCGCAAAGCGCGTCGCGGTCGAGCTGAACGGCCTGCTCGGCCTGCGGTGTGGTGTCATCGGAAATCATGACGGTCTATCCATCCGATTAAACCTCAATGATAGACGCGTTTTGCATCCGGCTCGACGCGAGTTTCCCCACTTGTGCCTTCATCGAGCGGCCGCTTTGGCCCGACCGCGCGCGTCACCGGCTCCTCGCGGCGCTCGCCGGTGACGGTCGTGCGCACGAGCGCCGGGTCGGCGTCGATGGCGGCGTCCGTGAACGGGAAGCGCTGCCAGGTCTTCGATGCGAACAGCCGCGTCGCGTCGCCGGAATGCGGCGACGCCGGGTCGTCCGACTCGGAATGCGCGAGCATCGTGTCGGCTTCCACGCCCTGCGGCCCGAACGACACGACCTGCACGTAGCTGTCGCCGTGGCCGTTCACGTCCATCGGATAGCCCTTTGCGTCGAGCGGGCGGCGCGCGCAGACGATCGTGAAATAGCCCGGTTCGTCGCAGCCGCCGTAAAGCGGCACGCGCTCGCCGTTGCGCTCCGTGTAGAGGATGTCGCCGCGGCGCGAGTTCAGCGCGAAGCCGTTGAGCCTGAGCGCGAGCGCGGCGCCGCCAAGCGCCTGCCTCAGGTCCTGCACGACCGCCGGGTTGGCCGTGTTGAAGCCCCGCGGCGTCGCGAGCGGCGCGGCGGGGTCGAAGCCGGTCGCGAACAGCCGCTCGGGCGCGATGCGCGTCACGCGCGTCCAGAATTCGTCCCACAGGTTGGCGCCGCGCGAGCCGGTGTTCGCGGTGCCGTCCCAGGCGCGCAGGACGTCGCAGGCTTCGCGCAGGCCGCTTTGCGAGTCGCCGAAATTGCACGCGGAGTCGAGCAGCGGCTTCCTGAAAATGCGCTCCGACATCGAGCCGCTTTCGAGCACGGCGGTTTTCAGCGCGTCGCGCGTGACGCCGCCGGGCGCGCGCTGAAGCTGCGCGGCAAGCAGATGCCCATAGCGCGTGCGCAGCGACTGCTGCGTGGCGGTCGGGCCGGTGATGCGCGGATAGCCGGTCGTGGGCGAGTTGGCGTTGGTGAGCCAGTAGCCGTCGTTGAAATTGCCGACGTAGTCGCCGCGCATGATGCCCGGCATCTGCGCGACGGGCAGCGCGCCGGGCTGCACCGCCGACGCGTCGCTGCGCCACGCGCACTCGCTCTTCGAGCCGTCGAGGAACGGCACGCCGCGCATCCGGCTCGCGAACGCGCGGCCGGCGGGGGTCGTGCAGCTGTCGACGAGCGCGTCGGGCACGTTCGGGATCGGGCCCATGTCGGCGAACCACACGCGCGCGTCGCCGCGGCCGATCGCGATCGTGTTGGCCCACGGCATCGCGGCGAGCCGCTTTTCGATCGAGATGAAGTCGTTGAGCGAGCGCGCCTGGTTCCACGCGAGGAAGTTCTCGAACGCGCGCGGGTTGTCCGCGTTCGCGTCGCGCAGGGCGAACGCGCGCTGCGCGCTCCAGCCGAGCCCCGGCACCATCGACGACAGATCGACGAGCGGCCCGAAGCGCGACCGGTACAGCGTGCGCGTGACGGGCTCGAAGGTGCCGTCGGGGCGGCGCGTCTGCACGGTGATCTTCACGGGCGTCATCGGCTCGGAGCGGCCGTCGTACTGGTAGCGCGTCGGGTCGGCGGGATCGAGCGTCAGCTGGAAGATGCCGAAGCGCCGCGCGCCCGATACCGTGTGCGTCCACGCGACATCCTCGTTGAAGCCGAGCACGATCAGCGGCACGCCGAGCAGCGACACGCCCGCCACGTTCAGTTGCCCCGGAATGGTCAGCTGCGCCTGATAGAAGCGGTCGGGCCCGCGCCAGAACCAGTGCGGGTTGCCGAACAGCAGGCTCGTGTTGCCGTGCGTGATCGGCGCGCCGAACGCGAGCGCGTTGCTGCCGACGCCGGGCGTCCTGACGCTTTCCGTCTGCGGCGGCGCGGCATCGGGCGCGCCCTGCACCGCGCCGTCGCCCGGCTTCGAAGAACTGCGCGGCGGCCGCGCGCCTGCGACCGGCTGCACAAAGAGCGCCGCGCCGCCCGCGAGACTGGCCGCGATCAGCCGCTGATACACGTCGTCGGCCGTGATCTTCTCGACCCACGGCTTGCCCCTGCACGCGGCGTGCGCCTTCGGGACGCGGCCGGCGTCGAGATCGCCGACATAGCGGTTGTAGCCGGCCGCGAAGCCTTCGACGAGTTCGCGAAGCTGCGGCGGCTGCGCCGCGCGATAGCGCTCGACGGCCGGGCCATCGGCGAGCAGGCGGAAGAAGAAGTCGGCGTCGAGATTGCGCGGCTGGCCGAATGACGCGCCGGCGGGCGGCCGGGCGTCGGCGCCGAACCAGGCGGAGCGCTCGCCGCGAAACGTGACGAAGCCGTCGGCGAGCGTGCACAGGTTGTCCTCTGCCTGAACGTACCCGTAGCCATAGCCGAGGCTGCCCCAGTCGGCGGCTTTCACATGGGCGATACCTGCCTGGGTGCGGCGGATGTCGGCGCTGTAAGGGGCTTGCGAGCGCTCGGACTGCATCGGCGGGAGCGGCGCGCAGCCGGCCAGCACGCCAGCCGCGAGCGCCGCGGCCACGGCGGGCCTGGCGGTCTTGTTCATCGAAACAATCCTTCGATCCGTTCGAGTGACAGCCGCTCCCGGCGGGGCGCACGCCCGGGCGCCGCGGGCGGCTCGCGACTGCTGCCGCCAAGTATGCGCGCTGCGCCACCTCGCGCGCCGCCAAAACATAGTTGCCTGTGTCCGGCCGCGCTTCGGTGCAAAATGAAACGTGAGTGAACCACGCGCGATGCGCGCCGCCCCGCGACCGGACATGTCCGCATCCGACCCCCGCCCCGTCCCGCCCGAGCGCCCCGCGCCCGACGAATGCTGCCAGAGCGGCTGCAATCCCTGCGTGTTCGATTTGTACGAAGAGGCGCTCGATCGCTACGAAGCCGACCTGCGCGCATGGGAAGAGCGCGCGGCACGCGCTCGCGTGCGCCGCGCCGCTCGTCGCGAGGATCACGCCGCCGGCAAGGCCCCGCGGCCGTAGTTCTCCGCGTGCGCGTTTTCCGCGCGCGGCTCACTTTCGACGAGCGGAACGGCGTATCGCGCCAATCCTCCGCCAGCGGTTCATACGCGTGTCGACCGGTCGCCGCCCGCATCGGCAGATCGGTGCCGCGCGCCGGATGAAGCCGGGTGTCAAAAAGGCGCGGCGCCGCTTTGTCCGCATGCCTGCGCGGGAGCGGCCCGGCAAGTTCGCGGGAAAGACGGGGGCTTGCGTGCCATCGACGGCCAGCTTCTGCAGCGGTTCGAATGAGGCGCTATGCTTGAGCCCCTTCCCTGAAACGAACGGAGACAACCATGGCCCTTTCGATGTACCGCGCGTCCATTCCCGTGTTCATTCGCGCATTCGACGTGCTCGCCACGCTGCTGGAAAAGGCCGCCGCTTTCGCCGACGAAAAGGGCATCGCGCATGCCGATGTGCTCGGCGCGCGGCTCGCGCCCGACATGCTGCCGCTCGCCGCGCAGATCCAGCGCGCGAGCGATACGGCGAAGATGTCGGCGGCGCGCCTTTCGGGTGAGGAAGCGCCGCGCTTCGACGACAACGAGGACAGCTTCGCGGCATTGCAGGACCGCATCGCGAGGACGAATGCGTATCTGAAGAGCCTCGACGAAAAACACTTCGACAACGCCGAAACGGTTCCGGTCACGCTGAAGTTCAAGGATATCGAGCCGCGCTTGGACGGCGTCGACTATCTCTTCGTGTTCGGCCTGCCGAACTTCTATTTCCACGTGGTCACGACGCACGACATCCTGCGTCATCTCGGCGTGCCGGTCGGCAAGCGCGATTATCTCGGCCCGTTCGAATAAGCCAGGAGATTTCGACGAGGTCGAGATCCGGGTGGCTCCGCCGGCTGGGGGAGCGTGTCATGGCAGCGGGCCGGAGCCGGCCCCGCACACCCTAGCCCCGCACCGCGATCTGCTTCTGCCACCCGCTCAGAATGCGCCTTGCGAGCGCGTTGTAATCGCCGCCAAAGTGGTGGTCGCCGGGCGTTCTGATCACTTCGATCCCGGTCTTCGTCAGCGACGGGCACAGCGTGTCCTCTTCCTTCTCGCCGTAGATGCACTGGACCATCGCGGGCGGCAGCTTCGCGAGCTCGGGCCCGACCGGCCGCGCCTCGTCGCTCGCGGGCATGCCGAGCCAGCCGGTCACGCGGATCTGGAAGTCGGCGGCGGGCGCGAAGCCCATCAGCGACACATACGACACCCTCGCCCGCGCCGCCTCGGGCAGGCGGTTGTAGGCGAACGGCATCACGTCGGCGCCGAACGAATAGCCGATCAGCGCCACGTGGCTCACATGCCAGCGCGCGCTGTAGGTCTGGATCACGCGGGCGAGGTCGTGCGCGGTCTGCTCGGGCGTCTTCTCGTTCCAGAAGTAGCGCAGCGCGTCGATGCCTATCACCGACACCCCGTCCTTCTGCAACGCCTCCGCGATCGTCTTGTCGAGATCGCGCCAGCCGCCGTCGCCGGAGATGACGATCGCGAGGAGATCCGTCGGCCGCGCGGCGCGCAACTCGACGAGCGGCAGGTCCGACACGTCCTCTTCACGCGCCGCGACGGACTTCAGATGCGGCGCCGTCATCGCGACGAGCGCATCCGCCTTCGAGCGGCCCGGCTGCATCGCCCCCCGCTCGACGAACCCGGGCAGCCCCTTGCCGTGCGTGATGGTCGGATCGGGCGGGCACGGCGCGAAGCGGGCGTCGAGCGACTTGTCGGCGGCGAGCGACACCGCGCCCGCGATCGTGTTCTCCGGCGCCTGCGCCAGAATGCGCTCGGCGAGGAGCGCGCCCTGCCCGGTCCCGGCGACGATCGGCGAGAAGTAGCGGCTCGACTGCACGCCGCGCTCGAGCTGATGGCTCACGGCCTCCGCGTCGCCGACCAGGTTGTGGCACGCCTCCTTCTGCGCCGGCAACTGCGCCGCGTAGCGCGCCGTGTCCACGCCGACGACCATCGCGCCGTTCTTCGCGAGCGCGTCGGCGGCCTGCTGGTCGGCGGCGCTCCAGCCGCCCTGTTCCGAGAACAGCACGACGAAGCCGCGCATCTCGCCCGCCGGCTTCGTCAGCGTGACCTGGCCGTAGCGGCCGCCCGCGAGCGTCGCCGCGTGCGCGGTGGACAGCGTCGCGAGCGCGAGCGCCGCAACCTTGAACAAAAATTTCATGAACGCCAGCCTCCCGCCAGCAACGAGAGATCCGCCAGCGTGAAAAACACGCCGACCGAACCGGACGCCGCGAGATAACGCGGCTCCCAGCGCGGCTGAAACTTGCTCTTGAATCCGCGCAGGCCGCGGAAGTTGTAGAAACGCCCGCCAAAGCGCCAGACGAGGCCCGCAAACCGGTGCCAGTGCGACGCGAGCGGCGTCGGCTGCATGCCCGAGAGCGGCGCAATGCCAAGCGACAGCGACTGGAACCCGGCCTGCTTCAGGTGCAGCGCGAGCTTGGTGAACAGATACTCCATCGCGTACGGCGAGGCCTCCGGCAGATGGCGCATCACGCCGACGGTCGCCTCCGTGTTCAGGTCGGTCGTCATGAACGTGACGAACGCCACCGGCGCGCCCTGCTGGCGCACGAGCAGCACCGACTGCGCCGCGAGATAGTCTTCGTTGAACGCCGCAACCGAGAAGCTCTTTTCGCGCGCGAAGCGGCTGTCGAGCCATGCATCGGAGATCTCGCGCAGCATCGCGAGGTTTTCCGGCACGCGCGCGGGTTCGAGAACCTCGACGTCGAAGCCGTCGCGCTCGCCGCGCTTGAGCGCGTAACGCAGATGCGCGCGGTGCGAGCCCTTCAGGTCGAAGTCGGAGAGCACGACGTGCGCCTCCTCGCCGAGCTTTCTCAGCGTGAGGCCGGCATCGAGATAGAGCGGCAGCGCGTCGGCGCGCACCTGGTAGAACGCCGCGCGGCCGTTGTGCGAATGCGCGAGCTCGACGAACTTGCGGATCAGCTCCGCCCATTCGCGGCGCGGCCCGACCGGGTCGTGCAGCGCGGCCCACGTGCGGCCGTGCTTGGCGTACATCAGGAACGCCTCGCGCGACTCGGAAAAGAGAAAGCTCTTGTCGCCCATCATCGCGAGGCCGGCGTCGCTGCGCTCCTGCGCGCGGAAGATGCGCGCGGCGTCGAGCAGGTCCTCGCGCGCGGGCTTCACGAAGCGGCCGGCAGCGGGCCGCAGCAACTGCCACACGGCGAACGCGCCGGCGAAGAGCGTGGCCGCGAGCGTCGCGCGCAGCGCGCGGGGCGCGCGTTCGTCGAAGGCGAACTGCCACCAGAGGTCGCGGCTGTACTGCACGTCGCGAAAGGCGAAGAACATGATCCACACGGCGAGCACCAGCACGACGCCCACCGACGCGAGCCACGTCGACGTGAAACGCTCGGCAAAGAGCGACGAGCGGCGGTTGAAGCGCTCGCGCGTCGCGACGAGCAGCACGATGAGAAAGCCGAGCACGCCCGCCTCGATGAAGGCGAGGCCCTTCGCGAACGACAGCGCCAGGTTCGTCACCGCGAGGATGAGTGCGAGCCACCACGCGGCGTCGAGCCGGCGCAGCAGTCCGCGCGCGACGAACAGCAGCAGCACGCCGAGCACGCTGCCGAGCAGTTGCGAGCTTTCCAGCACCCAGAGCGGCAGCATGGTCTGCAGCATCGCGATGCGTTTGGCAAAGGCGGGCGTGGCGCCGGAGATCACCAGCATGCCGCCCGCGACGAACGTCACGATGCTCAGAAAGAGCGGCGCGAGCTGCGAGACATGGCGCGGGCGCAGCAGCGCGAAGCGGCCCTTGAGCGCGCGGCCTTCGAACGCCGCCATCACGCCCGCCGAGAGGATCAGCGGCAAGCCGAAATAGATCGCGCGATAAGCGATCAGCGCCGCGACCATTTCGGGCGTCTTCACGCTGCCGCCGAGCGCGAAGACCATCGACGCCTCGAACACGCCGACCCCGCCCGGCGTATGGCCGATCATGCCGAGCAGCATAGCGGCCGAAAATACGGTGACGAAGTTGCCGAAGCCCACCTGCGCATGCGGCAGGAGCGCCCAGAGCGCGAGGCCAGCGGCGATCACGTCGACGACGGCGAGCGCGATCTGCGCGACGAAATCACGCCGCGCCGGAATGCTGAAGGCGAGCCAGTCGAAGCGAAGGCGCAAGGTGCGCGGCGCCGGGCCGCAGCACGCCACCATCGCCGCAAGCACGGCGAGGAGCGCGGCGCCCGTCCAGCGCAGCGCGCCGGGCGCCAGATGCATCACGCCGGCGAGCGTGTCGGCGGCACAGACCATGCCGGCGGCCGTCATCAGCACGAGGGAGAGCGCGAGCGTGACGCTGGTGAACACCGTCAGCCGCCCGACCTGCGCGGGCGTCACGCCCGCCGCGCCGTACACGCGGCAGCGCACGGCGCCGCCCGTGAGCGCGCCGAAACCGGTCGCGTTGCCGAGCGCCGAGCCGACCGTCGCGCCCACCCACAGCAGCGAGCGCGGCACGGTCGTCTGGATGTGGCGCAGCCCGACGGCGTCGCGCCCGACCAGCGCGACAAAACTGAGCGCGGTGGCGAAAAGCGCACCGGCCCAGGCCTCGAACGTGAGATGACGCAAATGGCGCATCACCGACTTGTAGTCGACGGCCTGCGACAAATGCTGGAACACGACGAGAAGCAGCCCGCACACCACGACCGTCAGGACGGGCGCCGCGAAACGCTGCAAATTCCACGCTTTCGACCAGCGGCTCAGTGCCGCGGCCGCGTGGACGGGATTGACCAACTTTCTGCGAGACATGCGTTCAACCAGACTTGCCAATACCGCCACAGGGCACCCGATCGCCTTGCGGCGCCCCCGGCGGCATGAATAGTTATTTTGACTTCAAGGTGCTCCGACCCCGTGCGCCGCATGGCCGGCCAACCGGCCGGTCCGCGCGAACCCTGACAGACGCATTCCGCGTCATGCCAAACACCTGACTTTAAGAAACGTCTGTATAACGGCGCAGGTTGACCCGGACTTAAGAAAAGACTGTAAGGCAGCGCTCACACGGGCTGAACGACGGCCCGGCGCGCGTCCTCCAGCGTGACGAAGGAAAGACCCTCGCGCCGGGCGGCATCGACGACGCGCGGCAGCACGGACAGCAGCACCGGCCGGCCCGCGTGGTCGGTGGCGGCGTTCGCGTCGTGCAAGAGCAGGATGTCGCGGGCGGCGAGGCCGTCGAGGAGGCGCGCCGTCACCACGTCCGGATCGCGCTCGCGGGTGTCGAAGCCGCGCCGCGTCCACGCCGCGAGCCGCAGGTCGAGCTTTTGCAGCACCGGCTCCAGGAACAGGTTGCGCAAGCCCGCGGGCGCCCGGAAAAACGACGGAAGGGTCCCCGTCAGATCCGCGAGCGTGTGTTGCGCCGCCGCGATCTCGCGCTCCAGCAGGCGCATCGGCGTGACCGAGAACGTGTGCACGTGAGCCTGCGAATGGTTCTCCACCGCGTGCCCGCGCGCCACGATCTCGCGCGTAAGCGCCGGATGGCGGCGCGCCCGCGAGCCGATGCAGAAGAAGGTCGCGCGCACGCCGTGGGCGTCGAGCAGGTCGAGCACCTGCGGCGTGACGACGGGGTCGGGGCCGTCGTCGATCGTGAGCGCGATCGACTCTGCCGTGCGCCCGGCTTCGGGCAGGCGCGTCCAGTTCGGCCCGAGCAGCGACGAGCGCGGCCAGAGGCCGGCCGCGGTGACGGTCGCATGATTGAGCGCGGTGCCGGCGAGCCACCACGGCCAGCTCGACGGCGCCGCCGCGACGCCCGCCAGCGCCACCGCGTGCCACGCGGCCGACACGGTGAGCGCCGCCGGATACCGCCCGGCGGGCCAGCGGCGCGCGGGCGCCCGGGTGTCGGCAGCCATTCGCCGATGTATTCCAGTCATTTCAGTTCTTCGATGCCCATTGCGCCCGGCATCGGGCGATACCGCCCCGAAATCAAGGGCGGCCATCCGTCTCTAAATAGACGGGACCGCATCAGACCAGTCCCGTCAGCGGTATTGCTGCGGCCCGCGTGAAGGCCGTTGCCGATCGCGCCCCGCTTTACGATTTGTCAGGCAAACGGGTAGGATCGGGGACCGGAGCGGGCGCAAGCCGGTGCAGGGTCGGCCGTCCGACGCACAATGCACAAACACATCGCACGAACACAAGGCACAGAACGAATGAAATATCCTGCCCTCGTCACGCTCGCCGCGGCTTGCACGCTGGTCCTTTCCGCCTGCGCCTCGCAGACCGACAACAATCTGATGCAGACCGTGCCGGTCGGTTCAGGCACGTCGCACCTCGCGATCTATCCGTTCGTCGAATGCGTGAAGCCGAAGTGGACGTCGCTCGCAGCAAAGGTGCGTCAGTACGCGCCCGATTCCGACGGCCAGATCCTGTCGGTGCACGGCAAGGGCGCGAGCGACTCGGTGCTGATCCTCGCCGAGCCGTCTGCGAACGGCACCGGCTACACCATCTACGGCGACGTCGTCGCGGCAAGCCGCTACGTCGCCCTCGCCCACTCCTGCGACTAGCGCCGCGCGGCGCTGGTCACGACGGCTTGCCGCCGCGCATGTCGACGCCCGCGCGGTGCGTACCGACGATCCGGCCGATCAGATAGCCGTCCGACGCGCACGCGTTGACGCGCTCGTCGCCGTTCCACTGGATCTTGTACTGGTCGTCCTGCGAGTGGATGTCCGCCGGGTCGAAGCGGCGCTTCGGCGGCGTCCTGGCGCCGGTGTCGCGCGCATGCTCCATCTGGAGCCGGTTCCACGTCAGCGCGTAGCCGTAGCGCACGCCGTCGGCGAAGGCGGCGTCGTCGCAGACTTGCGACGGCGGCGTCACCTTGATCGTCACGTGGTACGTGTTTGCGCCGCCGACCGTGATGCGCTGCTCGCCCGGCGGGGCGGGCGGCGCGGGTGGCCCTACCGTCGCCTGCGCGGCGGACGCCGGATTCGGCGCGGGAGGCAGGCTCGCGCCGGCATTGTCTTTCGGAATGGGCGCGCACGCGCTCAGGACCGCCATCGACGCACCGAGCGCCGCGCTCAAGCCTTTCAATCGTCGGAGGAAATTCACCTGCGTTTAATCTCAAAATAATCCGACCGACACATTACCACCTCAGACAAATCCCCCTCATCTAGATATTTGGTAACAGTCTATTAAGACGACGCCGTAGCACTCTCCTCCAGTACGAGAAGATTCTCATGCGAAAAGCCGAGCGTGACGGGCTGGCCTCGCTCGGGGAGGCGGCGGTTCGGGTCGTTGAAGATGTCGAGCGAGAGGACCGAGTCGCGCACCCGGGCCCGGATCCGCACGACGGAGCCGAGAAAACTGACCTCTTCGACGGTGGCCGCGAGCGAGTTGCGGCCTGCTGCGGGCGCTTCCAGCACGATGGCCTCCGGGCGCACCGCGAGGAGCCGCTTTTTGCCCGCGTCGCCGGATGCGAGCGCGTGCGCGGTCACGAGTTCCTGGCCCTCGACGGCGATCCTGCCTGTCGCCGGGTCGAGCACCTGCCCGGCGAGCACGTTGAGCGTGCCGACGAACGACGCCACGAAACGCGTGCGCGGAAAGTTGTAGATCTCCGAGGGCGTGCCGACCTGCTCGATGCGTCCCTCGTTCATCACGACGATGCGGTCCGAGATCGACAGCGCCTCTTCCTGGTCGTGGGTGACGAAAATCGACGTGATGCCGAGTTCGCGCTGCAGCGCGCGAATGTCTTCGCGCAGCGAGACGCGGATTTTGGCGTCGAGTGCGGAGAGCGGCTCGTCGAGCAGGAGCACTTGCGGCTTGCCCGCGATCGCGCGGGCGAGCGCGACGCGTTGCTGCTGGCCGCCCGACAGCTGCCACGGATAGCGCTCGCCGAGCGTCGGGAGCTTGATGAGCGCCAGCATTTCATCGACTCGAGCGCGGATCTCGGCCTGCGGCCGGCGCAGCACCTTCAGGCCGAAGCCGATGTTTTCCGCGACGGTCATGTTCGGAAAGAGCGCATACGACTGGAACACCATGCCGACCTTGCGCTGGCGCGTGCGCAGATGCGTGACGTCGCGGCCGGCGAGGCGGATGGTGCCGCGCGTCGGCGTTTCGAAGCCTGCGATCATGCGCAGGACGGTGGTCTTGCCGCAGCCCGACGGGCCGAGGAACGTGATGAACTCGCCGCGTTCCACCTGCATCGCGAAGTGATGCAGCGCCGTGTGCGCGCCGAACGTCTTTTGCAGGTTTTCGATTTCTAGCAATGGCATGGGGAGGTCGCTGGCGCTTGGGTTGGGGTTCGGTGTACGAGGTTCCGTGTTCGCGGCTTGCACCGCTTGATGTGCTTTCGCTTCCGTTTGACTCGTCAGGCTTACGGTCTATCAGCTCCCGCTGTGTGGCCGCCGGGTACTGGGTTCGGGCTTCTACACCGTTTGATGTTTTTGCGCTTCTTGTGAACTTGATTTCTTCGCGGTCTATTAGCTCGCCCCTGTGCGGGGCGAAGCTAATAAACCAATATCAAAGCAAGTTTCACAGGAGCGCAGGCGCATCAGACGGTTCAACAAACAACCGCCCAACCCAAGCGCCAGCGGCATCACCAGACCAAGCGCCAGCGGCATCACTTCCGTGCAACGGCCCGCCCGGAGCCAAAAACCTGAATCAGCCCCATCGAGGCCCACGTAATGACAAACGCGATGATCGCGAGCGCAGAAGGCTCATACGCGCGATTCGCGCCGATCAACTGTAGGTATGGGCCAAAGGCGGGCCGATCGAGCAGGCTGGCGATCGTGAACTCGCCGATGACCACGGCAAACGTGAGAAACGCCCCCGACAGAATGCCCGAGCGCACATTGGGAAAAATCACCCTGAAGAGAATGGTAGGCCATCCCGCGCCGAGGCATTCAGCGGCTTCCGTCAAAGAACGGACATCCACGGCACGCAACGCCGAATCCACCGAACGGTACATGTACGGCAGACACAGCGTCACATAGCCGAACACCAGCAGCACATCGGTTGCGCGCTCGCTGCTCGTGAGCGGCAGGATCGAACTGCTGTTGTAAATGCGCAGGTAGCCGAACACGATCACGATCGCGGGAATCACGAGCGGCAGCAGCGTGATGAACTCGATGACCGGCCGCAGCTTCGGCAGCTTCAGTTCGACCCAGTAAGCAGTCGGCACGACAAGCAGCACCCCGACGACGATCGCGCACACGCCCATAAGGATCGAGTAGCCAAACGACGCCTGAAAGCGCGGGTCGGCGAGCACGATGCGGTAAGCATCGAAGCTGTAGGTGCCGCGGCGCATCCGCATGCTGAACTCGACGGTCGCGATCAGCGGCAGCAGAAAATACAGCGCGCCGACGATCATCGCGATCCACGCGCCAGCCCGTGTCTGCGCGCGTGCCTTGTGCACGGCGGCGGTGCTCATCGGCGTCCCCTTTCGGCGCGCGAGCGCAGCCAGATATAACCGCCGTTGGAAAGCCCCGTCACGAGCACCATGCCGAGCGCGAGCGCGTAGCCGAGATTCTGGTTGTGCAGCACGTCGCCCCGGATCTGCGCATACAGCACGATCGGCACGATGTTCAGCGAACTGCCGGTCAGCGCGTACGCCGTCGCGACGGCGCCGAACGCATTGGCGAAGAGCAGCAGCGTGGCGCCGAGCACGCTCGGCCACAGCACCGGCAACGCGACATAGCGCCAGTAGTGGTAGGCCGTGCCGCCCAGGCAGTCGCAGGCCTCGCGCCACTCGCGCTTGAGGCCGTCGAGCGCGGGCGTCACGATCAGCACCATCAGGGGGATCTGGAAGTACAGGTAGGTCAGCGTGAGGCCGCTGAAGCTCAGGATGCTGAAGCCCGTCGAATACAGATTGATGTCGAGATACTTCTTCAGCAGCACGGTCACGAGACCGATGCGCCCGAGCGTGCAGATGAATGCGAACGCAAGCGGCACGCCCGCGAAGTTCGACGCCACGCCGGAAAACGTCATGAGCGTCGGCCTGATCCAGCCCGGCAGCCTTCCCATCACCGCCGCCCATGCGAGCAGCAGCCCGAGCGCGGCGCCGCCGGCCGCCGACGCCGCGCTCACCTTGAAGCTGATCCAGTACGCTTCGAGCACGGTCTCCTGAAGCAGATCGCGGAAATTGACGAGCGTGAAATGGCCTTGCGCATCCTGGAAGGCGCCGATCATCAGATACGCGGTCGGCAAGAGCAGGAACAGCACGGCGAACAGGAAGAACGGCAGCACGCCGAGCCAGGTCCACGCAGCCGACGCGCGGCGCGCATCCTTCGCACGCGGACCGTGCGAAGGACCCGGACGCGAATCGCCTTCCGTCAGCACAACCGCGCCCTTCGATGGAGTCGTCATGGTGTCGTCACGGGACTGCTTGCAAGGCGTATCGGCCGGGGGTGAAGCACGTTAGGCATGCTGGGCACGCGAAATGCGCCGTCGCATGCGCACGCTCCGGCCGCTCGCTCATTTCACGTTCGCGCCGACCACCTGGTCCCATTGCTTCGTGACCGCTGCCTTGGTGGCGTTCTGCTGCTCGAGCGTCGGAAACACGACGTTCTTGTACGACGATGCCGGCGGCAGCTTCGCGTTCAGCGCGGCCGGGATCTTCTTCGCGGCCTGCAGTTCGTCGTAGCGCATCGGGTGGCAATAGCCGCTCAGCCAGCCGAGCTGTCCTTCGTCGGAGTACAGGTACTCCATCCACAGCTTGGCGGCGTTCGGATGCGGCGCGTAGGCGCTGATCGCCTGCGCGTAGACGCCCGCCACCACGCCCGTCTTCGGCACGACCACGGCGACCTTCGGATTGCCCTTGAGCGTGTCGCGATCGGCGAGCGCGTTGTAGTCCCAGCGCACGACGATCGGCGTCGTGCCCTGCGCAAGCGACGCCGCCTTGCCGATCACCGGCACGAAATTGCCGCTCTTGTTGAGCGCGGCGAAGAACTTGAGACCTTCGGCATCCGCCTTCGATGCATCGCCCTTGGCCTGCGACAACCCCGCCGCGTAGACACTCTGGATCGCCTGGTTCGCCGAGCGCGGATCGCCGGCGAGCGCGACCGCGTTCTTGTATTCGGGCTTGAGCAGATCGGGCCAGTCGGCGGGGACCTTGTCGATCATGTCGGTGTTCACCTCGAACGCGAGCACGCCGTAGTAGTCGCCGTACCAGTAGCCGTCGGCATCCTTCGACGATGCCGGGATCGACGCCCACGTCGACACCTTGTACGGCTGCAGCAGCCCCTCGGCCTTCGCCGCCGGACCGAAGGACAGCCCGACGTCGATCACGTCCGGCGCCTGCGGGCCCTTGTTGCCCTTGTTCGCCTTGATCGCCTCGATCTCGTCGCCGGAGCCGGCGTCGGGATTGAGCTCGTTCACCTTGATACCGTACTTCGCCTTGAAGCCCGCGATCAGCGCGCCGTAGTTGCACCAGTCGTGCGGCAGCGCGATCACCGTGAGCTGCCCTTCCTGTTTCGCCGCGGCAACGAGCGCGTCGGGCGGCGCCGCGAACGCGCCTCCCGCAGCCGAGGCCGCTGCCACCGTGATGCCGAGCGTCGAGATCAACCGCAAACCGTTTCGCTTCATGGTTTTCATCCTTGCCTGACGTGCCTGCGTTTTGGGGGAAATGCGCACTGCACTGCTTGCGGCGCAGCGGTCCGGCACCGCCCGGAGGCGCGCCGCACACGACCATACCAGCCGAATACTTACGAACAATGACGACGGCAACGAAGCTTTCATCGGTATGGAAAGCTTCAGTAAAGCGAAGAGAAAGCGTTGAACGTGAACGGCGGGCATCCGTGGAAATGCGGCGCGCCCGACATGCCGGCGGGCAGCGCCGGAGGAACTGCCCGTTCGCTGCCACGCAGACTAAGTTCAAATACTCAAATTCGCAAGTATCCAAAAAATTACAACATCCGCGCGGCGGGTCTTGCTAAGCTTTTCGAGCGGCGTGACGCGCGATGCTCGTGCAGAAACATGACACATCGATGACACACCGCCCCTTGCACCCCCATCCTCACCGGACTCACCGCATGTGGCAGGAAGACCGTCATCAGAGGATTCGCGCGATACTCGCCACGCTCGGCCGCGTGTCGACGGAGCGCATCATGGCGGAACTCGGCGTCTCGCGCGAGACGGTGCGGCGCGATCTGGTGGATCTGGAAGCGCTCGGTGAACTGCGGCGCGTGCATGGGGGCGCAACCCACCCCGCGGACGAAGCGCCGATCACGGAGCGCAGCCATACACGCGTGAAGGCGAAACGCTCGATCGCGCGCGCGGCCACCGCGCTCGTGAAAAGCGGCCAGATCATTTTCATCGACGCCGGCACCACCACCTCCATCCTCGCGGAAGAACTCGCGAGGCTCGGCAATCTCACGGTCATCACCAACTCCATCGACGTCGCGCAAAAGATGCGCGCGGCATCGGACAAGGGCGAGGCATCGAACGAAGTGATCCTCCTCGGCGGATCGGTGAGCGACCGTGCGCTCGCCACGGTCGGCGGCACGACGGTCGCGGAGATCCAGCGCTATCACGCCGACCTCGCGCTGCTTTCGCCGGTGGCGATCGATCACCGGCACGGCGCGACCAGCTTCGATCACGCCGAAACCGAAGTCGCGCGCGCGATGGTGACCAACGCGGAGCGCGTGGTGATTCTCGCGGACTACAGCAAGCTCGGACAGTGCAGCCGGATCGCGTTCTGCCCGGTGAACCGCGTGGATACGCTCGTCACGAACAGGAACGGCGCCGAGACTGCCGCCTTGCGGGCACTCAGGAAGAAGCTGCCGAAGGTAATTCTCGCCTGACTCCCCGCCTGGTTCCCGCCTGACTCCCGTTGGTTCCCGCCTGCGCCCTAAGCCGCATCCTTGCCGTAGGTCGCATCCAGCACGCGACGGCGCAGGCGCGTGTCGCGCAGGGCGCCCGCGGCGTCGAGAACCGGATACGCGGTCGAGCAGAACAGCGAGTTGAGCCGCTTCAGGTCGCTGATGATGTCGAGATGCAGCGCGCTGGTTTCGAGGCTGCGCTGGCTCTGGCCCGCAAGCCGGTCGAGATGCAGGTACGAATAGCTGCGTTCGAGATCGCGAAAACGCTCCTTCTCCGCGAGCAGCCGCTCGGCGCTCTTCAGGTCGCTGTTGAGGAACACGCTCAGGCCGAGCTGCAGATTCGCGACCACGCGCGCGTGCAGGTCCTCCAGTTCGCCAAGGCCCGCCGGCGAGAACTGCAGCCGGTGCAGGATCTTCTTCTCCTGAATGTTGGTCACCACGCGCTCGACGATATCCCCCGCATGTTCGAGGTTGATGGTGAGCGTGATGATGTCGGTCCAGCGGCGGCTGTCGGCTTCGTCGAGCTGCTCGCGCGAGATGCGCGCCAGATAGATCTTCACCGCCGTGTAGAGCTGATCGACGTCGTCGTCCAGGCGAATCGTCGCGCGCGCCTGCTCCGCGTTGTTCGTGCGCATCAGTTCGAGCACGTTGTCGAGCATCGTGCGGATGATGTCGCCGATCCTGAGCGCTTCGCGCGCCGCGTTCGCAAGCGCCAGCGTGGGCGTGGACAGCGCGCCCGGGTCGAGATAGAGCGGGCGCAGTTCGGGATTCGCGTCGGCGCGATCGGGCAGCATGCGATGGCACAGGCGCGCGACCGCATCGATGAGCGGCATGGAGGCGAGGCAGCGCAGCGTGTTGTAGAGCAGGTGAAACGTGACCACCGACTCGCGCGGATTCGCGATCAGAAACGAAAGCCCGCGCGCGATGTACGGCGCGAACGGCAGCACGAGCAGCGCGCCCGCGAGCTTGAAAAAGAGGCTGCCGAGCGCGAGCCGCCGGCCCGCCGCGTTCTGCCCGAGCGTGCCGATCGCCGCGAGAAAGCCGCTGCCGAGATTCGCGCCGACCACGAGGCACACGGCCACCTTCAGTGAGATCACGCCCGAAGCGGCGAGCGTGGCCGTCAGCAGGATGGCGGCGAGGCTCGAGTACGAGAGCATCGCGAAAGCGGCGCCCACGAGCGTGTCGAGCATCGAGTCGCCGGTCAGCGTGCCGAACAGGACCTTGATGCCCTCGCCCTGCATCACCGGCTGCGCCGCCTCGACGATCAAATGCAGCGCGAGCAGGATGAGGCCGAGGCCGATCACCGCGCGCCCGATCTGCCCCGCGCGGTTCTGCTTGCAGGTGAGAAAGAGGACCACGCCGCCGAGCAGCAGGATGGGCGAGAGCCAGGACAGATCGAATGTCAGCACGCGCGCCATGAGCGCCGTGCCGACGTCGGCACCGAGCATGATGGCCAGCCCCGGCGCGAGCAGCAGCAGACCTTGCGCCGCGAACGACGACGCCAGCACCGCGGTCGCGTTGCTGCTTTGCACGAGGCTCGTCACGCACAGGCCTGCCCCGAAGGCCCGCAACCGGCTGTTCGCGCTGCGCCCGAGCACGCGCCGCAACTCCGCGCCGAACACGCGCAGGATGCCGGTTCGCACAATGTGGGTGCCCCACACGAGCAATGCCACGCCCGACAGGATGTTCAACAGGATCAACATGGCGCCGCTTCCTTCTTATTCTGCGTCAACTGTAGCGCCATCTTCATCAAAATGTCACGTCAAAGTGTTGCATAAATTTGCGTTGTTGTAGTTCTGTGTAGTTGAAGATACGATGAAGCGATCGCTCGCCCACACAAGGCCCGCCTGAAGGCCGGCCTCGCGCCCCGCCAGTCGCCGCGTGGCGCTCGTCATCGCGGCGCGAGTGGCGAGACCTTCCCCGCCGGAGCCCAATGTTGGCGACCCCGCACTTCATGACACTCGACGATCTCTTCGAGCGCGCGAAAGCCGCACGCGAGCCAGCCTACGCGCCCTATTCGAACTTCAGGGTCGGAGCCGCGCTGCTGACGAACGACGGGCGCGTCTTTCCCGGCTGCAATGTCGAGAACGCCTCCTACGGCCTGTGCAATTGCGCCGAGCGCACCGCGTTCTTCAGCGCGATCGCGGCGGGCTGCAAACGCGGCGATTTCGCCGCGCTCGCAGTGGTCGGCGACACGGACGGCCCCATCTCGCCGTGCGGCGCGTGCCGTCAGGTGATACTGGAACTCGGCGGGCCCGGGTTGCGCATTCGCCTCGGCAACCTGCGCGGCGCCACGCGCGACACGACGGCGGCAGCGCAGCTCCCCGACGCATTCCAGCTATGAGCCTTCACAAAGTCATCTACGACACAGACCCCGGCATCGACGACGCCATCGCACTCGTCTTCCAGGCGCTCCATCCGGACATCGAACTGCTCGGCATCACGAGCGTGTTCGGCAACGCGACGATCGATACCACCACGGACAACGCGCTCTATCTGGCCTCGCGCTTCGCGCCCGGCGTGCCGGTGGCGCGCGGTGCCGCCGCGCCGCTCAGGCGCGCCGTGCCCGTGCCGGCCGGCTGGATCCACGGCGACGACGGCCTCGGCAACGTCGCGCCGGAACGGCCGGCGCACGCCGTGCCCGACCCGCGCCCCGCGCATCGCTTCATCATCGACACCGTGCGCGCGCATCCCGGCGAAGTGACGCTGCTCGCCGTCGGCCCGCTGACCAATCTGGCCCTCGCGCTCGCCGACGATCCCGGCATCGCCGGCCTCGTCAGGGAGGTGGTGGTCATGGGCGGCGCGTTCGGCTTCAACGGCGTGCTCGGCAACGTGACGCCCGCCGCCGAGGCGAACATCCATTGCGACCCCGACGCCGCCGACATCGTGTTCGGCGCGCCGTGGACGCTCTCGATCGTCGGGCTCGACGTCACGCACGACACGGTCATGACGACGGAATTCCTCGCCTCGATCCGTGATCGCGCAGGCGTCGCGGGGCGTTTCGTGTGGGACGTGTCGCGTCACTACGAAGCATTTCACGAGCAGACCGGACGGCGTGGCGGCATCTACGTGCACGACTATTCGGCCGCGGCGTATCTGCTCGCGCCGCACCTCTACAGAACGCGCAGCGGCCCCGTGCGGGTCGTGACGGGCGGCATCGCGGCAGGCCAGACCATCCAGAAGCCGCTCGGCATGTCGGCGCCCGCGCCTGACTGGGACGGCCGTCCGGCGTGCCGCGCGTGCATCGGCGTCGATGCGCCCGCGGTGCTCGAACTGTTCGACAAGACCCTGTGCGGAGCAGCCGCCTAGGCGCCGCGGAACCTCAGGAAGCCTCGGCCAGCCGCGCGGAGAGCCAGGCGCGCAACGCCTCGATCTCTTCGATGCACACCGAATGCGGCATCGGGTACGTGCTCCAGTCGAGCGGACTTCCCTTGCTCCGCGCGAAGTCGCGCGCCTCTTCGCCGAGGCGGATCGGCAGGACGTCGTCGAACGTGCCGTGCGCGGCGAAGACCGGCGTGTCGCGGTTCGCCTCGCTGAAGCCCGCGTCGATCAGGCCCTGCGACGGCACGTAGCCCGACAGCACGATCAGCCCCGCGAGCCGGTCGGGATGAGTGAAACCCGCGGTGTACGTCATCGCTCCGCCCTGCGAAAAGCCTGCGAGAAACACGCGTTCGGACGGAATGCCACGCTCGTTCTGCTGCGCGATCAGGCGCCGGATCGCCGCGCACGACGCCTCGATTCCCGCTTCGTCGACGCGCCGGTTGATGCCTTCGAACGACAGGATGTCGTACCACGCGCGCATCACGTAGCCGTTGTTGGCCGTGACGGGAATGGCCGACGCGTTCGGAAACACGAAGCGCACGGCGGGCCCATCCTGCAGGCGCAACTCCGGCACGAGCGGCACGAAGTCGTTGGCATCGGCGCCGAGGCCGTGCATCAGGATCACGGCGAACTCGGGATCGGGGGCGGTTTCGATTTCGATCGCCGGCTCTTGATCGGTCATGTTTGAAGCTCCGTGGTTTTCAGACGATTGGAATCAGCACGAGGATGATGCCCGCCAGCGACACCAGCCAGACGAGCGAGCGGATGAACGGCACGCCCGCCGCGTAGAGCGGCACGTAGATCAGGCGTGCGGCGAAATAGAGCAGCACGCCCCAGTGCGTGAGCGTACCCTCGCGGCCCGCGACATGCGCGATCAGCACCGCAGCGGCGAATACCGGCAGCGTCTCGAAGAGGTTGCTCTGCGCGCGCATCAGGCGGCCCGTGAGCTTCCCGGGCGGCGGCGCGGGTTCGTCGCGCGGGCCGGCGTTGTAGCCGATCCCCGTTTCGGCGTCGCGCAGCACCGCGGGCAGGAGCACCTGCACGAGGGCAAGCACCAGCGTCCAGGCAAGAACCGTCAGTTCGAAGCTCATGGCGTCTCCGGGGAAGCGGGTTGAGTCGGCGCGGCGGGGACGCCGCGTGCGCGCACATCATGCCATTGCGCCCTCCATGCGTGTAGTCTTGCGCCAAGCGGCACCCGAGCCGCGCTGACCCGAACCACGCCATGCAAACGCTACCCCTGCGCCTCATTCCCGGCGACGACCTGCGCGCGGCGCTCGAAGACGCCGTCCGCGCACACGCGCTGCCGGCCGCTTTCGTGCTTCAGGGCATCGGCAGCCTGAGCGTCGCGCAGTTGCGCTACGCGGGCGTCGATCGACCCGCCGAGCTGCGCGGCGACCTCGAAATCCTGACGCTCGCGGGCTCGCTCTCGGCCGACGGCGCGCACCTGCACATGAGCGTCTCCGATCGCGACGGGCGCGTCTTCGGCGGCCATGTCGCGAAGGGCTGCATCGTGCGCACGACGGCCGAGGTCCTGATCGCGAGCCTGCCCGGATTCCGGTTCTCGCGCGAGACCGATCCGCGCTCGGGCTTTCCCGAACTCGTCGTGCGGCCGCGCTAGGCCTGCCGGTGACGGCGCCGGTGCCGGTAATAGCGCGTGAGTTCGATGCTCAGGATGCACGCGACCAGCCACGCGGTGCCCGATGCGAACCCGGCCAGCACGTCGCTTGCGAAATGCACGCGCAGGAACACGCGGCTGCATGCGGTCGTGAACGCGACGGCCGTCGCCGCGAGCACGGCCGGCAGATGCCAGCGCGCGGGAAGCGTGCGCACCAGCACATACGCGATCATCCCGTAGGTCACGAGCGAACCCGACGTGTGGCCGCTCGGAAAGCTCCAGCCGGCGGCGGTGGCGATGGCCTGGTCGTGGACCGGGCGCACGCGCTCGAAGATCGCTTTAAGCGTCGTGTTGAGCATGCCGTTGCCCGCGATCGCGAGCACGAGCCCGAACGCGAGCAGGCGCCGGCCCCGGCCCCACAGCACCAGCGCGCCGCCGACGCACCACACCGCGAGCAGCCACGGATCGCCGAGATGGGTGAGCCACGCGAACGCGCGGATCACGCCGGGCGGAACCGACCGCGCGAGCGCGTCGGAGAAAGCCTGATCGATCGCGCCAAGCTCTTCTTCCGCGCCGAGTTCGTCGGCGATCGCGGCGAAGAGCGCGCCCGCCCCTGCGATCAGCGCGAAACTCAGTACGAGGTGCACGAGGAGCAGCGTGTCCGGGGACAGGCCGCTTTCCTCGCGCGGCACGCCGTGCCGCTGCGCGAACCGCCATGCGGCCGGCACGATCAGCAGCAGCGCGAAGAGCAGCATGAAGAAGCCGGCGAGCGCGTATTCGCCCGCGAAACGCGCGATCGCGTAGGGATCGGCGGCGCTCATGGCGTGGCGCACACTGGCTGCGCCGCTTCGAAAACGAGCTCGTGATGCGTCACGCGCCCGAACGCCGCGCTCGTCTCCGAATAGTCCCAGCGCTCCACGACGGCCCGCCGCGGCCCCGGCATGCCGGCCTCGTAGCGGATCAGGTTCACGGAGTTGTTGATCTCGCCGCGCAGGCGCGTCGAGAGCGCCGTGCCCGCCTGCACCGCCCACATGCGGCGCGGCAGGTTGGCGAACGTGTCGTGCAGCGGCAGCACGTACGGCAGATGGATGTGGCCGCCCGCGATGAGGTCCGCGCCCGCGCGGGCCCAGCGCTGCACCGCGCGCGCGTGTCCGTGCAGCAGGTTGGCTTCGTCCTGCGCGCGCGTCACGGCCACCGGCTGATGCGCGACCACCACGCGCAACTGCGCGGGGCTCGCGCGTTCGAGCCGCTCGGCCACGCGCTTCACCTGCTGCATCGATACCTCGCCGTCCTTGTGGCGATACGGCCGCGTCGTGTTGATCCCGATCACGAGCAGTTCGGGCGACTCGAACACGGGTTCGAGATCCGGGCCGAACGCGCGCCGATGGTTCGCGTACGGATCGACGAGCCGCGCGAACGGATTGAAAAGCGGGATGTCGTGATTGCCGGGGATGACGAGCGTGGGCGTCCTGCCGAGCCGGTCGACGAACGCGCGCGCCGCACGGAACTGGCCGCGGCGCGCGCGCTGCGTCAGGTCGCCGGACATCACGACGAGGTCTGGCGCCATTGCGTCTGCGAAACGCAGGAGCGCCTCGACGACAGCCGCGCGCTCGGTGCCGAAATGCGGATCGGAGATCTGGAGCAGCAGCGTCATGAGCGATTGGCAAGGGCCACTTCGGGCTCCGGCTTGAGCAGGAAGAGCGGTTCGGGCGCGACATGGAATTCGAGCGGCATGTCGAGCCGGGTCACTTCGCCATCCGTTGCGATCTTCACCGGGCGGCGGCGCCTGCCCGGCCGCGTCACCGTGATGCTCCTGAACGCGAAGCTCATGACGTTGCCGGCGTCGCTCATCCTGCCCGCCGCGCCGCGCAACGACAGCAGGATCTGCGCGAGCCGCCCGATCGCGCGCGGCGCGATGGCGACCAGCAAGCCCTGTTCCAGCAGCGGCGCCTCCTTCATGCCGATCTGCTCGAGCTGCAGCCGGTTGTTGCCGACGAAGAGCGTGGAAGTGCGGATCTCGCGCGTGCTGCCTTCGTGCTCGATATGGAGGCGCAAGTGGCGGTGAGGCCGCAACAGCGTGACCGCCGCCGACCACAGCGCGATCACGCGGCTGCGGCCGAACTGCCGCTTGTAGGCTTCGCGGTCTTCGAGCAGCTTCGGATAGAGGCCGAGGCTCGCGTTGACGAGAAACATGCGCCCGTTGACCACGCCGACCTGCACCGGAAACGCGCGCGCCGTGAGCAGGAGCCGGGTCGATGCTTCGAGACCGGACGGGATGCCGTGGTCGCGGCTGAAGTAGTTGAACGTGCCGCGCGGCAGCACCGCGAACGGGCAGCCGCTGCCGAGCGTCGCCTGCGCGACCGCGCACAGCGTGCCGTCGCCGCCCGCGCCGACCACGACGCCGCCTTGCGCGATCGCGTCCTCGACGGCCTCGCGGGCGACGTCGCCGAGCAGCGCGGGATTCTCGACGAGGCGCAGTTCGTAGCGGCGTCCGTTGCCGCCGAGTTCCCGATCGAGGATGGCGCGCGTCTCGTCGGTCTGCATGCGGCCAGATCCTGCGTTCATCACGATGAAGAACGGCGCATCGGCGGGCACGGTGAGGACCGGGGCGGCATCTGGCGACGCGCTCGCGGGCGGAGCGGGCGTTTCGAAGGGAATCATCGGCTGGCGCTCCTTGGGGATCGGGACGGCAAGGTCCCGCTGGTACGGCCGGTACGGCAACCCCGCACGACGGGTCGGCCCGGGCGCCGGCAAAGCGCAGCGGGTATCGCGGGAATTATAGCGATTGGCTTGCAGCCGGCCGGTTGCGTCGCGCGGAGCGCGCCGGGCCTATGCCGCCTGGCCGATATCGGACGAACACGCCTTCGCCGCGCGTTGTGGTAAAAACACGGCGCGTCCCACTGCTGCCTCATTCATGCAATCCACCACGTTTCTCGCCACCGCCATCGTGATCGTGCTCATCACGCCCGGTCCGACCAACACGCTGCTTGCCGCCGCCGGCCTCAGGCAGGGCGTCGCGCGCGCGATCCCGCTGATCGGCGCCGAGCTCGCCGGCTATCTGATCTCGATCTCGCTCTGGGGATTCTTCCTGATCACGGCATCGCGCGGGATGCCGTGGCTCGGCCCGGCGCTTCGCATCGCGAGCGGAATCTACATCGGCTATCTGGCGGTTCACATGTGGCGCGCGGCCATTGCCCTCACCGACACCGGCGAGCCGGCGATCACCCTGCGCGCCCTCTTTCTCGCGACGCTGCTCAACCCGAAGGGCCTGCTCTTCGCGAGCACGGTCTTCCCGGCGAACGCGTTCACCGACGCGGCCCACTACGCGCGCGCGATGGCCGAATTCGCCGCGCTGCTCGTCCCGATCGCGCTCGCGTGGATCGCGTTCGGTGCGGGCATGGGCAATGGCAGGCTCACCTGGATCGATCCGGTGAAGGTGCAGCGCGGCGCCTCGCTCGTACTGGGCGCATTCTCGCTGTCGCTCGCCTGGGCGGCGTTCCGCTAGATGCGGGCGAGGCGGCTCAGGTGTGCTCGCCGCGGATATAGAACTCGAGCTGCTGGATGGTGAACTGCTGCTCGGAGATGATGTTCTTCACGAGGTCGCCGATCGAAATCATGCCGACCAGCTTGCCGGCGTCGATGACCGGCAGATGCCGCATGCGCCTGTCGGTCATGAGCGCCATGCAGTCGTCGGTGGTCTGGTCGAGGCGCACGTAGCGCACCTGCGAGGTCATGATGTCGCGCACCGGCGTCTGCTTCGACGCGCGGTCCATCAGCACGACCTTGCGCGCATAGTCGCGCTCCGTCATGATGCCGACGATCTCGTCGCCCTCGGTCACCACCACCGCGCCGATGTGCTTCTCCGCCATCAGCTTGATCGCGTCGTACACCGACGCCGTCTCGGCAATCGTATAAACCGTCTGGTCGGGCTTTGAATTCAGAACCTGTGCGACAGTTGCCATCGAGCGCCTCCGTTTGACCGCACGGCGTGCATCGGCCGATGCGCGCCTTCTTTCTTTTCGGGATCGCCGCCTCTCGTCGCGGCATTCTTGCGGGAATTACGCCCCGATTACCCCGACCATTCGAAAAGTATAGTTCAGAGACACGCCCGGATGTGCGCCCCGGTTGCGCCCCGGATGTGCGCCACCGCCCGCTTGCGCGGAACGCCGCGCGCGGCGGCGCGCCATGAAAACGCCTTCAGTTTCGCAGAACTTTGCCGCTAATCAACCATTGGTTGCACATCGGACGCATCGAACGCAACGGCCACGCGCGGCGATCCGCGACGATCGGGGAAAGAACGTGAACAGTTCACAGCAGGACATCGAGCAGCGCGTCAGGCTCGCCGGAAACAACATGTTCGAGTTGCTGCTGTTCCGGCTCGGCGAAGCCCCGGACTCGGAGCGGCGGGAGCTGTACGGCATCAACGTGTTCAAGGTGCGCGAAATCCTGGCGATGCCCGCTGTCACGGCGGTTGCCGGCGCGGGCGCGGAGATTCTCGGCGTCGCGGATATCCGCGGCCAGATCATTCCGGTCATCGATCTGGCGAAAGTCACCGGCTGCCGGCCGCGAAACGGCCTGAAGATCCTGCTCGTCACCGAGTTCGCGCGCACGACGCAAGGCTTCGCCGTCGAGGAAGTGGACGATATCGTGCGGCTGGAGTGGAATCAGGTGCTGTCGGCGGAAGCGCACGCGAGCGGCCGCACCGTGACGAGCTTCGCGCGGCTCGACGGCAACGTCGACGGCTCGCGGCTCGCACAGGTGCTGGACGTGGAGCGCATCGTGCGCGACGTGCTGCCCGCGACGGGCGCCGACATCACGGAGGCCGCCACCGGCCGCGTGAAGCTCAGGCCGGGCGCGAAGGTGCTGGCCGCGGACGACTCGGGGGTCGCGCGCAGCCTGATCGAGCAGAGCCTTACCGCGATGGGCGTGCCGTTCGTGATGACGAAAAGCGGCCAGGAAGCGTGGAACGTGCTGGAAGCCGCGCAGAAAAAGGCGCTGGCCGACGGCACGCAGGTCGCCGACCAGATCGCGCTCGTGCTCACCGACCTCGAAATGCCCGAAATGGACGGCTTCACGCTCACTCGGCGCATCAAGGCCGACGCGGGCCTGCAGTCGATCCCGGTTGTGATCCACTCGTCGCTGTCGGGTGCTGCGAACGAGCAGCACGTGCGCAAGGTCGGCGCGAACGCCTACGTGTCGAAATTCGTGGCGGCGGAACTGGCGTCGGTCATGCGCGAGGCGTTGCACGGCACATGCTGAGAGAGACGGACACGCGCAGATGCGCCGACGCCCGGTGAAACGGACCTCGTGAGTCCGTCACACCGGGCGTCGGCGCGTTCCTACGGGCTGTCGCGGCCGGCGAATACCCGGCTGCGCGCCGTTTCGATCAGTGACCGAAGTAGACCGAGCGCGTGTCGCTGCCGCTTTGCGCGCGGTTGCCGGTCTGGCTCAGCGAATCGCGCGAGCCGCCGTATGCGCTCGAATCGGCATTGATCGCGGCCTGCTCGGCGGCCAGCGTCTGAGCGCTCGGGCCTTGTTGCGAAGCCGGGGCGCCGGTCGCCGGACGATAGAACGGTGCCGGGCCGTAGCCGCTCGCGAAGGCGGGCGCTGCAAGGCTTGCGGAAACTGCGACGAGAAGTGCTGCGAGAAGATTGCGTTTCATGACTTGCTCCAATAGGCGTTGAATTGACTCATATGGCGCCGCAGCAGTCGTTTCTGAAATCTGTGTGCTACGTCGATGGGAAAGGAGTGTATACCCCTACTATCGATTTTTTATCCCAATAAGTTTCAATTCACTTTTCGTGAAAGACCAACAATCTCTGGCACGCACCGGGAGCCAATCGGGCGCGAACGCGCGCCACGCAACGCGCGTACGGCGTCGCACTATCTGGGATTTTTCAGGGACGGAACAATGAAAAAGCGAGGAACTCGTCGTCCCCGCTTACGGATCGAGTGCCGTTCAGTGGACGATGCGGCTGATCAGCCGCACCAGGTCGCGCGGCGTGTTGCCCTTTTGACAATAGCCGTCGAAACCGGAGCGCATGCCCTGCGCACGCACGTAATCTTCGCCGAGCGCCGTGAACGCGATGATGCCCGCATTGCGCGTCGGCGCGATGCGCCTGAGCACGCGCGCGGTCGCGAAGCCGTCGTGCTCCGGCATGCTGATGTCGAGGACAACCACGTGCGGCACCCACCCGTCGATCGCATGCAGCGCATCCACACCGCTCAGCACGTAGCGGGCGTCGATGCCGTCGGAGGCGAGTGCCATCGCCAGAGCCTCGGCGCTCGCCTCGTTATCGTCCACGACGAGGATGCGCCAGCCTTGCAGATGCACGTCGACGCTGCGATCGGTCCACAGCGCGCATTTCGGGGTTTGAGGTACTGAATGCATGCCTGCTCTTTCAATATGTCCGAGCTACATGCAGCATGTTTCACGCCCGCAGGCGGGACAGCACGAAAAAATTTCCGGCAGTCAGGCGCTCTCTTCCTTTTTTGCCTTGCGACGCTTGCCGGCCGCTTCTTCGGTCGCGCGGAGCCGCGCATTCGCCTGCACGAGCAGATCGGCGCCGCGCTGATGCAGCGCGTGCTGCAACTGTTCCATCGCGCTGCGCAACGCCGCCCCCTCGGCCACCGAGAGCGTCGCCGGGCCATGCTCGGCGACGCGCTTCGCCTCCTTTTCGAGCCGCTTGAGGAGCTTCGCCCCCAGGCGGCTGTCGACGGCCTGTTCGCGCAGCAACTCGCTGATCGCCGACGCAAGGCGTGTCAGGCCGGCCGCGGTCGTCTGCGTGGATTCATCCAGTTCGTCGTTGTTTTCCACCTTGATTCTCCTCGTGTCGCACAGGCGCGGCACCATGCCGGCGCGGCTGACGCCTTGCGTCGCACCATCGTAACCGGTAAATATGACAGTCATATTTGCGATTCAATATGCCGCCTGCGGCCAACATCTTCGCAATCGATGGAAAAACGAAGACGGGCCGATGGCACACTATTGACCCGACGCGCCGGATGTACCCGGTGCGCCCCGAGAACTGCACTACGACCCGCACCCCGAAGCTTCGCATGAAATCCCCCACCATTCAGGCCGCCCCCTACGGCTCCGATTTTTCCGGCCTCGTCTGCGGCTTCCGGTTCACGGCCGACGGGCCCGGCGTGCCGATCGACTCGAACGGCACGCTCGAATGGCTGGCGCGCGAAGACACCGCCAAGGAATTTCTCTGGCTGCACTTCGATCTCGCGAACAGTTCGAGCGAACGCTGGATACGCTCCCGCCTCGACCTGCCCGATGCCTTCTTCGACACGCTGCGCGACGGCTCGCACTCCACGCGCATCGAGCATCAGGAAGGCGCGCTGATCGCGGTCATCAACGACGTCATCTTCAACTTCGAACTGACGCCCTCTGAAATCGCGACGCTGTGGGTCTACACGCACCAGAAACTGCTCGTGACGGCACGCCTTAAGCCGCTGCGCTCGGTCGATACGCTGCGCGAATCGGTGCGCCGCGGCGAGGTGTTCCGCTCGCCGGCCGAATTGCTCACGCACCTGCTGCGCGACCAGGCGGACCTGCTCGTGCAGATCGTGCGGCGCACGAACGTCGAAGTCGATCTGGTCGAGGACCGCTTTCTCTCGATGCGCACGCCCGCGAGCCGCTCCGAACTCGGCGCGATGCGGCGCGTGCTCGTGCGCCTGCAGCGGCTGCTCGCGCCGGAACCCGGCTCGGTATTTCGCCTGCTCGCGCGGCCGCCGCGCTGGCTGCATCTGCACGACGTGCAGGACCTGCGCGACGCGACGGAAGAGTTCTCGCTCGTGCTCGGCGATCTTGCGGGGCTCGTCGAGCGCATCAAGCTCCTGCAGGAAGAAATCGCGACCCGCATGGACGAGCAGAGCAACCGCACGCTCTTCACGCTGACGCTCGTCACCGTGCTCGCGCTGCCGATCAATATCGTGGCGGGCTTCTTCGGAATGAACGTCGGCGGCATTCCGTTCTCCGAGAATCATCACGGCTTCTGGCTTCTGGTGCTGATCGTCGCGAGCTTCACCGTGCTGGCGGGATGGTGGGTATTCCGCAGACGCCGCGACCGCTAGCGCTCCGCGCTGGCACGCTTGATGCGCAGTCTCCTGCATGCAACCCCGTCGGGAGAAAGTCATGGACAGGAACCGGATCGAAGGCGCGGCGAAGCAGGTCAAGGGCACCATCCGGCAGGCCGTCGGCAAAGTCACCGGCAGCCGCACGGCGCAACTGCGCGGCACCGTCGAAAGGATGAGCGGCAAGGTTCAGTCGAAAGCCGGCATCGCCGCCGACACCGTGCGCGCTCGCCTGAAGAAATAGCTCGACGGGGGACCGCGATTCGCGGCCCCCCTTTTTTACGTCTGCTTAGAACCCCAGGTCGCTCAGGCCCGGATGATCGTCCGGGCGGCGGCCGAGCGGCCAGTGGTATTTGCGGTCGGCTTCCTTGATCGGCAGGTCGTTGATGCATGCATGCCGATGCGTCATGAGGCCCGCTTCGTTGAACTCCCAGTTCTCGTTGCCATAGCTGCGATACCACTGGCCCGAATCGTCGTGCCATTCGTAAGCGAAGCGCACGGCGATCCGCGGGCCGGTGAACGCCCACAGCTCCTTGATCAGGCGGTAATCCAGTTCGCGCGTCCATTTGCGCGTCAGGAAAGCTTCCACTTCAGCGCGGCCGTTCGCGAATTCCGCGCGGTTGCGCCAGCGCGTGTCTTCGCTATAGGCAAGCGCGACGCGCTTCGGGTCGCGGGTGTTCCAGCCGTCTTCGGCTAGGCGGACCTTCAGCTTGGCGGACTCGAGATCGAACGGCGGTAACGGCGGCCTGGTTTCCATGGTGCATCCTCGTGAGGTTAAGTGGCGAGAACAAGACAAAGCGTAGAAAAAAATCGGGTAGACAGGATTGTCTACCCGCGCACTCTAGCGCAGGGAGACAGACCTGTCTACAATCGATTGTCATGAACCCCACTGATCTGATGGACGCTCCCGACCTCGCGCCGGCGGAGCGCATCCTCCTCACCGCGCACGACCTCTTCTATCGCGACGGCATTCGCGCGACCGGCATCGACCGCGTGATCGCGGAATCGGGCGTCGCGAAGAAAACGTTCTATCGCTACTTTCCAAGCAAGAACGATCTGATCGTCGCGTTCCTCGAATACCGGCACGACAACTGGATGAAGTGGTTCGACAGCGCCCTCGAGCGCCATGGCGGGAACCTGTCGGCGCTCGTGCCCGCGCTCGCCGAATGGTTCGAAAGCGATGCGTACCGCGGCTGCGCGTTCATCAATTCGGTGGTGGAGGTGGGCGGCACGCAGCCGGAAGCCGTCGAGATATCGCGCCGCCACAAGGCGGACATGGCCGCGTCGATCAGGAAGCTGCTGCCGCCGTCGCGGACCACGAAGGCCGACGCGCTGGCGCTCGCGGTCGCGGTGGACGGCGCGATCGTCGCCGCGCAGTTCGAGGCGTCGCCCGCAGCGGCGCTGAAGTCGCTCGCACGGCTCGTGCGCGCGATCGGTAGCGAAGCGTAGGGCAAAAAAACACCGGCGCGGGGCCGGTGCAGGAAAGGTTGGTCCGAGGGACGTGACTCAACCTGAGAGAAATTGCACGGTAACGCAACGCGCCGCGCGTGAACAATCGTTAGTTTCGATCGCGGCGATAGCCTTTGCCACACGCTGCTCGCGCGTCTTAGTGCGCCGCTTACAGACCTTACTGACTCGCGACGATTTGCGCGATGATCCCCGACGCCACCGCGACGAGCAGATAGTCGCCGCCCACGCCCACCCACTGATAGCCGCGCGGCGGCTGGTGCAGGCCGTAGCCGCGCCAGTCGTCGACGACGTACTGGCGGTCGCGGTAGTCGTGCGCGAGGCGGTCGCCCTTATGCCATTCGCCATGGCCGGGGCCGTCGGGGCCGCCCTGCGCGTGCATCGGCGGGCGGACGTTTTCATGCCCGCTTGCATGCCCGTTGTCGTGGCGATTGTCGGCGGGACCGTTTGCGTGGTGTCCATTGTCCGGACCGTGGGCTTCGTGATGCTCGTCGCCGGGGCCGCCAGGCCTGCCCTGGGCAAAGGCCGCGGCGGTTGAAAGACTCACGCTCGCACAGAGCAGCGCAGCAACGATTCGACTCTTCTTCATATGCACCTCTTCAACGATCCCGGAACGGGCCGATAAAAAAAATCGTCCGGCAATGCTTTCATGCTGGACGAATCGGAAGGGGTGACTCTACGCGCCCGATGCACGCGGCGCCGTTTCATTGTGTAAGCAACGCTTACCGAGTCTTACCGTATGGTGAATGTCGGTTAGGTGTAAGCACGCTCGCGCTTCGTCATCGACGCCTCGATCACACGGGCGAGCGTGCGAAACGCGGGCTCGATCTGCTCGTTGGGCACGCAGGCATATCCCAGCATGAGACCCGGCCGCGCCGATGCCTGTTCGACGTAGTAATTCGCGAGCGGCCGCGTGACCACGCCGGCTTCGAGCGCAGCCGCGGCAACCGCGCGGTCGTCGGTACCCTCGGGCAGGCCGAGCACGAGGTGCAGCCCGGCCTCGTCTCCCATCACTTCGAGCGTGTCGCCGAAATGCGCCGTGATTGCGTCGATCAGCAACTGGCGCCGCTCGCCGTACAGCGTGCGCATGCGGCGCACGTGCGAGGTCAGATAGCCGTCCATGATGAACTCGGTCAGCACGGCCTGCTGCATCAGCTGCCCTTCGCGATACAGCTCGGCAATGCCGGTGCGAAACGTATCGACGAGAGGCTCCGGCACCACCATGTACCCCATGCGCAGGCCGGGATACAGCATCTTCCCCAGACTGCGGACATAGATCACCTGCCCCGCCTCGTCGAGCCCCTGCAGCGAGGCGAGCGGCCGGCTGCCGTAGCGGAACTCGCTGTCGTAGTCGTCCTCGATGATCCACACGTCGTGCTGGCGCGCGAATTCGAGCAGCGTGCGGCGGCGCGCGAGGCTCATCACCATGCCGAGCGGATACTGATGTGACGGCGTGACGAGCGCGAGCCGCGGCGGCTCCTGCATGTCGGGCTCGAGCGGATTGAGCCCTTCGCTGTCGACGGGAATCGGCACGAGCACGAGGCCCTAGGACTGCAGCACGCTGCGCGCGCCCCAATAGCACGGCTCCTCGACCCACGCGCGGTCGCCGAAATCGGTCAGAAGACGCACGGCGAGATCGATCGACTGATGAATGCCGGTCGTGATGACGATCTGGTCCGGCGAGCATTTCACCGAGCGCGCGACGCGCAGGTAATCCGACAGCGCCCGCCGCAGCGGCCGGTAGCCGCCGCCGGGTGCGTAGGTCAGCAGATCGGGATTGGCGCGTTTCCAGAGCCGCGCCTGCAGGCGGCTCCACGTGCGCGCGGGAAACTCGGAGACGTCCGGCACGCCCGGCATGAACGCGCCCCACTGTTTCGGCGACACCCCCGCCTGCGCGATGAGCCGCGCGCCGCGCCGCGAGATCGCGCATGGCTTGCGCGCCCCGGCCTGCCCGGCGGGGGCGGCTTCCTGCGGGCGCGTGTCGGCGACATAGGTGCCGCTTCCCGTCGACGAAATCACGTAGCCCTCGGCGGTGAGCTGGTCGTAGACGTGCAGCACCGTGTTGCGCGCGATCTCGAGGTCGGCGGCAAGCGTGCGCGAGCTCGGCAGCTTGGTGCCGGGGGCGAGCTGGCCCGTCAGGATGGCCTGCTGCATCAGGTCGAGCACCTGCCGGTACATCGGTTCGGCATGTGCGCGATCGAGCCGGGCGCTCAGCCAGTCGGAAAGAATGATCGTGTCCAAGTAATTCCCCGCGCCACCTTGAAAGTCCCTTCAAGTGGTTCTATTACGAATATTGAAATGGCTCCACATTGTAGAACCGTGGCGGGCTATAGTTATTCGGATCAGTGGAATAAATGTCCCGGGTACGACGGGCCGCCCGGACACATCGAAAAATCAAAGGAGACGCGGACGATGAAATCCGATCAGGTAATCGTCAGTTTTCGGGGGGTGCGAAAGACCTATGACGGCGAGACGCTCGTCGTGAAGGGACTCGATCTCGACATCTATCAAGGCGAATTTCTCACGCTGCTCGGGCCGTCGGGTTCGGGCAAGACCACGTGCCTCATGATGCTGGCGGGCTTCGAATTCCCGACCGGCGGCGAGATCTGGCTCGACGGCAAGCTGCTCAACAAGGTGCCGCCGCACAAGCGCGACATCGGCATGGTGTTCCAGAACTACGCGCTCTTTCCGCATCTGTCGGTGCAGCAGAACGTGGAATATCCGCTGACGGTGCGCAAGATGTCCGCGGCGGAGCGCGCCGAGCGCGTGAACACTGCGCTCAAGATGGTGCGCATGGAGAGTTTCGCGAAGCGTTATCCGGCGCAGCTCTCCGGCGGCCAGCAGCAGCGCATCGCGCTCGCACGCGCGCTCGTATTCGAGCCGAAGCTCGTGCTGATGGACGAGCCGCTCGGCGCGCTCGACAAGCAGTTGCGCGAGCACATGCAATACGAGCTCAAGTCGCTGCACGAGAAGCTCGGCGTGACGTTCGTCTACGTGACGCACGATCAGGGCGAGGCGCTCACGATGTCGGACCGCGTCGCGGTGTTCGACAAGGGCATCGTCCAGCAGCTCGACACCGTCGATCACCTCTACGAAGCGCCGTGCAACGAGTTCGTGGCGAACTTCATCGGCGACAGCAACAAGCTGCGCGGCACGATCGAGGAAACGCAAGGCGATTTCTGCGACATCCGCCTGGCCGACGGCACGCGCGTCTCGGGACTGAACGTCGCGCAGGCACAGCCGGGGGCGCCCGCCATCGCGTGCATCCGGCCCGAGCGCATGAAGCTCTCCGCCGGCGCCCAGCGCCCCGGCGCGAACGCCCTGCCGGGAGAGGCGAGAAGCCTGATCTATTTCGGCGACCACGTGCGCATGCGCTGCGGCGTGCGCGAGCAGGAAGAATGCTTCGTCAAGGTGCCGCTCGGCACCGAGGCGCTCAACGGCTTCACGCCCGGCGCGCCGGTTGCGCTCGAGTTCGCCCCCGAGCATCTGCGCGTGTTCGCGTAAGAACGGTTCCCACCAGCAGTCCAACTCATAACAGCAAGCAGACAGAGGAAACCAGATCATGAAGAAGTTCACTATGTGTTCCATCGCGGCTGCGGCTGCGCTCGCGTGCGCATCCGGCGCGATGGCGGCCGAGCTGACCGTCGTTAATTTCGGCGGCGCGAACGGCAACGCGCAGAAAGTGGCGTTCAACCAGCCGTTCGAGAAGGAGTCGGGCGCGAAGGTGACCGCCGTCGAGTACAACGGCGAGCAGGCCAAGGTCAAGGCGATGGTCGAAGCCAAGCACGTGAACTGGGACGTCGTCGAAGTCGAATCGGGCGATCTCGGCCGCGGCTGCGACGAAGGTCTCTACGAAAAGCTCGACTGGTCGAAGATCGCGAAGAAATCCGACCTCGTGCCCGAAGCGCCGGCCACGTGCGGCGTCGGCTTCTTCGTGTGGTCGACGGCGCTCGCGTACAACGCCGACAAGCTGAAGTCGGCGCCCGCCGGCTGGGCCGATTTCTGGGACGTCAAGAAGTACCCGGGCAAGCGCGGCATGAGAAAGGGCGCGCGCTACAACCTCGAATTCGCGCTGATGGCCGACGGCGTCGCGCCGAAGGACGTCTACAAGGTGCTCGGCACGAAAGCCGGCGCCGACCGCGCGTTCAAGAAGCTCGACGAGCTGAAGCCGAATATCCAGTGGTGGGAAGCGGGCGCGCAGCCGCCGCAGTTCCTGGTGGCGGGCGACGTGGTGATGTCGACCGCGTATAACGGCCGCATCGACGCTGCGCAGAAGGAAGGCAAGAACCTGAAGGTCGTGTGGAACGGCAGCATCTACGACCTCGACTACTGGGCCATCCCGAAGGGTTCGCCGAACAAGGACCTGGCGACGAAATTCATCGCCTATTCGGTGTCCGACAAGCCGCAGCAGGTGTACGCGAAGAACATCGCGTACGGTCCGGTGAACAAGGCCGCGATCAAGGCGCTCGACGCGAAAACGCAGGCCGACATGCCGAACTCCCCGGCCAACGCGAAGAACGCGGTGCTGCAGGACATGGCGTTCTGGACCGATCACGGTGACGAACTGGAACAGCGCTTCACGGCGTGGGCGTCGAAGTAAGGCAGTCGCACGGCCGCCGTCGGCTTCGAGCGGCGACGGCGGCCGCATGAAAGGAGACTTTGCGTGAACACAATAACGATTGCCGCCGATTCGACACAGGAATCCACGGCGCGCCTGAAGCGCGAGCTGAAGATCGCCGACGCGAAAAAGCGCGCGATGGCGCTGCTCTTGATCGCGCCGCTCGCGATCTTCCTGTTTCTGATCTTCGTGGTGCCGATCGGCGCGCTCCTGACGCGCGCGGCGGAAAACCCCGAAGTGGCGACCGCTCTCCCGCATACGGGCGTGGCGCTCGGCCAGTGGGACCGCAAGTCGCCGCCGCCCGACGCGGCCTACGCCGCGCTCGCCCAGGACCTGACCGCGATCCAGGACGGCGAATCGATGGGTGCGCTCGCGCGGCGCCTGAACACCGAAATTCCCGGCTATCGCTCGCTCGTCGCGAAGACGGCGCGCGCGATGCCGCTCACGGGCGACGACGGCAAGCCGCTCGCCGCGCCGCAGATCCGCGCGAAGATTCTGGAAATCGACGAGCGCTGGGGCGACGTGAACTACTGGCAGGCCATTGCCAAGAACGCGAGCCGCTATTCGCCGTTCTATCTGCTGGCTTCGCTCGATCACCGGCAGGACGGTTTCGGCAATATCGAGCACGCCGGCCCGGACCAGTCCATTTATCTGAACATTTTCGCGCGCACGTTCGTGATCGGCGTGGCCGTGACGTTCTTCGCGCTCCTGCTCGGCTACCCGCTCGCCTACTGGATTTCGACGCTGCCCGCCCGGAAGGCCAACCTCGTCATGGTGCTCGTGCTGATTCCGTTCTGGACTTCGGTGCTGGTGCGCGTCGCCGCGTGGATCGTGCTGCTGCAAAGCGAGGGGCTCGTCAACAAGGCGCTGATCGGCGCGGGTCTCATCGATCAGCCGTTCGCGCTACTTTTCAACCGCGTGGGCGTCTACATCTCGATGACGCACATCCTGCTGCCCTTCATGATCCTGCCGCTCTACAGCGTGATGAAGTCGGTTCCTCCGACCTACCAGCGCGCGGCCGTGTCGCTCGGCAGCCATCCGTTCGCCGCGTTCTGGCGGGTGTATGTGCCGCAGACGTATCCGGGCATCGGCGCGGGCGTGCTGCTCGTGTTCATTCTCGCGATCGGCTACTACATCACGCCGGCGCTGCTCGGCGGGCCGAACGACCAGATGGTCAGCTACTACATCGCCTATTTCACGAACGTGACGATCAACTGGGGCATGGCCTGCGCGCTCGGCGCCCTGCTGCTCGCCGCCACGCTCGTGCTGTACGTGATCTACGGACGCTTCACGCGCTCGAACGTGAGCCTCGGATAAAGCCATCATGAAACTCGCCAAACCGCTGTTCGCGCCTCATACATCGGCCATCGAGCGCATCTGGTACTTCGCGCTGCGCATCATCTGCGTGCTGACGCTGCTGTACCTGATCCTGCCCGTGCTCGCGATCGTGCCCCTTTCGTTTTCGTCGAGCACATTCCTCGTCTACCCGATCCCCGGTTTCTCGATGCGCTGGTACGAGAACCTCGTCATGTCAGACGAATGGCGGATGGCCGCCAAGAACAGCTTCATCGTGGCGCCGTCGGCCACCATCGTCGCGACGATCCTCGGCACGCTCGCCGCCGTGGGCCTGACGAAGGCCAATTTCCTCGGCAAGGGCCTGCTGATGGCCGTGCTGATTTCCCCGATGATCGTGCCGGTGATCGTGGTCGGCGTCGGGATGTACCTGTTTTTCGCACCGCTTGGCATCGCGAACACGTATTTCGGCCTGATCCTGGCGCACGCGGCGCTCGGCGTGCCGTTCGTCGTGACGACGGTGGCCGCGACGCTGCAGAACTTCAACTACAACCTCGTCAGGGCAAGCCAGTCGCTCGGCGCGAACCCGCTCACCACGTTCTTCCGCATCACGCTGCCGGTGATCGCCCCGGGCGTGATCTCGGGCGCACTGTTCGCGTTCGCGACCTCGTTCGACGAGGTCGTCGTCACGCTGTTCCTCGCCGGCGCCGACCAGACGACGCTCCCGCGCCAGATGTTTACCGGCATCCGCGAGAACATCAGCCCCACGATCGCCGCGCTCGCGACGATCCTGATCGTGTTCTCCACCAGTCTCCTGCTCGCGCTGGAATGGCTGCGCGGGCGGGCCGCGGCGCGGGCCGTCGCGCCCTGAGGCGGTGCGCCGGAAGCCCGTTTGATTTATTCCACGGGATTGTTCGCATCAGCGGGACAGTGTTTTCACTGATGCGGTATTTATCGGAATATGCTTATTGACGTACGTTCTAGGTCAAGCAACGCCTGGACCAGAATGCCATGACAGCATTATTCAAAAGAGCGGACCCGTGGATGCAGACGGTCCACCAACTGAAGGCGCTTCCGACAGAAAGCGCCGAAGCGAACGCCTCGCAGAAGGCAGCACGCGCCGAAAGCAAGTTCGTCGAGCAACTCACACGCGACTGGCACCGTGACCATCCCCGCCAGTCGAACGACCGCCGCCCGTTTCCGCAGGCGGTGGTACGGGTGATCGAGCGGCCGAGCAGCGCGACCGCGCTGGTCTACTGGTCGGACCCCGGCACCTGCCACTACGGCTATCAGGGTTGGCGCGTGACGACGGCGACGGGCGAAGGCGTCTGCTCGCTGTCAGGCACGCCGATTCACCGCGGAGACGCGATCTATCGGCCGTCGCAGCGGGACCCGAAGCCGCAGAACGCGTCGGCGATGATCCTCGCGGCCGCGATGCCCGCCGACGAGGAAATGGAAGCCGATCTGCACGGCTGACGCCGCCAGTCCAATGAAGACAGTCCCTGCCGCCGGTGTTCCGACGGCAGGGACTGTCTTGCGTTCCGGCGGGCACGGTGGCGGCGCGCGGCGTGGCGGGCTTAGTAGCCTACCGTGAAGCGCTGGCGGATATGAGCGGGCTTTTCGAACTCGTCGAGGAAGGCAACCGCGAAGTCCTGAAACGAGATCCAGCTTCGGCCCGTGCCGTCGACGAGCAATTCGTCCAGCCCCAGCCGGAAGTTCTGGGTGCGCTTGCCGTCGACGAATTCCGCCGACGGCGACACGAACGTCCAGTCGAGGCCCCTTTCGTCGCGCAGCGCTTCGAGAAACGCGGCGCCCGCCGTGGCCTCGGTCCTGTACGCCGCGGGAAATCCCGGCGAGTCGATCACCCGCATACCGGGCGCGGCGAAGAGGCTGCCCGCGCCGCCCACCACCATGAGGCGCTTCACGCCCGCCCGCTTGACCGGCTCGCCGATGTCGCCCGCGGTCATTCCGGCGAAACGCACGGTGCAGAACACGGCGTCGTGCCCGGCCAGCGCGGCCGCGAGCGCCGCGGCGTCATGCAGATCGGCGCTCTGCGCGGTCACGCCGGCCTGCGCCGGAACCGTGGCGGCGTTCCGGGCGATGGCCGTCACCCTGTGCCCCCGGCGCAACGCCTCGTTCATCAGATGACGCCCGACGTTCCCCGTCGCGCCGATAATCGCAATCTCGCTCATGGCAGTTTTTTTCTCCTGGTTGCTGTTCAAACGGGCAAAAACGCCCTTCGAACGAAACGATGTTAGTTGCGAATAAAGCTGCGATAAACCCGGACTTTCAACTCAGTTTCTTTCTCATAGCTATAGAATAATTCTGGCAGATTCTTGTCATAAAGCATTTATTAAACGATATACAAATGGCGCGCAAACGCAAGTTTCGCGCCGGTTTTCGCGCCACGACGCTATACTGGTGACGCGCTGTCATAATCCATCCGTATGTTCGCCCGCGCCCGGCGCTATTAAACTGTAGAGCCGCACACTCGTTGCAGATCGCGGACACCGCGAATTTTCAGCGCACTGTGAGGCGCGGAAACTTGCAATCGGGTGAAACGAAAGTCGTAATTTTGTCATCCCTTTGATTTATATTGCACTCTCTCGCCGCTCCATTACCGCAAGGAGTAAATCGTGAAGAATCCGCAAGTGCAGGGTGTTATCGAACGAGGCACGAACCGGGCTGGCGAAGCTCCCTATGAGCCCGCTCCGGTCCGCACGATGCCCGAAGCGTCTTCCGACGATTCCGGCTACTGTGATTCGCTAGACATCCCGCTCGATTACGGCATCGTGATGGAGGCCGTCAGAGACGCTGTACGGGCGAATCTGTAACCCGTCTCGATATCACGCACGCAGCGCCCCCGAGGGGGCGCTTTTTTTTGCCTGCGGCGTGTCGTTTCCCGCCAGTCGGCCGGGCGCGTGGCAGAAAGCCGCCAGAAGTTCGTGCCGGATCGGCATTTCCCGGCATGCCGTTTCACACGGCCGTGACGCTAGCGAGCCGGGAAGCGCGCATCGAGACGGGCAAGGAGCCGGCGTGAACAGCGCGCGGCCCATGCCTGGATCAGCCGGTCGGAAACCCGCGAGAGCGCATACGAGACAACGAGCGTCGCGGCCGTCGTCACGATGAAAAGCGCGAGCGACATCTCCTCGTTCGTGCGCCCGAACGCGCGCGCGAGGAAGTGGAACGTCGCATAGGTACAGATGAAGTGCCAGAGATAGATGCCGTAGCTCTCGCGCCCGATCGCCATCGCGAAGGGCCTGAGAAGCCGCCGCCCGAGCTGCCCCGCGCCGCGTCCGCCGCGCGAGCACGCGAACAGCAGGAACCCGACCGCCCCGCACGCCGCGAAGAACGGCGCGAACTCGTGGCCCTTCGCGAGCCACACGCCGAGCGCCGCGGTGACGAGCGCGAACGCAAGCGCCATTGCGACCGAGAGCCAGGCGCCGCCGCGCGTGATGCTCGACGTGCCCGCGAGGTACGGCCGGAAGATGAACCACGCCCACATCCCGACGATGAAGCACGGCACCTGCACCGGCGGCCAGAAATAGAGGAACGTGTTGTTCTCCACGCTGCAATCGGCAGCGCCGTTGCAGCCGACGAGCCACATCACGCCCGCCGACACGGCCAGCACCGCAACCGATGCGAACACGAGCCGCGCGCGGTTCATCGTGAAGAAGAAGATCAGCGGCGCGAGCAGGTAGAACAGCATTTCGACCCCGATCGACCATCCGCCCGGCACGACATTGTTGATCGCGGAGGGCGACAGCGCGTGCAGGAACAGCATGTTCAGCAGGATGTCGGCGGGACCGTGGGCGCCGAGCACCCACGCGCGGTCGTAACCCCAATGCAGCGCGCCCCAGCTGATGAGCCCGTAGATCGCGATGGCCGCGTAGTACAGCGGCGCAATGCGAAAGAAGCGCTTGATATAGAAGCGCAATGTGATGTGCCGCGCCTCCGGAAAACGTGCACGGTCGGCTTCGAGCGTCATGAAGATCGTGATCGCGCTGATCACGAAGAACAGCTGCACGCCGTATTGGCCCATGCGCGCGACCAGCGCGACGGTCTTCGGCAGATTGGGAAACTGGAACGACAAGTGAACGGCAACGACACCTACGATCGCGATGGCTCGACCGGCGTCGAGCGCGGCTACGCGCCCTTTCTCCATCAATACTCCTCCTCGCATTGCAGGCCGCCTTCGAATCGGCAGCGAGGCCCGTTGACAGCGTGCGTTCCGCTGAAGTTCCGCTTTTTCTGAATGGATTTTGGGGGCCCGAGCGCGCATCGGCGCTTCAACCGGATGCGGCGAATTGTTTTTCGCAATTTTCTTCGGCTAATGTGAGCGGCGTCCCCTTATCCACTTCAGGCAATGAGCACACTCGAAGCCCTACACGCGATCGTCACCGACGAAGGCGCCCCACAGATCATTCGCGATCACGTCGTCGATTCGCTGCAGTTCGCGCTGCGCAACTACCCCGGCTATTTCACGACGAAGGAAGTGCAGTGGCTCGCGCAATGGAACGACACGCGCATTCCGATCGCGGCCGCGAAGATTCTCGGCGAGATCAAGCTCGCTTAAGAGCGGGGCGTTGCGCCCCGGGCCCCGGATGAATGACCGGCGCGCCAAGCGGACGCGTCAGTGCGAGCCCATGCGTGCCTGCCAGTCGTAGCCGTACGTGACCGCGGGTTCGGGTTCGGAAAGGCTCTCGATGAAACGCGCCGCCTCCGGGTCCTTCACGAATGCCGCGGCGGAACTCGCGGCCAGGATCGCCGTGCTTTCCTGCGGACGCGCGACCAGAAAGCCCTGCACGTAGTCCACGCCGATTTCCTGCAATGCGCGCAGGGTATCGGTGTCCTCGACCCATTCCGCCACGCTGCGCATGCCGAGGTTGCGCGCAAGCGCGACGATCGCCTCGACGATCGCGATGTCGGCGGGATGCGCGCACATGGTGCGCACGAACTCGCCGTCGATCTTCAGCGCATCCGCCGACAGCGCCTTCAGATACTTGAACGACGAATAGCCCGCGCCGAAGTCGTCGAGCGCGATCTTGCCGCCCATGTCGTGCACGCGCGAAATGAAGCGCTGCGTGTTCTCGAGGTCATGCAGCGCGACGCTCTCGGTGATCTCGAGGCACAGGTAGTGGACGATCGACCGGTAGCGCGCGAAGAGCGCGAAGATGTCCTCCATGAACTGCTCGTCGTTGAGCGATCCGCCGCTCAGGTTCACGCAGATGAACTGAGTGTTCGGCAGCGCCGCCTGATGCCTTTCTATCCACTCCAGCAGCGTGGTGATGACCCACCGGTCGATGGCCGCGATGTTGCCCGACTCCTCCGCCGCCACGATCACCTTGGCCGCGGGAAGCGTCGCGCCGTCCGGGGCGCGCATGCGCAGCAGCACCTCGAAATTCAGTGACTCGGTCGGCGCGGAGAGCGACATGATCGGCTGCATCACGAGAAAGAGCCCTTCCGGCAGCCGGTTGCGCCCGAGCGTTTCGACGAGGCGCAACTCCTCCGCGCGTTCCTCGAACGCGGCCGCGCCCTTGCGATACGTGACGAGGCGCGTGTGCGCGACCTTCTTCGCCTCGCGGCACGCACGGTCCGCGTGCGAAAGCGCATCCTGCACGCGCACGCCGCGCGAGCACTCGACGAGCCCGATCGACGCCTTCACCTGAAACGAGCGGTTGCCGACCTGGTACGGCGCGTCGCTCAGGACCGCGATCAGCTCGTGACACTGCGCGATCGCGTCGTCGATCTGCGTGTCGCTCATCACGCACACGAACTCGTCGCCGCCGATGCGCCCGACCGCATAGTCGCGCTTGAACAGCGCCCGGGTGCGGCCCGCGACCTGCTTGAGCACTTCGTCGCCGGCGCGGTGGCCGAACAGGTCGTTGACGAGCTTGAAGCGGTCGAGGTCCACGTAGGCGAGCGCCCACGGCAGCGTTTCCTCGCTTTCGGCGGCGATCGCCTTCTCAACGCCGCGCCGGTTGAGCGAACCCGTGAGCGAATCGTGCTCCGCAAGAAAGCGCAGGCGCTCGATCGCCTTCGAGCGCTCCGTCACGTCCTGAAGCGAGCCCTCGATCCAGTTGTTCGAGCGGATCGCCTTCAGCAGATAGCGGCGCTCGGCAGTGCCGCGCGCCGCTGCCCCGCCCATTTCGAGCTCGCCCTCGCTTCCCTTCGACGCGAGCGCCTGCAGCGCGCCCCACGCGCCCGCTTCGAAATACTCGTTCCAGTGGCGCGTCTTGTATTCGGCCCGCTGCAGATCGAGCATTGCGCGCAGCGCGGGATTGGCCCGCACGAAGTGGCCTGCGGAATCGAGCGTGAAAAGGCCGATCGGCGTGACGTCGTAGGTGTTGCGCAATTCGGTCTGCGCCTGCCGCCGGTGCTCGCGCTCGGCGCGCATCTGCTCGGCGATCGCGAAGGCCGCCATCATGCTCGAGGAAAGCGCCGCCATCACCGTGTTCACGCCGCCGAACAGCAGCTTCACGCCGAACGCGGCGCCGAGCACTTCGGAGAAGGTTGCGAACAGCACGATGCCGAGCGACGCGACATACCAGAGCACCGTGCGCGAGCGCGCGAGCCACACGAGACGCACGAGCAGGAAGATCAGCACGGCGATGCCGAATCCGGTGATCACCCAGAGCGTGGGGATGAACTGCGAATACGGCAGCGCGAACGCGGCGGCGAGAAGCGCCAGGCCGACGTACTGAACGATGGTCAAGATCCACCGGTAGCCCACCACCCGCAATTCGCGCCGGAACAACTGCGTGAACAGCGCGGCGGTCAGCAGGTAATACGCGGCGAACGTGATCTGGCGCAGCGGCTGCATGAAGTCGGGCGGAATCACGCGGCCGAGCCATTGCATGTCCCAGCCCATCGCGTTCGCGCACAGCCGCATGTTGCCGACCAGCCAGACCGCGAAGATCACATACGTCCATTCGCGATTGATCAGCGCGGTCACGAACACGAACACGGCAAGCGTGAGAAGCCCGCCCGCGATCAGGCCGGAGCTTTCCTGAAAGTCGAGGGCCGAGTTGCGCAGGCCCTGCCAGTCCCAGGCGAGCACGTTCAGTTGCGCCGGGCCCGAATAGGTGCCGCGGCAAAGCACCGGCACGGGCGCCGCGAGACGGCCGAGCTGGATGGAAAAGCCCGCCTTGACCGAGCGCATTTCGCCGCTCGTGGCTTCACGGTCGGCTTCGCCGAACGGCTGCAAGGTCGATGCGTTCCAGCACGCGAGCGTCTGCGCGTGGCGCGACGGCAATTCCGCGACCGTCGCGTGCACCGGGTTCATGCTGGGGACGGTGAACGTGAACCAGACGGGCGCTTCGGAGAGTTTCGTGCTGTAGCGGCTCGTTTCGGGCGCGTGGCGGAGCGCTTCGAGCGCATCGGCGGGCTGCATCGCATCATGGGCGTCGCTCACGACACGCAGGCCAAGCGGCAGCGCGCCGCGCGATTCGTACTGGCGCGGCAGCACGAATAATGCCGCGATCGTGCCAATCGCGATCAGGAGCGGTACGGCATAAACGGCGACGGCGTAAAGCGCATGGTCGATCCACGAGCCAGTGCGCCTGAATCTCGAAAGGGAAAATAGAGTTACCGACGCCATACCTGGAATATCCCCCGTTTGCACGGCATGCGCCGCGCAGACAATGGCGGACCGGGAAAATGTCCGCCATCGCCACTTCCTGTTACGCAGACCGCTGGGCGGTCCGTTTATTATCTTTTACCTGCCGTAGGCAGCGAGCGAAACCTCCGGGCATCGTACCGTTTCCCGCTCGAAAGATAAATCGGACACACGCAAATCGATATCCGGGTGATGCGTATGCACCATGTAATTGAATAGCGGATGCCGTGCTTCTTCCCAGCGCTGGCGCGCGACGCCGACCTCCTTCGCGAGAACGCGATGCGGCAGGCCGCCCACATGTGCCATCGGGATGTATTCTCCGGCGCCGAAAACATCCTTGAAAAGCATCGCTTCATACTCCCTGTCCAGCGGCGAACGCGCCGTAATCACCATCCAGTCGATTTGCTGCTGCTCGCAATACAAAAAGAGGGCCTTGCAAAGCGCGACTTTCACCACGCGGCCCACCATGCCTCCCGCGACGCCGAGCCGTGTCGCTTCCGCCAGCCGGTCATGCGCGAGCCAGTCCGGCAACTGGACGGACTGCTCCATCCCGAGCGGCGCGAACTGGTTCGTCTGAATCCGCATCGTGCCGAGCGGCGCGCCGTCGAGCTTCGACTCGGCGAGCAGAACCACCGTGCCGGGATCGAGATCGGAGCGCTCCACCACCATCTTTTCGGCGAATTCGGGCAGATGCCGCCCGTAGGCCGAACGGCGGATGTCCACGGCCTTCTGAAGCCCGCGCTCATCGCCGACGATACGAATAGTAAACGGCAGGCGTTCGGATTTCTGGAGCGCACGTCCTGCCGGACCCTCCATGCGGTTGGCTTGTTGAAGGCGGATTTCGGCGGCTTGCGTGGCCAGGTTCAGACGACGTTCCATTGTGTAACCCCATTTTCTTAGCGATTGGAAAATGCCGCGCGTCAAGCAAAAAAAAATCAATTTTTTGCGCGGCGGTTTTAGACTCGCATGAAGTCAAATTTCGGGGTGCGCGCTGCCAAATGTTTCTCGCTAATTTGTGGTGTAAACGCGTGGAAAATTCGTTCTAAACCGATGCGCCGAGCGCATATGGTCATAACGAGCGGTAATACGGGTGCGATCGGCTCATTCGCGAATCGGCGAGCCGTATGCGCCTGATAATCGACAGGAATTTGAAAGAGAAATGGCACGATTTCGGTGCATCGGCATTGGAATCGAATTCGAACAGTGGTTTCGATTCGAAATCCCGAGTTCAGATAGAAACCACGGCGCCCGAAACGCGCAATCGCAAAAGATAATTCGCCGCGCGCGGTATCAGCGCCGCGTGGCGAATGGATGATTAATAGCGAGGGTTTTCGAAAGCGCGCAAACGTTAAACCGGCCGATTTACGCCGGCGTAATTTGCCCGATCGGGCCGCACAAATAAATACGGCTCCGCGAAGGGAGCCGTTGTGTGCCGAGGATCAGTCCTCGTCGTCGAGCCAGGGTATGTCGACGTCGGTAATGAACGCAACCATCGCGAGCGGCCTGCCCTCCTGGCGGCCGATCTTGCCGTCCGCGCGCTGCCATTCGCAGCGGAACACGGTGGCCGGCGTGTCCGCGAGCAGCGTGATCGTACGCAGCTCATCGGGATCGGAGTCCTCCACGGGGCCGTCGAGCGACACCAGGAGCTGCTGCGGCCACATCCCGTCGGCGGGATCGTAGATCTTGTCGCCGTCGTGAATGACGACGAACGCTTCCACGCCGATGGTCGCCGAGGCCTCCACGATCATCTTGCCGAGCGCACGAAGCACCGCCGTCGCGCGGCCCGAGTTGGCCTGCCGGATCGCGAGATCGCCGCGCGTCAGTGCCTGCTCGAGCTTCGGGTTGGTTTTTTGTTGCGCCATCGACTCGCCTCTTTGTCTTCGATTCGCCGTTCGACGGGCCTCGCCCGCCAAAGGTTGCAGGCGCGATCGTACCATTGCTGTCTCAAAGATAGGTCGCGACGCGCCCCGCAGCAATTTTTTGTGCGGCTTCCCGCGAGCCCTGGCAAGGTCGAAAACGTGTTCCCGGCGGCCGCCGAAGCCCGCGCGTGCAAAAGCGGACTCAAGTCCCGGCGCGCGGGACCGATAACGTGTCTATCGAATCCCCACTCGCCGCATGCGGTTGTGCGGCGTGCACGCCGAGCCAGTCATCATGTTCGAGCTCCTTTTTCTTCGCGGCCGGCCGCGCGATGCGAACGGCGCGCCGCGCCGCCATCCCGCCCGCGCGCGCCCGGTCACGCCGGCGCCGTGCCCCGGATGCCGGCCGCAGACCGTGGCGCGGTGATGGAGAGCGCGCAGCGTACGTTCGACGGCATCGCGCTGCACACCCACCTGCAGCCGATCTACAGCCTGCCGCATCAGCGCGAGATCGGCTATGAGGCGCTCCTTCGCGGCGCGACAGGCTCGGGCGCGCTCATCGCGCCGTTCGAGCTGTTCGCGAAGGCGATCGTCGAGGGCTCGGTGTCCACGCTCGACCGCATGAGCCATGCCGCGCACCTGCGCCACGCGGCGTCGCGGCTGCCCGAGGCGACCTGGCTCTTCCTCAACATCAGTCCGGGCACCTTCACCGCTCCGGGCTATGCGCCGCACGTCGCCGGGCTCGTGCGCGCGTGCGGCCTCGCGCCGGAGCAGATCGTCTTCGAGGTGCTGGAATCGGGCGGCACTGAAGTGAGCGAGATCGCGCAGGCGACGCGCGCCTTTCGCGCGCAGGGCTTTCTCGTCGCCGTCGACGATTTCGGCGCCGGTCATTCCAACATCGACCGCCTGCTCACGCTGCGCCCGGACATCGTCAAGCTGGACCGCAGCCTCGTGCGCGCGAAAAGCGCGCACATGCGCGACGCGCTGATGCCCAAGCTCGTCGGGCTCCTGCACGAGTCGGGCATGTTCGTCGTGGCGGAGGGCATCGAGACCGAGGAGGATCTGCTGCTCGCGGCCCGCTCGGACGTGGATTTCGTGCAGGGCTACTTGTTCGGCCAGCCGGCGCCCGAGCCCGAGCCCGCTCCCGACACCGCGGCCACGCGGCTGTTCGAGAGCGTCTTCGATACGCTCTCACACTTGCGCCGCGCCGAGCGGCTCGCGAGCGACATGCTGCTGATGCCGTACCGCTCGCGGCTCACGGAAGCCGCGGCGCGGTTCGCGGCGGGCGCCTCGACCGAAGCCGCGTGCGCGGCGCTGCTGAAGCTCCCGTGCACGCTCAGCTGCTTTTTCCTCGACATACGCGGACGCGAGTTCACGCCCTCCCTGCCCGGCGCCGGCGCAAAGACGCCGAGCGTGCGCTTTGCGCCGATCGCCGATCCGTCCTCGGGCCGCTGGGACAATCGCGCCTATTTCGCCGATGCGCTCGCCAGCCCGCAGCGCGTGATCGAAAGCGCGCCCTATCTGTCCGTGACCGGAACGTCGCTCTGCGTGACGCTCACGATCGCGATAAAACGTCGCGGCGCGTCGGTGGTCGTCGGCGCGGACATCGACTGGCTGCAGTTGTCCGCGGCGGCGTCGGCCATCCTCTAGCCTGCTGCTCGAGCCTGCTTCCCTAGCCCGCCAGCGCCTTCGCGAGCGCGTTTGCCCCCGCGCGCAGCGCCGCGACGTTGCCGGGCTCGAAGGTCCAGTGGCCGGCGGCATCGACGATGGCGAGCTGCGCGCCCGGCCAGCAGCCCGCGAGATCGAACGCCTGATCGGCCGTGCAGACCATGTCGAAGCGGCCATGCACGATCTGGCACGGCAGATGCGCGATGCGCCCGATGCGCGGCAAAAGCGGCTCGGGCGGCAGTTCAGTTGCCATGTAGTGGCGCTCGAGCAGCGCCATGGAAATGGCCGCCGCATTCGCCTCGCGGGTCTCCCCGCGGGTCTCGCCGGACGTCGGGTCCCCGGCCTTCGGCTCCTCCTTTTTCTCGGGCGCGGGCTTGTTCACCACCGACAGCGTCGTCTCATACGCCGTCCATGCGCGCGCGAGCCGCGTGCCCGCTTCGTCGAAGCGCGCGAGCGGCGTCTCGGTCAGCGCCAGGATCTCCGTGCCATTGCGCGGCCGCTGGCCGGAGGCCGCTTCGATCGCGTCGAGAAAGGCACGATGCGCCTCGGGGAAGACGCGCCGCACGTCCCACAGGAACCAGTCGATGTCGTCGCGGCGCGCAAGGAACACGCCGCGCAGGAGGAAACCGAGGCAGCGCCCGGGGTGCGTCACGCCATACGCGAGTCCGAGCGTCGTGCCCCACGAGCCGCCGAAAAGCGCCCACTTCTCGATGCCGAGCGCCACGCGCAGCTTGTCCATGTCGCCGACGAGCGCATCGATGCCGTTGTGTTCGAGCCTGCCGAACGGCGTCGACTTGCCGCAGCCGCGCTGGTCGAAGAAAACGATCCGCCACTTCGACGCATCGAGCACTTCCGCCCACTTGAGGTTCATCGCGCCGCCCGGCCCGCCGTGCACGACGAGCATCACGGGCGCGTCGCGCGGGCCCTGCGCGCGCCAGTAGATGGCGTGGCCGTCGCCCACGTCGAGCATGCCGTCCTCGAATCCGGCTGCTGCCGCTTCAGCTTCCATTTGAACTCCTGGATATCGAAGGCATGAGCCTTTCGGTTTGGTTTCAGTTGCCGGGAACGATCGCGGTCCGGCTCGCGAAATCGGGGCACTAGCGGACACCGGGCGCCCGACACGCTATCCTTCCGGTTTCGCTCAAGCCCGCGTCGTCAGCCCGCGTCGTCAGCCTGCAGTACGCCGTTCACGCGCCACCCGCCCTTCACCATCAAAAACGTTTCAATGCGACGAACCCTCGTCAAGTGGCTCTTCGCCACCTATCTTCTCGGCAGCGGCATCGTCTGGTCGATCCTGATTCTGCCCCTGTTCCCGTTCGTCGGCCGCAACGGCCGCTACAGGCTTGCGAGGCTGTGGTGCCGCGCGATGGTCGTGATGATGCGCGTCATCACGGGCGTCACGTGTTCGGTTGAAGGACTCGAGCAGCTGCCCGAGGGGCCTTTCATCATGCTGTGCCGCCACGAATCGACGTGGGAAACGCTCGCGTTCATGGCGCTTTTTCCGCGCCGCATCAGTTTCGTGTTCAAGCGCGAGCTCGAGCGCATTCCGTTCTTCGGCTGGGTGCTCGTCGGCCTCGACATGGTGAGCCTCGATCGCGGCTCGATTCGCCAGGCGCACCAGGCGGTCACGCGGGAATGCGCGCAGAAGCTTGCGCTGGGCGACGCCGTGGTGATTTTCCCCGAAGGCACGCGCGTGCCGCACGACGCGCCGCTCAAGCTCGCCTCGGGCGGCGTGCGCCTCGCCTGCGCGACGAAGGTGCCGGTCGTGCCCGTCGTGCACGATGCCGGCAAGGTCTGGCCCGCGAAGGGCTGGCCGGACCGGCCGGGACACATCCGGGTCATCGTCACGCCGACGCTGCCGCTCGACTGCACGATTCCGCAGGAATTGAACAAGCTCGCGCAGGAGCAGATGGACGCGGGACTCGCGCAACTGCGCTGAAGTGCCGGGTCAGTAGAGCGGGCGCTGCTTCGCGGCGCACAGGCGGTTCACGGCGGCGAGCAGCGTGTTCACGTCGACGGGCTTTTGCAGATAGCCGTCGTAGCTGACGAAAGCCGGCGGATGCGGATGCCCCGAAATCATCAGGAAAGGAATGTGCGCGAGCGCGGCGTCGTTCTTCATGGTCTGGCACAGCAGCGCGCCGCCGAGGCCCGGCATCACCCAGTCGGACACAACGATATCGACCCGCGTCTCGCCGAGAATCGCCAGCGCGGCGTTGCCGTCGAAAGCGGACAGCACCGCGCACTCCGCATCCTTCATGCAGATCGTCCAGGCTTCGATGGTGGCTGGGTCGTCGTCGACGAGCAGTACGGTCTTCATTTTCGCAAGCGTGTTGGCAAGGCGCTGGGCCGGCGACGCCGGCGGCGCGCAATGAGGGATGTGACCGCGCGAAGCCGCGTTTGTTGCACCGGTTTCGGGCGATTTGCCGTTATCCTCGTAACATTACACGTGCCCGGTAAGTTGTGCCCGGACGGCCGCAGCAGCAGCCGCTACTTCGTACCGATGCGCGCGCGCCCCGCCTCGCGGATCGCATCCATCAGGCTGTCTTCCACCGGCGTGCGCGGCGCGTCGTTGCGGCGGATGAGGCCGATCGGCTCGTCGGTGCCGGCGAACGGCATCGCGAGCGGCACGATGAGGCCGAGCGCGATGTCGTGCTCGACGGCGCCCGCCGGCACGAACCACACGGCGTCGTTGTGCAGTGCGAGCGCGCGCCCGAGCGACACCGAAAGCGTCTCCACCAGCGCCGTGAGCGCATGCGCGCCGAAGGCCGTCAGGACGCTTTCCGCCGACTGCCGGATGAGCGTGCCGAACGGCGGCACGACCACCAGAAAGCGCACGAGCATCGCGGGCGTGAGCGGCGTCTCGAAGGAAAGCGGATGATCGCGGCGCACCGCAACGGCGAGCGGCTCGCGATAGATCTGCTCGAATGACAGTCCGTGCATTCCCTCCGGATCGGACACGCGGCCCACCACGAAATCCACCTCGCCCTCCTTCAGGCGCGCGAGGAGCTGCGTGTTGGAATCGGTCCACACGCTCACCGACACCGCCGGCCACTGCCGCCTGAACGCCGCGAAAGCGGGCGGCAGGAGCGCGGTAGCGGCCGTCGGCAGCACGCCGATCGACAGCGACCCGGGCACCTCGCCGCTCTCGCGCAGCAACACGTCGACGCCCTCGCGCAACGCCGCCACGCATGCGCTCGCGTGCGGCGCGAAGAGGCGCCCCTCGCGCGTGGGCACGGCGCCCCGGCGGCCACGCTCGAATAGCCTGACGCCTAGAATGGACTCAAGCTCTCCAATCGTCTTCGATACCGCCGGCTGCGTGATCGACAGGCTGTCGGCGGCGCGCTGGACGCTGCCCAGCTGCGTCACGGCCAGAAAACACTGGAGATGCCGGAACTTGACGCGCGTGTTGGTGAAGTCGTTATCCATGACGGATCGTTATGGCAGAGTGCACAAAACATCATTTTCCATAACTTCTGCCGTTCGTTAAAGTAGTCTTCAGAAATATCCCATTCCCCGATCCAATAAAAGGAGACAGCCGAATGACATCCCCCATCCTCACGCCGCGCGACTGGGAGTCCCATCCGCCCTACCGCTCCTCCGGTTACAAGTCCTCGGTGCTGCGCAGCCCGTCGCGCCCGCTGATTCCGCTCAGGGAAAACCTGCGCGACCGCCGCGTGCCCGTGTACGGCGCCGAAGACCTGGGCGCGCTCGACAGCGACCTCACGAAGAATGCCGCGAAGAACGGCGAGCCGCTCGGTGAGCGCATCATCGTGACGGGCCGCGTGCTCGACGAAGGCGGCCGGCCCGTGCGCAACACGCTCGTCGAGATCTGGCAGGCGAACGCCGCCGGGCGCTACGTCCACAAGGCCGACCAGCACGACGCGCCGCTCGACCCGAACTTCCTCGGCGCGGGCCGTTGCGTGACCGACAACGAGGGCCGCTACCGGTTCCTGACCATCAAGCCGGGTGCGTATCCGTGGGGCAACCATCCGAACGCATGGCGGCCGAACCACATTCACTTTTCGCTCTTCGGCGAATATTTCGGCTCGCGGCTCGTCACGCAGATGTACTTCCCCGGCGACCCGCTGCTCGCGCTCGACCCGATCTATCAGGGCATACCCGAAAGCGCCCGCGAGCGCCTGGTCTCGCGCTTTTCCATCGACACCACGCAGGAAGGCTACGCGCTCGGCTACGAGTTCGACATCGTGCTGCGCGGCCCGCAACAGACCCCGACGGAGGCTTGAACATGACCGCACTGAAACAGACCCCGTCGCAAACCGTCGGACCGTACTTCGCCTACGGCCTGTGCCCGGAGCAGTACAACTTCGACCTGAAGAGCCTGTTCACGCCGTCGGTCGCCGACCGCGAAGCGGCGGGCGAGCACATTTCGATTGTCGGCAACGTGTACGACGGAGAGGGCAAGGTCGTCGGCGACGCGGTCGTCGAAATGGCCCAGGCGGATTCGACCGGCCACTACGTGCAGACCGTCGAGGAGGCGCGCAAGACCGGCTTTCGCGGCTTCGCGCGCGTGGGCACGGGTACGGACCCGAAGCTGCGCTACGTGGTGGACACGGTGAAGCCCGGGGGCACCGGCGACGACGCCGCGCCGCACATCGACGTCATCGTGCTGATGCGCGGCATGCTGCTGCATGCGTACACGCGCATCTATTTCGACGACGAAGCGCAGGCGAACGCGAAGGACGCGGTGCTCGCGAGCGTGCCCGAGGAGCGCCGCGCGACGCTCGTCGCGAAGCGCGAGCCGGACACGGCAAGCACGATCTATCGCTTCGACATCTACCTGCAGGGCCCGAACGAGACCGTCTTCTTCGATCTCTGATGCCCTCAAGGCGGGCGCGTCCGGCACGATGGTTTATAGTGTCGGACGCATTCACCGCCCGCTTTTCCCCATGACCGAAGCACATTCCCCCTCCCCGCTCTACGTCAAGCTCCTCGCCGAAACCGCGCAGATCGGCTGGTCCGAACTCGAACGTTTCTTCGCGCGCGGCGTGCTGCTCAAAGTGGCGCGCGACCTCGACCTCGTGAGCGTCGCGGAGTGCGTCGCCAACGACGACACGAAGCAGATCAGCGAATGGCTCGCGGCGGGGCTGATCGAGCGCGTTCAGGCCGAAACCGCCGCCGACTACGCCGCCCGCGACCCCGAGCTCTGGGCCGTGGTGGTGTCGCCGTGGGTGTGCATGCAGGAACGCGCGGCGCCGGCCGCCTAGCCTTCGCGCTATTCCCCGCTCTCCCGGCTCCCCCGTTCCTCGCGGGTCGACTTGATCATCACGAGCGTGTCGCCCGCTTCGATCGGGCAATGCGGGTCTTCGTAGAATTGCATCACCTCTGCGCCGCGCGCGAGCCCGATGATGATCGCTCCGTCGACCGCATTCGTCATGCGCCCCACTTCCTGCGGCAGGGCTTTTCTCTCGACCAGCGTGACGCGCCCGCGCGACGAGAGCATGTCGGAGACGAACGGCACGAGATAGCGGCTCTCGACCGCATCCGCGAGCAGGAGGCCGCCGATCTTCGTCGACGACACGATCACGTCCGCGCCCGCCTGCCGCAACTGCCGCTGGAACACGTGTTCCTGAATCCGCACGACGATCTTCACCTTCGGCGCGAAGCTGCGCACGGAGAGCGTGACGAGGATTGCCGTGGGATCGTCGGTGACGGCGACGATCACCGCGTGCGCCTGCGCGACCTGCGCCTGCTGGAGGATGTCCTCGCGCGAGGGATCGCCGAGCAGCCCCGTCACGCCGAGCGACGTCGCGGATTCGAGCGCCGCCTGCTCGCGGTCGATCACGATGATGCTGCGCGGATCGGTGCCGCTCTCCAGCAGCTCGCGCACGGCGATCGAGCCGCTCAGTCCGTAACCGCACACGAGAATGTGCTGACGCAGGTTCCGCTGCAGGCGCTTCATGCGATATTCCTCGACAATTCGCTGGACCACCAGCTGATAGGCCGTGCCCAGAAAGATGAACCAGATCATCACGCGGATCGGCATGATGAGGAGCGCGTCGGTGAGACGCGCGCGCGCCGTCACCGGAACGATGTCGCCGTAGCCGACGGTCGCGACCGTCACCATCGTGAAGTAGATGAGGTCGGCGAAACCCATCCCCTCGCCCGGCGACTTGGTGGAGTCGCGCAGGCCGTCGCGGTCCAGATAGAGGATCGTGAACGCGAGCACGCACAGCGCGAACACGATGTACAGGCGCCGCAGCAGCATGCGCTGCGGCGATATGCCGGGCCGCGTGAACAGCGTGCGCTTGTGCACGCTGCGCCACGACGCGCGCGTGCCGCGCGGCAGGCGCAAGGGCTTTGGCGATCGGCGTCGGCTGAACAAAGTAAGGGACTCGAAGGATTCGGTATCGGGCAATTCTACCGGTTGCCTACCGCGATGCGTTCAATTTGCGCCACAGCGTCGTCTTGCTGATGCCGAGCGCCGCGCAAGCCTTGTCGCGATCGCCGTCGAAAGCGTCGAGGGCGGCGCGGACCTCGTCGGCCTGCGCCCGTTGCGCGCGTTCCCTGAGCGTGGGGGCCCCGGCCGCCGCCGCGGACAGTTCCGGCGCGATGGCGCGCAAAAGCGACGGCGTGAGCGCCTCCGGCCCGGCGTCGTCCAGTTCCACGGCAATACGCTCGATCACGTTCTGCAGTTCGCGCACGTTGCCCGGCCACTGATACGCGGCGAGCATCGGAAGCACGGGTTCCAGCACGGCGCGCGCGGCGGCATCGCTCTGCATGCGGCGCGTCTCTTTCAGCAGGTGCGCGGCGAGCATCGCAACATCCGCGGCGCGCTCGCGCAGCGGCGGCAGCGCGAGATTCAGGATGTTGAGCCGGTAATACAGATCCGCGCGGAATTCGCCCGATTCGACGCGCTCGGTCAGCGCGCGGTGCGTCGCGGCGATGATGCGCACATCGACCTGCAGCGGCTCCGTCGAGCCGAGCCGCACGACTTCGCGCTCCTGCAGCACGCGCAGCAGGCGGCTTTGCAGCGGCAGCGGCATCTCGCCGATTTCGTCGAGAAAGAGCGTGCCGCGATGCGCCGTCTCGATCAGTCCCGCCTTGCCGCCGCGCCGCGCGCCGGTGAACGCGCCTTCCTCGTAGCCGAAGAGCTCGCTTTCGAGCAGCGTATCGGGAAATGCGCCGCAGTTGAGCGCGACGAACGCAAACTCGCGCCGCGCGCTCGCGTTGTGGATGCCCTGCGCGACGAGTTCCTTGCCCGTGCCGCTTTCACCGCGAATCAGCACGGTGGCGTCCGAACGCGCGTAGCGCAGCATGCGCCGGCGCACCTGTTCGATGGCGTCGCACTCGCCGATCATGTCGCCCACCACGTAGCGCGCGACGAGTTGCGGCGCGCGTTGCCGGGCGCGCACCGAGCGGTCCATGCGCTGCAGCGCGACCGACTCCTGGAACGTGACGATCGCCCCCGACGCGCGCCCCTCGCCCAGTTCGCTCCGATGAATCACGTAGCTCGCGCCGCGCACCGTCTCGAGCGACTCGCCCTCGTCCTTTGGCACCGCCGCGGCGACGTCCGGCGCGATCTCGGCGAGGCGCCGGCCAACCGCCTGAGACGGCGTCGCGCGCAGCAACTCGGCCATCTTCCCCGAGAGCGCTTCGATGCGGCCGTCAGCGCTCAGCGCGATCACGCCGTCGCGCAGGTTCTGCAGCACCTGGTCCAGGCGGCGGCGCCGCAGCGTTTCGGCGAGCGTCGCGCGCGCGACTTCGAGGGCGGTATCGAAAGCCGCCTGCACCGACGCGCGCGAATACAGAAACACCGACTTCAGCCCGGCCTTCTCCGCGAGCTCCGTGACGAGGCCCGGCCCGACGATCGCCTCGACACCGCGGTCGCGCAAGTCGAGCACGCAGGCTTCCGCGTCCTGCGCCGCGAGATACGACGACGTCTCCACGCTCACGCCGAACGCCGCAAAGAAGCGCCGGAGTTCGGACGGCGCCTCGCCGTGCATCACGAGCGCCACCGCCTGCGCTTCGCGCCGCGCGCGGGCGAGCGCATGCATCACGTCGAAGCCGGTCGGCGTGACGAGCACGACCGGCACGCCGCTGCGTGCCTTCAGATAGCTGCCGTTCGATCCCGCCGCCACGATCACGTCCGGCCGCTCGGGGCCCGCGTTCTCGATGTCCTGCAGCGCATCGTCGTAGCCGCGCGCGACGATCCGCAGTTCGGCGAGCGGATCGTACTCGGCCGCGATATCGCGATACAGGTCGCGCAGCTTGCTGATACCGATCGCCCAGATGCGCGGGCGGGAAGCGGGGGTGAGGGAGCGGTCCATGGCGCGGCTCGGCTGGCGAAAAACAATGCAGCCATCTTAGCCCGTTATTCGAAGATGAAATCCGAAATTTCATTTCTGAAATCAATGAAAAGGGCGGCCTGCGGCTCGAACCCTTTCGAATCAAGGATTTATCGACGCACCCCGAAGTGGCCTGCAACTTGCCTAGTAGAAGCGCTCTTGGGAGACATACGATGAACACAGACCAATCCGCGAGTGCAGGCGCCCGGTTCCGCGCGGCAGTCGCAAACGAAGCGCCGCTGCAGGTGGTCGGTGCGATCAC
>NZ_JFHC01000043.1 GCF_000698595.1 Caballeronia glathei | reverse complement strand
TCAAGATGCCATCACCGGGCGCTTACGTATCATCGACGCCACCAAGCATCAGCGCGAGGGCCGCGCTTCTCTCCATACGCGCATTGGAGTCTCCGAGGACGCTCTCCTTGGCGACGATAGATGTCTGCGAGAGCATTGACCAATGTCGCAAGGGTCCCGCGGAAATCACACCTTTCTTTCCTGCCTTTTTGAAGACGACGCTCTCGCTGACGCCAATCAGGCGTTTCAAAAGCTCGTTGCAGTCAATCTTGAGCTTTCGAGCGGTTGCTACGCCCTCGATATGTGTCCGATAGACTGCTTCGGCACCTCCCTGTATGCCGCGTACGATGGTGAATATGTCGCCGTCCTGTGGCTTCGGCGGCAAGTCACCTAGGTCCAGTGCAGCTTGATGTTCCGTCTCATCGAGGAAGTTCTCAGAGCCACGACCAGCTTGAATCTCAAGATAAACGGATTGGTACCCCTTCGCCTCTGGAATCTCCTCCGGCACTGTGTCGCCGCCAAGGCAATAGCCAATGCACTGAAAAACGTAGGACTTGCCGGTCTCGCTGGGCCCATAGATTGTCGTGGTTGGCCGTGACAGGACGAATGTCGCTGGTTCCATCGCGGGTCCGGTGACCACAAGCCGTAGTAGTTTGAAAGCCATGGTCAGTTCAGCAGGTCGCCAATTTCTGCGCCCCAACGGCGCCCCTCAGTGTCGAACCGTTGAGCCAAGGAGTCCGACGACACGTCGCCGAACGTGCCGGCGACCCAGCCGGCGCGCAACTCAAGCTCGCGTGCATACCGGGAGGTGAATGCGTTCACGAGCTGTCGGCAGCGCGGGCCTGCCAGATAGACGATGCCGTCGTCGTTGAAGTCGGCAGTCACAACGCCCTTCGCGCTCATTAGATAAAGTCCCTCTTCAATGCGGTGTCTCCGGGTGTAAACCTCGCTGCTCCGTTGCGGCACTGGAGTGTGGAGACTCGGCGGACCGTTCAGGTCGGCAGAATAGACGAGCGCGTAGTCTAGAAGGACGAGCTTCTGGAGGTCGGCGACGCCCGGCCGCAGCGCGTGCAGGATAAACGCCATTCTGATGCCGAGTTCAAATGCTGAATTGAACGGAGACGAGTTCATCTTATTTGACCCAGCTAAGTTTGCCAGTATTAGCTAGGTGATGGCATGCCCCTGGCATATCGGGGGACCGCAAACTCTCGCTGAGTGGACTGTCAGCCATTTTCAACTGGTAAGAACGCTCTGTGGCCGCACAAAGTCGCTCAAGCCCGGTCTTATGGGTGGGCAGGCTTACAGTGCTCTTTACCGTCGTTAGCATTGTCGCGAGGAACGCATCGAATTCGCCGGGGAAGATATCCCGGCTGAATCGCTTCAGACCTTCGGCACTGTAGAACTCTGAGCGGCACGCCGAGAAATGCTCTTCATAGTCACTGCCGGTCAGTCCGTTGCGGTCGACAGAATGTGCGGCGTGCTCGCTGTACACGGCGAGAAGAGCCTCGACGTACTTCTGCTCACGCTTTGTCGGCGACCTCGGGACCGCTGGGTCATCGAGACGCTTCGGCCTGATTCCAAATCGCCTGAAATGCGCAGACTGATTCTTCGCGTGCATCTCAACCAAAGTACGCGCCGACATTTCCTTAAAACGTGAAAAATCGAAGGATTCAACCACAGCCTTGATTTCGGGTGTCAGGTTCTTTTTCAATCCTCGATTGCCGTCAACCCATGCCTGCAAGAAATCAGCTTTGAATTCCTCGGGCTCGGAAACCAGCAGGTCATAAAGGTCGACACCGCAGTCATGCGGAGCGCATATAAAGTATGTGCTGGGCTCGGGATAGCTCTTGCGCGCGAGGTGGCTGAAGAAGCCGGCCATCTCAGGAAAGAAGTCGGACGCCGCCACCGGGCCCTTATAGTACTTGCACTGATAAAGGTCCCAGCCGTGTTGCTTTCGCGGAAGCGTAACGATTGCCTCAACGTCTCGCCCCTTGTCACCAGGCATCCCCAGCCGCTTCACGGTTTGATACGTGTTGCCCGCCAGCGGCAGGCAACATTCCTCGACGAAAATCTCCCACGACGTGGCGTCCATCAACCTTAGCTGGGCGACGGGAGCGTGGGCTCCAGCTTGAATCACATAGCCTACCGCTCTGGTGTCGGTCGAAGCTTTCCGCCTTTTAGGGGCAGCATTGCCAACATCAGGTTTGTTCTCTACCACGGCAGTCTGCCCCCGAGTAGGTTCTGTAGCGTTTGCATGAACTAGCGTCCGCTCGGCCTCCGCCCTCTCAGGCGTCGCGGACAGTCAGCAACTCTGCCTGCACTGCGTTGGTAAGAATGGAGCTTATCCCACGAGACTTTTCCCCAAGAAGCTCGACACGAAAGCGCGCCCTCGTCAGAGCGACGTAAACGCGTTGATGGGAGGAGTAACTCAAATAGTTTTGGCTGTCTTCGTAAGAACTCCCGCCCTTCGGTGGCACTCGGCCGCCGTCAACGCCCACGAGAACCGCCGCCGAGAATTCCAGCCCTCCCACAAACTCGGGAGCGGTTAGCACAAAGCGTCCAGACTGCCGTGCGCGATTGACAGCTTCAAGGTCTCCGCGGCTCTTAATCACCTCAGCCGGCTTTTTCGAAGCCTGCGCGCGCAGTTGAAGTTCTTTAAAGATGTCGTCACCAAAGGCAATGATTACGACGTCCGCCTTCGAGCCGTCCATCTCCCTTGCGAGCAAGTCCGCACGTGTGAACGCGCCGTTCAGCATTGCTTCGCTCGACGCATATTGCAGCATCAGAGGGGGCTCGGTTTTACGCTCCTCCTCGGAAGTGAAAGCACTCACGGCCGCAGTCAACGGGTCATGAAAGTTGGTAAAAAGCGTAGCACCCGAGGACGTGACGGAGAACGCCAGATTCACGATATCCGGCGAACACCTAAATATCGACTTTACCGGCGTTCGAGCCGAGCTTTCGACATTTTCCGCCGGGTCGAAAACCAGGTCAAACGCGTCATCGGTCCAACCCCGGTCGCCCAGTGCCTGGGAGCGGTCAACTGAGTAAGCGATTGGCTGTGCTGCGTCGTCGCGCGTCAATTGATGGAACACCGACAATTCATTCAGATTGAAGAGGTGCGTTTCATCGATGAAGATGCTGTCGTATCCCTCCCGACTGCGTCTGCGCCGCCAAATGGGCGTGTTGAGCTGCGAAATTGCGCTCAGAACGACGTCGTCAGTATCGAACTGGGCGGACGAGACAAGTTCACGTTGATACCTGTCGTACATTAGAAATGTGAAGGACCTGTCACCCTCCGATGCAACCGGCATCCCCACCTTCAAACGCTGAAGCTTCTTATACTTGTCGAGGTCTTGGTCAGCTCGGCCCTTTATCTGGACGCTGATTTCATGTCGCAGCATGTCCGCAAGAACCCAACGGTCTGTCTGCAGCAGAAACTCAATAAAGTCCATCGTCATAAAAGGACGGTGAGACTCAAGTTCTTCGGCAAGCACACTATCCACGGCCTCCCGCGCATACAACATTTGCACCTGCTTGGACTCGTAAGCGTCGCGGTCGACCAGCTCGGATTCTGATATCTCCTGATGCAATAAGTCCGCGCAGAGGGCTTGGAGCGTGGTGACCCGGAGCGTCTGTGCCGCGCCTAGAGCAGGATTTTCGGACGTGTAGAACCCGTCGAGGTCGTTAATTGCGAACAGACTTTCAATGGCTCGCTTTGTTGCCTCGCTGTGTGCGATGAATAACGCTCGATGGTCCGTTTGCTCAAGCTTCGAGTCGTTTAGTGTTTTGAGGCATTTCAGAACGAGACAAAGGGTCTTGCCGGTTCCAGCAGGCCCTTCGATTCGGTGGGGAACATCTAGGTGTCTGTTCACAAATTCCAACTGCCCGGTGGTCAATATCGTGCGCCACCCGTCCAATCCAGCCTGAAATGCAGGTCGTTCGTGATTGGACGCATCCAACTGCGTCACCGCGAGCACTTGGTTACCCGGGCGCGCTTGGGGGTTCAAACGCGTAATCATTTCGCCGGCAGCAGCGATGGCGGCCGCCTTTCCCTCAACTGCCTTGCGGAAGTTCGTGACACGAGGAACCTCGGCAACCCCTTCCCCTTCTTCACTTGAGAATTTATAAACTAGTAGTGCCGAACCTGCTTCACGCCTGCTTCGCCTTCTTTCATCAGGTTGCCTTTCTATTACGGCTCGCAAGTCGGTCTGCATTCCAATCGGATATGGAAAGACCACGGCCTTTCCGTTTTGCAGAACGCGCTCGTGTGAACTTGGTTTTAAGTCATTCCAGAGCTTGATGCCAAACCGCAATGTCTTCTGGATGACAAGGAGCAAGCCGTTGTCGTCAAGGCTGAGAAGCCTAGGCGCTTCTTCGAGGTCAAAGACGATATAGTTGAGACACTTTGATTGGGGCGCAAGGATGTATGCGCCCTCTCCAGCGGTCACCGCGGCTATTTTCGTGCTTAGCGCCATCGACTTCACCTGCGAGCGGATAAAGCTGGCGAAGATTTTACCCGTCTCGAACTCAGCAGATTGGAGCATCCGCTCCGCGACTAGCTCCTGAGCGGCTTCTTGGCATATGTATAGGTATTTCACGCGCTAAGCTCCAATGCCGATGGTCCGCAATGACTTCCTGACGTCCGCCACATCGTTGTCGCGCACGCCGATGCGTGAGAACAGCAAAGCGAAGTTTTGCATCAGATGCTCTATCCAGGGGGAAGTTAATTTGGCCACTGGAAGGGCATAGTCACCAGTTCCGAGGAATTTTGGACAAACGACGTTCTTATTCTGCGCTACGTCCCACTGGTCCTTGGAGATACCATTAGTGATGCTTTTGGCAACGCTGCTTGGTATGTGATGGACCTCGCGCAGCAACGCTACAAAGTCCTGCGCCTCACCAGAGTCGAGCGCTTCCAACCCTCTGAGAAGATAATAGCCTGAGAGCCTATGTCCTGCCAATTCTTTTACCACCGAGTCGACGTGTGACTTGCAAACTGTCAAATGCGCCCTTAGTCGCTCTCGATTAGTTTTGTCCGTCTGAAGTGCCCGCGTTTCTGCAACTTGCGCGATGACATTTCTAAGCTTTTCGCACTGAGATTTTCTGGCCTTCTCGTTCTCAATTTTTTCGTAGTGTGCGTCGTATATTGCGGTTAGCGAGTGTGTCGAGAGCAGCGATTCTGATAGACCATCCTTCTCTAGTCGGTCAGAGATGATGTTCATGTAGTCGGCTTCGGCTCGGTCAAGAACCGTAGAAGCACCGTCAACATAAATCCACGAACTTAACGGAATCACAGGTACGTATGTGAACGCCGATACTTTCGCCTGCGCGGCGTCGCAGCGCGCCGTAATAATCAAGCCGTAGACCGATTCATCCTGGTAATTTTCCGCGTAGGCGCAAGAAAACACTGTTCCCTGCGTAAATTCATTCGCGCGAGGTGCGTCGAACATCTTGTTCCCCGAAAGTCTCTTATATTTTGCGCCAATTTATCATACAGCACCCGAAGTACAGTGCGGCTGGTCCCCAAATAAATTTGACGCTACCACCCGCTTCACCAACTGCGGACGGCGCGAGTGGGCGCGCCGCGATAGCGAAAAAAACTAAAGGTTTTCAACAAATGGCCGTTATGCCCTTTATCGTGGAGAGCACCTACCGAAAATGAATGCAAGACAACTAATGCTGGCGTCCGCGCTTGTCGCGGCCGCAACGACCGCCGCTTGCAACGGCAAGCAAGACACTGCAAGCGATAACGCGGCATCCGCGCCCACTGTCCAAGTTGTAGCGACGACAGCCGCGCCGGAGCCACAAACTGCTTCGCCCGTCCCCAATGCGCCGCCCGAAACCGAGCAGGCGAATCCGGAACAGTCGGCAGCGGCGCAGAGCCCCGTGCCGGATTCAGACGGGCTCGTGCGCGTCCATTTCGAAGATGTTTTTGCGGTCACCGCCGACGGAAGCTTCTCAGCCAAGGTGTCTGTGGACATCAACGGGGTCCAGATGACTCCTGGTGTCACTTTCGGCGGAGGCGTTCAGTTCGGTGGTTTCGCATTGAGTCAAGCTGCTGGTCACGACCTCACCGTTCGTCGACTCCCGAACGGATTCGTGCAACTGGTCAAGTACTACAGCTAATAGACCAAAACCACGGGACTGGGCGAGCGCGGTCGAAACTCAAGAGAGTGCATGCGGGCTCGCCCATCGGTTTCGACGGACACAGATATCGATTGAAGGTTGTCGTTGCGCAGTTCCAGAAGTTAGAGAGACCGGACAACCTCTACGGAGCCGCCGCATGTGGTGATGTCCGCCAGCGAGTCGAGCAGCCCCGGTCATTTGCCACAGTTCCTTCCTCCTTTCGGAACGGCATCGCAGGACGACCGGCTTTCGTTGATGGGAGTCGCAGTGCCGGCATGTACACCCAAGGCCCCCGCAATTCGTCCGCATTTCAGTTCACGCCGGACGGCAGTTTGCTCCTCTCTAAAATAACAAGGCCCTATGGCAACAAAAGTCACCCCGCTCGGCAATCTGTTCGATTTCTATGTTCCCCGCGTCCTCGGAGCGAAGCAGTTCTCGAAGCCGATGACGTACAAACCGTACGCCTTCATTCAAAAGCATTTCAAAGCAGCAGGTGCAGTCCCCTTTGGCAGCAAAGGAAAGCCTCCCGCCATAGTCGCCATCTCTGACGTCGACTTCGCGGCAGCCATTCTCGAGTGTGGGTACGGACGACGAGCAGAGTGGAAAACGCACCTTGCGCTCAGTTCACGCGAGTGCGCAGAGCTGATGCACTATCTTAAGGCGCGCCTGGCCTTGGTGCTGGCAAGCTTCCGCGTTGAGAATCAGTCGAGACTCCCTCGCTTCTTTTATAAGAAGCTCGAGGCATCGGAGAAGGTGTCTCTTTCCTTCATCTTGGGCGGTATGGGTGCGTATCTGGCTGCACAAGAGTGGCTCAAAGCTGGAGGTGACCCGGTCAGGTCATTTCTGCATGTTGGCATCTACGCGAAAGCTAGCATTAAGCCAGGCCGTCTCATCTCGTTCTCACTGCGCTCAAGGAAGTCACCAGACTTCCTCGTTGAAGCACAGTCAGGAAAATGGCATGTTTTCGAAAGCAAGGGCGGCGTCACGTCAGGGAGATGGTCGCGGATTTGCGAAGGTCTTAGTCAACTTGAGAGCCTCCCCCCGATAGGTTGGTTTGGTGCCTCGACAGCACCTGCCGAAACATGCGTGTGCGTACATACCAGCATCGACCATGGCAGGCCGTTGGTCTTCACGGCAATCGACCCGCCCGCGGACATTGATTCTGACGCCGAGCCCTTCACCCTCATTGAAGGCGCGGCTCGTTTGTTCCAGGCCCTGGAAGCCATCGAGCAGTTCAAAGCGTTGAGGACGGGCGCCAATGTCAAATCACCAGAGCTCGACCGCTGGACCGTCGCGCCTACTTCCTTCTCGGAGAGTATAAGCATCGGGATACCATCCCGGTATTTGCGCGCAGAGAAGCTAATTCGTCGTCGCCTCGCAGTGTTTTTGGCTGTGCGCGAATTTTTGGAGACAGAGCGTCGCACCAGCAGAAGCGAAACATTCACCGACCGCTTGCGCCGGTCGGTGCGCCTAAAACTGAAACCGAACGAAGAAGACGATGGTGCACTCGTCGTTTCCCGCATTTGGCTCGACCGCAAACTCGAACGACTGCCACGCCAGAGACTCCAAGGCTTCTTCCTTCTGGAATGCGCGAGAGCATTGAAGTTCGACGAACTGGTCGACCTTATTGAGGTGAGCTATAGCGAGCGCAAACGGATATTGTTCGAATCTCGAGGTAGTCAAAAGGCCCTTACTTCGGCCGGACTATTGCTTCTCCAGACCTCCCAAGGAGAGGCTCCTATGAGGGCAGTCGAGGCCCCCAGCACCTCCCGCGGCTAAGAGCTAGACAATCTGTCCTCGCTAACTCACTGCTTTTTCGCTGCCTCAGAACCGTCCGAAGGCTGTTGCAAGTGAGGCTACACATGGAGTTACTTCGATGAAACCGCGTGCAATCAAACCGCGCAAGCGCTTATGCCCGCAATGCAGGACCTTTTGAGCAAGCTAGTGCAAGCCCCCGAGTTTCCTGCGCTACTGAAGGATGGTCACCGAGCCGGGTCCATAAGCGGAATAGCGGCGGCCGCGCAATCGAGCGGACTCGCCGCTACCACGCTCTCACTGATAGCAACAGAGGGCGCGTCGCCGAACGCGAAAGCTGCGTTCAGGGCTCGAAGAGCTTAGCGTCAGAATCTCCTTCGAGCCACGATAACGGGGGTACAGCGACGACGTAGGAGACCTAATCAACAATGCTTCTTTCGACAGTTGACATGCAGCATTGCAGGAGAGCACTGTTCTAGGCAGTTGAAGCGTCCCTGCGCATTCGAGGTGCCGGAACTATGCCACACGCCAGGAACGCCGCACGACTTGTCAATCAATTGTCGCGAGAGGTCCCGCAGCCCACGCGGCGGCCGCTGGCAATTGCCGGTGCAAATCAACAGGCGTGCGTCAGAAGCAACCGGTCAACCAAGCACCTCGTTCAGGAGCCAGGTCCCGTCGAGATTCACGAACTCGTATTGTCGCTGCTGGCTCTCGCCGCTTTGCGGGCTGTAGTAGACAGCACGGAAGCGAAATGCGTTGAGTGACGGCTGGCTCCAAGCGTCGGTCCGCAAAATGGTCAAACACCGGCCCTTCGGTGCATACGGCATCGAGTTCCATGGCGCCGAAAGGTAATGCTGGTACATCTTCGGCGATGCGTACATGCTAAGCACGGGCCAGTCGTCGGGTTGCTGGTAGCAGGCGGTCTTCGACAGTACGGCGGCGATAGTCGGCTGCGCGGAGTTGACCATGCGACGGAAGTTAGCGTCACGCGTCGACGCAGACGCGGTGAGATTCGCATTGAGCTTGGCTTGCTCCTCCGGTGAAAGAGACGGCCCCAGCATGGTGGGTACGGAGCCTAGCGGAACCGACAACGTGCGATGCACGTGCGCGAGACCACTACTCAAGTCCTGCAGAGGGTTGGCTCCGTCGGCACACCCCGCAAGCAGGCTCGCCAGCGCGGCGGTTGGAACGAGTACCCTCTTGAATGAAATCATTGTTCCCTCTTCTCACAGTTTTCGGCTACACCGTTAACGGCAGAACTTGCTGAAACTTGAGGGGTGGATTTCTCGCGCTGTGAAACTCCTTGTGGTGCCCGGTAGGTGGCGTCTCACGATACGATTGCCGTTCGCATCCGATAGGCGCACATAGGCTCGTGGACCTCCCCGACTCAAACACTTCCTTGTTTTGCTCGCCACTCAGTGATGGCAGGGTTGGATAGAATAGCGGTATCCCCTTTGTCTCGGAAAAGGCGCTGATGTCGTCACAGACTTGCCCCTTCTGCGAGATTTCGACGTGCAGCATCGTCGGTCAGAATTGACATGCCATATGGATTCGGGACGGGTTTCCCGACTCACCCGGGCACAGTCTAGTCATACCTAGACGCCATGTTCGTTCGTTTTTCCACGTGAGCACTGAAGAACGAGACGACCTTTTTGCCCTTCTGGACCAAGCCAAGGCGAACGCGCTCGCGTCTTTTCAACCAGATGGGTTCAATATTGGCATCAACGATGGACCTGGAGCGGCCGGCGGTCGGTCCGCAACAGCGGGCTCGAAACCCGGTAGCCTCGGTCGAGGTCGCGGACCAATCGGCTTCCCTGGAGGCAACTGGCCGAGCGCTACTGGCGCCAAGTCTGGCGGCAACCGCGGGCAACGCCGACTGCCCGTCTCCCGGCAGCTATAGTTAGCGAGTTCGCAACTCCCGCCGGATTATCTTTCCTGTTGAGGTCATTGGAAGCGAATCGATGTATTCGACGAGCCGAGGGTACTCGTGCGCAGCCAGACGGATGCGCACGTGGTCCTGCAATTCTCGGGTTAGGCTCGCCGAAGCGGTGAAGCCGGTGGCCAGAACAACGAATGCCTTCACCACCTCGGTGCGGGTGGGGTCCGGCACGCCAACAACCGCTGCCAGCTTCACGGCCGGATGGCCGAGCAAACAGTCCTCAATCGGTCCTGGCCCAATACGGTATCCGGCGCTCGTGATTACGTCATCGTTGCGACCCACGTAGTGGATGAAGCCGTCTGCATCCATGCAGCCTAGGTCGCCTGTCAGCAGATACGCTCCCGCGAACTTCTCGGCGGTGGCCGACGGATTGTTCCAGTAGCCAAGAAACATCACGGGGTCCGGCGAACGAACCGCAATGTTTCCAACCGCGTCTGTCGGTACAGGCACGCCCTGGTCGTCCACTATCTGGATGTCATGACCTGGCACGGCCCGCCCGATTGCTCCCGGTCGGGCCGCGAACCAGGCACCGCAGGAGGACACGACCATATTGCATTCGGTCTGGCCATAGAACTCGTTCATGGTCACGCCCAAAGCTTCCCGGCCCCATCCAAGGAGTTCCACGCCCAGCGATTCCCCGCCGCTTGCGACCGAACGCAGATGCAATTGCCCGCGTTCTAAGGGCGCCTTTTCGGCACGCAGCATCTTCAGCGCCGTCGGTGGCAGAAAAACATGCGTGACGCCATGACGGCCCATCAAATCGAAGGCAGACGCCGCATCGAACTTGCTGAAGCGGCGTGAGACCACCGGCACACCGTGGTGCAGGGCCGGCAGCAGTACATCAAGCAAACCGCCAATCCATGCCCAGTCGGCTGGAGTCCAGATAAGGTCGCCTCTTTTGATACCTCCACCGTGTGACATCTCTACGCCGGGCAAATGTCCCAAGAGAACGCGGTGGGCATGCAGTGCGCCTTTGGGCTTCCCGGTAGTTCCTGATGTATAGATGATGACCGCCGGGTCATCCGCGTTGGTCTCCACGGGCTCAAACGCGTCGGACTCTGCCTGAATTGCGTCATCAAAGTTTTCCGTACCATCAACTGCCGTGACGCCCGAATCGGAATCGGTGACCAGGACAGCCACTAACGCTGGCAGCCGCTGCCTGATGGCGGCAATTTTGGTTGCTCCCTCGGTATCGGTGACGAGCACGCTGGCTCCGCTATCGCGCAGGCGATACTCCAACGCTTCCTCTCCGAACAATGCGAAGAGCGGAACAGAAATCGCGCCTGTCTTGAAGGCGGCAATATGGGCAAACGCGGTTTGCGGCGATTGGGCGAGGAGGATTGCAACGCGACTTCCTTTCGTGATACCGCGCTTTCGCAGGCAGTTCGCTGTCTGATTGCTTCTCCGCCGGAGCTCGCCGAAGGAGACGCGAGTGATGTACCCGTTGCCGTGCTCGTGAATAAGCGCCAGTTGCTCCGGGTCGAGCGCCGCCCACTTATCGCACACATCCACCCCAATGTTGTACTTTTCGGGAATGTTCCAGCGAAATTCTTTAACTTCAGATTCGTAGCTGGTGTCTCCGCGCAGCATCATCAAACCCCCAGGTACTGCCGCTGTAGGTCGGCATCGTTGATTATCTGCTCCGGGTCGCAGTCGAAGACAACACGACCTTTGTCAACCAGTCGGCAATGAGCGCCCATGCGGGCAACAAACTCCAGATTCTGTTCAACCACAATGACCGCGATGCCCTCACGTTCATTCATTTTCCGGACAGTCTCAGCTATCTGGTCAACGATTGAAGGTTGTATCCCTTCGGATGGCTCGTCGAGAAGCAGCAACGATGGGCGCGTGATGAGTGCCCGTGCGAGAGCCAGAATCTGTTGCTGGCCGCCACTTAGTGAATCTCCGCGCTCGTCGGCTTTTTCGCGAAGCATCGGAAATTCGGAAAGCAGCCCGTCAATCGCTTCTCGCCAGTCGCTGCGCTTCGTGCCGAACGCCGCCGCTTTCAGGTTATCGAGCACCGACAAGGATGGAAAGATGTCGCGGCCTTGAGGAACGTATGCAATTCCCTGGTGGGCGCGCTTGTGCATTTGCATGTCTCGTATCGAAAAGCCATTGAAGAGAATCTCGCCTTGCTGCAGCGGGATGGCTCCAACGATGGCACGCAAGAGCGTCGTTTTTCCAACTCCGTTTCGCCCAAGGATGGAAATCATCTGTCCCCGCTCGAGTTCCAGGTCGAGGCCATGCAACACAAGCGTTTGCCCGTAGCCGGCGCGAAGGTTCTTCAGTTCAAGCAACATGCCCATGTCCTTGTCGCCCCAGATAGATGTCGAGAATCCGCTCGTCGCGTCGCAGTTCTTCAAGCGACCCGGAGGCGAAGACGTTTCCCTGGTGGAAGACGGTGACGGGAACGTCCAGCGCCCGCACAAATTCCATGTCATGCTCGACGACGATGACCGACACGCTCTGTCCGAGGAGACGCACCATCGCCGCCATGCGGGCAGTCTCCTCCCTGGTCATTCCGGCTGTTGGCTCATCGAGCAATACCACCGAGGGTTCAGCAGCCATGACCATGCCAATCTCCAGCCACTGCTTCTGCCCATGAGACAGCGACCCCGCACTGTCATCCGCTCGGTGCGCGAGCGCCAGCCAGTCCAACATTTCCGCAGACCGAAGGTCGGCCACTGCCTTGTCCCGTCGACGTCCATACGCGGCTAGCCAGAGGTTCTCGCGCACCGACAGTTCGGTGAAAATGCTGGCCACCTGCAGCTTGATTCCTAATCCGTTCCTCACCCGGTCGTGTGACTTCATATGCGTAATCGGCCGACCATCAAGTTCGATGGCGCCACGATTCGGAGGAAAGCGGCCGACAAGAAGGTTGAAGAAGGTGCTCTTGCCCGCGCCGTTCGGGCCAATTAGGCAATGAACACCCTTCTGACCGAAGCTGACTGTTGCCGTCTGCACGGCTCGAACGCCGCCAAAGCGCTTTTCCAGTCCAGTGGCACTGAGTGTGGCGCCGCCGGACTCGCTGCGAAAAGGCAGCTCCGCAAATCTCTGTTCCTGAGGCACTGAAGCATCGGCGGCGGCTGAACCTGCCGAACCCGATGTCCGTTTTGCGACCAGGAATCTGGCTAAGGCCGGAACGATTCCAGACGGCAAGAACAGAACGACCGCGATGAGCACGACGCCAAGGACGATGGGTGTTGCATCTCCAGCACCACCGCCCAGCGCGAAGGAGAGCGACTGTACAAGCAAGGTTCCAATGAAGGCTCCAGCAAATGACGCTCGACCGCCAACCAGGACCCAAATCACCACCTGCGCTGCCAATGCCAGTCCGAAGACCACCGGGCTTATGAACATAGCCCATGCAGCGTAGAAGGCACCCGCGATACCGGCAATCGCTCCGCCAATCGTGAACACGACAAGCTTACGGAACCGGACATCGAAGGCCAGAAGTTGAGTTCGCAACTCGTTCTGCCTGAGAGCGGTAAGAACACGGCCGAACGGGCGATGAAGGAGAACGTACAGGCCAGCAACAATCGATGCGCAAACCAGAATGACGGTGGAGTACGACTGAACGACAGTCAGGGTGGTTCCGGATTCTCCGAAGGGCAAGGTGATAGGTGGGACGCCTGAGATTCCGTTGTAGCCGCCGAGTTGAGCCTCTCCAATGTGGTATTTGGGGTCAGCCGTGCTCGAGAGAACGGTGAAGAGCACGAGGGTCATCGCGAGCGTGATGATTCCGACGTATACATCCCCGACGTTGCCATAGAAGATGAAGTACCCAACTAGGGCCGCCAGCGCCGCAGCCGCGAGTGCTGCAACTACGACCGAAGATACAGTCTCATTGGTAACGGGCAAGATGTTCATGGCTGCGACGCTGTACGCATAGGCGCCGATTCCGAAGAAGGCGCCTTGTCCGAAGCTGAATATGCCACCATGCCCCCAGACCAGCGTAAGGCTGACTGCAAGCAGCCCGAATAGGGCCCAATTCGTCGCTTGAAATGTCGCGAATTCCGGCATCGCAAATCCAAGCGCGAGAGCGACCAGCGCGACGACTGCACAGCCGATGAGGCGCAAGTTCAGGGCACTCCTTGATGGATTCATGGTCAGCGTCTCATTCAGAGTTTGCGCCGCAGACGACCCGAGATACCGGTCGGCAGCACGCGTACAAGGCAAATGGCCAGGACCAGCAAAGCCGCTTGTCCGAGGAACGGGGTAAACAGGTATGACACAACGTTCTCGACTCCACCAAGCAGCGCAGAAGCCGCGGCGGTGCCAGTGAGCACGCCCGAGCCACCCACAACCACCGTCATGAACGCACGAGCGATATATGCCTCTCCCATCGTTGGCATCACGCCTACCATCGGGGCAAGCAATGCGCCTGCCGCGCCCGCAAGCGCTGCACCGAACATGAACGTTAAAGAGTTGATGCGTCGCGGGTCGATGCCGACGGCCGACGCCATCTGGGGTCTCTGAACCGCAGCCCGCGCCATGACACCGTACTTGGTACGCGTAAAAACCGCATACACGAACGCAAGGAGTGAGAGCGCGGCCAGAATAAGAACGACGGAATAGGCTGAGACGGAGTACCCGCCGAGGTAGATACTTCCTCCGGGAGTGGCAATGCCTTGCGTCGTGGCGCCAAATACGAAGACTGCGCCTTGCGACATGATGAGACTCAGTCCCCAGGTCGCCAGCATGCTGTCCATCAGGCGGCCATACAGGTATCGAATCAATGCCCGTTCGACTATCCAGCCGAAGACCGCAACGGCGAGCGTCGAAACCAACATTGCTACGGGCAGAGGAAGGCCACCCCTGACACCAGCAAGCGTTCCGAACGCGCCAAACATCAGAAACTCTCCATGGGCAAGGTTGATAATCCCCATCATGCCGAAGAGCACTGATAGCCCGAGCGAGACCAGCACGAGAATTGCGATGCTGAGTCCGACGGATACAGCCATATTGAGGAACCAACCCAAGCTTGAGGCTTCCATGTCTATTCGTCCGTGGCAGTACTTCGTCTAGTTGGCTTTAGCCGAAGGCGTGAACTGCTTTGCTGTATTGGGTCGTGCAACAAGGTCGCACACGGATTGTTCATAGCTCGGGGGAACAGATTTTTCCTCGCCAATAACCGTGAACCCGTGATTTTCATTAGCGCGCGCAATGTGGACGTTCTGAACCACGTGGTGTGTCGGACCGTCTACCGTGACCTTGCCTGAAGGACCGTCGAAGCTGACACCACTTTCAAGTGCCTTAATCACCTTCTCGCGGTCTGTGCTGCCTGCCTTGGTGACAGCCAGGGCCCACAGGTGCCAACCGTTCCAGACGGCTGCAGCGCTGTCCGTGATGTAGGGGTAGTTGGCTCCGTAAGCCTTGGTCCACGCCGCGCGGAACTTTCTGTTGTCTTCCGACGAGTCCTCCTGAACGTAGGGAAAGGCGACGACGATGCCGCTCGCTTCCTTGGGACCTAAGACCACCTGTTCGTTTCCAAGTCCGAAGGTCGCGGAGACAATCTGCATACGGCTCGACAACCCTGCAGAAGCAAACTGTCTATAAAAGGCGATGTGGTTACCACCAACCAGAAGAGAGAGCACCACGTCAGGTTTCGCCTCCTGCAGTTTCGAGATGACCGAGCTGAACTCGCTGACATCAAGCGGGATGAATTCGGCGCCCACGACACTACCGCCAGCTTTTGTCACATACTGCTTCACCCAATCCGTGGAGATATGGCCGTAGTTGTAGTCAGCTGCCACAACGTAAAACTTCTTCTTTCCGTTCTTAATCGCCCAGTCGACAAGCGGTGCGATTTGTTGAGAGGGAACAATGCCGGTGAGGAAGACGTTTTTGTCGCAAACGCCTCCTTCATACTGCTCGTTGTAGAAATACAGCGTCTTGTTGCGGTCTGCTACGGGGCGGATGGCCTCGCGCGAAGCACTGGTGATGCCGCCCATGATGACGGATGCATGGTCTCGCAGCGCGAGCTGGTTCGCGTAGCTCGTGTACTTCGCGTTATCTGACTGGGCATCGTAGGTGACGAGCTTGAGCGGACGTCCCAGTAGCCCCCCGGCGTCATTGATGGACTTGACGGCAAGCTTCGTAGCATCTGCCATCGCCTTACCGTAGACGTTGAGCGCACCAGTCTCATCAAGGACGCTGCCGACAACAATCGGCTCCTTGTCCGCGGCTATCGCGGGGTACTGCGTTGAGAATGCCAGGCAACATAATGCAAGCCAACGAAATGCTCGATTCATAGAATCTCCGCGAGATTAAAGGGCTGTTCGAAGCCGAGTGCATCCCGAAATCGACGAGGCAAGCCGGGCGACACGAGTTACCTTGTCGCAGGAATGGATGCGCGTAAGTTAGGGTGCGCGCCGTGGCATATATCCCACCTTGCCTCACAGCAGCAGCAACGCGACAGCCCGTTCTCTGCTTGTTTTGAAGATTGTCTGCGCGGGTCCACTGCGGAAGGATGTGGTGTTTGTGACAGTAACAGGCTGGCACCTGGGCTCGCTTGCATACCACGGACAACCGGATAGTCCCGGTACGCCATATCAGGGTGATTGCTGATGAATCGAACGGACTCGATGACTGGCATTCCCGCGCTTCACGTCACGCGGCAGGTGGCTGTCCGTTCAAAATGATGACCCGGCCTCCCGCAGTCAAACCGGCCTGATGGCGGCGAATCCCAGGATTACATGGACTCATCTGTAAGGACTGGCATGGACGCGAAAATCGAAGATTCCCGGACAAGGGTCTGATGCCGCATGGCGGGTCCATCGAAGAAATTCTTACGGAGAAGGCACCATTGACCCGGAGGCGTTGGACGTCCTTCTTTACACCCTTGAAGACAGAATCCGGCCTGGAACGGCGCCAATTTCGCGCGCACGGCGCCGACCTGATGCGTTACCTCTGCGCTTTCATATGCTGGCTCTGAGAGAAAAGTCGTGCTTCAAGGCGTTCATATGGTGGTGCGCCCAGATGCGGGACAGCCTTGGAATCAGCAGGAGCGCATCTCCAGCATGGTTTTTACCGGGCGTCGCTTGCGCGCGCCCGAACTCAGAGAGGCGCTCGGGCGCTGCCTCGTTCAAATGCACTGACGCCGGCGCTGCAGAAACGGGGCAGGCATCGATGCTGATAATCGGGGGGTTCTTTCTGCCCAGGCTCTCCACAGAGGACCTCGCCTGTTGGCAGCCGGCGCAATGGCGTGACTTTGCTGTTCCATCACGATGGCGCGCACGCACAAGCTATTGGCAATTCGGCAAGGTACGCTCAGGACGTCGTCAACGAAGGAGAAATATGATGCCCAACTCGAGTGTGGAGCAGCTGGTCAGGACCACAGCTGAACACTCAAATCTGCCGCTCGAAGACGGTCGAGTAGCTGCAGTTAGTCAGGTTCTCGAGGTGTGGTTGAAGGACGCAAATGCCTTGTCGGCGAAGATGAGCGCGCCTGAGTTCGCGCAGGTGTCACCAATCACGGGCTTCCTCCAGACAGTCGTTCACGGTGAGGTGTCGCATGAGCAGTGAACTCGCCAGGTTATCGATTGCAACTGCCGCTAAGCTTGTTCGAAGTGGCGAAGTCAGCCCGACAGACCTGTTGAACGCATCGCTTCAAGAAATCGAGCGACATAACAGCACCTTGCGTGCATTCATTTCCGTCACCGAAGAAACCGCGAGAAAGGCGGCGACTGCTGCCGAACTGTTGTTGTCTGCGGGCTATGACCTCGGACCGCTTCATGGCATCCCATTGGGAATCAAGGACAACGTGGGCATCCAGGGGCAAAGGACTACCGCCGGCAGCAAGGTGTTAGGAAATTGGCATCCCGACAAAGACGCGACGGTAATAGCGAAGCTTAAACAGGCTGGGTCGGTGTTCGTTGGAAAAACGAACATGCACGAATTCGCCTGGGGCGGCACTTCCGCAAATCCCCACTACGGTCACGTCCGCAATCCTTGGGATACCAGCAAATTTCCCGCCGGGTCGAGCGGTGGTTCAGGCGCTGCCGTGGCCGCTGGCCTGTGCTTTGGCGCACTGGGCACAGACACGGGCGGTTCCATCCGGCTACCATCGGCGATTAACGGGGTGGTCGGTTTGCGACCCACCTACGGAAGAGTCAGCAACTCCGGGATTATCCCTCTGGCATGGTCCATGGACACCGCGGGGCCAATGACTCGAACCGTCGAGGATTGTGCGTTGATGTTCAACGCGATTGCGGGTCCCGACCCAACGGACCCAGCAACCTCGCCGGTCCCTGTGGATGACTATCTTTCCCGACTGAGTTCGGGTGTCAGGGGGCTCCGAATTGGCGTGGTGCCTCGCTATTTCTTCTCTCACCTTCAGGCGGACGTGAAGCGGGCCGTAGAACAGGCGCTGCAGACGTTCGAAGGTTTGGGGGCCCAACTGGTCGAAGTCGACATCAAACACATCGAAGGCAATATCTCCGCGCAGCTCACCATCGAATCTGCCGAGCCGAGTGCCTATCACCAGAAATCGTTACGTGAAAGGCCGGGCGACTACGGCGATGACGTACGGACGTTGCTAGAGGTCGGGGAGCTGCTCCTAGCCACGCACTATCTTCAGGCACAGCGCTACAGGTCGGTGTTGCGCGCGGAATTCATCGAGGCATTCAAGGAGGTCGACGTGTTCGTGTGTCCAACGTTGCCCTTTACCGCCACGGCCTTGGGCGCGACAACCGTCGTGATTGAGAACGGGGTGGAAGAAGATATGCTCTCGGCAATCATGCAGTTCACGGGAGTACCGAGCCTGACGGGTCTTCCGTCTCTGAACGTGCCATGTGGTTTCGATTCCAGCGGACTGCCGGTCGGCATGCAGATTATTGGTGCGCCGTTCTCAGAGTCGAAACTGTTCTCTGTGGGCCATGCGTTCCAGTCCGCAACTGACTTTCATACGAAGAGCCCTAACCTGGGTTCCAATTGAAAAGAAAACGCCGCGTCATCAACGAGATGCGGCGTTGCTGTACGCGGTGTCCGCACGCGCTATTCAGCCTTCGGAACAGTCAAGCGGCTCCCTGTTTCGAAGCAATACGCTCTGAGGCGTAACGCCGTAGCTCTTTTTGAACGAGCGGCTGAAGTGGGATACGTCGCAAAAACCAAACGTCATCGCGGCGTCCGTAACATTTTTGACCGAGCCTTCCCGAAGTGCACAGTAGCTAGCCGCGAGCCGCTTTTGCCAGATGGACTTCATGGGAGTCGTAGCCTGTCCTGCGAAGGCACGCGCCAATGTTCGCGTTGAGACGTGCATCGACGAAGCAATGTAGTCGACGTCGAGGCCTGCGTACTCGATGTTGTCTTCAATGAACGCAAGCGCTTTTCGATACAAGGCGGCTTGCGAGGACGTAACCGGCGCTTCCCCGGAGTGGATGTCGATGATTGCACTCACGAGGTCCAGTATTGCGCCAGCAATCCGCGACTCAGCATGCGTCGACTGGCTGAGTTCCCGCGATTCGCACGCCTCCTTAATCATCGCGCCGAGTACGGCTCTGAATCCCGTGCCAGGTCCTAACGAGGTGGCGACTACATGCTCGGCGCTCGCGGTGCGACGAAGGAGCAAATCGCGAGGGATTCTGACGATGAAGAAGGACTCTGGCGAAATGGCGTAACTGAATGGGCGCGCTGCGTCGTACAGCAGTACGTCACCCGGGCTTTGGACAACCCGTCGGCCGTTTTGCTCCAAGTAGCCGATGCCGTCCTCAAGAAAGGAAAGCCAGAGATTGTTTTCAGGACCGGACCGGATATTAGTGAAATCCCGAACCCATTCATGTTCCGGGCCGGTCATCTTTGCCACATCCAGGGCGCCGATTGACCGGCCGATAATCTCAGCGTCGAATTGAGCTCTAAATTGAGAGTCGCTCGTCGCCGGAATGCAGTGACTGCAAACCACGTCTCGCCAGTAGTCGAAACGTTCAGGAGCCGCGACTGAAGATGTTGAGAACAAATATTGCATTGCAGTTCCGATAGCGGCACGTTAGCGATGGTCCTTGCAGCCGTCTTGGAAAGGTAGGTCGCTCCGGAGCCGGAAAGGCAATGGGCGTCTGCGTTCAGCCTTTGTTGCATTGCGTCCTTCTCCTGCGTTTGATGCGGTGGAGCTATCAGCATTCTCGGACCATAGAACGCCAAATATCGGCGCGCAAGGGTTTCATGAACGGGTAAGGGGAGCGCGACTTCGAGGCTGATATGGGCTGCAGACTCATTAGAACTTGCGGTTAGTCTTCGGACGGCTCGACGGCCCCTCATCGCCACCAGCCCGGTGTCGACAATCATTCAACCTATCAGATACTTTCTCCGGTCTTTGCCACCAGTAAGCCACGCCGGAGCGGGGCCACGCCCACTCCATGTCGCACCACTCTTTGGGTCGAAGTACATCGCAGGCTGCGGTCCTTTCCGCTGCCCCTTGCCCGAATTCGCACCAACTGCCTTCGTGGCCTTCTTCACCGCAGTCTTCGCCTTGCTCACAGCACGCGCGGTCGTCGCAACGCTCGCTTCAGTGTCGGCTGCAATCAAGAATTTGCTTCGGTCTCTGACGTTAGCGAGCCAAACTGGAGCGCGGCCGTGCCCGGTCCAGGGGCAATCATTGACCTGATTTGTAAGGCCTCGCCCGTACAAGAGAGCGCCAAGAAACGTACTGAGGCTCTGCTCATCATGAGCGCCTGCGTTGGCGCGGTTACGTTGGCGCGCGCCGTCTCCGACCCTAAACTATCCGAACAGATTCTCGAGGGAGCTTTGAGTGAAATTCTTGACATGCTGTCACCCAGGCGCTCGATGAGGAACAGCCTGTCGCAGTTCCGGGCGCAGACGTCCGCTCAAAAAGCGGAGAAGGCGCCCAGGATTCAGACGCCTGAAGAATCACTTCCACAGTGTCATCCGGGCGGCGAGCCAGACCTCAAAGGAAGCAGCCCATCGAACGCTTTTCGTGCTGCTTCGAGCTCAGACATGGCTGCTGCGGCCCTCGCCAACATCAAGGCCGGAGCTGCCGCTTCCTTCATGCTCCTGCACCGAACGCATAGCTTCAAAAGCCTGATACGCGGGACCGTCGTCGTTGAAGAGCGTTTCCAGGAATGCGTCGAGCTCGATGGTCAGTTTCTTCGCTCCGCTCTCTCGGAGTGCCCGAAACCTATCGAGAGCTTCGGTCCAATAAGGGTCTTGAGGCCAATGGTGTGTCATAGCGATTTGAGCAAGACGGCTATTTGTTGCTGCGGGCAAGCCGTACGGTGACGTCAAGTTGAACGCTGCGCGAACGGATTGATAGGCTGGACCTTCTTGCGGTCCCCGACGCGTTCCAGCATCTGGCATTTGCCCCAATCTGCGACCAGTGCTTCGAACCCGCGGACGACGTTCGATTCCATCGCTTGCACCCCGGCATCGCCGTTGAAATTGCTACTGAACGCGGCGTGGAATCGATATTGGAAGTAGCCAGATACGTCCTGAATACGCTCTGGGGTATCAGAGTTGGTAAACAACACGGACTCCGGCGAAAACGGGTCATAATAGATGACATTAGGGTAGTCGGTAGCCACAGCTACACGCGGTTCATCGCTGACAAGCAACGAGCCGACCACCTGGATAGACCCTTTCATCCCCTTCGGGGTTTTGAATACCCAAATGCGCATTGGCAACCGTTCCGCGAGTTGCTTGATTTTCGAATTATTGGAGCCAAAATAGCCGACTTGACCGTTCTTGAGGTTCTGTTCGAGCTTCTGCCAATAGTAGAAGATGTCCATTCAATGCCTGCCTTCTGATGCCTACTTCACTGCGGTTCTTGGTCAATGCGGCAATGTTACTAAAAACCGATGACATAAAGCCGGAACCGCTGCAAACAGGAACGCATCATTATGCCGCAAGCCTGTGCTCATAATACGGGCGCCCCTGCACTCAAGAATCGCCTACATCGCAGCCAAATCCGACGCATCCCGATTCAGCCACGCGTTGATGTTATCGGGCTTTATAGGCATGATGCACTGGTCATGACCTGCTGCAGCGAGCTCCGGCGGCGGCTCATCCGTGATGGCTGCAAAAGAGAGCAAGTCTGTCTGGTCCCCGACGGGCCCTTCGTTCCCAGTTCTCACATCTTCGAATGCTGGATGCAAACGCGGTCGTGTGACGAGACGACGCCTTCTACGGTGAAGGCGAAATGGCTCAAGCATTGCGCGCCAGGGGCTTCTCAGGCTTTCTGCTGTCCGAGCAGTCGAGACAAGTCCGCGGTTGCACGTTCTCACCGAAATCTTCCTGCGGGACCTTAATAATCGCGGAACGCACACGGGAAGGCGGCAAGAACCGAACTCTGGCGCATCACTGGCAGGCACTGACCACCGAGGCCGCTCACCTTATGAACGCCGCAGAGCATCGGCGAGGTCATCGAGCGACAACGGTTTGGTTAGGTGATAGTCAAATACTCGTTCGTCAGTCTGAAGTCGCCTACCACCATTGACGTAGCCCGTCAGTGCCACCAGCTTCGTCTGGCAGCACTGCGCTTGAAGTCGAAGCAACTGCGCAAGCTCGTGGCCGTCCATACCGGGCATGCTGATATCAATCAAGGCGACGTCCGGCGTGAATGACTCGACTATGCGAAGCGCGTCGGGCCCGCCCTGAGCTCGTTTTACCTCGTGTCCCTCTAGTTCTAGCAGTGTTCCCAGTGCCTCGGTTGCGTCCGCGCTGTCGTCAACGAGGAGGATACGCATAGGTTGCATCGTGCCGGTCGCGGAGGTGGCTGGCTCGCCCGTACCTGCGCAGACAATCGGGAGTTGCAACGTGACTTCTGTACCTTGGCCCTCGCCGTCGCTCGCAATAGTGACTGTGCCGTTGTGTGCTGTTACGAGATGTTTTACGACGGCTAGACCAATTCCGAGTCCTCCCTCCGCGTTTTTCCGTGCCGACGCCGACTGGGCAAACATCTCAAAGACGTGCGGCAGCAGGGACGATGAAATACCCGCGCCATTGTCTCGTACCTTGATGACCGCGTTGCCATGAGCTGCATAGCTCCCTGACTCGACCGTTAACTTAGGCGCCTCGACCAATAGTGTGATGTCGCCCCCGCGAGGCGTGTATTTCACTGCGTTGGCCAACAGATTCGACACCACCTGCGTGAGCCGCGCGGGGTCAGCGTGCACGGTAACCGGATATGGCGGAACAGTGATATGCAGTTGGTGCTGGCCGCTGTTCACGTCCGCCTTCATCGGGGTTACCGCGTCCGCGACGATATCCTGGAGTAACCCGTAGGTGGGTCGCACCGCGAGCTTCCCATGCCTTATTCTCGACGCATCGAGCAGGTCGTTGACGAGTCGCTTTAATAATCGCATCTGCCTGTCAGCAATGCTTAGGGCAGACAACACGGAGGAATTGCCTTGAGCGAGCTTTCGTGCTGCCGTCAAGGCGCTGTCAATTGGGCCGATTGGATTGCGTAACTCATGGCTCAGCGTGGCGATGAAGTCGTCCTTACGCGCTTCAGCCAGCGCCAGTGCGTTTCGCGCCGCCTCGGCCTCTGCCGCCCGCGCTTCTGCATCGGCCTTCGCCCGAGTAATCGTTAGCGCCGCGCACGTAAAGTTCGCGAGGCTGATAAGGGCTCTGCGGTCCTCGGAGTCGAAGATGTGCTCTTTGTCGTGTGACATCACCCAAACGGTGCCCCAAGGTTCCGGGTCGCCCGGAATCGGCACGACGAGCTCTTCGACGACCTCGGGAGTCACATGTCCCAGACATGTAAAGTGGCGTTGCGGAAACGAGAACAGCTGCGCCGCAGCGAGTTCGAGCGCGACACCGCTTGGGCTCTCCGCCGGCACGATAGTATCGAGGGCTGTCGCACAATCGCCCGAAACGGCCACCCAGCGAAATATTGCGCCACCATCGGAGTCATGTTCGCGCAATGCGATGCCCGCACTGCCCGCCTCGCACAGAGTAAGCGCCAAGTTCGACAGCGTCTCGAGCATGGCGTTGTCGGGCGATGTCAGTGTTTTTGCCAAACGGTGCATCGCCTCGCTCTCTGCGGCAAAGTCTGGCTGGCGATGCGGACGCGTGTCGAGCACCGATGTCACCAATGTGCCTTTGCGCTGTGCGCGCTCCGCTATAGATGGCGCAACTGGTCCGACCATTTGGTCTCCAAGCTCGTCCTAACTAGGGTACGAAATGGGGTGCTGTCTACAGAATTGTAGGCGTCGCGACGTCTGAGCGTACGGTTTATCACGGTGTGGGAGCGAGTTTTGCGCGACCTATGTTTACCCAGTCGACTCCCAGGTGGGTCAATTGCCGACAATACTTCTTGTCGATGACGACCGGAGTATTCTTCGCGCGCTCCAAATATTTCGGGAGCGGGAGGGATACCACGCGGTCACCGCATTAAATGGCGAAATAGCGCTCGCAACGGCGGTCACACAAAAACCAAGTCTCACTGTCACCGACTGGATGATGCCGCGCATTGATGGCGTTGAATTATGCCGACGATTAAAAAAATGATGATGCAACCGCCGATATCCCGGTCGTAATGTTATCGGCTGCCCTCCCTCCGCGACCGCAGGAGCGTTTGTGGGATGAATTATTCCAAAAGCCGTATCCATTGGCAGATTGATAGTCGCGATTCGTAGCCTCTTCTCTGAAACGCCCTGAGTCAGGCAACGTATCAACAATCGGACCTTCACCGCGCGGGACCTCACATATTTTGCGCTCGGCTGCGCCGTTGAGGATTCAGAAGGTCGACGTAGTGGCATCAGCAGAAGTTCCGACTAACCGTGGTCAACCCACCCAACAGATGTGACATATCCACGAGTCGTTGGGCGACCAGATGTCGGACTTCTCCCTCGCATTGCCACGTGCCATACACCGCTAACAACGATGCCCCGAGCGCTTCCCTCCGTTGTTTCTCGAGCAGTGACGGCCAGACGATGACGTTCACATTGCCAGTCTCATCCTCGAGCGTTACAAACATCACCCCTTTAGCGGTACCGGGTCGCTGCCTTACAGTCACGAGGCCGCATCCGCGCGCAAGCCGTCCGTTGGGATACGCGCGCAACGTCGACGCTGGCATCAGGCGATGTTCGAGCAGGGTCGGGCGCAGCAACTCCAGCGGATGACGACCCAGCGTCAGGCCCGTCGACTTGTAATCACCTACGATGTTCTCTGCCTCGGATGGCGAGCCAAGGGGAGGCGTTTCGTCATCGACGCACGCGTCAGCCAATATGTCCTTGTCGGAGACCGCCGCGACCGACTGCCAAAGCGCCTCTCGCCGATTGCCCGCGAGCGATGACAACGCGTTGGCTGCAGCGAGTATCTGCAGGTCATGTCGGTCAAGCTGCGCGCGGCGCGCGAGGTCGCTGACGCTTTCGAATGGCCTAACCGCGCGAGCAGTCTCAATGCGCTCTACGGCTCCGTCACGCATGCCCTTCAGCAGAGACAAACCGAGACGGACAATGGGTTTCTTCTCTGCAGCCCGTGCCTCCAGAACAGAATCCCAGCCGCTTATGGTCACGTCGACCGGCGCGACCTCAACGCCGTGGCGTTTCGCGTCCTGCACGAGCTGCGACGGTGAGTAGAAGCCCATTGGCTGGGAATTCAGCATGGCAGCGAGAAAAGGCGCAGGTTCGTGGCACTTAAGCCAGCTGCTGGCGTAGACGAGCAACGCAAAACTCGCAGCATGGCTTTCCGGAAAGCCGTACTCGCCGAAACCTTTGATTTGTTCGAATATCGCCTCGGCGAATTCTTGCTCATAGCCACGCTCCCGCATGCCGTTCACGATGCGGTCGTAGTACTTCTCCAACCCACCCTTGCGTTTCCAGGCCGCCATCGCGCGTCTTAATTGGTCGGCCTCGCCGGGCGTAAATCCCGCCGCAAGAATGGCGACTTGCATCACCTGTTCTTGAAAAATTGGCACACCGAGCGTGCGTCCGAGCGCCGCCTTCAGTGCGTCGCTGGGGTAGGTCACCGGCTCGAACCCTTGCCGGCGCCGTAAATACGGATGCACCGCACCGCCCTGAATCGGTCCTGGCCGCACGATGGCCACCTCGATGACGAGGTCGTAGAAGGTGCGGGGCTGCAGGCGCGGCAACATGCTCATCTGTGCACGGGATTCAATCTGGAACACGCCGACCGTGTCCGCCTGCGAAATCATCTCGTAGGTCTGCGGGTCTTCAGCAGGGATGTCTTGCATCTCAAAGCGTTCACCGCGCTGCTCGGACACAATGTCGAGCGTGCGGCGAATCGCGGACAGCATGCCGAGCGCCAATACGTCGATTTTTAGTAGGCCGAGCGCTTCGAGGTCATCTTTGTCCCATTGGATGGCGCTGCGGTCGACCATCGCCGCGTTCTCGACCGGAACCAGCCGGGTGAGCTTGCCACGGCTGATAACGAAACCACCGGAGTGTTGGGAGAGGTGGCGAGGAAAATTCAATATCTGCCCAGCAAGCGACGCCCACGCTGCAATCAATGGGTTGTCCGGGTCGAGCCCCGACTCGGCGAATCGCCTGAGCAGGTCGCGTGAGTCATCGAACCACTGATGCGACTTGGCAACTCGGTCAACAATCTGTGGGTCGATGCCGAGCGCTTTCCCGGTCTCGCGAAGCGCGCCCCGGGGACGATACGTTGAAACAGCAGCGGCAATGGCCGCGCGGTCGCGTCCATACTTTTGGTAAATGTACTGGATGACTTCTTCACGCCGTTGGTGCTCGAAATCAACATCAATATCGGGCGGTTCACCGCGTTCCTTGCTGATGAAGCGCTCGAACAGCATGTTGCCGCGAGACGGGTCGACTTCGGTCACGCCCAAGCAATAGCAGACAGCGGAATTGGCAGCGGAGCCACGCCCCTGGCAGAGGATATGCTGGTTTCGCGCAAAGCGGACGATGTCATAGACCGTCAGAAAGTACGCCTCGTACTCGAGTTCCCGGATGAGCTGCAGTTCGTGTTCGATTTGCTCTTGCACCGCGTGCGGAATGCCGGCGGGAAACCGGCGATGCGCACCGATATACGTTTCCTGGCGTAGATAGGCCTCGTGCGTGTAACCCTCTGGCACCAGTTCGTCGGGATACTCGTATCGGAGCTCATCCAGCGAAAAATTGCATCGCTCAAGGACGTTGAGTGTTTCCGATAACGTGTGTTCGGGATAGAGGTTGGCCAGGCGCAGCCGCGAGCGCAGATGTTGTTCGGCGTTCGGTGCAAGGTCGTAGCCGCACTGAGAAACTGGCTTGCCCAGACGAATTGCCGTCATGGTGTCCTGCAGGGGCTTTCGAGAACGCACGTGCATGACCACGTTGCCCGTTGCCACGACCGGAATTAGATGGCGAGCGGCGACGTGTTCGACGATGCCGCGATGGATATCGTCCATCGCGCGCTGATGCAGCGTCAGTCCCACCCATGCACGTGCCGGGAAGGTCGCGTTCATCCATTCAAGTTGGGAGGACAGCGCTTCTGGTTTGGCGGGGAAGTCGGGCACCAGAATGGCGAGACAGTCGGGCATGGCGCGCAGGTGCGCGTAGTCCTTCTCAGGCCGGGCAATGTCCTGCGGTGTCAGAAGGTAGCTGCCCTTCGGTGCGCGCATGCGTCCCAACGTGATGAGTTCGGACAAGTTGCCGTAGCCCTTACGATTTTGAGCCAGCAGAATCAATCCGAATGCAGGGCTTTTGTCGGCGTGAACGAGCCGGAAATACGAACCGATGACGAGCGGCAGATTCTCTTCCTTTGCCTGCACATGCGCGCGTACGATTCCCGCCAGGGAGCACTCATCCGTGATGGCGAGACCGGAGTAACCGAGCTGAGTAGCTCGCGTGACCAACTCCTCACCATGTGAGGCACCGTGCAAGAACGAAAAGTTGGAGAACGCGAATAGCTCCGCATAATCGGGAAGCAAAGAAAACGGAGTGTCCACGATTCATCATCCGAACAAACCGTGGAGGAACCAGCGAATTTCTTCGGCAGTGGCGCTACTGGGACGCGCGCGGAAAATCCAGTAACAGCTTTTGTCCTGCGCTTCGGCCACGTAATAGTCTCGACTCGTGAGACCGCTGTCAAACCAGCCGGCCTCGATGCGCTCGCCGGTCGAAATGAGCTTCAATGGCGAGCCGTAGAATGGTCGGTTGTTCTTCATCATGAGTTGGAGCGGCGTCTCCAGCAGCCACGTTGGCCGGGGTAAATCGGTCGGCAGCGCCTCGGTCTTCGTCGTGTCGTGTATCGGCACCCAACGATTGGCGTGTTCGGGTCGGTGGTCCGAGCTGGGTGCCGCGCGCAAGACGTTGTCCGGACCGAGGCGGGCGACGAGCAGTTCGAGAAGGCGATTGTGGTCTTCGGCCGAGCCGCCCGGCTCAGGGAAAAGGGTGTCGGTCGGCGGTTGCGCGGCCTGCACCTTCTTCGCTGTCAGGCGAACCGCAATGACGGCAGCTTGCAACTCGATACGTCCGAGCCGCTCTTTCAACAGTCGCACAAGATGTTCTTCGTGCCAGGTCGGCTCCGCGAGCGCGACGTCAATTTCAGTCGGCGCGATGGCTTCGCGTCCACGTTCGTGCTCGAGCTCGACCGTCGCGTGCGTGAGCGCGAGTTGCTGCGCACTAAGCCAGCCGCATAGTTGCACGATAAGCCGGCGTGCCGAAAACAGGATGGCTTCCGCGTGTTCGACCCTGTCCGGCAACTCGACGCGTGCGTTAAACGTAGGTGGCAGGTCGAGCCAGTCGTACAGTTCGGGCGAGAGACCGTAGGCGCGGTCCAGAGAATCGAGCAGGTTCACGCCACACCTCTTCTTAAGTCCGGCGCGCGGAAGCCGCCGGATGTCGTTCAACAACCTGCATCCCAGCCCGTTGAACCACTCTGAAAACGAACGTACCTCAGGCACCGCGAGAAACGAAAGACCGTCCAGGGCGCGTTCGAGCGACTTCATTTTGAGGACGCGCCGACGACCGGCACTGCTGGCCTGGGCGTTTCTGCCACGCTTCGCGAGCAACCATGCGCCTTGCCCCGTAGGCGCCGTGCTCATCCGTGCGCTCGCGCCAATCGTGGCGACCACCTGCCGTATGGCGTGACAGAGTTGAATGACGCCGCCAAAGAGCCGCAGGCTTGCGGTCACGTCGATGACGATGGTTTCTTCTTCGCACAACGCCACCATTGGTGAGAATCGCATGAGGGCGAAGGCCACCTCGCGCTGCATATCCTGCTCGCGAGCTAGGTCACGGTCGTAGAGTGCGGCGTCGGGCGCGAGCGTGAGCACGCCTCCACGCTTCATCCCCATGAGCACCCCCGCATGTCGCGCGGTTATGTCCGCGATGCTGACTCTGTCTTTGTCGAACACCACACAGCCGTGTTCGGCCTCACGCGACCAGCGCGGGCGAAACACCTCCAGCGACAGCCGGGGTAGGTAGATGGCGACGAATACGGCCATGAGGGCTTAGAAGAACAGGTGACGGTTGCAGGATGACGGACAGAGTCTCTTTTCGAACAGGGCCTTTTCGTTTGAGGATGTCGACCGCGATGCCACCTCCCGCTGCTCGAATGCCCAACCTCAAGGTTGCTGGAGAAGAATCGGCGGCGCTCGCCAGTGGCCGGACCATCAGGAACAGCGTTTCGGACGACTGCGCGGCCAGATGCAGGCGCCTCAATGACTCAGCCCGCACGTGCTGCATCCACAAAAGGAGTGCACCGCAGCTGCCGGTCTTCAAAATCTGCTCCGCCGACCAGAGCGCATCGGCGCTTTTCACCGCCTGAAGCCGCATCAATTTGTCGAGGGGCAATCCGAGATACGAGAACGCCAATGAATTCGGGATGAGCGGGGGCTGCACCAGCGCAATGGGCCGAGTACTAACGGCCGCGAGAGCCGGGCGTAGCAGCCGAAACTCCCCAACGCCGGGCTGTTGCACGAGCAACTCAATAAGCGTTCCAAGCGGCCATCCCCCGCCGGGTAGTTCGGCCGAGAGCGCCGCGTAGCCCGAGTCAACCGTTTTGCCATGTGCCCGGGCGAGCTGAGACCCGCGCCATAGCGAGGGGTGTATCGACTCGACGTTTTTTGGGAGGGCAGACATGGCGCGAAAGACTGTATGGATGTACAGTACTTTACATCGAAAACACACTCGATGATTTGCCCCTTTTTATTGGCGTACTGAGGTCTGCATGGATATGGTCGTAAGAAAACAGCATCCTATGCCCGAAATGGCGGCCTTTGTGGCTGAACTTCGCGCCGTGTTCGGTGATTCAATTGACGACGCGGTCAGGCGCGGCAGGGCCGGGGAACCTACGTTTTATGCGGCAGAGAACGGGCGCACCGTGGGCACTCGTCCGATGGAACACTGCAACAAGTGGTAGCCGACGACTCGGTGCAAAATAGGCACTACTGCGCCGGCTGTGACGGTTCATGCATCGGCTCTGGAACGCGATGCAGTCTACGGTGATGGGAGAGAATTCGTTTCCACTGAGCCCTCGTGTAGGAGAGAAGGAACATGAGCAGTACGCTGATGACCGTGTCCGGTGATGTTCACGGGACACGCGAAGACCTGCTGTGCTTTCTGGTCGCAACGGCTGCCGCATCGCACAGCCTCACGCGCGACTGGCGCGTGGACCATGTCGTCGAGAGCTGTCGAATCTGGCTCATGCGCAACGCCGCCGACTTGCCGTGGCTCGAGCGAGTGCGTCTCGGGCAACTGGCGCTCGATATCGCAAAGCGCGACCTCCGTGGAACAGGGATTTCCGTGCGTCAGTCGGATGTGCAAAATCTCTTTGCGGATGATATGTCGCTGAATCATGCGAGCACGCTCGTGCAATGCATGTGGCGTATCTGCCGCGACGCGCTGACAAAGGTGCAGTGGCGATGAAAGACGCAAACGATGCCGAAGCGTTGCTTAACGCGCCCGAACCTCGCGAAGCTGTTAGCGGCGACGGCTCGTCAGTTGAATTCAAGGTCGTGGCACACGGCCGCGACATTCGATGCTCGATTTCCCGGAAGGTACTTGAGGCTTACTTCTGGTTGCCGGTTGGCGCCGCCGAGGCGCGGATGATACGGGCATTTATCGATGGACGTTCGCGCATTGTTGCGCTGGCTGAACGGAAGGCGTTATGCGCCGCTGGCGAGACAGTCGTCCTCACGGCGAAAGATTTTGAGCGTAGATGAATAGGCGGGACTTAATGACAAAAGGCAAGGTCAAGTCGGCCGAAGCGGCTGCGTTGGAGCGCGTTGCGGCGGCCGCACGCGAAGTGCAGGCTGCATCTGCGGCGTTGAAGGCGCACTTCTCTGAAGCAGGTTCGCGTGAGCCCTCTACACTCGAACTGGCTCGATTCGCAGCAGCAATGCAGGAACTCAAAGAGGCGCGTGAGTCGTTCGATGAACTGTTGGCAGGCGGGCAATAGGCCGAAGCTCGCAGTGAGTGCGGCGATGCGGCAACGTCTGCGTTTGCGGAGCTGTGATGTCAATCAAGAGGAGTGGCGGGCATGTGCACAAGCTACGAGTCGAACGAGTATCGGAAATTCGAAGCATTCACCTTGTTCTCCGTTCCTAACTTTGAGTATCGGCCGGAAATATACAAAGACTATATCGCTCCGATTTTTCGACGTAGCGAGGTAGGGTTCGAGACTACGGCGGCTACATTTGGCATGGTCCCGCGAGAGAGGATTCCGCCACACGTAAAGCCTTACGACACGATGAACGCACGCGCTGAATCTATCGGCGAAAAGCGCAGCTTCTCCGGTGCCTGGAACCGACTTCAACTGTGCCTTATCCCCTGCGAATCATTCTTCGAGCCGAACTACGAGACGGGGAAGGCAGTTCGTTGGCGCATTGGACTCGCTTCTAACCAGCCGACTGCCATCGCGGGCCTATGGCGCGCATGGGACGAGCCCGACGGAGTGCCATCTTTCTCTTTTACGATGCTGACGGTCAACGCTGAAGGCCACCCGCTCATGAAACGTTTTCACAAACCTGATGCCGAGAAGCGGTCCGTGGTCATCGTGAGGCCCGACGCTTACGAAGATTGGCTCTCGTGTCGGAATACCGACGAAGCAAGGTCGTTTCTGCAGTTGTACCCGGCGGATGAGATGCGGGCGGAGCCGTTTCCCCTTCCGCCGAGGGCGCCACGAGCGAAGCCAGCCAACGAGGGACAACAGTCGCTGCTAGATTGAACACATCCCGGTCAACGCATCGAGAGGCGATGAATTCGTTGTGGTCGCGGCGGAAGTTTTTTTGATGGCAGGAGCGTCACTATGCGGCTGCAAGTTGGCCGCACGTTTTGCGCACCCTCTGACTCCGCGATTGACTCGTTAAAGCAGCATGCTCGCTCCGTTCCCGCGATTTTACCTGCGCGTCGAAGGCGCGATAGGGCTCGCAGATTTGGTTATCCACGTCTCCCGTTTTGTCGGTGCGTTGCCGCTCGTTAAGAAGGCAGCATGCGCTAATCCTGTATATGCGTTCGCGCCAAACGCGATAGAGCAGAACGTGCGAACCGGCGGCGCCGGCTCCCGCCGGCTGATTCGTTTCGCGAACCTGTACAAGTTCAAGTCCCTATTGCGGGTATTATCGTTCCACCGCTATCAGCGGACCTGCAACTATTCCGCAGACGTTTTCCTACAAAGCTCCTTCGCGGATGCACGAAAGGTCTTCTCCGCACACCAGCCAGTCCGTTTCCACACCTATTGGATGGACCTAAGATGAGCAGCGAATCAGAGAATTGCCAGAACGAAACGCTGAACGCGTTGCGAAACGAGCGAAAAAGAGTCGCAGTGTTTCTCGTAAACGGCATCAAGCTGGTCGGATACATTGAGTCATTCGACCAATATCTCGTGATGCTGAGTTCGGCAGGGGGCACGCAGGTGGTCTACAAACATGGAATTTCGACCGTGCAGGAGGACACCGGCAAGTCGCTTCGGCCTCTGGGCCCACGAAACGGCTTGTCAGCGCCTCGCGACGTAGGCAGACAAACAGGGGGCGACAGCTTGTCCAACCGGCCGCATGCGACTGGCATGGACTAGCCCTAGCATGTCGCGACTCGCATCATAGCCGCGTCGTAGCATGACCGGTCCATCACCCTCTTGTAATGGGCAGGGGAACTGCGTGTATGCGAAGCCGTGCCACACCCGCCGGTGCTGTACGACTGATGCGAACCAGCGTCGTTGACTTCTAGGTCGGAAACATGACACAGCGTCTTCTTCGCCGCAAACTGGCCGGTTGCGCACTTAAAATCGGTGCCGCGTCCACCTCGATGATTTCGGGAGATGCGCGGGATGCCTTCGTCCATCATCGTAGATAACGGGCCAGAATTCAGGCCTCTCCCCGGCGAAATGCGGCTCGCGAGCTAGCCAACTCCATGGCTCATCCCGAGTAACTGCGCTGGCGCGTAAGTCCAACTTTGCGGTGTCGGAGGTCTTCGTTCCCTTGCCGCGTCGAAGGGACGCTTCGGGGGTCCCGTCCGGGCGACGACTCAGTGCTCGTCCCCCCACCGTCGGCGCGCGGTACGGGCAATGGACGCCACGGGCGACGCAGACCCTCTTGTCGTCCGTCGCCCTGCCGAATAGACTTAGAGATGGCGTCGACGGCGGCCCCCCGAGGACCGCCTCACGTGCTGTTATCGCACTTGTTCCAAGGAGGGCAGTATGAGCCTTCGGTCGTTCGAACACGCCCTCGCGCGCCTTCAAAAGGTCCTCAAACTTCTCGACGAAGCGGAGAAGGCTTCGTTCGCCGGAAAGGTACGAGAATATGCTGAATGGCTCTCCTCTTATGAAAAAAACGGAATCTGTTTCAATCCCGACGGCGCCGCCTTTCAAGCTTTTCTCACCCACGTCAAGGAAGCCGAGGATTTGGAGCGCCGGGGCGCGTACAACGATGCGCTTTTTGCGGGCTATGAAGCACTTCGCGTCCTTTCCAGCCCGAAATTACGGGCTGCACGATGTGTCGCGCTTGCTGACTTGCCCAGCGCCCCCGACGACTTCCTCGGCGATATTCCGGGCATTCCGGGTAGCGGAGGGGTTGCGTCAGGTCCCTAGCGCGGGATTCTGCGCTGCAATCATGGTTTGTCGCCGCGAGTTCATTGTTATCCCGACGGGCGGCGGCTGTTTGACTCGCGCTCCCATCCGTGCCGGACGCACCGCGTGCAAGAGCTTTCCCCTAAGCCGACAACCGCGGCGGCGAGTCCGCTATCGCAAACTCACCTTTTGCTGACGCTGCGATTCCGCATTCCATGTCTGGGTGTTACCAGCCATCCGCTTTCTTTCGTGAATCTTTTAACTTATATGCGGATGTGCATGCTTCCAACGGAACTCGGCCTTCCTACCCAAAGCGACCGTTTCTATGCAGGCGACGCTGGCTCCGAGAGCATTGCATACGCCGCCGGCGTTTATTTTTGCGAGCGCTGCTCGAACCTTCGCAAGCGCAGCTTCGGGCGACGCGTTGTCCGAGATTAGGGCCGCAACATTGAATGAACTGCCGGACGGTGTCTCGACCCAGTTCGGGCAGGCAGACTCGGCAGTCGCGCGGACGGTGAGGGGCAGTGCGACGAGCGCGGCTGTGCGCCAGCGACAGCCACGTGAGAGGTGAAGACGGAGTTTCATCAGTTCGCCCGTATGAGAGCGTTCGAGCCCGGCCAGCGATGGCTCGCAAAGCACTTATCGGCGGGACTTCGATAGCCTGTGTCGAGGCCGAGGTTGGTCGCAATTTGCCACACGTACACGCGCGAGAAACGCACACCTACTCTTGCTTCGATAAGTGCACGAAGACGGCTATTCGTCCATGCGTCACTATCGAATCCGTATCTGCTGGCGGAGTTACAGAGCGCCGCGGCAATCCACGCGCGGGTCTCTGGGTCGAGGACCGATGAGCGGCCACCAACGCTCAATCCCTTCAGTGCGTCGAGCCCTCCCGCTTCAACGAGTGCTAGATACCGCCTGACCGTCTGCGCCGAAAGGTTAAGGCGGGCGGCCACGTCTTCGCGCGGTACACCATCGAGCAGCATCTGGCCGGCAGTCATGCGGCGTATCACGCTAGGAAGATTCTCCGAATCGCGGGGCATCTGTGCGCTCCAATTCGTGAGCCCATGGCGGTACGACATTTCGTACGTCGACTAGCTCAGCCGGCTCCGTTCGCGAGATAGTAAACCATATGACCGCGTCAATGAGCGACGATGCACGTCCGAGAAGCGCCAGAGATTGTTGTCGCTCCAAGGTACCATTGGCACTCGTTTTCAGAGCGTTAAGACGCTCGGTACTACATCTGCGCGAGGAATATTACGCATTCTCGTCCGGTGCTTCAAGTCCTCCGAAGGTACCCCGGGTTTCCCCACGATTAGCCGCGGCGCCGCTACCCTCAAGCACGAGGCGTCTCCTTGGCAAAGTGTTCATTCGTTAATGGGTCGCGCACGTACCGGGGATGCTAAAAAGTACGTCGACTAGACCCTGGATAGCAATGTCCAACCTACCACGTCGTTTGACAAGCCTCAACGATACGGAAGTGGGTTCCCCGACATTTGGGCCCGGTTGTTGCTGCGGTGGAATAGCTTGGCTGGACGACGCGATGTCATGAAGGTAGAACGACCATGCCACAGGTTATCGTCGGACTCTTTACGTCGTACCGCGACGGACACGAAGCGCTTCGGGCGCTGCAATTATTAGGGTTGAGCCGTGACAGTGGCCATCTGTATCGGCCTGGCCCGCGCGACGCGGCCGCAGGCATTCTTCTGGACACCGATACGTGGTCGGAGGTGGAGCTTCACGCTCCCGACACCGCTGAATATGCGGCTCATGGCGAACATCAGGGCGTAATTGGCGCCTGCAACCGCTATTCAGGGTGCGAGAGCGATTTGCATGGTCGCGGGAACACTGCTCTGGCGAGCAACGATGACGTCGCACGTACACTGCTAGTTATAAGCGAACCCTCAGCGATTAAACCGATTGTCGTGTGCGACGTCCTCTACGAGCACGGCGCCGTCGCAGTTAAGGACCCGGCCGGCCATTGGCGTTTTTCGCCATACCGACGAATCTGCAGAAGCCAGGAGTAGGCGACGTTGGAGGAGACTGACGGACGGCCGCCGCCATCCCTCCATACCGTCACGCACCCAGCGGGCGATTCCAGAGGTGAGCCTGCGAGACGCCAGCGCGTCGGACTATCGAACCAGGGGCGCCCGTTCCGGACATTCGAGACCACTTCTTCGCGCCATGTGAGCGCTGAGCGAATTCGCCCAACTCGATTTGACAATCACTGCTCCGAGTTCGGAGTGGTTCGGGCGCAGTGACAAGCCCGTTATTGCAGCAACGTCCGTGCACCTGCCAAGTCTCGCGCGCCATGAAGAAACCGGCGAGAGGCCATGTAACCACACCTATTCGCGAGTATCGCAACGCTTCCCGCGAACGAGCAGCCGTTCCCTCACCTTCCTGCATATGTAATTCAGCGCCTGCCGAACGGCCGGCCAGCCAGACGAGGTTTGGACCTCGTCGATTGGGCTCGCCGGCCCGCGTCTTCACACACTCGCGGTCCGCCTCTAGGCACGCTCGTTGCGGTGACTGGGTGGAGCGCTGGTCGACAGGAAACATGGACCGTCGTTCGATGAATCGTCAAACCACCGCGTGCTGCTTGCGCTCGTCGTGGCCAGGCGAACGCCGCGCGAACGGGAAAGAGCATTCGACTCGTCGACGCGGCGACCATTCAACACACGCGGGCAATAATTTCAGGAGGAAATCATGTCACCGGTTGACGTTACAACGCCCCGTTCGGGAAGTGAAGGCGGTGCGAACATTGTCGGTAGTGGTGTGGGCGAAGGCCCTGGTCCCGAGGTGATGGCAGCCTCTTCGTTAGACGACACGAAGGTCATTACTTCCGATGGCGAAGACGTGGGAAAGATTTCGGAAATTATGCTTGATGTGCGGGGCGGCCGCATCGCCTACGCCGTGTTATCGAGCGGCGGTTTCTTGGGTATGGGCAACACCTTGCACGCCATCCCTTGGAGTGCCTTGACCCTCGACACCGATGAAAAATGCTTTCGAGTCGACATCACGGCCGAGCGTATCAAAAGTGACCCGGGTTTTGACAAGGACCACTGGCCCGCAATGGCCGATGCTGCCTGGGGCTCGTCGCTTCACGAGTACTACAATCGCAACCCCTATTGGTCAGCCACGCGCGATGTAAGTCGGGCGGGAGACGACCTGTAAGCGGCTCCGCAGATGCAGTCGACAAGGATTGTGGGGCCACACGACCCCACAATCCTTGTTTTTGACGCCTAGCGTAGGCTGATTTGGTGACGATGATGTGCACACCCTACGGCCGGCACATGTACTATTTCCCAGCGTCGCCGTTTATGATGGTGCGTCCTATCGGCTACAAGCGCGGCCACCGGGAGCAAAACGACTATCGAAAAAAGCATCAACCACTCGGTGTCACATGGGCACAGTCCTAATCGTCGATGATGAGCCCGATATTCTGTACGTCCTCGAACTGATTCTGACTGAGCGCGGCTACCGTGTAGTGAAGGCGTCCAACGGCCAGCATGGGTTAGAGCAAGCGCTTTCCGTCCTCCCGGACCTCGTTCTCTGTGACTGGATGATGCCCATCATGGACGGTGTGGGTCTCTTCTGGGCGCTGAAGAGAACGCCGAAGCTACAGGCCATCCCCGTCGTGTTCATGTCTGCGGCGCAACCGCCGGGCGAAGTTCTCGGTGCCGGCTTTTTGCGCAAGCCATTCGACATGCCGGACCTCTTCGCCGTGCTCGAACAATACGTCCGACGTTGACGGAGCGAACTGAGGCGACTAACGAGACTGCTTCTCTCTGGAGGTCGCAAACTCACCATGTCAGGTTACTTTGAACGTGACGGTAATCCGACTGAACGAGACCGACCGGTCAACAGCAACTGAATCTGACCCACGGCCAGCGTACGTCCTGACCAGTCGCATGCCGAGGCCCGTGCCACGCGGCTTCGGGAAGTCTTCCGGAAACCCCTCTCCCTCGTCCTCCACTGTCAGGCGCACAGCATCGTCCACACGCTCAAGTTCTACACTAACTTTTCCTCTACCGTACTTCAGTGCGTTCGTAATGAGTTCTGCGGTCACAAGACCCAACGGCGCCAGGCGGGATGCGGGGACGACAATCGCGGGCGCACTAAACACAATCTTGCGCTCAGGGGAGAGCCCCGCGAAATCCTGAACTAATCCCTTTAGGTATTCGCTCGCGTCCGTCGCCTTGGCACCATCCTCCTCGTACAGCCGATGGTGCACTGAGCCCACAGTCATGACGCGCGTGGCTGCGGCCTGCAAATGAGCAGCCACAGCCTTGTCCCCAGCCAGGTTCGCCTGCAGGGCGAGCAGCGTTTGCACAAGCTGTAGGCTGTTGCGCACTCGGTGATGGACCTCCTTCATCATCAATGCGGAGTCGCCCAGCTGATTCTCCTGATTCGACACCAACGCAGCCAGTTTCTCCTCGTTGACATGACGCTCAGTGACGTCGCGCAACGCAAAGACGACCCGATGAATCTGCCCATCGTCTTCATGGATTGGAGCTACGGACACGTCCCACCAACGCGGTTTTCCGGATTTAGTGAGGCAGCATCCTTCAAACCGGACAGGCTCCCCACCCGCGGCCTTCTGAAGTGCTCGATTGACACTGTCTCGCTGGTCTGCAGGCCACATGTCGCAACATTCCGTTTCAGCGACCTCCGTAAGCTCTTGAATCTCCAACTGCGAAAGCCCGTTGTAGTTCATAAACTCTATCCGGCCGTCCACGGAGACCACCTGGATGCAGTCAGTACTCGCATTGAGGACGCTGGTCGAAAACGCTTCATTCGACGTTTCCGCCGATTCGGCAGCAAGCCGCTCGCGGCTCATTGAGATTACGTTGGCGATTGCCTCCAGGAAAACAATGTCCGTCTCGATGAAGTCTTCATCATCGGCACTGTCCGCTTCCAGCACCCCATAGGTTTCCGGCACGCCGCGAATCGGGACATTGATGGCGCGCTTTATGCCGTGGTTCGCGAGCAGCTGCGGAGTCCTGAATCGGTGTTCAGTCCCTAAGTGATTCGACAAGACGGGGCGTCCGCTCGAATAAGCGTATCCGGCGGGACTTGCATCGTCCGCGGCCAGTTCAATCGACCCGATTTCAGCCGGGGTCCAACCGACCCCCGCCTCAAGCAAAAAGGAGTTGCTTTCGGGAACGTATTTCAGCACTTTCACGAAGCGTGAGTGGATGCCCTTTGACACAATGTGACACGCCTCATCCATCAATGCGTCAGGGCTTCGCAAACGGAGCACCGACGTTGCAAACTGCACGGCCAGTTCGTGCTGACTGCGTAATCGTGTCGCCGACAGATTCAGCGCGCTCTTAATTGTCTCTTCGGACGACAACGGTTCCATGTGCTCTTCCTCACTCACGATAGCTCACATTTTGCTCCAACAGTCGGCACGCGACTTTTCGAAAAAAATACCTGTCGCTTGATGCTCGCCTCGACCCCTAAGGTCTCAGCGGTTTGACCAAGTAGGCGCCGACACCGTCCGCAAGAACTACCGATATCTGCGCCTCGGCAGGCGTTTCATGTCGGCAATCGGTCGTTCGTCCCGTTTGCTCCCGAGGCGACTAGCAATTCGAGGTCGGCTGCCTCTTACCGCGTGGGTCCGCTCGTCTAGGGCGACATCTGCCGGCCATCAACGCACGTTCAAGCCGTGAAGGAACCGAAATATAGTAGTTTCCATCTCTGCAGAAGGAGTAGCCTCAATGCACAGACTGCGGCTTCGACAAAGCAAGCGACCCCAACGGCCGCAGCAGGCCAGCCCACTTTCAACCGCGCGTACCCAGAACAGCATAAACCTGCTTCGGCACGACCGGCTGAAGGGAACACCCACGCCCGTTGGTTAGCGCCAAATGGACCACCAACACAGCCGCCCCGGCGCCGACAATTCCGGCGCTTCCCGCAGGGACGCGGCTTTGCATTGACCTCAATTGGAGGGGCATACCATGCTGGTTAGAGAGAAGATGAAGGCCGCGGTGTTTCTGAATCCTGGCGAGACCGTGGCCGCTGCGGCGCGCAGGCTACGGAAAGACAATATTGGCTGTCTGCCTGTGTGCCAGGATGGCCGACTTCTCGGGATGATTACGGACCGCGATATCGCAATGCGCAGCGTGGCGGATGGTCGAAACGCAGACAAAATGACTGTGGGCGAAGCAATGTCTGTGGACGCGATTTGCTGTACGACGGACGACTCTATCGAAAAGGCGGCCACCATCATGCGGGAGGCTCATGTTCAACGGCTTGCGGTCATCAATGACGACCGTCAGTTGGTCGGCGTGATATCCATGACCGACCTAGAGGGCGGTAGCTCCGAACGACGCCCCTTCGAGGTCATCTTCTACAAAGAAATACTCGACCATGCCGGCCTTCCGCACCACAGCCAGCTAATGCGCGTGTCAGTCGCTCAGGGTACAAAACAGGAAGCCGTCGGAGCAGCTATCAGTCAGTTTGAAGAGACGAAGCGGGTCACAAATTGGAACACGGTCGCTGACGGCTACGATGTGTTGAGCATCCACATTGGTGAAACGGGTGAAAGCATCGAAGTACTTGAGTTAACATCCGAAAGAGATGCAGAAATTCGTCCTCGCGCGCATGCTCTGTGGGAGCAAGCGGGCCTTCCGGAAGGCCAAGACGCTCGATTCTGGGAGCAGGCGGCACTCGACGTGGACAGTGAGGGCCGGTCACCAAAATGAGCGAACCAGTGCAGTAACGGACGGCTGATGGTGAGCGTCGGCAGCGTATAGCATCGGGTCCAGTTCGGCCACGCGAAGGCGTCCTGCAGGTTCTGGTCCGAGTGCGATTTCACCCCCGAGGTTTAGGGTGCGTGTGACATACCGGGAGATGCGCATTGCGCTTTCACGTTGTAGCTTTGTATCTCCCCCGCCGCTCCGCGAGACGCCTTGCAGAGATGCTTGAGGGTGGTGCAGATGAGGGACATATAGGTCCACTTTCGTACGAAGCGGCAAAGGACTTGACCGCAGCAATGTTCGGGTTCCGCGATTGGAAAGCGTTGCACGACTCGCTGAGAATGAGTGTTCCCTCCGAATCGGACGAGGTGGTATCCGAGGCAGCAGAACTGGCAAAGCGCCGACGCTGGCAGGCGTCCGAGCTCCAACGGCTCTATTCCAAGATGCCTATCGCGTTCGCCGAAAAGTTAGTTGACGAGTGGCGCCCGACCTGCGGGATTGCCATCTTCCATCCGCCACAGTGGGCATACGCCGCGCGAGCCAAGGCCGACCGGCGCATGCAGTCGCGTCAATGAACGGTGAGGTCTTCGTGCGGCACCACCGTCGCGCATAGGTCGTTGTCTTACACAGTCGCAGTCGGTAACGCCAACCAAAGCATTCTGTGACGAAGCTCTTCATGCCCTCCTAGTCTCGGGCCTTCGGACGAGGTCGGTCGGAATTGCTGAAGCGCTCCGCCTTTCCGTCCGAGTGGCATTACCCGGCGACGGTGAAACAACTTGCGCGACGCTCTTGATTTTGGTCCATGCTGGTCTTGTAGCACTTCGCAGGCTGGTTTACATTTAAGTTACGAGGTCATTCCGGCCTGCGAGTTCGCGACTCGGTGCGGTCGCAACGCGGCTCTCTCGTTCGATGTGACGGGGCTCGACGAATTCGGGGAGGAGCAATGCGGGAAATATGGATTGGCGTGGTCGCGGCACTTTTACTCTCAATATCAGGATGCGGTTACAACACCATCCAGAGCCAAGAGGAACAGGTAAAGGCGAGTTGGTCAGAGGTATTGAACCAGTACCAACGGCGCGCCGATTTGGTACCGAACTTGGTGAGCACCGTCAAAGGCTATGCAAGCCAAGAGAAGGAAGTACTTATCCGCGTGACTGAGGCTCGTGCCCGAGTCGGCTCGGTTCAAGCGACGCCTGAGCTCATCAACGACCCACAGGCATTTGCGAAATTTGACGCCGCACAGGCAGACTTGTCGTCGTCGTTATCTAGGCTGCTGGTGGTGTCCGAAAACTATCCGCAGCTTAAATCCGACGCCCTTTTTCGGGACTTGCAGGCTCAGCTTGAAGGAACAGAGAACCGCATCGCGGTTGCCCGAAACCGGTACATCAAAGCGGTGCAGGACTACAACACAACAGTCCGGTCGTTTCCGACGAACCTCACCGCCAGCGCTTTCGGATACAAAGAGAAGCCAAACTTCTCGGTGCGCAACGAAGCGGAAATCTCCCGTCCTCCGACTGTCGATTTCAGCACATCACCGACGCCGGCCAGCGGAGCAGGCAAGTGAACATCCTGATAGCAGTGAGAATCCTGCTGGTCGCCGCCTTATCCTTCTTGTCTGCCTTTGCCAGCGCAGATGTCGCGATTCCGCCGCTTAGCTCCCAAATCACCGACGCGACGGACACACTCACGAGCGAGCAACGTTCAGCGCTCGAACAGACATTGCAAGCCTTCGAGGCGAAAAAGGGAAGTCAAATCGCGGTGCTCATTGTGCCAACGACCCAGCCCGAATCCATCGAACAGTATTCGCTGCGGGTTGTCGAGCAATGGAAGTTGGGCCGCAAACGTGTAGACGACGGCGTACTGCTTATCGTCGCGAAAAATGACCGCACCGTCCGAATTGAGGTCGGCTACGGCCTCGAGGGTTCACTCAACGACGTCACAAGTAATCGCATCATCAATGAGACGATTGTGCCGAGATTCAGGCAGGGAGATTTTTACGGCGGTGTTACGGCGGGAGTTGACCGCATCATCCGTGTCATTGAGGGGGAACCTTTGCCGCCCGCATCCACCCGCGCGACCACCAGCCCCGACGGGCCCGGAAAGTACTTGCCCATTCTCTTAATGCTGACCCTGGTGGCGGGTGGCATCCTACGCACGGTTCTCGGCCGCCTGCCCGGCTCTATCGTGACGGGGGGAGCAGTCGCAGTTGTCGCGTGGTTCTTGTCCGGGGCAATTTTTATCGCCATCATCGCCGGCGCGATTGCCCTCGTATTTACCCTGCTGGGCAGCGGCCTGGGTGCATACGTTGGTGGGCGAGCGCTCGGCGGACAGTCAGGCAGATTTGGGGGCGGCTCGAGTCGAGGGGGTTTCAGAGGGGGCGGTGGCGGTTTCGGCGGCGGCGGCGCATCCGGGAGGTGGTAGCAATGAACCTCAAACGCGTTATCAGACATTTGTTCACCACTCGCTGGACCGTAAGCCGCGCCTTTCCGCCTCGCTCGCTTCGTGCCATTGAAGAAGCCATTGCGACGAACCACGGTGCTCACACCGGTCAGGTCCGATTTGCGGTCGAGGGCGACCTTGACGTTAGTGCACTTGTTAACGATATGTCTGCGAGGGAGCGTGCGATTGAGGTATTTTCAGAGCTCCGCGTGTGGGACACCGAACACAACAACGGCGTTCTCATATATCTGCTGCTTGCCGACCGCGATGTAGAAATCATCGCGGACCGAGGCGCGAGCGTCAATGTGACGGCGGCCGAATGGGAGGCCATCTGTCAGAGCATGGAGGGCGATTTGCGGCGGGGGAAATTTGAGTTGGGCACGACCCGAGGGATTGAGCTCGTAATCGAGCTCCTAAAGACGCATTTCCCAGCGGAGCGGACCGTCGGTGATGAGTTGCCAAAGACGCCAACCGTGCTGTGAGCAGGTAGGCGGTTAAGTATGTCTCGCAGACTGCATGCATACGTGCGGTCGCGGCGGTTACGAAGCCTGCTACCGGAAAGGTCGCCGCTTAGAACGTTGACCTCATGAAAACAACGCTCTAATCGACCGCCAGAGCACCGCGAAACGGTGTGCGTTTTAGCATCCAGCGACTTTATGTCGCCGTGCGGCGTGCCGCGAGTGCACAGCACAACGCACTTTTCCTATCGCGGTCGCTGCACGCCGCACGCAATAGCTAGCGTTGACTGTGACGAGTAACAAAGTCGTCGCGGTGAGGCGACGCCTCAATGGCACTTACTGCCGACGAACGGAACCGCTTGAGTCCAATCGCTTGCAGCTTAACCAGGCTAAGGCAGATAGCGGAGTTCATTCCGGTACCGCTCGTCGTTCAAATGCTTTCGTCATGCTGGGCTCGACCGACAACACGTGCCGTCGTCGTAGCGACGAAAAAGAAGAAGACCCGCGGTCATTGCTGTCGCAGGTCAATCGACAATGCCGGTTCTTCGTGTACTTTCGTCATTCCCCATGGACGCCGGCTCCGAGCCTTCCGGGCTCTGACCTCAACAGCCTATCCGGCGTCGGTAAATTCGTCTGTCTGTTTGAGAACAGACAGCAAATTGCGTTGTGAACTGCAGACGTGAGTTGTCGTCCCTTTCTGGCTGCATCGCCCGGTGCGGGACGTGTATTCCCGCGTCGAGTCCGCCAAAGCTCCGGTGCTGTTCCTCGAACTCACCCCTGGTCAACCCAGCATTTAAAAGAGAAAAGGATGGCCCGCCTCGGCGGACCATCCGTGGCTCGCAGAGTGAGAAGCTACGTCGTCACAGCGGCTGAATGTTCGACGCCTGTTTGCCCTTCGGGCCTTGTTTCACCTCGAAACTTACCTTTTGGTTTTCCTGAAGCGTTTTGAATCCCTCTGCTTTAATTTCCGAGAAGTGTGCGAACAGGTCTTCGCCCCGCCGCCGTCAGGGGTGATGAAGCCGAAGCCCTTTGCATCGTTGAACCACTTTACTGTACCGGTTGCCATCATCGTGTCCAAAATTGAAAAAGACCACTATTAAATTCCTTTGGCCGATGTGCGATATCTGCCGAGCGTGCTCCGCACGAGGTGGCTAGACAGATATCGTAAATCGGTTGATTAGTTTGTCGTTAAACGCTCGACATTGCAAGCGTATGCAAGTTCGTGTGGGCGCGCAATTAGCAGTTCTCTAAAAACACTATCGCGACTCAAGTTTCCCCTTGAAGTCACCGCGCGGCGATTAGATAACGCCACTTCGGAAATACGAGCAAATGACGCCCAATGGCGACGGCGAGCGGCGAGCAGCAAAACACCCCGGGGTCACGGCCCATCCTCGGAGATTCCTCGAGCACTTGCCAAATGGTGACAAGAACGCTTTCCATTCGCACTTGAAGCATCGAAGGATTGTGACTTTAGTACGTAAGGGCCTATTCTGATGCAATCCGAAAACTATGAGGGCTACAGCATCTGGGACCCACGCAAGCAAGCAGACATCCTGCAACTCAAGAGATACGCTGGAAGTGGCACCATTACCCGAAACAACAGGCTGATTGAGGCATCGGGCGTTCTTGACCTTTTCGACACAGAAGAGGAAGCACAGTACGCCGGCCTTAGCTGGGCCCGTGCATGTGTCGACAACCACCGGTAGGCAGTTTCACTCCCCGATTAACGAAAGCCGGACTGTCACCTTCGGGCGGCGGAAAGGGGCGGTGTCGGCGCAGAGCAAATGCTATTTCTCGGCTTTATCGTGCATGACCATAATAGTTTGTTGTATGAGGGCACAAAGAGTTTCCTTGCCATCCTTGATGGCGAATAGCCTGCGCGCCAGGAGCCTCGTATTCATACGTTGTTCTCGCGGCTCGAGCCGTAGGTATCTACGAATTCTGCATCAGTCGGCGTCAACGACTATGGCAGTGGGCGGCGATTGCGACCGACCCACGAAATGTCCGCATGGGGCAAGGGCACCATAACTCGGCGAACGCTCTCAATCGCTCGGACCGGCGGAAAATGGAACCATCAGATTCGCTATCTGTCAGTCCGTCGTCGATTGAAAGCAGTAGCATGAGCCGCCCTAACACACCGAACACCGGATTGCGCACCATGAATCTTTGATGAACACAAAAATGCATACTTTGAAGGTCCTTACACACCGTTGCAAGCGCACCTTCGCCGCGCACTGCATGGCATACAGAAATTTGCTCCAAAGCACCCGGAGACACTTTTAGCAGCTTCAACTTACACCTTTTTTCGCTGCGATATGAGGCCTTTCTTCCAACGCGCCAGGCTCCCAAGTTACCCATCCTTCCGGGACGCCAACTTTAGGTTGCACCATTTTATGGTGATTCTCGCCTGCGCAGCGCTCTGCACCGCAGCACAGGCCGCCTCGGGTGCGCCGATATTCGTTTTTCGCGTCTCTCATCAGACTGCTTTAAATGTGCCCGTGGTCATCAACGACGCCTATGTCTCGCTCGAACCAGGCGCTGTGTACGAGCAATGCCTGATGTCGGACGTAAGCGCGCAGAGCACCGGCAGTCCGTTCGCCGAGAACGGCTGTCCGGGTCCTTTTATCAGGTTTCAAGCTCTGGAACCGCTCGCTGCATCCGCCGCCGTTGTACGCATCCGATACACGGTATCTGTACCCGGCGAAGCGACCGCCGACAGCGTTGCCATACGCCGGGTACCTCGCGCGCGCACGGAAGGCATTGCGACTGTACCGGATGACGGTCCATGGCAAGAGCTCGCGCTTGGCCACGCCAGCAAGTTCGAGGTAGAAGTCAAGGACGAGTCCTCCGATGACAACGGCCCCTACGCTATTAGCACGAATGCGCTGAGCCGTTGGCTTGGCCTTGACGGCAGCACGCCGTAGTGCGGGCAGCGTCATCATCGGGCCGGCGGGTCCGGACTGCCGTTAGGACATCATTTGCGCATCGCGGCAGGCATGCCAACAGCTATCTCGTTGTCGAACAAGGTTGCGCACGGCGCACCTGTCGACTTAAGCGAACTCCTGCTGACAGTCACCACCGGAGACACTACGCAATGCAGAATCTCGCGAACCGGCCCCTCCAATTTTTTGCGCTTAAGCCAAAACCCTAACGTCGCTCTGCGAGCAACGCGTCAAACGCCTCCCGTGCATTCTTCAACTCTTGCATCGCGGCCGCGAATCGAGCCAACTCAAGGGTCGACGGACGATGTCCACCTTCATCGGCGAAATGCACTTCAAGCGCCCTTGACGCAGCCTGCACCTCGCGAGCGGCGCTGGCGACTCGTTCAAGAGCTTTAGCCTCGGCCGACCTACGTTTCTTTTCGCTCATGTGGTAATTTCGTCCTATCAGGGATGAAAATTCTTCGCCTGTAGAACAACGGAGTCAAGTGCGGATTTTTGTTTCAACGCCTTTCGCTCCGCAACGGCCATGATTTTCCGAAGCCGGCACAATCGAAGGACCTATCGCATTGACTTCAAAGACGTGCCTGCACACCCATGCGTATAGGGCGACTTTCTGCAGCCGCTCGCTAGCTCGGAAAGCCGCGTACGATGCTTCACACTAATCTCCTCAGTTGGTTCCAATGGCTCGTCCAGCCAGGTCGATTCCGAAGACCAGGGACGCTAAAGTCGACCTTTAACGCAGCTCCAGCTCGATGTCGTCAAAGAGGACGTGCTGAAGGCCGCCGGCAAAAATCACTGACTGGTCGTCAATTTTCTCGCGAAGGAAGGATGTGGCCGTGCGCAGAAAATGAGCGCCGGAGGATGAGTGAATGTCCGCCCCGATTGCAAAGCTGAAGAGCGTCGGCAAACCCGCCCGTGAAAGTCGAATCTCGAGCTCCACGAGTCCAGCCACCGCTAGCTGAGCCACTGCTTCAGCGAGCGAGGCGCCAACGCCAACACCACGGTGACGTGGGACAACCCAGATTTCGAGTACCTCGATTTCAATCGATGGCGCCTGTCCATCGGACCCATCCTCGACCCGAACCACGAACGTGCAATAGCCGACCGGCGAGCGACCAGAGTATGCGACGAGCTGATAGCCGAACCGCGCGCAGCCCGCGACAAACTCATCGTCGCCACAATCTTCGCCCTGGGTTACGGACGACCAAGCTGTGTCGCCGGCAGATAAGCTCTGTCCCGAAAGAGGTGACGCTTCATGGCTTGCGTCGTCATCGTCACGGGCATCGCGCAACTTCATTCGCAACAGGCGCACAGCAGCATGGGAAGACGAGTTTTCGTGATGCCCGCAATACACGACGTAACGCCGGCCGCCAAGCGCGCACTCGAGAACCGCCTCTCCTGCCGTGGCGGCAAGGGCCAAGGGGTCGATAAGGGATTCGGTGAGCGGGGAGCTGGCCTCGAGCAAATCAGTGGGCGTGCAGTAGATTTTTGAATTCCAATCGGCAAGCAGCCCCTATTTTACCCTGCTGGGACATTGAGCGCACACACAGACCAGCACGCAGGTAGCGCACACGCTCAACTCATCGACGAACTGTGCAGTCGAGCGTCGCCACGGGCGTACCCGCTGAGTCCGCGGTACTCAGGAATTAAGGTGCCTCACCAGGCCCTGCTTGTCGCCGCGTATCTCACTCAATCGCGCGAGATTGAGGTGCGCATCGACATGCGTGGAGTCCAGTCCCGGGCATTGCTCATATGCCAGCGCGGCCGCATTGTATCGTTTGAGTGTTCTCGCCGATGCCATTTTTCCCCGTGTGCCGACAACGGACTGACCAGCCTGAAATCAAGAAGCCATTTCTCCAACTACGCCTCGCGGCCCAATCGGGCTGTTCAGCCGATATTCGGCATGCGGCTCAATATGGTGTCGGTGCTGACGCCTGACAAGCTCAATCTGGCGCAACTCACCGACCTTGAGGCGCTGCTCAGGCAATACACCACCAAGCGAACGGCCCGTGCTGGCTGTATCGCGAGCAGTTGCGTGAGATTCTCGAAAGCAAGCAAATTCATGTCGTCTCTCAGACGTTGCAACAGTGGGTGCACCAACGTCCTGCGCTCGAAGGTCGAACCGATGAAGGGACGTCGCGCGATTGATTCGCCGACACTTCGACGGAATTGTTGCGTGGGCCCAGACCCGCCAGACCAACGGCTTCATCGAAGCCATCAACGGCTTGTTTCAAGCGGCGACGCGAAAGGCGCGCGGTTACACGCGCTTCGCGACGACGCGCACGGTTCTCTTTCTCATTGCTGGCAAGCTCGATTTCTCGGGCTTCAATCCGCATGCCCTTTATCGCTACCGGCCTGCCGGCGGCGTCAAGCCAGTCGAGCCAACTCGGGACGCTTGGAGTACTCGGCGACAGTGGAGGAAATCAACCATCGACGCGGCGAACGCTAGTACACCCGCACTGGACTCGCGCGAGAGGTTTGCTGCTCGTGTCAGTGCTTCAAGCCCTTTCGCATAGCGGTTTGCGTGGACCCGCTCTTCTCAGGAGGGGTACAGGTCGTCGCTTTTGCGTCACCTCGGCGCCAAACCCTCTATTTTCGGGCCTCGCCCGTTGCAGATTCACATCCGTGTTGTTACGCTAACGCCAGCCTGAGGATTTAGACCTTTGCGTATTGTCGGTGACTACGCAAAGGCAAAGGTCTCAGGCGGACCTTTGACCAATGACGAGGAATCTATGGCAACGACAAGTGCTACGAAATCTGCAGCAAAGCCGGCTCCGAAGAAAGCTGTGACTTCGGTCCAGAAAAAGGCGAAGGCGCCCCTGGTGAAGAAGGCTTCAGCCCCTGTTACGAAGAAGGCGGTCGCTGCCACGTCGCTCAAGCCCATCAAGGATTCGTTCACAAAGGCTTCGCTCACCGTCCACCTTGCAGAGCGCGCAGGTGTCGAGCCGAAAGCCGCGAAGGCCCTAATGGCCGCACTGGAACAAACGGTGCTCGCGTCGGTCCACAAGAAAGGTGCAAAGGAGTTTACGCTGCCGGGTCTGCTGAAGGTTGTCGCTCAGGCCGTGCCGGCGAAGAAGAAACGCTTCGGTAAGGACCCGTTCACGGGTGAAGATAAGTGGTTCGCCGCGAAGCCCGCTTCGGTACGTCTGAAAGTGCGCCCCCTGAAGAAGCTGAAGGACGCCGCGCTCTAAACCGAGCCGCTGGAAAGGAAGCGCCCCTCGACGCAAGTCTGAGGGGCTTTTTTGCTTCTATGCGCGAGGCGCACGGGCGGCAGCCCTCTTGGTCGAAGCGTTCGTCTTGCTCGCGGTGCCGGCGCTCGCGGTGCCAGCACCAGCACATCGTCGTCTGCGACGCCTGCAATCACAAACTTCGTACGGCCTATCGCGGCGACCATCCACGCTAGAGCCCGTCTGCTACCGCTCCAAGTGGCACCGGCGTGTAGGTCATCGTATTCTGCTGGCTGTGGACCCGCGAACATAGTGCCAAGCATTTTCGCCTTCGCTGCCTATATCGCGCTCGCAGTTTTGCCCTCGATTAAGAACTTCGTCCGGTCCTTCGCGCCCCTCTCCGGGACTGCAAGTCAACTGTCGCCTACCCAGGCCTCAGGGACGCCTATACGAATGTCTGGAGCGCCAGGCAATGCGCCACTGGGCCAATCGCGTCCATCGCCGGCTTGGGGAGAAGCGCCGGCAGCGGGCGCGTCGGCAAGCACCCCCGGATAACCACCTGTTACCAATCTCGTGCATCGGTTTCACCTGTAAGTCGAGGTCGCCCATACACTCGGTTACGCGCATGCCCAACGACGACTTGGGGTATGCAAACGCATCGCGTCATTCACGCACTGACCGACAGGAGAGACCAATGCTGCGAATTCGACTCGTTCGAGTGACTGAGCAGGTGGCGGGTACTGAGATGTGCGCCGAGTACTGCGAGCAAACCGGACGACTTCGCATCCTCAGAAACGGAGTGCCCATAAGGGAATGGTACCCCCCAACCTCGTGGCAGGCTATCGCGTCTGTCGCCGGCGCTCGTAACTGGGGAACTCGTCCGGACACGGAAGAGCTTCGGGAACTGCTTTCAAATCACCTGCCGTTGTTGCGTAATAGCTAAGAGGGTGCCCTGAGTTGTAGACGCTTGCGCTACAACGTTTTCTTCATGCACGTCGCCGCTCGCAGGGCACAACCGCGCAAACTGCCGGCTTGCCCGAAGTTAGTCGGACGCTCCGTTGCGTTGCGCCTCCGTGTATCCCATCCGTTGGAAGAACTGGCCAGCCCTCGTCGTAAACAGCCGTAATTTTGTGACGGCCCAACGAACGGACCGTGAGCTCCGCGGGGAAGAGCAGCCTAGCGCCCAAGCCGGCGTTACGAAGCGTGCTCCCCACAGCCAGTGAGCGGAGTAGCGCATTCTGACCGTATCGTTCCAGTCCGACGGTCCCCACAACCGCGCCGATGGTGTTTTCAGCCACCAAGAAGTCAATCAACAAGGCCGCATTGACGTCAAGAGTGCTGCCGATGGGCGAACCGAAGGCACCGTGCAGGGTTCGCCCACCGGACATTTCATGGTCCGGGCGTCGAGCCTGCGGAAGGCCGTTGCGAAGGCGATGGACCAGCGAGCTAATGCGCCTGGCCACACACTGCGACCCGGCGCATACCGGACAAGCCCGGCTTTCGTGTTCGTCCTTCAAATCTTTGCCGAGCGCGATGCGAGAACAGAGCACCTTGCGGCGACCGACGCCGCACTCCACCTGTTAATTCCGGCCGTCAAGCTCGTTAGTCGGCACTTGAAACCCGCCGTCATAGAGCTTTTCATTCTCATCTTTATGCCAACGGTGACTTCGCTCCATCGAGCTCAAGATGAGCCTGCGGTGTGAATAGCATTCACGAAACAATCCTCGTTGCGTAGTCAGCGCGGAAGTCTAGCTGGAGACCAGCTCGTTTGAAATGAAGGGTCGACTTTAGCGTTAAGGGAAGTTGTCGTGACTGAGTAACCTCTGGTAGTGACTTACCGCCTCTTTAAGAGCGGTCATTTTTCGTGCGGCGCTATGAGGCGGGTCCCCCTTTTTTAGGGCCGAAGACATTGTCAGCCTTAGGGTGCTTTGAGCGGCCCCGGTTTTCAGTGCCAAAAGGCAATGTTAGTCTTCGGCGTTCTGTTGGTCCGCCATGACACTGATTACCGGGGGCCGCTCACGTTCACTGTGGCGTACCACGAGCAAAATCTTAGGGACAAAAAAAAGGCGCCACGGGGAAAGCCCCGTGACACCGCAAAAGTTCTGGCATACCGAGGGCCAAAGCCAGAACCTGAGAGTTTGCGACACCTTAAGAGTGACAAAGAACATTGTCGTCGCCGACGCCTCGATGAACAATTGTATGACGATTTTCGAGCAGTCCTAGCACTGATACATATGGTTACCGTATAAACGAACGAGATTCCGCCGCACTCTCAAGGGTGCCGAGAAACGAAGTTTGGTGAATATTCAGCGGCTCGAGGATGAAACACCGTAGAGAACTGTCGAAGTATACGGTCCTTCACGCCCCACTTATCCTCCGGAACGCATACTCCACAGCAGAGTGCCTCGATTGGTCTCTCGAGAAAGCGGCAGTGTTTCTCGCGGCAGAAACGTCCGACCAGGTGAAGGCGGCCGAGTCTGCACGCGCTGACGTCTGAAGCTCGAAGGGCGCCTCTTCTGTCGATTCGGAGTCCGCGTTGGGGACTGTCTGCGCGCCTGTGCACTTTGAGGTATGTTTTGGGGCGGTCATGCCATAGTTCAATCACAAGGCCTCCTATATTTATTACAGACGACCGCTGCAATGAAGAGGTCTCGAATGGCATTCGTAAAATTTGTGTAAAGAGATAGTCGATGGAAGTGAGACAAACACCAACAGTTGATGAAGTATCCCAATCGCGGCACCGCGGCCTCGTAGGCGCTTTGGTCTACATGTTTGAGCGTCTCATGCCAGACCCCTTCGTGCTTTCAATCGGACTTACGGCTGTCGTCATCCTGCTATCGCTCTTCTTTGCACCCAACTCGAACTTCGACCACATTGTGACGTCGTGGTACAAGGGAGCATTTGCAATTCTTGCCTTCGCGCTGCAGATGATTCTTATCCTGGCGACGGGTTTTGCAATCGCGGATGCACCGTTGGTGCAGCGAGCGCTGCGTGCGTTAGCTTCTCGAGTGCAAACTCCGACAAAGGCGGCGCTACTCGTCTTTCCCGTCGTATCTATTGCAGCGTGGATTAACTGGGGTCTCGGCCTGGTCGTCGGCGCCTTACTCGCCAGAGAAATCGCGAAGCGTGTGAAAGTTGATTTCGCCTGGCTCGTCGCCGGAAGCTACTCGGCATGGTCGGTCTGTAACAGCGGGCTCTCGAGCTCAATCGCTCTATCACAGGCGTCGCACGGAAACGCCTTGAATCTCGTCGAGAAGGCAACAGGCCACGTCATCCCATTGAGCGAAACCATTTTCGCGCCGTTCGTGTTGGTTCCGACGATTGCGGTGGTTGCTCTCATGATGTTCATCTTCATACGGATGCATCCAGCCTCGGCGGAAATCACCCAATTCTCCGAAGCGGAGGTTGTGCCAGACAACGACCCTCATGCGCGCGCAAGCAATACAAACTCATTTGCATCACGGATGGAGCGGTCACCGATTGGCACGCTCTTCTTACTCGCAATGGGATTGGGTTATCTGGGGGTGCAATGGCGCTCAAAAGAATTCGAACTCGACATCAACACGACCATCCTGATTTTTTTGCTGGTTGGACTCGCGCTACAGAAAACCCCTATCGCTTACGCGGACGCCATTCGTCGAGCCGCCCGACAGACAGGCTCGATGCTTCTGCAGTATCCGATGTACGGCGGCATCATGGGCATCATGAGCGGAACCGGGCTTGCCTCGGTGATTGCCAAGACATTTGTAGCTGTTGCCACACCGACCACCCTCGCTCTGTGGAGCTACCTCAGTTCGTTGATTATTACGCTGCTGATTCCGAGCGCAGGTGGTCATTGGGCTGTGCAAGGACCATTCGTTCTTCCTGCTGCACTCAGCATACACGCCCCTGTCGCGCGGACGGCCATGGGAGTCGCCATGGCAGAAAACGTGTCGAACATGTTGCAACCCTTCTGGGCTGTGCCGGTCGTTGCAATTGCTGGGATTCGCATCCAGCGTGTAATGGGATACACGGCGGTGACGTTCATCGTTACCCTCATCGTCTACGCGGTTGCACTCTGGCTAGTACCGTAACGTGAGCATGGAGGTCGGCAGCGCTTTTCCCGGTGATGCGGCTAGCGTTCCCGTTGGCACGAAACCGTCGTCGTGTTTCTGCAAGCCACCCTGAACGACCGGATAAGCCGGGTGGCCTAATGCACCGCCAAATGAAAGCTACCGTGGCAGATGCGCAACGCAAGCACGGTACACCGATTGGAAAACAGGCGAGCGATAGTCAAGTTGCCATCGGTCGACACCAAATAGCGCCGCTATACCGCGTTCATCAGGAGGAAAATCAATGGCTACTCGAGGAGCCAGTTCCTCAGCGGCATGAGCCAGCGCGAGCCTGTCCTGCCAATTCGTCGAGCCACCGTTTGCGCGCAACCAGATTTGCATCGACTCGACGAGGTTATCCACCGTTAGCCACGCGCCGGTGAGTGCAAGCGCGGTGAGTTGAGACACTACGAGATAGCAGAGAAGTTCGGCCCGCGCCTCGCTGTCGAGATTGTGCGGCCATTGACTCACGGAATCCTCCTCGCTTTGAGCCGTGTCTACCGAACTATTATCGTGTGGATTTCAGTGCATTTCTAAGACCGCGTGCCATAGCAGAGAGTGAGGTGCGATGATGCGATGGTGGACCCTCCTGATTGGTGCTTTTCTGGCAACTAACACCGCAATCGCTGTCGGCCTGGACAATCGAGACGGCGTCCGTACGGCAACGATTGAAGCGGCCGCGGCCAACGCCCGATTTGGAGGCAAGTTCTGTGGCGTTACCCTCGCCGATATATCGGAATACAAGGCAAGAGTAAAAGCTCGAGTTGGCGAGCCTCGCAATTTCGAATCCGATTGGGACCGAGGCTGGAGGCGTGAGCAAGAAACGATAGTCGGCTACGAGAAGCTGGGCGCTGAGAATCCGCCATTGTTCGCAAGGGATGTCGGGGCTGCGTGTGCGGAGCTCATGAAAATGCAGTAATAGCTGGATTTCGCCAACCTCAGTCCTCCGGCGAACGGATACCTAAAGCCGCTTCGTCAGACAACTCGCGCTCGTTGGACACAACTGCGCGAGCTGAGGACTCTGCCCTACTTCGGCCGGTGCACTGCTTCGGTCGGCCTCCACGTACTCCATCGACCGGAAGAATCCGGCGGCAATTGTTGTTAGCAGCCAAAGCTCCAACACACCCGCTGAGCGAGCCGCCGCTTCCGCGTAGGACAACAGAGTCGTACCGAAGCCAACGTTGCGGACTTGCCGTGCGACGCAGAGTGACCGAAGCAACACATTGCGGCCAAGCCGCTCAAGTCCCACACTGCCAACAATCCTGCCGTTGGCGTCTTCGGCTACCAGGAAGTCCACGAGCAAGGCCGCATCCACATCGGCGATAGGCAGTTCGTTCTCTGCGAGCAATGCCTTGACAGCATCAAGGTCATCGCTTCGAGCTGTGCGTATTTTCATGGCGAAGGTATCGGTGTTAGACGCGGCGTGCGGTGGTATCAAGCAGCGCTGGGTGCCACACGGCGACTTACTCGGACGGCAACGAAGAACGCGATTGCTGACAGTATCGAGACAAGAAACACCGTCCACTCGACGGCCACATATCCGTGAGTGAGACTCCAAATGCTGGCTGCGGCAATTGGCGCCACACCCTTAGCCACATTCGACGGGAAGGAGAGCATCCCGCTGACAGCGCCGTACCCTTCCGTCCACATGAGGTCTTGCACAATAGTGCCTCGCAGGATTGTCATCATCCCGTTCGCAGCACCATAGCAAAGTGCGAAGAGCCACAGAAGCGCGGCCGAGTGGCCGGCGCCCAAGAGGATGACGGTCGACAGTGGGAAAAGCGTCACGACGATGATTCCCACCGTTGTTATAGGGACCGTTCGCCCAAATGCAAACCAAACCGCTCGAGCGGCGACCTGAGCGGGCCCTATCAGCGCCATGGTGGTTACCAACACCGCATTCGTAACACCTCGCTCGACCATCAGTGGGACCAGATGAAATGTGAGCGCCGCAAACGTCGCGTAGTAGGCCGTGAAGGAGACTGCGAGCGCCCAGAAGGTCGGCGAGCGGAACGCGCGACGCGTGGCTGCGTCGTTCACGACCTTCACTTCAGCACTGTCCGCTCGCGAAACGCCGTCGAAGCGCGACGAACGGATGGCGATTATATGGATTGGCAGGCAGATAACCAGATTCAGCGTAGCGAGCACGATGAGTGACATGCGCCACCCGACCGCGCCGACCAAAAACTGCGTGAGCGGAATAAAAACCGTACTGGCGAACCCAGCAACCAACGTAATCAGCGTGATTTTGGTTCTGAAGCTATGCCGATATCGGTGCGTCACGACCGCGAAGACCGGGTCGTAGAAGGTGGCAGCCATCGATATGCCGAGACCAATCCAGGCGACGAAGAGTATGGTCAGCGACTGCGCGTCGGCCCATAGCAACAGCATGGCTGCGGCGATGACCGAGCCGACCGCCATCACCCTTCGCCCGAGTCCGTGGTCAATCCAGCGGCCAATCGGATACGCCGCGAATCCTGAAACTAGCAACCCCACTGAAAGCGCGGCATTCGTGGCTGTCCTGCTCCAGCCCATCGTTTGTTCCATGGGCACGACAAGCAGGGAAAATGAATAGTAGACGGAGCCCCAAGAGACTAGCTGCGCTAGCGCCAACGCCCATGTAACCAGGCTGTCTTTGCTATCTGTCGGTGCGGTGTCTCTGTTTGCGTTCTCACTTCGGCTCGACATTGTGCTCAATTTTTTTTAGCCTTTTTTCTGGCTCAGTTTGTGGACGGTGGGCGCCCGGTGCGAAATGCGTCGCAGCAAAAGAATGTTGCGGACGCCAGCCGGTGTGCGATGACAGCGGCGACTCGCTCATGAACTACGTCGATGCGGCGCGAGGCGGCCATCGGCGGCATTGTCTGTACAGTGTCGAGAAAGCCGATTCCCTCGCGATTGCAATAGTGCCGAACGCGTCGAGTCACGAACTGCTCTCTCAGGCGCGCCATTGTCCCAATGACGCCTCCTTTCTCGTGACGGGTTGTCAATGCGACAAAAAACGTCGAGCCTTCGTCGGCGAGATGATTGCGGACTCGTAGCAACGGTGTCTTCCAGTCGCCCGGCGGCCAGAGATGGCTCAGGACTTCTGCATCCATCAGAAGAACAGCAGCCGACGAGCCGTCCGTCGCCAAAAAACGCGCAAGCTCGATGTTCTCGTCGACACCTGCTGTTAGCGCCATCGCTGAGGTCGTGTGCCCGGTCTCCAACTGAAATGCCTGTGCTACGTCTGCCGGGAGAGACCCGCACCATGCGTTTGTCGTAGCGTGCACGCTGTCACGATGTGTCGCCGCCCCAGCAGTTCGCCCGTGTGCCATCAACACCAGGAATCCCTGCATGGAGCGGCAATGCCACCCTCCCGACACGGGCAGGAGCGATTCAGTCGAAACCCGGTCTTCGAAGTGCATGGCAACCTCCAAGAGTTGCATATTTCCAGAATACCGGAAATGTCGTAGAATGCAAGTGATGAGGTGATGACAGTCGAATGCCGCAGGCGGCTGCAAAGCGCCTTGAATCGACCAGTTGCCTCCATATAATTGGAAATGTCAAATAGCAGGATAATGAGATGAGAGATGGCTTCCCGGCCGCCAAGCCAGATTTTTTCGACACTGATATCGCGGCACGCCTCGGCATGGAGGGGCAGCCACCGGTAAGGATTCTGCTGCTCTACGGTTCGCTGCGTGAGCGGTCGTACTCGCGGTTGCTTGTCGAGGAAGCCGCTCGTCTGTTGAAGACGTTCGGCGCGGAAACGCGGATTTTCGACCCGCGCGGTCTGCCGCACGCAGACGATATCGAGGTGAAGAACCATCCAAAGGTCAAGGAGCTTCTCGAGCTGTCGCTGTGGTCAGAGGGGCACGTGTGGTGCAGCCCCGAGCGGCACGGCACCATCACCGGTCTTATCAAGACGCAGATTGACCACCTCCCTCTCGTCAGCGGCGGCATACGCCCAACTCAGGGGCGTACGCTGGCTGTTATGCAGGTCAGCGGTGGTTCCCAGTCGTTCAACTCGGTGAACCAGCTCCGTCAGCTCGGACGTTGGATGCGCATGTTCACCATCCCCAACCAGTCGTCGGTTGCGAAGGCATTTGAAGAGTTCGAAGAGGACGGCCGGATGAAGCCGTCGTCATACTACGACCGCCTGGTTGACGTGATGGAAGAGCTCGTGAAGTTCACGCTGCTGCTTCGCGGCCGCGCCGATTATCTTGTCGACCGGCACAGCGAACGGGTGAAGGAAGACCGTCCACTTGACCCGGCGACCGACCTGGCTTCCCAGGCAATCGCTGACCATTCCCACAAGGAAGCGTAGGCGAGTAACTAATAAGGGACTGTGATGGCAACTCTGGATTCGAAGCTGGCAGTCAAGGCGCTCGCGGCGCTCGCACACGACACGCGTCTCACGGTGTTCCGCCTCCTGGTTACTGCCGGACGGTCGGGTATGAGTCCGGGCGCCATGGCCGGAAAGCTCGGCCTTGCTGCGCCCACGCTGTCATTTCACCTGAAGGAGCTCGCAAACGCGGGGCTTATCGAAGGTAAGAGTCAGGGCCGGTTCATCATCTACTGCGCCAGCTATGACCACATGCAGACGCTCATGGATTTTCTGATGGAAAACTGTTGCGCAGCGGAGCAAGCAGAGCAATGCGGATGCGCGACCAACGAAACGGAGGCGTAAATGAAGCGATTTCACGTGCACGTTGTTGTCCCGAAGCTTGACGAAAGCGTGCGTTTTTACAGCAGCATGTTCGGCGCGCAGCCCTCTGTACTCAAGGACGATTACGCGAAGTGGATGCTTGAGGACCCGCGCCTGAACTTCGCCATTTCAGCGCGTGGCGGTGAAGCCGGTGTCAATCACCTCGGCTTTCAGGTCGACAGTGATGAAGAGCTGGCAGCTCTTCGCGAGCAGGTCGTCGCCGGCAGCGTCACCGTAGAAGACCAGCCTGGCGCCCAGTGCTGCTATGCCAGTTCGAACAAGTACTGGACACAAGACCCTGCTGGAGTGCCGTGGGAGACCTACCACACTCTCGGCGGCATCCCCATGTTTGGCGCGGACAGTCGCCAGACGGCTGCTGTGGAAACGGGCGGGGCCTGCTGCGCTCCGGTCACGTCGATTCCGGCCGTAATTGAGAAAAAGGTTGGTTGCTGCTGAACCGGTAGCGTCAAAAACAACGGCCGCCGCGAGGCGGCCGAGTTGGCTATTTTCTGAAACCAAACGGTGGACTACACCTGTGCCGGAGTTATCGGTCGCAGAGCGTGTTCAAGCTGCCACTGGTTTGCACTTCACCTTCTTGGTTGGCTTGCACGCAGCGGAGTCCACACCCTGGCAGCAGTTTTCGGTCAGAAAGCCGACCAGCTCGTTCATGTGCTCGATTTCGGGCCCATAGAATATAAAGCGTCCTTCCTGGCGGGAGGTCACCAGGCCCGCATGCGTCAGCTCCTTCAGATGGAAGGACAGCGTCGCACTGGCCAAGTCCAGGTGCTCTTGAATGACGCCGACGTTCAGTCCCTCGGGGCCTGCCGTGATGAGCAGGCGAAAAATAGCCAGGCGCGTCGGCTGTGCGAGCGCGGCCAAAGCTTTAATGGCGTCTTTTTCCTTCATAAGGCTCTGTCTTCCAGGTTATGGAACGATTCTAACGCGACGCCGCCGATGCCGGGGGGAACCACGGGCGACCGGTCATATCGATTCACGGCCCCAATGCCATAGCGCCCGTACTTGCTGCAGCACAACGTTTCCATTATATTGGAGATATCGATTTATCAAATCCCACCGCGACCAGGCGTCGTCAGGAGAAGTCTGTGACTGAACAGCGAAAGTACAAAGTCTTGTTCCTTTGTACGCACAATTCCGCGCGCTCTATTCTCGCCGAGGCGGCGCTCAACGAGGTAGCTGGCGACCGATTCGTCGGCTATAGCGCTGGCAGCCATCCAGGCACCGGCCCAAATCCCTTTGCACTGGACCTCCTGCGCGCACAGGGCATCTCGACGGATGGGCTTCGCAGCAAGAGTTGGGACGAATTCGCCGAAGACGGTGCGCCACAAATCGATTTCATTTTTACGGTCTGCGACGACGCTGCGGGCGAGGTGTGCCCGATATGGCCGGGCCGTCCCGCGAAAGCGCACTGGGGCGTGCCCGACCCGTCCACATTCGAGGGCACCGACGAGGGGAAGCGAAGGGCGTTCCTTCACGCGTTCGTTCAGATGCGCAAGCGCATTGAACTCTTCGTCAACCTGCCTCTCGAGAAACTGGACAGAATGGCCGTTCAGCAGGAAATGCAGAACATCGGTACGTCGTTGCGTGAGAAAGGGGAGTAACGATGGCAGGTAGTCAAAGCGTCGCGAAAGCCGCCCGGCGCGAAGCCGGTGGCATTGGCTTCTTCGAGCGATATCTGTCGGTGTGGGTCGCGCTATGCATCGTCGCCGGCATCATTCTTGGAAAGCTGTTGCCCGGTGCTGTTCACACGGTATCGAATCTCGAGTTCGCCCACGTCAACATCCCGGTCGGCGTTCTCATCTGGGTCATGATTATTCCGATGCTACTGCGCATCGACTTTGCGTCGCTTGGCAAGGTGCGCAGTCAGGCGAAAGGCATCGGCGTGACCCTCGTTATCAATTGGGCCGTAAAGCCGTTCACCATGGCTTTCCTGGCGTGGGTCTTTGTGCGGCACGCATTCGCATCGCTGCTGCCTGCTGACCAGATAGACAGCTACGTCGCCGGCCTGATTTTGCTCGCTGCAGCGCCGTGCACAGCTATGGTCTTTGTCTGGAGCCAGCTCACGAAGGGTGACCCGTATTTCACGCTGTCGCAGGTCGCGCTGAACGACCTGATTATGGTTTTCGCGTTCGCTCCCGTTGTGGGCTTGTTGCTCGGCATCTCGAACATCACGGTACCCTGGGACACGCTGCTCACGTCAGTAGTGTTGTACATCGTCATCCCAGTCATCATCGCGCAAATTCTTCGCAAGATTCTCCTGCGCAAGGGCGAGCAACATTTCCAGCGCGCACTAGCGAAAATTGGTCCGTTCTCAATCTCTGCGCTGCTGCTAACGCTGGTGCTCCTGTTTGCCTTCCAGGGCGAGCAAATCATCGCGCAGCCTCTCGTTATCGTACTGCTGGCGGTGCCCATTCTGATTCAGGTGGTCATCAACGCTTCGCTTGCGTATTTGGCGAATCGACAGCTTGGAGTAGCACACGATGTAGCGGCACCGTCGTGTCTGATTGGGGCATCCAATTTCTTCGAGCTGGCAGTCGCGACGGCGATTAGCCTGTTCGGTCTGAAATCCGGCGCCGCATTGGCGACTGTGGTCGGCGTCCTCATCGAAGTGCCGGTCATGCTCGTGGTCGTCAAAGTGGTCAACGCTTCCCGTCATTGGTATCAGCGGGAGTCGTGACCGAGCATCCGCCTTCTAGGTGCGAAGGCGGCTCGCCGGTTCGAAGAGCGGCGTTCCATCGCGCGTTAAGCGCGATGTTCAGGTCTCGACGGGTGAGGAGAAGCTGCAAGGGCTTCGATTCGCTAGATATTGCATTGACTGCGCCCGAGACTCGTCCTCCCCAAAATCTCGGATGAAAACAGCATGTTGCGGGAGCACACGACGCATGCGCACTCTGGGCGATTTTGCGGTGCCCGGACATTGGCAGGCCAGCCGTAGGTTGCGAGTTCCGCGTCCGCCGGTGGGTGAAACAGCTGCGTTGGCTCTCCGAGCCGGTTTGCGATATCGCGATGCCCAGTCGCAACCCATCCGCCCTCCGTTGAATCCATGCAAATCCCAATGGTAACGCTCGCCCTTATTGACACACATCAAACGACGTCAGCTACTGACACGTAGTCTTGTGGTGCGGGATTGTGCAGCCTGTTCAGCCCTCGTCTCACACACCCACAAGGAGGAAGCATGAAAAAGCTCATCATCGCGATGGCTGCCGGTTTCGCGTTGACATCTCCGGCACTACACGCCGCGTCCAAGGGTACAAATGCTCCACAGAGCACCTCCAAGGCACAAACCCCAAACCCTACGGAATTCGACAAAAAATTGGCACAGCTCCAAGAACAAATGAAGACAATGCAAGCGCAGATGGACCAGATTCGTAATACTCAGGACCCACAGGAGCGCCAGAAGTTGCTCCAGCAGCACGGGGCGGCCATGCAGGGCGCGATGACAACGATGCACGGCATGTGGGGACCAGGCATGATGGGCTATGGAACGGGACCGGGAATGATGGGCCACGGGATGATGGGAGGAAGTGGGCCTGGTTGCTGCGGGGGCGGTTGGGGCCACATGGGCGGCTACTATTCGCGCCTCACGCCCGAACAACTGCGACAACGGCAATACATGACCGACCAGTATCTACGGATGCAGCAGGAGATGATGAACAATATGATGTGGCAGCAACAGTACTGGATGGGGCCTCCTGCCAAGACGCAGTAGGGCGGCAAATCGTAGTTTGAAGAATGCGTGCGCTGCTGTCCGAATCACGGATGTCATAGAAGCCAAAGATGGGTCACACGCCTTAGCGGAGTTTTTGGGTCGGTGCGCGACGGACCGGGAGGCGGTTATGAAACGGCTTTTTGCGGGCCTGGTAATGCTCGGATGCATGTGTCTGTCGTCAACAGGCTACGGACAAATGGGAATGATGGGCATGTCCATGGCGCGACATCACTTTGTCATGATGAATGGAATTGACCCGCAATACACGTCAAAGGAAAATCCGCTGGAGCCAACCGCGCCGAACATTGAAAGTGGCCGAACTCTTTTTGAACAAAATTGCGCGCGATGCCATGGCGTAACGGGATTGGGCGACGGTCCTGATGGTGCAAACCTGTTTCCGCGTCCGGCGAACGTTGCGGCAGTCAGCAAGATGCCAATGGCCTCGGACGGCTATCTTCTCTGGAGCATATCGGAGGGCGGCGTGCCTGTCGGAAGCGCAATGCCGCCATTCAAGGGCGCTCTCAAGGAAGATGAAATTTGGAAAATCATCACTTATCTACGGGTACTTTAGTCCCGAAATCGTGCCTCTCTCCTGGCAAGCCGGCTTGCAGACTTACCATGCTCGGTAAGCCTGCAATGCAGTATCAGTTCCGCATCAAGACTGCTTTTCCAGCTTTACGATGGTTAGTGTTCCGTCGACGTTCTCGACACGGACCTTGACCTTGTCGCCTTCCTTGACCTGCTTGACCATCGCAGCATCTTTTGCCTTGAACGCCATCGTCATCGGCGGCATCCCGACGTTCGCTAGGGCGCCGTGCTTCAGCGTGACCATGCCCGTCGCAGCGTCCACCTTCCTGACTTCCGCGTCGGTGAGCGCGGTGTTCGATGACATTTTCGAAGCCGACGGCTTGGACATGTCCATTCCGGCCATGTCATCACTCGCGAACGCGGGCGCAGCAACGATGGCTGCAAGGGCAACAGAGGCAACAAGCAACTTATTCATTGGGTTTCTCCAGTTTGGGTAGCTGGCACTTTCGTGCCGGAAGGGACTGCATGGGGGGGCCGCACGCGGCTTGACTGTCTCGCGCGGCGACGCTGTAACAGGAACCAGGCTGCGGGGATAACGAACATCGAAAGGATTGGCGCCGTGACCATGCCGCCGACCATCGGTGCGGCGATACGCTGCATGACTTCGGAGCCGGCGCCGTGCCCGACCATGATGGGGATAAGACCAGCCAGGACGACAGCAACGGTCATCGCCTTGGGCCGCACACGCAGCACGGCGCCTTCCCGAATCGCATCGAACAGAAGCGCCTCGGTCAGCGGCTCGCCATCTTCCAATCTGCGGTTGAGCGCTCCCTTCAGGTACAGCAGCATCACGACGCCAAACTCAGCTGCGACACCCGCGAGCGCGATAAACCCGACGGCGGTTGCGACAGATACCGCATGGCCCAGAATCCAGATGAGCCAGAAGCCCCCAACCAGAGCGAAGGGAACCGTCGACATCAGCAGTAGTGCATCGGCTGCCGAGTTGAAGGTCAGGAAGAGCAGCACAAAGATGACGACGAGCGTCACGGGAATGACCGTGCGCAGCTTCGCCGCCGCACGTTCGAGATATTCGAACTGGCCGGACCATGCAATTGAATAGCCTGGGGGAAGCGTCACCTTCTCCTCAACGGCACGTTGCATTGCCTGAACGGCTGAATGCAGGTCCGTATTGCGGATGTCGACATAGACATAACCGGAGAGCCGCGCATTCTCGCTACGAATCATCGGCGGCCCATCGGCAATCGTGATGTGCGCGACATCGCCGAGCTGGATTTGTGCGCCACGGTCCGTGACGACTGGCAACTGACGCAGCTTCTCGAGCGAATCCCGGATTTCGCGGGGATAGCGGATGTTGATGGGGAACCGCTCACGGCCAGCAATCACCTCACCGATGTTTTCTCCACCAACTGCGGACGATACAACTGACTGAATGTCCGCTACGGCAAGCCCATAGCGAGCCGCTGCGAGTCGGTCAATATCAACATCGATATAACGGCCGCCGTTGAGCCGTTCTGCCAGTGCGGACGTGACGCCGGGGACATTTTTGACGGCTGCTTCGACCTGGGCCGCGATGCGGTCGATTTGGGAGAGGTCGCTGCCGGAAATCTTGACCCCGACCGGCGTCTTGATGCCGGTCGACAGCATGTCGAGGCGATTGCGGATGGGCGGTACCCAGACGTTCGACAGCCCCGGCACCTTGACGGTGCGGTCCAGTTCATCGACCAGCTTTTCTGGAGTCATGCCGGGTCGCCACTGGCTGCGCGGTTTGAACTGAATCGTCGTCTCGAACATCTCGAGGGGCGCCGGGTCAGTCGCGGTGTCTGCCCGCCCGGATTTTCCGAAGACCGTTGCAACTTCTGGAACCGTCTTGATGAGCCGGTCCGTCTGCTGCAGCAGTTCGCTCGCTTTCTCGGCCGAAATTCCCGGCAACGCCGTCGGCATATATAGAAGGTCGCCTTCGTCGAGCGGTGGCATGAATTCGCCACCGAGCTGAGAAAGCGGAATAACCGAAGCCGCTAGCGCGACCACCGCCAGGCCGATAGCAATCCACGGCCGCCGCAACGTTGCTTCCAGCAACGGCCGGTACAGTCTAATCAGCACGCGATTGATTGGGTTCGCGTTCTCGTGGGGAATACGACCTCGAATCAGATAGCCCATCAGCACGGGCACCAGTGTCACCGACAACCCGGCAGCTGCGGCAATGGTGTAGGTCTTGGTGAAAGCCAGAGGAGAGAACAGCTTTCCCTCCTGCCCCTCGAGCGAGAACACCGGGATAAACGACAGCGTGATGATGAGCAGCGAGAAGAACAACGCCGGCCCCACCTCCGCCGCAGATGTCGCGATGAGCTCCCAGCGCTGTGCGGTCGTGATTTGTTCGCCAGGGTGGTCATGGTCGTACGCTTCGAGATGCTTGTGAGCGTTCTCAATCATCACGATGGCCGCGTCAATCATGGCCCCGATGGCAATCGCAATCCCGCCCAGGGACATCAGGTTCGCGTTGACGCCCTGATAGCGCATCACAATAAATGCTGCCAGCACACCCAGTGGTAGCGACAGAATTGCGACAAACGCGCTGCGCAGATGGAACAGGAACACCGCGCAGACGAGCCCAACGATGATGAATTCTTCGATGAGCTTGTCCTTGAGATTGTCCACTGCGCGCTCAATGAGCTGGGAACGGTCGTAGGTCGACACGACTTCCACGCCAGCCGGCAGTGACCGCTTCAGGTCGGCCAGTTTCGCTTTCACCGCGTCGATGGTGGTCAGCGCGTTCTTGCCGGAACGCATAACGATGACACCGCCTGCTACTTCTCCCTGGCCGTTCAGCTCCGCGATGCCTCGTCGCATCTCAGGCCCGATTTGAATCCGCGCTACGTCGCGGAGCAGAACGGGCGTACCCGCATCGTTCGTGCGCAATACGACATTTCGGAAGTCGTCGAGGGTACGCAGGTAGCCAGACGACCGGACCATGTACTCCGACTCGGCCATCTCAACGACTGACCCGCCTGATTCCTGGTTCGCCTTGCCGAGTGCGTCGGCCACCGCCCCCTGCGTGATGCCGTACGCGCGTAGTTTGTCCGGGTCGAGCACGACCTGATACTGACGGACCATGCCACCTATCGACGCGACTTCGGACACGTCCGGTACCGACTTCAATTCGAACTTCAGGAACCAGTCGTTCAGTGCGCGCAGCTGCCCGAGGTCGTGCTTTCCGGTCTTGTCGACGAGGGCATATTCGTAGACCCAACCCACACCGGTCGCATCGGGCCCAAGCGATACAGTCGCCCCCTGCGGCAGGCGGCTCTGCACCTGGTTCAGGTACTCGAGGACCCGGGAGCGCGCCCAATACTGGTCGGTCTTGTCGTCGAACAGCACGTAGACGAACGCATCGCCGAACGACGAATACGCCCGGATGGTTTTCGCACCCGGCACGCCAAGCAACGTCGTGGTGAGCGGATACGTCACTTGGTCCTCGATGACCTGCGGGGCTTTGCCCGGGTACGATGCCTTGATGATGACTTGCGTATCGGACAGGTCGGGCAGCGCATCGAGTGGCGTTTGTGTGACCGAATAAACGCCCCACGCTGTGACGAGCACGGTGGCAAGCAACACGAGGAACCGGTTGTGGATAGACCACCTGATAAGGCGCGCAATCATTTGGCGTCTCCGACCGGCTCGACCTTCGTCAGTTGGTAGCCATCATCCGACTGTCTGAAGGCGAAGCGGACGGTCTCGCCAGGCTTCACGTCCGGGAACGCGTCGGGCGCCGGCTTGTTGAACGACATCGTCATCGCGCCCCAGCCAAGGGCCGGAACCGGTTGATGGGAGAACGTGATGTCCCCCGGAGTTACCTTTTCGACCTTCCCGGTGGTCTCGTACGTCTGAGCTGCAGTTGCGGCCGGCGCGGACGAGGGCGCTAGAGTCGCCGGACCAGCGCCTGCGCCGCCTTCCAGTCGTGGCAGGACCGATTTCAGACTCGCCTCCGAGTCAATCAGGAACTGGCCGGAAGCGACGACCTGCTCGCCGTCGCTCAGGCCGCTCAGCACCTCGGTTTCATTTCCGACGTCGTTGCCGATGGTGACCGTAACGGGCTGCAGGCGACCATCGCTGTTTTTGGCGATAACCACCGACCGCTTGCCGGTCGTGATGACCGCCTCTGAAGGGACGAGCAGATGCGAGACAGCCTTGTTCCCGCCGACGCGCACCCGCATCAACATCCCTGGCGTCAATTTCAAAGCGGTATTGTCGATTTCGAGTCGAGCCTGCAACGTGCGGCTACTGGTACTGATGCCCGGAAGGATTTCACGAATCTTCCCGTTAAAGTGCTGGGTCGGGTCGCTCGCGAACGTCGCGTCCACGGTCATGCCGGGCTGTACGGTCAGCGCGAGCGCCTCGGGAATTTCGACGATGAGCCACAGCTTAGAGAGGCCGGCAACTTTCGCGAGCGTCTGTCCGAGTGTCACCATCGCACCATCACGGACGTTCAGTTCGCTCACGACGCCTGTTTCTGGCGACGACAGGACAACATGTGTTTGTGCTTTGCCGGTGCGGTCGAGAGCCGCGACGACGCCATCCGGAATCGACATCGCCCGCATGCGCGCGCGTGACGCCGCAAGCATGCCGTCATCCATAGCGCCACGCTTTAGCGCCAGGTATTCTTCCTGCGGCGCAAGCCAGTCTGGAACGAACAGCGACGCAATCGGAGCGCCTTTCGTGACGCGTTGCATCGGAGCGCTGGCATAAAGATGGTCAATGTAGCCGGTCACCCGCGACTGCACGACATCCGCTTTCGACTCATCGAACTGTGTCGTACCTACCGCGTCGAATCCTTCCTTGGTTTCCTGCCGACGCACAGTCGCGTAGCGAATGCCTAGGTTCTGCTGCAATCCCGGGTCAATCCTGATACCACTCGCGCCACCTTCATCGGCGTACACCGGCTGGAGCTGCATGTCCATGAAAGGCGACTTGCCCGGTTTGTCGAAATGCTGATTCGGCACCATGGGGTCGTGCCAGTACAGCACCTTGCGGTCAGACTTCGGGTCGGTTTTGTCAGCGTTGGCGGATGTCACGGTAACTGCGCTCGAGCCCGTCTCCGAAGCGCGCCAGGTGCCGGCGACGTAACCGGCACCCAGCAGCGCCGCTGCGCCGAACAAGATAAGGGCCGCTCTTGCCAGTGGTTTGCTTTGCATGTTGTTCTCCTTCACTGACTCAAGGACATCGAGGCGGGCACGACCTGGTATTCCAGTTGCGCCCAGGTCTGGGAAACGTCGCGCCGTAGGTCGAGCACCTGAAGCTCGGCGTCGAGCTGCGCCCGCCGTGCTGCGAAGGTATCGGCGAGCGAGCCAGCCCCTGCCTTGTACGCAGCAACTGCCAGTTGCACGCGCTGGTCCGCAGCCGGCAGCATGGAGTTGGTCAGATTCGTGATGCGTTCACGGCCGCTCGCCAAGGTCGCTGACTGGGTGCGGATATCCGCTTCAACCTGGCGCTGCGCATCTTCGTACATCAGTCGCGCCTTGGTACCGAGCTGCGCTTTCTCAGCCGCGTCCCGGTCCTCGACGTTCTTCCGGTTAATCGGCAACGGAATACTGACGCCCACCGACACAAACCTCGAAGAGCTCCCTCCTTGCAGATAAGAGACGTTCCAGGTCCAGTTCGTACTGCGGTTGCTGTTGGCGACGGCGGTATCGGCGTCCGCCACGCGCATGTCGGCCGTCGCGGTCATGAGCGCGGGCTCCACGTCACGCAACTGCTCGGGCGGAAGAGAGGCAACGACGGATTGCGGCGCCGGCGGTTCACCGGCAACGTCTGTAACCGCACCGGCGGTCCAGCGCGACAGGCCGATGAGCGCAGTCTGTAAAGTCTGCTGGGCCTTCAGTAGCTGGTCTTGGGTTTGCGCCAGCATGAGTCGGGCTTGCGCGACGTCGCTTGCAGACGCTTTTGCGCCACGGTAGGACGCTTGGGTGGCCGCGAGTTCGTGCGCCATGTGCCTGACCAGCTCCTGCTGCAACGACACCGCCTTCTTTGCATAAGCTGCGTTCAGCCATGCCGTCGCGGTTTGCTGGCGGACATTGACAAGCTGCGCGAGAAAGCCGGCGCGCTCGCGGTCAACAACCTGGTCTGCCAGCGTGGACCGAAGCCGGCGCTTCTCCGGCGAGACCCATTCCTGCTCAATGCCGATGCGGCGCATCGTCAGGATGTTCTGGCCAATTGTGAACGCCTGTGGGCCATTGATTGGCAGATTGTCGATACCCGCCGCGAGCATCGGGTTGGGCAACTGCCCCGCCTTGACGGCAGCTTCTGAACTGGCACTGACAGAAGCCTGTGCCGCCTGCATCGAAGCCGAACGGTCAGTCGCCGCCTGGAGTGCCGCATCAAGCGTAACGGGTGCTTCCTGAGCGAACGCGGTAACGCTCACGAGAATCAGCGCGGCGAAAACACAGCGCGCGCGCAGTGGTACACGCCGGCATGACGGCGCGCCAAAAGTTGAAGGCATGTTCTAACCCCAACGGCGGACTCCCATAGGGAATCCACGTCCTGGATGCAGGACGACCTCACCGCAAACGCGGTGAACCTGTCAGCAAGGGATTAGATGGCGCGAGGAGGTCGCCAGAGTCCGGCCGGTTCACGGACGGAGAGTGACTGCGCGTAGTGGAATACAACCGGGCTGGACAGTCCGGCGGGACGGGTTACCTCAGTGGCGGAGACCGGGTAATACAGGTTGCCGAGTTGGCATTGCGCTGTGACCTTGCAGGAGAAGCCCTTGGCTTTCCCCGGTTGCGAGGTTTTCATCGTTTCGCAACCTGGCATCTCCGTTGACATCGCACTGCCGTCGTCGGAACCCATGCTCATCTGCATCGGACATTCTCCCGTCAAGCCGCTGGCTGCCAGCCCACTCACGGGCAGCACAGCGCAAATCAGCAGGAGGAGCAATGTCCGGAGAAATTTCATGGCTGGGATTATAGCGAACCTGGCTCGTTCATGTTCCCGGGCGCTGGCCGGATAGAACTACCACGACCGCCAAGCTCGTTCGAACCACCCTATCGCCATCTCTGACTGATTTAATCCGTTGATAGCCCGGTGTGACAGGTCACTTGCGCAGCAGACGAAGGCCATTGCCGACCACCAGCAGACTGGCTCCGACGTCAGCGAACACAGCCATCCACATCGTCCCGTAGCCCGCGAGCGTCAACGCCAGGAAGACCGCCTTGATTCCAAGCGCGAGCGTGATGTTCTGCACGAGAATGGAATGCGTTGCCTTCGACAGGCGGATAAAGGCGGGAATTTTCCTCAGGTCGTCGTCCATCAGCGCGACGTCGGCTGTCTCGATTGCCGTGTCGGTGCCCATTGCTCCCATCGCAAAGCCAATATCAGCACGCGCGAGCGCCGGTGCGTCGTTGATGCCGTCACCGACCATACCGACCATCGCCGAACCACCCGACAGACGTTCTACCGCGCGCAGCTTGTCTTCCGGCAACTGATTGCCCTCAGCCTCGTCAATGCCGACCTGCTGCGCGATTGCCTGCGCGGTGTGGGGGTTGTCGCCGGTCAGCATTGCTGTGCGTACGCCAAGCTTGTGAAGCTCTAGAATTGCCTCGCGGCTGCTATCCTTGAC
>NZ_JFHC01000042.1 GCF_000698595.1 Caballeronia glathei | reverse complement strand
GGTGTCCAACTTTTGGGGTGCAGTTCACAACGCCTGACGGGCTTTTCAGTCGGAGCCGGGACCGCCTTACGCGACCCGTGCGACCGGTTCGGTGCCGGCTGCTTCGGCCAGCACGAGCGCCTTGTCGGCGAACTCCCACGAAAACTCCGGCTCTTCGCGGCCGAAATGGCCGTACGCCGCCGACTTCTCGTAGATCGGGCGCAGCAGGTCGAGCATCTGGATGATGCCCTTCGGACGCAGGTCGAAGTGCTCGAGCACGAGCTTCGTGATTTCCGCGTCCGACACGCGGCCGGTGCCGAACGTGTTGACCATCACCGAAGTCGGACGCGCGACGCCGATTGCGTACGAAACCTGGATCAGGCAGCGCGACGCGAGGCCGGCGGCGACCACGTTCTTCGCCACATAGCGGCCGGCGTAGGCGGCGGAGCGGTCCACCTTCGACGGGTCCTTGCCCGAGAACGCGCCGCCGCCGTGCGGCGCTGCGCCGCCGTACGTGTCGACGATGATCTTGCGGCCCGTCAGCCCGCAATCGCCTTGCGGACCGCCGATCACGAAACGCCCCGTCGGGTTCACGAGGAACTTGATGTCGCCCTTGATCAGTTCCGCAGGCAGCGTGGGCTTGATGATCTCCTCGATCACGGCTTCGCGCAGGTCCGACAGTTCGATGTCCGGCGCGTGCTGCGTGGAGAGCACGACGGTGTCGATGGAATGCGCGCGGCCGTCGATGTAGCGCACGGTCACCTGCGACTTCGCGTCCGGACGCAGCCACGGCAGGCGGCCGTCGCGGCGCAGGTTCGCCTGGCGCTCGACCAGACGGTGCGACAGGTGGATCGGCAGCGGCATCAGCTCGGGCGTTTCGTCGCAGGCGTAGCCGAACATCAGGCCCTGGTCGCCGGCGCCCTGGTCGAGGTTGTCGTCGTGGGCGGTGTTCACGCCCTGCGCGATGTCCGGCGACTGCTTGTCGTAAGCGACGAGCACCGCGCAGCCGCGATAGTCGATACCGTAGTCGGTATTGTCGTAGCCGATGCGCTTGATGGTTTCACGCGCGACCTGGATGTAATCGACGTTGGCCGTGGTCGTGATTTCGCCCGCGAGGACGACGAGACCGGTATTGCACAGCGTTTCGGCCGCGACGCGCGAATGCTTGTCCTGAGCCAGGATGGCGTCGAGGATGGCGTCGGAGATTTGATCGGCGACCTTGTCCGGGTGGCCTTCGGATACGGATTCGGATGTAAACAGATAGTCGTTTGACACGCTTCAGACTCCATTAGGTACGGTTGTTGGCTCACGTAGCCGACTTCGTCTGGAGTCTGAAGCGGCGACGCTTTAGCGGATTACCTTGTTCGGTCAGCGCCTTTCGGCGCCGGCCGGCTTCGCCCCGCAAGTTGTCCATTAACTCGGCGAAGGTTTTATTATAGCGGTTTCTTACCTTTGTCACAGGGCCCATCGCTTGCCGCAATTCGCCCCGATCCAGTTCCCATATTCGTCTCGCTGCTGCCAGCGGTCTGTTCGCTGGAGCACGTCATGCTAGGCCGTCTCGGCGTCGCGCTGGCGGTCGGTTTCCTGAAGTTGCTCGCGCTCCTGCCTTACGGCATCACCGCCCGTTTCGGCGACGGCCTCGGCTGGCTGCTCTACCAGATCCCGAGCAGCCGCAAGCGCATCGTCCACACCAACCTCAGCCTGTGCTTTCCCGACTGGACGCCCGAGCGCCGCGAGGCAGTCGCGCAGCGGCATTTCCGGCACGCGATCCGCAGCTACGTCGAGCGCAGCGTGCAGTGGTTCGGATCGGCGGAAAAGCTCGAAAAGCTGATCGAAGTGGACAGCGCCGTCGATCTCACCGATCCCGACCTGCCGCCCACGCTCTTTCTCGGCCTGCACTTCGTGGGCATCGAGGCGGGCTCGATCTTTCTGAACTACTCGCTGCACCGGCAATGCGGATCGCTGTATCAGCCGTTTTCGAACCCGCAGATCGAAGAAATCGCGAAAGCGCAGCGCGCGCGTTTCGGCGCCGACATGGCGAGCCGGGCGGACAGCGCGCGCGTCGTGCTGCGCTGGCTGCGCGACCGCAAGCCCGTGATGCTCGGCGCCGACATGGACTACGGCATGCGCAATTCCGCGTTCGTGCCGTTCTACGGCATCGACGCGTGCACGCTGACGGCCGTGGGCCGGCTCGCCAAGGCGGGCCACGCGCAGGTCGTGCCGTTCATCGGCGAGGTGCTGCCGGACTACAAGGGCTACCGGCTCAAGATCTTCGAGCCGTGGCAGAACTACCCGACGGGCGACGACATTGCCGACGCCCGGCGCATGAACGCGTTCCTCGAAGAGCAGATTCCGCACATGCCGGAGCAGTATTACTGGGTGCACAAGCGCTTCAAGACGCGCCCGCCCGGCCAGCCCGGTTTCTATTGACGGCTCGTTTTCAGGATGCCGGGCGCTGGCCGAACGGCCAGGCGCCCGGCGCGCCCGCGTCACTTACAATAGCGGCCATGAAACTCAAATTCACCAAGATGCACGGCGCGGGCAACGACTTCGTCGTGCTCGACGGCTATACCCGGCCGCTCAGCCTGAGCGCGGCGCAGGTGCGCGCGCTCGCGAACCGGCATTTCGGCGTCGGCGCGGACCAGTTGCTGCTCGTGGAAAAACCGACCGTCGAAGGCGTGGACTTCAAGTACCGCATCTTCAATTGCGACGGCGGCGAGGTCGAGCATTGTGGCAACGGCGCGCGCTGCTTCGTCAAATTCGTGCGCGATCGCGGGCTCACCGGTGCGTCGAGCGTGCGCGTGCAGGTGCAGCAGGGCGTCATCACGCTCACGATGCAGGAGAACGGCGAAGTCGTCGTCGACATGGGCGCGCCCGTGTTCGAGCCGGCCCGCGTGCCGTTCGACGCCCGGGGGCTCGAAGGCCGCCAGGCGGGCGCCGACACGCTCTGGCCGCTCGACGTGAACGGCGAAACGCGCTGGATTTCGGCGGTATCGATGGGTAATCCGCACGCGGTGCAGATCGTGGAAGACGTCGAGGCGTACCCGGTGCTGAGCGAAGGGCCGCTCGTGGAGAAGCACGCGCGCTTTCCGAACAAGGTGAATGCGGGATTCATGCAGATCGTCGATCGTCATTCGGTGAAGCTGCGCGTCTACGAGCGCGGCGCGGGCGAAACGCTCGCGTGCGGCACGGGCGCGTGCGCGGCGGTGGCGGCGGGCATCCGGCGCGGCGTGCTCGATTCGCCGGTGCAGGTTCGGACGCACGGCGGCACGCTCACGATCACCTGGGACGGCGCACGCGACGAAACGGCCCCGCTCCTGATGGCCGGCCCCGCAGCCACCGTCTTCGAAGGCGAAATCGAACTTGCCGACGCTTTCTGACCCGATCAATCGATCCATCGCCACCGGCATCAACCAGCCTGAAACCATGAACGAACGCGAAGTCGCCGACTACCTGCTCGCCAACCCCGATTTCTTCGCCGAGCACGCGGAACTGCTCGGCACCATCCGGCTTTCGAATCCGCACGGCAAGTCGGCCGTGTCGCTGCAGGAACGGCAGATGGAAATGCTGCGCGACAAGAACAAGCAGCTCGAGCGCCGCCTGGCCGAACTGCTGCGCTACGGTCATGAAAACGACAGCATCGCGTCGAAATTCAACCGCTGGACGATCCGCGTGATCGCGGAGCGCGATCCGCACGCGCTGCCGAAGACCATCAGCGCGGGCCTGTGCGAAATCTTCGACGTGCCGCAGGCCGCGCTGCGCGTGTGGGACGTCGCGGAGCCGTACACGCAGGCGGACTTCGCGCGCCACGTCGGCGAGGAAGTGCGGCTTTTCACCGGCAGCCTCGCAACGCCCTACTGCGGCACGAACACCGGCTTCGAGGCGGCGCAGTGGCTGAGCTCCGCGGGTTCGGCGCCGGTCGCGTCGGCGGCAACCGATGGCGTCGTCGACGCCGCGAGCGCGACCGAATCGATCGCGCTGCTCGCGCTGCGCGATCCGCTCGCCGGCCCCGACGCCCCGGCCTTCGGCCTGCTCGTGATGGGCTCGCCCGATCCGCGCCGCTTTCACGAAGGCATGGCCACCGATTTCCTCACGCAGATCGCCTCCCTGGCAAGCGCGGCGCTGAGCCGCCTGCTGCCGCACTGACATGAACGCCGCCGACCCGGTCGCCGTCTATCTGTCGATGCTCGAACACGAGCGGCGGCTCTCGGAGCACACGTTGCGCGGCTACACCCATGAACTCGGCGAACTCGTGAAGCTGGCGAACGGCCGCGCGCTCGAGACGCTGACGGCCACCGACATGCGCGGCGCCGTGTCGCGCGCGCATGCGGGCGGCTTGTCGGCGCGCTCGATCGCGCACCGGCTCTCGGCGTGGCGCGCGTTCTATCGCTGGCTGGCGCTGCGCGTGGAAATGCCCGCGAACCCGGTCGCGACCGTGCGCGCGCCCAAACGCGCGAAAACGCTGCCGAAGGCGCTTTCCGTCGACGACGCGCACACGCTGATGGAAGCGCCGCTCGCCGGCACGCCCGAGGCGCTGCGCGATCACGCGATCCTCGAACTGTTCTATTCGTCGGGCTTGCGGCTCGCGGAACTGGTCGGGCTGGACGTGCAGTTCGTCGATACCGAAAACCACCGTTCCGCCGGCTGGCTCGATCTCGTGAGCGCGGAGGTGACCGTGCTCGGCAAGGGCGGCCGGCGCCGCTCGGTGCCGGTCGGCGGCAAGGCCATCGCTGCGCTGCGCGCGTGGATCGACGTGCGCGGCCCGTTCGTAAAACTCGATCCGCATGCGCTCTTCCTGTCGGTGCGCGGCAACCGGATGTCGCCGGGCGTCGTGCGCGAGCGGGTGAAGCGCATGGCGCTCATGGCGGGCATTCCGTCGAACGTGCACCCGCACGTGCTCCGGCATTCGTTCGCCACGCACGTCCTGCAATCGAGCGGCGATCTGCGCGCGGTGCAGGAGCTGCTCGGCCACGCCAGCATCACGGCGACGCAGGTCTACACGTCGCTCGATTTCCAGCACCTCGCGCGCGTCTACGATTTGGCGCACCCGCGCGCCAAGAAACGCGACTGACTTCCCCGGGCGTGCCTCCCCGCGCGCCTCAACCACGACCTCAATGAACACCATCACGCTCAAACCGGCGAAGGACAAGTCGCTCGCGCGCCGCCATCCGTGGGTCTACGCGAACGCCATCGAACACGTGGACGGCAAGCCGGCGCCGGGCGCGACCGTCGTCGTGCGCGCGCGCGACGGCCGGTTTCTCGCCCGCGCGGCGTACAGCCCGCAGTCGCAGATTCGCGCCCGCGTCTGGAGCTTCGACGAAGCCGAGCCGGTCGATCACGCGTTCTTCAAGCGCCGCGTGCAGCGGGCGATTGCGCACCGCGAGGCGATGATCCGCGACACCGGCGCGACGCGCCTGATCTTCGGCGAAGCCGATGGCCTGCCGGGACTGATCGTCGATTACTACGTCGCCGACGACGCATCGAAACGTGGCCAGCTCGTCTGCCAGTTCATGGCGACGGGCGTCGAGGCCTGGAAGGAGGCGATCGTCGCGGCGCTCGTCGCGGCGACCGGCTGCCCGAACGTCTACGAGCGCTCCGACGTGTCGATCCGCCAGAAAGAAGGGCTCGAACAGATCACCGGCGTACTCGCGGGCGATCCGCCGCCCGAGACGCTGATCGCGAACGAATGCGGCGTGCGGTATCACGTCGACGTGAAAAACGGCCACAAGACGGGCTTCTACGTCGATCAGCGCGACAACCGCGTGCTGGTCGCGCAGTACGCGCGCGAGCGCGACGTGCTGAACTGCTTCTGCTACACCGGCGGTTTTTCGCTCGCGGCGTTGAAGGGCGGGGCAAGGCGCGTCGTGTCGATCGATTCGTCCGGCGAGGCGCTCGCGCTCGCGCAGCAGAACGTGCTCGCGAACGGCTTCGATCCCGAGCGCGCCCAATGGCTCGACGCCGACGCGTTCAAGACGCTGCGCCGCCTGCACGACGAGGGTGAACGCTTCGACCTGATCGTTCTCGATCCGCCGAAGTTCGCTCCGTCGCGCGAGCACGTGGACCGCGCGGCGCGCGCCTACAAGGACATCAACCTGACCGGGTTCAAGCTGCTGCGCCCGGGCGGCCTGCTCTTTACGTATTCGTGCTCCGGGGCGATCGACGCCGATCTGTTCCAGAAGATCGTCGCGGGCGCGGCGGCGGACGCGAAGGTCGACGCGCGCATTCTCAAGCGCCTCGGCGCGGGCGTCGATCACCCGCTTCTGACGGCGTTCCCGGAAGGGGAATACCTGAAAGGCCTATTGTTGCAAATCGCCTGAGCGGCCATAGTTGGTCCTCGGGTGCCGCATCGGCGGCGCCCCGCGCAAAGCGGGGGCTTGACAAATATGTTTCAATAATTGGCTGACTCGCCGCTTTTTGCTGAAAAGGCGCGCGGCGTGCAAACCCTTCGACTTCAAGGCACAGGCGACCACATGATTCCCGTAACCATCCTGACCGGCTTTCTGGGCAGCGGCAAAACCACGCTGCTCAAGCGCATCCTGAACGAAAAGCACGGCATGAAGATCGCCGTGATCGAGAACGAGTTCGGCGAAGAGAACATCGACAACGAAATTCTCGTGCAGGACACGAACGAGCAGATCATCCAGATGAGCAACGGCTGCATCTGCTGCACGATCCGTGGCGATCTGGCCCTCGCGCTGGAAGATCTCGCCAACCGCAAGAAGGCCGGCACGCTCGACTTCGACCGCGTCGTGATCGAAACGACCGGCCTCGCGAACCCGGGCCCCGTCGCGCAGACGTTCTTCATGGACAACACCATCGCCGACGAATTCCTGCTCGACTCGATCATCACGCTCGTCGACGCGAAGCACGGCAACCATCAGCTCGACGAGCACGAAGTGGTGCAGCGCCAGGTCGGTTTCGCGGACCGGCTCTTCGTCACGAAGTCCGATCTGGTCGATGCCGCCGCACTCGACGACCTGAAGCACCGCCTGGTGCACATGAACCCGCGCGCGGCGATCAAGGTGGTGAACTTCGGCGAGGCCGACATCAAGGAAATCTTCGACCTGCGCGGCTTCAACCTGAACGCGAAGCTCGAAATCGATCCGGACTTCCTCGCGGAAGACGAGCACGGCCACGATCATGCGCACGATCACGATCACGACGATGATCACGACCACGCAACCTGCGGTCACGACCACAGCCACGATCACGAACATCAAAACCACCACCACGCGCACCACGACGACAAGATCAAGTCGTTCGTCTACCGCAGTGACAAGCCGTTCGACCCGAATCGCCTGGAAGACTTTCTCGGCGGCATTCTGCAGATCTATGGCGAGCGGCTTTTGCGCTACAAGGGCGTGCTTTATATGAAAGGCGTGGACCGCAAGGTCGTATTCCAGGGCGTGCACCAGATGATGGGCAGCGACCTCGCAAGCAAATGGCAGCCGATTGAAAAAAAGAACAGCAAGATGGTGTTCATCGGGATCGAACTGCCGCAGGACCTGATCACCGACGGCCTCGACGCCTGCCTCGTCAAGTGACGCGCGGCGCCCCGGCGCCATCAGCGGGTTCCGGCATGCATCTGGCTTCCCCGTGACCGGCGACGCGCCAACAGCGCCGGTCACGGCGAGAAGTCCAAACCGACTTCGATCCGTTTGACACCCGCTTGAAATCGGCCCCAAACCGGCTTCGTACCTAAAGCGCCGCCGCGCCAACGCGGGCGGCGTTTTTTTTCGAACGGCTTTCCGGCGCGATCTGTGCCCGCAGACACCAATGACGATCGCTTTTTCAACGTCCAGGCGTTATATTTTTGAGATTCCGGCGGTAATCAGCAGGGTTTTCCTCGGTTATCGTCTGAAATTGCGATTCAGTTACAATACAGCCCCACTGGAGAAGGGGTAACGTCCGTTGACGGGTCAAAACGGCCAATCGGACGGCAGGAAGACTGGATAGACCCGCAGGACGCGGCATCGTGAATATGCTGGAGCAGGTTGGCCATTGCGGCTGAACTTTCAGCCCGCGAATGCGCGATTCACGACAAACGTTCGAAGGTCGAAGGTGTAGAAGGAAGGCGTATGGAGAATCCTTCGGGCGCCCGCCTCTATACCCGCAATCGGTTTCCAGAGGAGTTCGGCCCCGCACCGGCGCGCAAGCGTCACGACAGCGCATTCGGCGCTGTTTGCGGGCAACGCAGAAGTGCGGGCAATGCGAAAGACATCGCCTCACATTGAAGAAGCAAGCCAGATGACGACGAAACGACTCTTGACCGAAGCCGAAATCCTGAAGATGAGCGAGAAGGATTACATGAACGAGGATCAGCTCGCTTTCTTCAAGAGCCGGCTGGAGCAGTTGCAGGCGGACATTCTGAAGAATGCCGGCCAGACGACCGAAAATCTGCGGGAAACGGTGATCGTGCCGGATCCGGCAGACCGTGCGACGATCGAGGAAGAACATGCACTCGAACTGCGCACGCGGGATCGTGAACGCAAGCTGCTGAAGAAAGTTCAGCAATCGCTCGCGCGCATCGAATCCGGCGACTACGGCTGGTGCGAGGAAACGGGCGAGCCGATCGGCATTCCGCGCCTGATCGCGCGGCCGACCGCCACGCTGTCGCTCGAAGCGCAGGAACGCCGCGAGTTGCGCCAGAAGCTCTTCGGCGACTGATCGCCACCGCAGGCCCGATATTCGTTGCGGGTCCCGCCCCGCAGCGGGGAGACCTGCCGCCTCCGAAGGCACCGCCAGGCACACGTTCGACGTGTGCCTTTTTGTTTCCAAGGCACCGATGCGCCGCCCGGGCGCAAGGCGTGGCGCGCGGCCCCGGGCAATTTCTCGCTGCTTCGCGCAAAACGCGTCTTGATAATCCCCGTGCCGCCCTAAAATGATCTGGACGCGCAGAGTCAGCGCGGGCGCGGCGCCGCATCCCGGAGCGCAGCCATGCGCGGAGCCCGCGCCGCGCACTCCATCGAATTCTCGACTGCGCGGCGGCCTCGCAGCCGCCTCGCGTCCTCTGTTTTCTAAAGGAACGCACATGGAACAATTTCACGGCACGACCATCGTCTCCGTGCGACGCGGCACCCAGGTCGCCCTGGGCGGCGATGGTCAGGTGACGCTCGGCAACATCGTCATGAAAGGCGGCGCGAAGAAGGTGCGGCGCATTTACGGCGGCAAGGTGCTGGTCGGCTTCGCGGGCGGCACCGCCGACGCGTTCTCGCTCCTCGACCGCTTCGAGGCGAAGCTCGAAAAGCATCAGGGCAACCTGACGCGCGCTGCCGTCGAACTGGCGAAGGACTGGCGCACCGACCGCATGCTGCGGCGGCTCGAAGCCATGCTGATCGCCGCCGACGCGCAGGCCACGCTGGTGATCACCGGCAACGGCGACGTGCTCGACCCCGAAAACGGCATTTGCGCGATCGGCTCGGGCGGCGCGTACGCGCAGGCCGCGGCGCAGGCACTCGCGGAAAACACCGAGCTTTCCCCGCGCGACATCGTCGAGAAATCGCTCGCGATCGCGGGCGACATGTGCATTTATACCAACCACAATCGCGTCATCGAGACGATCGAGTAAGCCGCCTCAAGGCAAAGGACCCAGCGATGACCACCATGACTCCGTCCGAGATCGTCTCGGAACTCGACAAGCACATCATCGGCCAGGGGCGCGCGAAGAAGGCCGTCGCCGTCGCGCTGCGCAACCGCTGGCGCCGCCAGCAGGTCGCGGAACCACTGCGCCAGGAAATCACCCCGAAGAACATCCTGATGATTGGGCCGACCGGCGTCGGCAAGACCGAAATCGCGCGGCGCCTCGCGAAGCTCGCGGACGCCCCGTTCATCAAGATCGAAGCGACCAAATTCACGGAAGTGGGCTACGTGGGCCGCGACGTGGACAGCATCGTGCGCGACCTGATCGAAATCTCGGTCAAGCAGACGCGCGAAGCCGAGATGAAGAAGGTCCGCACGAAGGCGGAAGACCGCGCCGAAGACCGGATTCTCGACATCCTGCTGCCGGCCGCCCGGCCGGTGGGGTTCGGCGCGTCGACCGCGGCCGAAGCCCAGGACGACTCGCAGAACGCGACGCGCCAGACGTTTCGCAAGCGCCTGCGCGAAGGCTTGCTGGACGACAAGGAGATCGAACTCGACGTCGAGATGCCGCAGGTCGGCATGGACATCATGGGCCCGCCGGGCATGGAAGACATGACCGAGCAGATCCGCTCGATGTTCGCGAATATCGGCGGCGGCAAGAAGGCGCGCCGCAAGGTGAAGGTGAAGGAGGCGCTCAAGCTCCTCACCGACGAGGAAGCCGGCAAGCTGCTGAACGACGAAGAGGTCAAGACGAAGGCCGTGCAGAACGTCGAGCAGAACGGCATCGTGTTTCTCGATGAAATCGACAAGATCGCGTCGCGCAGCGAAGCCGGCGGGCCGGAAGTGTCGCGCGCGGGCGTGCAGCGCGATTTGCTGCCGCTCGTCGAAGGCACCACGATCAACACCAAATACGGGATGATCAAGACCGATCACATCCTGTTCATCGCGAGCGGCGCGTTTCATCTTGCCAAGCCGAGCGACCTGATTCCCGAGTTGCAGGGGCGCTTCCCGATTCGCGTCGAGCTGGATTCGCTGTCGGTGGAAGACTTCGAATCGATCCTCAACACGACCGACGCGAGCCTCGTGAAGCAGTACAAGGCCCTGCTCGCCACCGAGGACGTGCAGCTCGATTTCGCCGACGACGGCATTCGCCGCCTCGCCGAAATCGCGTACTCCGTGAACGAGAAGACCGAGAACATCGGCGCGCGGCGTCTCTATACGGTGATCGAGAAGCTGCTGGAAGAAGTGTCGTTCGCGGCGGGCAACCATACGGGCCAGCCGGTGAAGATCGACGCGGCTTACGTCGACCGGGCGCTCAACGACGTCGCCGATAACGAGGACCTGTCGCGCTACGTGCTCTAGGCGCCAGGCATCGAAAACAAGAAGGGCGGCTCGCGCGAGCCGCCCTTTTTTATTGCCGGACCGGTTTTTTCGCCAGCTTGCGCTGCAATGTCCGCCGATGCATGTTGAGCGCACGCGCCGTCGCGGAAATGTTGCCGTTGTTCTCGGCGAGCACGCGCTGGATATGCTCCCACTCCAGCCGCGCGACGGAGAGGAGCGTCGGGTGCTCGATCGCTTCCTCGGCGGTCTGCTCGCTTGCCTGCTCCTGCAGCGCGGAGAGGATCGTCTCGACGTTGGCGGGCTTCGCCAGATAGTTGTCCGCGCCGTCCTTCACCGCCTGCACCGCCGTCGCGATGCTCGCGTAGCCCGTCAGCACGAGAATGCGCGCGTCGGGCTGCAGATCGCGCAGCGGCGCGACGAGCGTGAGCCCCGAGTCGTTGCCGAGATGCAGGTCCACCGTGATCTGGCCGAACTTGTGCATGTTCGCGAGCTTCAGCGCTTCTTGCGCGTCGTGCGCCTGATGCGGCGTATAGCCGCGCCGCGACAGGCCGCGTGCCAGTATCCCCGAGAAGACCTCGTCGTCATCGATGATCAGAAAGTTCATGTCGGTCATGCTTTTTTCTCCGTGGTAGCGGACGCCGCGTCGCCGCCGCGCTCCGTCCTTGCTGCTCGTGCATTCGTGCCGGCTGCGCCCTTGTCGGGCAGGCGCAGCACGGCGTGCGTGCCGCGCGGTTTCGCCGCCGCGAGTTCGATCGATCCGCCGAGCCGCGCCGCCGCCGAAAACGCCAGATACAGGCCGACGCCATGGCCGCCCTGCGTGCTGTCGACGGGCATTGCGCCGAGCGAGCCGCGCAGCGCGGGCGGAATGCCCGGGCCCCGGTCGCAGATATCGAACTGGATGAGCGGCTCGCCCGCCACGCGCGCCGCCGATGTTTCGAGCGTGACCGAATCGCTGCTCGCACGGGCCGCATTATCCAGCAGAATGGTCAGAATCTGGCCGACGGCAACCGTGTCGTCGATCCAGACGCCCTCGGGCACATCGCCGAGCCGCTGGAAACGCACATGCGGGTGGCGCAGCCGCCATTGCTCGGCAAAGCTCTCCAACCATTCGCCGAGCGGCTGGCGGTTCGACGGCCCGGTCGCGCGGCTGCGCAGGCGCGCGAGCGCCGACGTGCAGAGCGTCATCTGTTGTTCGAGCAGTTCGAGGTCGGCGGCGTAGGGCGCGAGGTTCCGGTCGCTCGAGGCGGCGTCGCGCAACTCCTCGCTCAGCATCGCGATGGTCGAAAGCGGCGTGCCGATTTCATGCGCGACGGTGGCCGCCTGCACGCCCAGCGCGACGGCGCGCTCGTCGCGCAAAAGGCGCTGCTGGGCGTCGGCGAGCTCGGCGTCACGCAGGCGCAGCGCCCGCGACATGCGCGCCACGAACCAGCCGATCAGCCCGACGCTCACCATGAAGTTGACCCACAGCCCCATGCGAAAGTATTCGAACAGGTTCGCCGGGTTCTCCATGTTGAGCGGCACGTAGTTGTAGCTGAGGAGCGCGTAGCAGGCCACCGCGAATGCAGCGAGCCAGGCCATCATGGTCCACGGAAGCACGGCCGCGGCAATCGCGAGCGACGGAATGTAGAGCGTGACGAACGGATTGGTCGCGCCACCCGACAGGAAAAGCAGCGCCGACAGCGCGCCCAGATCGACCCACAGTTGCCCGAACAACTCGAGGTTCGTCTCGGGCCGCTCGCGCGCGACACGCAGCCACGTCATCGCATTGAAGATCACCTCGAGCCCGATCACGAGCAGCATCGCGGGAATCGGGAGATTCGCGCCGTAAAAGATCTGCACCACGGCGATCGTCACCAGCTGGCCGATGATCGCCAGGCTGCGCAGCCAGAAAAGATGTCCGAGATTGACCCGCCCGGTGTTCGTTATGCGATGCATCTGGATGAGATCCTGCTCTATTTCGGAATAGTCTAATGGTTAGGGGCGGGCGGTTTGTTTCACCATCGAAAGTTAACTTTTGAAAACTTCGAGCGGCCCGCCCGCCAACATCACGAAATGACTCGCAGCCCTAAATCTCGCCGTCCTGCGCCCGTGGCGCCCGGTGCGCCCGCCGTCCGTCCCGCCGCTCGAAGCGACATTATCTCGCGCGTATTGCCGGCCTATTTGAGCAATGCGCAAAGCGCCGCCGCGCGCGGGCTCCCGGCGGAACAGGCCGTCTGGCTGCAGGCCGCGCTGATGCTGGAGCCGGGACTCGTCGAGGCGAGCCTGCAACTGATCGACGCGATGCTCAGGCGCGGCGCCATCGGCGAAGCAATCGCGCTCGCGGCGAATCTCGTCGAGCGCGAGCCGCAGCATGCGCGCGCGCTCGGGCATCTCGGCTACGCGCTGCAACTCGCGGGGCGTCACGCCGAAGCGATCCCGCTTTACCGGCGCGCCTATGCCCTCGACAAGGCGGTGCCCACGCTGCGCAACAATCTCGCGGTCGCGCTGGAAATCACCGGCCACGACGACGAAGCGCTCGCGCTGCTGGAAGAAGCCGTCGCGGTGAACGCCGGCGACATCGAGGCGTGGACGAACCTTTCGCGCATCTACCCGCGCCGCCTCGACCTCGCGCGCGCCATCGCGGCAGGCGAGCGCGCAGTGCAGATCGATCCGTCGAACGCGCTCGCGCAGTCGAATTACAGTCTCGCGCTGAAGGAGGCGCAACGCTGGGACGCCGCAACCGGTGCGGCCACCGCCGCGGCCGAAGCCTCGCCGCACGCGCCGCGTTTTCCTTTCAACCAGTCGCTCCTCGATCTGCTTCAGCGCAACTACACGCGCGGCTGGGCCGGTTTCGAAGCACGCTGGGAGGGTCGTCGGAACTCGCGAACGCGCAGCCGAACCTGCCGGTGCCGCGCTGGAACGGCGAGGCGCTGCGCGGCAAGACGCTGCTGCTGTGGGGCGAGCAGGGTTTCGGCGACGCGCTGCAGTTCTGCCGCTTCGTACCGATGCTCGCGAAACAGGTCCATGCGCAAGGCGGCAAGCTCGTGTGGGCGGCGTTCAGGGCGCTCCATCCGCTGATGGCGCGGATGGCACCGAAGAACGTCGAATGCATTGCGCATGACGCCGAGCTGCCGCCCTTCGATTTCCACTTTCCGCTGCTGAGCCTGCCGCTTCACTTCAATATCGACGACGACTCGATCCCCGCCAAGCGTTCCTACCTCACCGCCGACGTCGAGCGCGCGGCGCAATGGCGCGCCCAGTCGCAGGCCGGAAAGCACCTGCGCGTCGGCCTCGTGTGGAGCGGCGGCGTGACGCATCAGCGCAACCTCTTTCGCAGCGTGGGAATCGACCGGTACGCAAAGCCGTTCGGCGCGCTCGACAACGTCGCGTTCTTTTCGCTGCAAAAGGGCGCGGAAAACGACGTCGCGGCCGCGAAGGCAAGCGGTTTCGACATTACCGATCACACCGGCCAGTTCGAAAATTTCGACGACACTGCCGCTTTCATCGATTTGCTCGATCTCGTCATCACCGTATGCACGAGCATGGCGCACCTCGCGGCGACGCTCGGAAAACCGACCTGGGTGCTGCTCGACGTCAATCCGCACTGGGTCTGGCAACTGGAGCGCGCGGACAGCCCGTGGTATCCGACCGTCGTGCTGTACCGGCAAAAGGATTTCGCGCGGTGGGAACCGGTGTTCGAAGCGCTCACGGACGACCTGAGCGCACTCGCGGCGAAGCACGCCAGCGCCGCAGCGCCCAGGCCGCGCACGGCGAAGAAATTCGCCGAATAGCCCGCCGCCTCGAAAAACGGCGATCTCCGTTCGAGATCGCCGTTTTTTGCGCCATTTTTATGCTTACGCGCCTTCTTCCGTACGCCGGATGTCGGCTTCGAGACATGCCGCGCAAAGACACCCGCTCGCCGCATCCAGCCGTTCGACCGGCAGCGCGGGCAGCGAAGCGCACCAGCAACGCGCATCGCCCGCCAGCGCGCCGCAGCGAAACGGCGTGCCGCAGCGCGGACAGGTCCGCGCCCCGGCATCCTCCTTGCGTTCCGGCGTTGCGGCCATGACGTTCTCCAGTGGAAATACCGACCATGATCCCACGCCCACGCCATCCTGCAACGGCACCGGCAAAACGCGCTGCTGCGCTGCGTCAGTCCTGTACAATTCGCCCTGTTTAAACCGCTCATCGCCCATTCGCCGCCATGTCCGAGCTCCCCGACCTTACGCAGATCGCGCCGACCCTGAAAGCCGAAATCCTGGCCGAGGCGCTGCCCTACATCCGCCAGTATCACGGCAAGACGATCGTGATCAAGTACGGCGGCAACGCGATGACCGAAGAGCGCCTCAAGCAGGGTTTCGCGCGCGACGTGATCCTGCTGAAGCTGGTCGGCATCAACCCGGTGATCGTCCACGGCGGCGGCCCGCAGATCGATCAGGCGCTCAAGAAGATCGGCAAGCAGGGCACGTTCATCCAGGGCATGCGCGTGACCGATGAAGAGACGATGGAAGTCGTCGAATGGGTGCTCGGCGGTGAAGTGCAGCAGGACATCGTTACGCTGATCAACCACTTCGGCGGCCATGCGGTTGGCCTGACGGGCAAGGACGGCGGGCTCATCCACGCGCGTAAGCTGCAGATGCCCGATCGTGACAATCCGGGCCAGTTCATCGATATCGGCCAGGTGGGCGAGGTCGAGGCGATCAACCCGGCCGTCGTGAAGGCGCTTCAGGACGATGCGTTCATCCCGGTCATCTCGCCGATCGGCTTCGGCGAAGACGGCCTGTCGTACAACATCAACGCGGACCTGGTCGCGGGCAAGCTGGCGGTGGTGCTCAACGCCGAGAAGCTCGTCATGATGACGAACATCCCGGGCGTGATGGACAAGGCAGGCAATCTGCTCACCGACCTCTCCGCGCGCGAAATCGACGCTCTTTTCGCCGACGGCACCATCTCCGGCGGCATGCTGCCGAAGATCTCGTCGGCACTCGATGCGGCGAAGAGCGGCGTGCGTTCGGTCCACATCATCGACGGCCGGATCGAACATTCCGTGCTGCTCGAAATCCTGACCGAACAGCCGTTCGGCACGATGATCCGCTCGCACTGAGCGCGGTTTCCCGCATATCCTGTTGTCCACGGCCAGGCGCGACGTCCGTTGCGCCGGCACGCTCCCCCCGGCGAAAAGCCTTCGCGCATGAATCCCACTCGCACTTTGCGCCGACGGCGCGTCAAGCAACGCGGCCCCGTGTGGCTCTTCGACCTCGACAACACGCTCCATCACGCGTCGCACGAGATCTTTCCGGCGATCAACAAGGCGATGACGCAATACATCATCGATACGCTCGGCGTCGATATCGATGAAGCGAACCGGCTGCGCGTCGGCTATACCCATCGCTATGGCGCGACGCTGCTCGGCCTCGTGCGCCACCACGGCATCGATCCCGCCGATTTCCTGCGCGCGGTGCATACGTTCTCCGATCTGAAATCGATGCTGCGCGCGGAACGCGGCCTCGCGCGGATGCTGCGCGCGCTGCCCGGGCGCAAGATCGTGCTGACGAACGGGCCGACGCTCTACGCCCGCGCCGTGATGGCGGAACTCGGCATCGGCAGGCTGTTCGAGCGCGTGATCGCCATCGAGGACATGCGCGATCGCGACAATTGGCGCGCCAAGCCCGACGCGCGGATGCTGCGGCGCGCGATGCGCCGCGCCGGCGTGCGGCTCGCGGACGCGATCCTCGTCGAGGATACGCGCGGGCATCTCAAGCGCTACAAGCGGCTCGGCATCCGCACGGTGTGGATCGTCGGGCATCTGCCGAACGTGCGCGACGCGAGCGGCGAGGTGTCGAAGCGCCGCCCGGGAACGGGCCGGCCGCATTACGTGGACCGCAGGGTCCGGACGCTGCGCTCGCTGACGCTCGGCTTTTTCAGCCCGCAGCACACCGGCGCGGGCGCGTGACCCTTCGCACGGGCACGTCGCCGGTTTTCCGCTATACTTCCTCGCTATCTCGATTTGTACCACGCGCCGATTTGCTGACTCGATTGCGGGCGCGCGAACCCTTCGCCGGGTTCACTATAAATGCGGCTAAAGAGGTCGTCAGCCGCGCATCATCCTCCCGCGCTTCGCCGACCGTTTAGCCGCCCTGTCACTCAAGGCGGAATGAATGGAATCGATCGGTATCGTCACTCCCCGGAAGATGCATTTCACCGAGCCGCTGCGCATGCAGAACGGCAGTCTGCTCGGCAATTACGATCTCGTCGTCGAAACCTATGGCGAACTGAACGCCGCGCGCTCGAACGCGGTGCTGGTCTGCCATGCGCTCAATGCGTCGCACCACGTAGCGGGCGTCTACGCCGACAACCCCAAGGACGTCGGCTGGTGGGACAACATGGTCGGCCCCGGCAAGCCGCTCGACACCAACCGCTTCTTCGTGATCGGCGTGAACAATCTCGGCTCGTGCTTCGGTTCGACCGGGCCGATGAGCATCGATGCATCGACCGGCAGGCCCTACGGCGCGAGCTTTCCCGTCGTGACGGTCGAGGACTGGGTGCATGCGCAGGCGCGCGTCGCCGACGAATTCGGCATCGAGCGCTTCGCGGCCGTGATGGGCGGCAGTCTCGGCGGCATGCAGGCGCTCGCGTGGAGCATGATGTATCCGGATCGCCTCGGCCACTGCATCGTGATCGCTTCGACGCCGAAGCTCTCGGCGCAGAACATCGCGTTCAACGAGACGGCGCGCTCGGCCATCCTGTCCGACCCGGACTTCCACGGCGGCGACTACTACGCGCACGGCGTGAAGCCGCGCCGTGGCTTGCGGGTCGCGCGCATGATCGGGCACATCACGTATCTGTCGGACGACGACATGGCCGTCAAGTTCGGCCGCGCGCTGCGCCGCGCGGAAGGCGCGCTCGATGCGTACAACTTCAACTTCGACGTCGAGTTCGAAGTGGAGTCGTACCTGCGCTATCAGGCCGACAAGTTCGCGGAATACTTCGACGCCAACACGTATCTGCTCATCACGCGCGCGCTCGACTACTTCGATCCGGCCAAGGCTTACGAAGGCGATCTCACGAAAGCGCTCGCGCACACGACGGCGAAATACCTGATCGCGAGCTTCTCGACCGACTGGCGCTTTGCGCCCGCGCGCTCGCGCGAACTCGTGAAGGCGCTGCTCGATCACAAGCGCACCGTGAGCTACGCCGAAATCGACGCGCCGCACGGCCACGACGCCTTCCTGCTCGACGACGCGCGCTATCACAACCTGATGCGCGCCTATTACGAACGCATTGCCGCCGAGGTGGGCGCATGAACCAGAACACACTCGACTCCCTCGCGCTGCGCTCCGACTTCCGCGCGATCGCGCGCTGGGTGGAGCCGCGCGCGACCGTCCTCGATCTGGGCTGCGGCGACGGCTCGCTCCTGTCCCTGCTCGGCGAAGAACTCGACGTGAACGGCTTCGGCATCGAAATCAACGACGCGGGCGTGCTCGCCTGCGCGCAAAAGGGCGTGAACGTGATCCAGCAGAATCTGGAAGACGGCCTGCGCCTGTTCGAAGACGACAGCTTCGACTTCGCGATCCTGTCGCAGACGCTGCAGACCATTCATCAGACCGCCGCGATCCTGCGCGAAACCGTGCGCGTCGGGCGCGAATGCATCGTGTCGTTTCCGAACTTCGGGTACTGGCCGCACCGGCTCGCCGTGATTCAGGGACGCATGCCGGTGTCGAAAGCGCTGCCTTATCAGTGGCACAACACGCCGAACGTGCGGGTGCTGACCATCAGGGACTTCGAGGCGCTCGCGCCCGAAGTCGGCATCGAAATTCTCGACCGCGTGGTGCTGCACGGCGGGCAGTCGATCCGTTGGGGTGCGAACTGGCGTGGTAGTCTTGCGGTCTATCGCGTGAAGCGCGGCTAGCTCGGCCCATTCGCGCATCGACAACCGCATTGCCTCCATCGTCATGTCCAACTCGCCACACGAGGCGCCCGCTCTTACTGCTCACGAAGTTCATCCCGGCTGGCGCGCGTTCCTGAACGCGCGCATCCTGATTTGCGTCTTTCTCGGCTTCACTTCCGGGCTGCCGCTCTTCACGCTCGTCTATCTGGTGCAGGCGTGGCTGCGCACCGAAGGCGTGAACCTGAAGGAAATCGGCCTGTTCGCGCTGATCCAGTTCCCCTACACGTGGAAATTCGTCTGGGCGCCGCTGATGGACCGCTACGTGCCGCGCCTGCCCGGCTGGCGGCCCGGCAGGCGGCGCGGCTGGATGTTCGTCACGCAGGTACTCGTGGCGATCGCGATCGGCACGCTCGGCTTCGTGTCGCCGGGCAAGGAAATCTGGACGGTGGCCGCGCTCACCTCGCTCGTCGCGTTCTTCGGGGCGAGCCAGGACATCGCGATCGATGCCTACCGCCGCGAGCTGCTGGCCGATGTCGAGCAGGGTCTCGGCAACGCGGTCCACGTGAACGCGTACAAGGTCGCGGCGCTGATTCCCGGCTCGCTCGCGCTGATCCTCGCCGACCACCTGCCGTGGACCACCGTGTTCATCGTGACCGCGGCGTTCATGCTGCCGGGCATGGTGATGACGCTCGTCGTGAAGGAGCCGGAGGTGCACGGCGCGCCGCCGAAGAACCTGCGCGAAGCGATCGTGGAGCCGTTTCACGAGTTCATCATGCGCGACGGCTGGCGCACGGCGCTCCTCGTGCTCGGCTTCATCTTCCTGTACAAGCTCGGCGACGTCATGGCCACCACGCTGTCGACGTCGTTCTTCCTCGACATCGGCTTCAACATGACGCAGATCGGCGTGATCGCGAAGACGGTGGCGTTCTGGGCGAGTCTCGCGGGCGGGATCATCGGCGGAGTGTGGCTGGTGAAGATCGGCATCGCGCGCGGATTGTGGATTTTCGGCGTGCTGCAGATCGTGTCCACGCTCGGCTTCGCGTGGCTTGCGAAACTCGGGCCGTCGCCGCTTGCGCTCGGCGCGCTGTACGGCTTCGAGACCTTCGCGACCGGCCTCACGACGGCCGCGTTCATCGCCTACATCGCGAGCACGACCGACCCGCGCTACACCGCGACGCAGTTCGCCCTTTTCACGAGCCTCGCTTCGGTGCCGCGCACGCTGGCATCGGCGTCGAGCGGCTTCATCGTGTCGCAAACCGGCTGGTTCGAGTACTTCATGATCTGCACCGCGCTGTCGATTCCCGGCATGTTACTGTTGCCGAAGATCGCGCCCTGGAGAACTCAACGATGACGGTGCACGACCCGCTGCGCGCCTTTCTCTGCGCGCTGACGATCACGTCCTCCGTATCCTTCGCAGCCGATGCGCCCGACGCGCAGGACGCCCAGCGCGTCCCGCCGCCCTACACCGCGCCGAACAGCCAGATCCGCTTCGGCAACGCGGCCCTGTTCCGCAATCTGATTCCATCCGCGACGCTCGAGCAGCAGGCCGCCGACGAATACGCGCAAATCCTGCGCGAGGCGGAGCATGGCAAGCGCCTGCTCGGCGACGACAACGCGCTCGTCAAGCGCGCGCGCGAGATCATCAATCGCGAGATTCCGTTCGCACTGAAGTGGAATGACCGCTCGAAGAACTGGAAGTGGCAGATCAACGTCGTGAAATCGAACGAGATCCGCATGTATTGCCTGCCGGGCGGCAAGATCGTGATTTACAGCGGGCTGATCGACAAGCTGCGTCTGAACGACAACGAACTCGGCATGATGGCGGGCCACGAGATCGCGCACGCGCTGCGCGAGCATTCGCGCGAGCGGCTCGGCCGTCAGCAGGCGGCGCAGCTGAGTGCGGGCACGATTCCGCAACTGTTCGGTTTCGCCGACATGGGCTCGACGCCGCTCGGCATCGGCGAGCAGTTGCTCGCAATGCGCTATTCGCCTGCCGACGAGACCGAGGCCGACGTGATCGGCAGCGAAATCGCATCGCGGGCGGGCTACGATCCGCGCGCGGCCGTCACGCTGTGGAACAAGATCGATACCGCGACCCGCCGCATGGACAACGGCTTCATCTGGATGCATCCCTACGGGCCCGCCCGCAGGCAGGACCTGCTCAAGCGCATGCCGGACATGATGCCGCTCTATGCGAAGGCAATCGGCAAGACGGTCGACCAGTTGCCTTATTACGCGGGCATGGGGCGGTTCAAGAAGAGCGGGCGCTAGATCTTCCAGGCGTAGTCGACGGTCAGCGGAGCGTGGTCGCTGAACTTCTCGTCGCGGTAAATCGACGTCGCCTTCGCCGTCGACGCGACGTCGGGCGTCGCGATCTGATAGTCGATCCGCCACCCGACGTTCTTCGCGTAAGCCTGCCCGCGGTTGCTCCACCATGTGTACTGCTCGGGCCGCTGGTCCAGCGTGCGGAATACATCGACATAGCCGACCTCGTCGAACAGCTTCGTGAGCCATTCGCGCTCTTCCGGCAGGCACCCCGAATTCTTCTGGTTGCTCTTCCAGTTCTTGATGTCGATTTCCTTGTGAACGATGTTCACGTCGCCGCAGAGCACGACTTCACGCTGCGCCGACAGCGCCGCCAGATGCGGCATGAATTCGTCCATGAAGCGGTATTTCGCCTGCTGGCGTTCGTCGCCGCTCGAACCGGACGGCACATACACCGACACCACCGACAGCTTCCCGAAACGCGCTTCCACGTACCGCCCTTCGGGATCGAACTCTTCGCTGCCGAAGCCGATGATCACCTCGTCCGGTTCATGCCGCGTATAGAGGCCGGCGCCGCTGTAGCCCTTCTTCACCGCATGCTGGAAATAGCCCTGGAAACCGTGCGGCGCGAGGAACTCGGGCGTCAGGTCGTCCTGCGAGCACTTGATCTCCTGCACGCACACGACATCGGCGCTCTGGTTGCCGAACCAGTCGAAGAAACCTTTCTTGGCGGCCGAACGGATGCCGTTCAAATTGGCGGTAATCACGCGAAACATACACTTCCTCTGAGATGAAAACGGTTCACTCGACGATGACGCCCTTCAGCGATTCCTTGGGCGGCGGAAAATCGAGGTTCATGCGGGAAAGCGTGCGCAGCAGCAGTTCCGCGACCATGACGTTGCGGTGCGTCTTCGAATTGCCGGGAATCACGTACCAGGGCGCGTACGGTGTCGACGTCACGCCGAGCGCCGCGGCATAGGCGTGCTGGTAGTCGTCCCACTGCTTGCGCGCTTCGAGGTCGGAGGCATCGAACTTCCAGTGCTTCGTGGGGTCGTCGATGCGGGCCTGCAGGCGCTCGCGCTGCTCGTCCTTCGAGATGTGCAGGAAACACTTGATGATCGACGTTCCCGTATCCGCGAGCAGCGCTTCGAAGTCGCGGATGTGGCGATAGCGGCGCTCGCATTCTTCGTCGTCGATCAGCTTCAGCACCGGCGGCACGAGCACGTCTTCGTAATGGCTGCGATTGAAGACGCACAGCTCGCCCGCCATCGGCGCCTGCGCATGGATGCGCCACAGGAAATCGTGCGCGGCCTCGCGCTCGCTCGGCGCCTTGAAGGGCACGATCCGCAGGCCGAGCGGATCGACTTCGTGAAAGACGGCGCGGATCGTGCCGTCCTTGCCGCTCGTGTCCATGCCCTGCAACACGAGCAGCACGCGCTGGCGGCGCTGCGCATGCAGCTTCTCCTGCAATTCGTCGAGTTGTGCGCCGATCTCCCCCAAACGCAGACGATCTTCCTCCTTCGTGCCGCGCGAGAAGGGCTTCGCGGAGGGATCGACCGCGTTCAGGTCGAACGGCTTCGGCTTCTTGCCGTCATCGAAAAAAGGCACGCGAAAATCGTCGAGTTCGGGTTTTTTTGCCATGTCGCGCTCCAATGAAAACGGGCCGTTGCCAGGCCAGACCGGCAACAGCCCGTGAACCCCGGCCGGTGAAGGCTATCAGGATAGTTTCTTCTTCAAAAGCTCGTTGACCTGCTGCGGATTCGCCTTGCCCTTGGTGGCCTTCATCGCCTGGCCGATCAGCGCGTTGAACGCCTTCTCCTTGCCCGCGCGGAACTCGTCGACGGACTTCTGGTTTGCGGCCAGCACCTCGTCGATGATCGCTTCGAGCGCGCCCGAGTCCGAGATCTGCTTCAGCCCCTTCGCTTCGATGATGCGGTCGGCGGCGGCTTCGTCGGTGGCCTTTTCGTCCCAGATCGCCTGGAAGATGTCCTTCGCGATCTTGTTGGAAATCGTGCCGTCGGCGATGCGCAGCAGGATCAGCGCGAGTTGCGCGGCGGAAACCGGCGAATCCGCGATATCGAGCGCTTCGCGGTTCAACTGCGCGGAAACGTCGCCCATCACCCAGTTCGCGGCGGTCTTCGCCTGCGCGGCGCCGGCCTTCGCGACCACGGCTTCGTAATAGGCCGCCGTCGCCTTCGACGACGTGAGCCCCGCCGCGTCGTAGCGCGTGAGTCCGTATTGCTCGACGAAACGCGCCTGCATCGCTTCGGGCAGCTCGGGCATCCCGTCCTTCACGCGGCTGATCCACGCCTGGTCGATGACGAGCGGCATCAGGTCCGGATCGGGGAAATAGCGGTAATCGTGCGCATCTTCCTTGCTGCGCATCGACCGCGTTTCGCGCTTGTCCGGATCGTAGAGGCGGGTTTCCTGCACGACGGTGCCGCCGTCTTCGATCAGTTCGATCTGCCGGCGCACTTCGTACTGGATCGCTTCTTCGAGGAAGCGGAACGAGTTCAGGTTCTTGATCTCCGCGCGCGTGCCGAATTCCTGCTGCCCGACGGGCCGCACCGACACGTTCGCGTCACAGCGGAACGACCCTTCCTGCATGTTGCCGTCGCAGATACCGAGCCACACCACGAGCGCGTGAAGCGTTTTCGCATAGGCAACGGCCTCGGCCGCGCTGCGCATTTCCGGCTCGGTGACGATTTCGAGCAGCGGCGTGCCCGCGCGGTTCAGGTCGATGCCGGTCATGCCCGCGAAGTCTTCGTGCAGCGACTTGCCGGCGTCCTCTTCGAGGTGCGCGCGCGTCAGGTTGATCGTCTTTTCGTACGCTTCCTTGCCAGTCTTCTCGCTGGCCGGCACCTGGATCGTCACGGTGCCGCCCTGCACGACGGGAATCTCGTACTGGCTGATCTGGTAGCCCTTCGGCAGATCGGGATAAAAGTAGTTCTTGCGCGCGAAAATGCTGCGCGGCGCGATGTGCGCGCCGATCGCGAGGCCAAAGCGGATCGCGCGCTCGACGGCGCCGCGGTTCGCCACCGGCAGCACACCCGGCAACGCCAGATCGACGGGGCACGCCTGCGTGTTCGGCGCCGCGCCGAACTGCGTGGCCGCGCCGGAGAAAATTTTTGAGACGGTCGACAGTTGCGCGTGCGTCTCGAGACCGATTACGACTTCCCACTGCATGCTCATACTCCCGCCGGTGCCGATGGTGCTTTCCGATGCCAGTCGGTCGCGCGCTGGAACGCGTCGGCGACCTGGAGCATCCGGGCTTCGTTGAAATAGTTGCCGACGATCTGCAGGCCGACCGGCCGGTTCGCGTTCGCGCCCGCGCCGAAACCGCACGGAATGCTCATGCCGGGCAGGCCCGCGAGGCTCGTGGACAGCGTGTAGATATCGGCGAGATACATCTGGACGGGGTCGTCGGCCTTTTCGCCGAGGTTCCACGCCACCGTCGGCGCGACCGGTCCCATGATGACGTCGCAGTGGCTGAACGCTTCCTGAAAGTCGCGCGCGATGATGCGGCGGATCTTCTGCGCCTGCAGATAGTAAGCGTCGTAGTAGCCGTGCGACAGCACGTAGGCGCCGACCAGAATCCGGCGCTTCACCTCCGGGCCGAAGCCTTCGGCGCGCGACTTCTTGTACATGTCGAGCAGGTCGGTGTAATGCGCCGCCCGATGGCCGTAGCGCACGCCGTCGAAGCGCGACAGGTTCGACGACGCCTCCGCCGGCGCGATGATGTAGTACACGGGAATCGAAAGCTCGGTCTTCGGCAGCGACACTTCGACGAGCGTCGCGCCGAGCGCCTCGTATTGCTTCAGGGCGGCGTCGATGGCGGCGCGCACGTCGGCGGCGAGGCCCGGGCCGAAGTACTCCTTCGGCATGCCGATGCGCAGGCCCGCGAGCGGCTTCGCGGCGTCGTCGCCGGACCAGCGCTTGCCGAGGTAGCGGGTGTAGTCTTCGTCCTCGCGCTGCAGGCTCGTGGAGTCGCGCTCGTCGAACGAGGCGATGGCGTTCAGCAGCGTCGCGCAGTCGGCGGCGCTCTGCGCCATCGGGCCGCCCTGGTCGAGCGACGACGCGAACGCGATCATCCCGTAGCGCGACACGCGGCCGTACGTCGGCTTGATGCCGGTGATGCCGGTAAACGACGCCGGCTGACGGATCGAGCCGCCCGTGTCCGTGCCGGTCGCGGCGGGCGCGAGGCGCGCGGCGACGGCCGCGGCCGACCCGCCCGACGAGCCGCCCGGGACCGCCTTCAGATCCCACGGGTTCTTCACAGCGCCGAAGTACGAGTTCTCGTTCGACGACCCCATCGCGAATTCGTCCATGTTGGTCTTGCCAAGGCAGACCATGCCGGCGCGGCTCAGGCGATCGACGACGGTGGCATCGAACGGGCTCGTGTAGTTTTCGAGCATTTTCGAGCCGGCCGTGGACGTCCAGCCGCGCGTGACGAACACATCCTTGTGCGCGATCGGCAGGCCGACGAGCGGACCCGTGTCGCCCTGCGCGAGGCGCGCGTCGGCGGCTTTCGCCTGCGCGAGCGTGAGATCGCGATCGACGCTGATGAAGGCGTTCAGGTCCTTCGCCGCGTCGATGCGCTGCAGATAGGTCTGCGCCAGTTCGACGGCGGAGATTTCCTTCGCGTCGAGCGCCGCGCGCAGCTCGGTCAAACTTTTCTGATGCATTGCTGTTTTCCTGATGGGCGCGGCGCCATGCGGGCGGCGCGCCGGGGACTTGTCGGCGAGCGCTGTGGTCGTCGCCGCGGGCTTATTCGATCACCTTCGGCACGAGAAAGAGCCCTTCCTGCACGGCGGGCGCGCAGCGCTGGAACTCTTCGCGGTTTACCTGCTCTGTAACAGCGTCGTCGCGCAGACGCAACGCGACCTCCTCGATCTGTTCGATCGGATGCGCGAGCGGCTCGATGCCGGTCGTATCGACGGCCTGCATCTGCTCGACGAGACCGAAGAAATCGTTCAGCCGCGCGAGGGTCGGTTCGGCCTCGTGCTCGGGCAATTCGAGCCGCGCGAGGTGCGCAATGCGTTTTACGTCGGTCAGGGTCAGGGACATTCGATCACCGGAGAAAGCTTGACTGTCGCGAAGTCGAAAACATTCGTTGCGACAGAGAGTTACGTGTCTGGAAGAAGACCTCGAAAACGGGTCTGATGCCGGCACAAAGTGCCGTCCTTTTCCTATAGATACTCCAAAATTATAAGGTATCATTACGCGTTCGACCCAAATACGGATCGACTTACCAGCGGCCTTCTCCCAAGATCACTGATTTGCGAGAAACGTTTGCATGATTGGTTCGCATCTCCCGGTAGATTTCTTCGCAGTTGTGCGTTTCGCGGCGACACGATTTCGCCGCCCCGCAAGCTGTTATTTTTTCCGCTGCCGTCCCAGACGCTCGAAGCGAGGCACGGCTCCCAGCGAGACAGGATTTTGAATGTTCGGTTTTTTGCGCAGCTACTTTTCCAACGACCTGGCGATTGATCTCGGTACCGCCAACACGCTGATCTACATGCGCGGCAAAGGCATCGTCCTCGACGAGCCGTCAGTGGTATCCATCCGTCAGGAAGGCGGCCCGAACGGCAAGAAGACGATTCAGGCAGTCGGCAAGGAAGCGAAACAGATGCTCGGCAAGGTGCCGGGCAACATCGAGGCGATCCGCCCGATGAAGGACGGCGTGATCGCCGACTTCACCGTCACCGAGCAGATGATCAAGCAGTTCATCAAGACTGCGCACGAATCGCGGATGTTCTCGCCTTCGCCGCGCATCATCATCTGCGTGCCGTGCGGTTCCACGCAAGTCGAGCGCCGCGCGATCAAGGAAGCCGCGCATGGCGCCGGCGCGTCGCAGGTCTACCTGATCGAAGAGCCGATGGCCGCCGCGATCGGCGCCGGCCTGCCGGTTTCGGAAGCAACGGGCTCGATGGTCGTCGACATCGGCGGCGGCACGACCGAAGTGGGCGTGATCTCGCTCGGCGGCATCGTGTACAAGGGCTCGGTGCGCGTCGGCGGCGACAAGTTCGACGAAGCCATCGTCAACTACATCCGCCGCAACTACGGCATGCTGATCGGCGAGCAGACGGCCGAAGCCATCAAGAAGGAAATCGGTTCCGCTTTCCCGGGCTCCGAAGTCAAGGAGATGGAAGTCAAGGGCCGCAATCTCTCGGAAGGCATTCCGCGTAGCTTCACCATCTCGAGCAACGAAATCCTCGAAGCGCTCACCGATCCGCTGAACCAGATCGTGTCGTCGGTGAAAATCGCGCTCGAACAGACGCCGCCGGAACTGGGCGCCGACATCGCCGACCGCGGCATGATGCTCACGGGCGGCGGCGCGCTGCTGCGCGATCTCGACCGCCTGCTCGCGGAAGAAACCGGCCTGCCGGTGCTCGTCGCCGAAGATCCGCTGACCTGCGTCGTGCGCGGTTCGGGCATGGCGCTCGAGCGCATGGACAAGCTCGGCAGCATCTTCTCCTACGAGTGACGAGCGGCCACCGCGCGCGGGCCCTGCTCCACAAAAGAGGCCCGCCGAGGCAAAGAAAAACAGCACGCGCGTAACGCGACGCACACACGGCCCGGCTCCAACCCGGGCCGTTGTTAAAACAGCGTAGGGCAGGTCCCGCCACAAGCCTGGGGCCTGCAGCATCGATCCAACCGCTCACGCCCTCGGCGCCGACCATGGAATACAGTCCGCCGCCACTTTTCAAGCAAGGCCCGTCTGCGCTCGCGCGGCTGATCTTCTTCGTGGTGCTCGCACTCGCACTGCTCATCTCCGACGCCCGCTTCAACACGCTCGAGATCGTTCGCGGCGTGCTGGGCGCGGGGCTTTATCCGCTGCAACGCGCAGCGCTCGTGCCGCGCGACATCTTCATGGGCGCCGCCGACCTCGCCGTGACGAGCGCCAACCTGCGCAGCGAAAACCAGAAGCTCGCCGACAAGAACCTCCAGCTTTCCGTGAAGGCCGGCGACGCCGAGCAGTTGAGCATCGAAAACGCGCATCTGCGTGCGCTGCTGCAACTGCAGTCGCGCGCCACGACGCAGACCACGCCGGCCGAAATCCAGTACGACACGCGCGATCCGTTCACGCAAAAGGTCGTGATCGGCAAGGGCGCGCAGCAGGGCATCCAGGACGGCGCGCCGGTCGTCAACGAAGCCGGCGTGATCGGTCAGGTGACGCGGGTGTTCCCGCTCCAGTCCGAAGTCACGCTGCTCACCGACAAGGACCAGGCCGTGCCGGTTCAGATCGTGCGCACGGGCTTGCGCAGCGTGATCTACGGCACGCCGAAGGGCGACTCGCTCGACCTGCGCTTCGTGCCGATCAGCGCCGACGTCCAGGCCGGTGACGAACTCGTGACGAGCGGACTCGACGGCATCTATCCGCCGGGGCTCGCCGTGGCGAAGGTCGTGCGCGTGGACAAGCAGGCGGATACGGCGTTTGCGCGCGTCGTCTGCCAGCCGGTCGCGCCGGTGCGCGGCGCGCGCCAGTTGCTCGTGCTGCATTACAACGTGAACGTCCCGCCGAATCCGGTGGAAGCCGAGGCGGCCGCGGCCGCGAAAGAGGCGAAAGAAAACAAGGGCAAGAAAGGCAAGGGGTCGAAGGCTGCGGCAGCCGCTGCGGGAAGCGGGGCATCGGCGGCTGTGGCCGCATCCACTGCATCGGCGGCCGCTGCCGCTGCTCCCGCGAAACCCGCCGCGCCGGCAGCTCCCGCCGGCCCGGCCACGCCGCCGAAAGCGGCGTCCGCCGCAGCGCCCGCCAAGCCCGCCTCCGCGGCGGCCCCGCACAAGAACAGGAAGGCGCACCTTCCCAGGGCCGCGTCCGGAGTCGCGCAATGAATCGCCCGCAATACATCCTTCAGCCGGTCAATCCGTATTTCATCAGCTTCAGCCTGGCCGCCGCGTTTCTGCTCAACCTGATGCCGTGGGGACGGCTCGTCGGCGTGCCGGATTTCGTCGCGCTCGTGCTGCTGTTCTGGAATGTCCACCAGCCGCGCAAGGTCGGAATGGGGATCGCGTTCCTGCTCGGCCTGCTGATGGACGTCCACAACGCAAGCCTGCTCGGTGAGCACGCGCTCGCTTATACGCTGCTGTCGTATGGCGCGATCACGATTCACCGGCGCGTGCTGTGGATGTCGCTGCCGGTGCAGACGTTCGTCGTCGCGCCGCTCCTGGTCGGCGCGCAGATCGTGCCGTTCGTGATCCGCCTCCTGACGGGCGCCGCGTTTCCCGGCTGGGGCTATCTGATCGACGGATTCGTCGAAGCGCTGCTCTGGCCGCTCGCGAGCTTCCTGCTGCTGATGCCGCAACGGCGCGCAGCCGATCCCGACGACACCCGTCCGATCTGAATGCGGCCGCGCGCCGCCCGCCCGACGCTCGCGCGACCGGCTAAACTGAAATCGCGCACAAGCGCGAACATTGCATGACCGAATTCAAGAACGCCGAACAACAGCTGTCGAAATTCCGCCTGCGCGTCGCGGCGGCGGGGCTGTTCGTGTTCGTCTGCTTCGGGCTGATCGGCCTGCGCTTTCTGTACCTCCAGGTCTGGCACTTCAGCAAATACTCGCTGCAGGCGAACGAGAACCGCATTTCGGTCGCGCCGATCGTGCCGAACCGGGGGATCATCACCGACCGCAACGGCGTCGTCCTCGCGAAGAACTACTCGGCTTACACGCTGGAAATCACGCCGTCGAAGATCAGCGGCACGCTCGACGAGGAAATCGACGCGCTCTCGCAAGTCGTGTCGATCGATGCCCGCGACCGCCGGCGCTTCAAGAAGCTGCTCGAAGATTCGAAGAATTTCGAGAGCCTGCCGATCCGCACCCGCCTGACCGACGAGGAAGTCGCGCGCTTCACCGCGCAGCGCTTCCGCTTTCCGGGCGTCGAGGTGCGGGCGCGCCTCTTCCGCCAGTACCCGCTCGGACCGACGGCCGCGCACGTGATCGGCTATATCGGGCGGATTTCGCAGCGCGACCAGGAGCGCATCGACTCCGCCAGCGACCAGAACGACGCCGATTCCGAACATTACGACCCGCGGCTCGACGCGAACAACTACAAGGGCACCGACTACGTCGGCAAGATCGGCGTCGAGCAGAGTTACGAGACGGAACTGCACGGCCTGACGGGCTTCGAGGAAGTGGAAGTGACGGCTGGCGGCCGGCCGGTGCGCACCATGTCGCGCACGCAGGCGACGCCCGGCAACAATCTCGTGCTCTCGCTCGACATCGGCTTGCAGCAGGTCGCCGAGCAGGCTTACACGGGCAAGAAGGGCGCACTGGTCGCGATCGAACCCTCCACGGGCGACGTGCTCGCGTTCGTTTCCGCACCGAGCTTCGATCCGAATGCGTTCGTCGACGGCATCGACCAGCAGAACTGGGACGCGCTCAACAACTCGCCGGACCACCCGCTCTTGAACCGGCCGCTGCACGGCACCTATCCGCCCGGCTCCACTTACAAGCCGTTCATGGCGCTCGCGGCGCTCACGCTCAAGAAGCGCACGCCGGGCTGGGGCTTCCAGGATCCCGGCTACTTCATCTTCGGCGGCCACACGTTCCGCAACGACGTGCGTTCGGGCCAGGGCTGGGTCGACATGAATCGCGCGATCGTCGTGTCGAACGACACCTATTTCTACATGCTCGCCCGCGATCTGGGCGTGAACGCGATGGCCGGCTTCATGAAGCCGTGGGGCTTCGGCCAGATTACCGGCATCGATATTTCGGGCGAGGCGCGCGGCATCCTGCCGTCCACCGAATGGAAGCGAAAGGCGTACCGCAAGCCTGAGCAGCAGCGCTGGTATGACGGCGAGACGATCAGCCTCGGCATCGGCCAGGGCTACAACTCGTTCACGATCCTTCAGCTCGCGCACGCGACCGCGACGCTCGCGAACAACGGCATCGTGATGAAACCGCACCTCGTGCGCGACATCGAGAATCCGATCACGAAGGACATGCGCGCGACCGTGCGCGGTGCCAGCGACAAGATCGCCGTGCGCCAGCAGGACATCGACGTGATCAAGCGCGCGATGGAAGGCGTCGTGACGAACGGCACGGCGGCGAAGGTGTTCGTCGGCGCGCCTTACGTCGCGGCCGGCAAGACCGGCACGGCGCAGGTCTATTCGCTGCAGGGCGCGAACTACAAGGGGCACGCGATCGCCGAGCATCTGCGCGACCACGCGCTCTTCATCGCGTTCGCGCCCGCCGACCATCCGACGATCGCGGTTGCACTGATCGTCGAAAACGGCGGCTGGGGTGCGGAGGCGGCCGGTCCGATCGCGCGCAAGGTGCTCGACTACTACCTCGTCGACCGCCTGAAGCCGGGCGCACAGGCCGCGGCCGTCGCGGCAGCCGCGTCGGCGACGCAGGACGCCAGCGCGCCAGTGATCGGCGAAGGGCAGACGCCTGCCGAGGCCGCGCTGCCGGCGTCGGCCGCGACATTTTCACCGGCGGCGGCGTCCAGTCCGGCAGCCGCGCAAGCGGCGTCGCGGGTCGTGGCCGCGACCGCCGCCTCGGGGCCGGCTGCGCGCGTCGCCCCGGCGCCTGCGGCACCGGCACCGGCGTCCGCGCCGGGCGGCAAGCGCGCACCGAAGAGCCCGCCGGCCGCGTCGGCCCCGGCTGTCCCGCGCAGCGACGGCCGCGACGGCATTCAAACCTACACGCCCACCGGCGGCATCGACGAGTAAATGGAGATCGGGATGCAATTCGACAAGCGCGCCTGGCTCGACCGTGCGAAGCGCATGTTCGCGGGCTTCGACCGTCCGCTCGGGCTGATCGTGTTCCTGCTGCTGTGCGTCGGCATCGTGACGCTTTACAGCGCGAGTCTCGACATGCCGGGCCGCGTCGAGGACCAGTTGCGCAACATCATGCTGACGTTCGGGCTGATGTGGATTCTCGCCAACATCCCGCCGCCGACGCTCATGCGCTTCGCCGTTCCGCTCTATACATTCGGCGTCGCGCTGCTGATCGCGGTCGCCGCGTTCGGGCTCACGCGCAAGGGCGCAAAGCGCTGGCTGAACGTCGGCGTGGTGATCCAGCCATCGGAGATCATGAAGATCGCGATGCCGCTCATGCTCGCGTGGTACTACCAGCGGCGCGAAGGCCAGATTCGCTGGTGGGATTACATCGTCGGCTTTCTCATCCTTGCGGTGCCGGTCGGCCTGATCGCGAAGCAGCCCGACCTCGGCACCGCCGTGCTGGTGTTCGCGGCCGGCTTCTTCGTCATCTATTTCGCGGGTCTGAGCTTCAGGTTGCTCGTGCCGGTGGTGGTGGCGGGCGTGGTCGTGGTTGCATGCGTCGCGGTGTTCCAGGACCGGATCTGTCAGCCGGACGTGAACTGGCCTTTGATGCACGACTACCAGAAGCACCGCATCTGCACCCTGCTCGACCCGACCTCCGACCCGCTCGGCAAGGGATTCCACACGATCCAGGCGGTGATCGCGATCGGCTCGGGCGGCACGCTCGGCAAGGGCTGGCTGCAGGGCACGCAGGCTCACCTCGAGTTCATTCCCGAGAAGCACACCGACTTCATCTTCGCGGTGTTTTCCGAGGAATTCGGGCTTGCGGGCGGCCTCTTCCTGCTGTTCCTCTACATGGCGCTGATTGCGCGCGGCCTCTACATTGCCGCGAACGGCGCGACGCTGTTCGGGCGGCTGCTGGCGGGATCGCTGACGCTCGCGTTCTTCACCTATGCGTTCGTCAATATCGGGATGGTGAGCGGCATTCTGCCGGTGGTGGGCGTGCCCTTGCCGTTCATGAGCTACGGTGGAACGGCGCTGACGACGCTCGGCGTCGCCGTCGGCCTGATCATGAGCGTCGCGCGGCAGAAGCGGCTGATGCAGAGCTGAACGCGCAGGCGCGAGGCAAGTAAAAAGGCCGTTCCGGAGCCATCCGGAACGGCCTTTTTGTCATTGGCCGGAAAGTCGCGGCGCGAGGCCGCGCAAATCCATGACGGTTCTACTGCGGCCGGCTGCGCTCCAGTTCGGCACTGAGCTGCTGATATTTGAGCTTCGCGGCCGGATCGCCCTGCGCCGCGGCAGCCGCGTAATACGCCCGCGCGACGTTCAGATTGCGCTCGACGCCATCGCCGCCGCGCTCGTAGAAGGAGCCGGCCACGTATTGCGCGGTCATGTCGCCGCCCTCGGCCGCCTTCTTGTACCAGGCGAACGCCTGCACGTTGTCGCGCGCCGTTCCCCGGCCGTCGAGGAACTGGTTCGCGAGTGCCAGTTCCGCCTGCACGTGCCCCTGACTCGCGGCGCGCAGGAACCATCGATGCGCTTCGGCCGGATCCTTGTCGACGAACTGCCCGTCGTCGTACATCTTGCCGTAGACGTATTGCGCGTGCGTCATGTTCGCATCGGCGGCGCGGCGCAGCCATTTCTTGCCTTCGTCGACGTCGGCCGGGCCGCCCTCGCCGTTCAGCAGCATCATCGCGTAGTTGAATTCGGCGAGGCGGCTGCCCTTTTGCGCCGCGCGACGGAACTCCGAGCGCGCCGCGACGAAATTCCCCGCGTTGTAGTTCGCGACGGCGTTCTGCGTCGCGAGATCGCTCGACTTGAGCGGCGTATCCGCCTGCGCCGCGCCGCTCAGCGCCGCGGCCAATGCCAGCGACGCCGCCGCGGCGCCCAATCGCCATGCCGTGTTCATGTCCGTGCCTCCTGCAGCGCCTGCCGCGTCGCCTTCAACAGCCACATTGCGTCCGATGCCAGCGCGATCACCTTGATGCCCGCCTGCGCGTACTGCCGCGCGCTCGCGACGTCGAGTGCGAAGATGCCGCTCGCGATGCCCGCGCGCTTCGCCGCGGCAACGACTCTGTCGATCGCCGCCTGCACGTCCGGATGCTTCGAATCGCCGAGGTGGCCGAGACTTGCCGCGAGATCCGCCGGGCCGATGAAGAGGCAATCGATGCCCGGCGTCGCCGCGATCGCGTCGACCGCTTCGAGCGCCGCCGCCGACTCGATCTGGACGATCGTCGCGATCTGCGCGTTGGCAGTGGTCATGTAGTCGCGGCGCATGCCGTAGGCCGCGGCGCGCACCGCGCCGGCGGCGCCGCGCAGGCCGTCGCGCACGTCTGCGGTCGGATATTGCGTGAGCCGCACGATGCGTTGCGCATCCGCCGCCGATTCGACGTTCGGAAACATCAGCGTGCGCGCGCCCGCATCGAGCACGCGCTTGACGATCCAGCCTTCGGCCGCGGGCACGCGCACGATCGGCTCGCTCGGCAGATGCGCCGCAGCAATCGCGCGCAACTGGTCGATGACGTCGCGGCTGTCGTTCGCCGAGTGCTCCATGTCGATGCAAAGCCAGTCGAAGCCGGCGTGCGCGAGCGCTTCAGCCGCGTCCGCGCTGCCGAGCGAAAGCCACAGGCCGAAGAGCGTGCCGGATTCGGCGAAATGCTGCTTGAGGGGATTGGTAAACGTGCTCATCGCGCGGCTCCGTGGGAAGCCGCGTCGAGCGAAAGTCGAAAGGTGGCTGGCGGCATGGGTCTCGCTCCGTTATGGCCGCCGGTCGGGAGGCGGCTTATCGGGCGATGATACCGTGACAATAACGGAGGCGCCGGACGCGCCGCGCGGCGCGGATCAGCCGCGCTCGACGTCGGCCCAGCAGTTCGGCGTTTCGTAGAGGCGCACGCGCTTCAATTTGAGATTGACGCCGTAGTGGGCGTCGTACACGCCGGCGAGGATGTCGAACGCGACCGCCGCCATGTTTTCGACGGTCGGAATACGGTCGAGCACGACCGTCTTGTGTCCTGCCATCGAATCGAGGAATTCGCGCACCTTCACGTCGCCTTCGTAGACGAGGAACGCGTGGTCCCACTTGTTGACCAGATGCTCCATCGCGAGCGATTTCACGTCGGCGAAATCCATCACCATGCCGCGATCCGGCGCGCCCTCGGTATCGACGAGGTCGCCCTGCAGCGTAATCTCCAGCACGTAGCGATGGCCATGCAGGTTACGGCACTGGCTGCGGTGATCGGGGATGCGGTGGCCCGCATCGAATTCGAGTTTTCGGGTAATCGTCTGCACGTCGGCTCAATCGTTTCGGATCAGGGAATATTCAGGTACTTGTGGGTCTGCATCGACAGGCGCCACTGCGGATGGCGCTTGCACCAGTCGATCGCAAGTCTGGTGTTGATATCGCGCGACGCGCCGTCCATCGGCTGGACGAGGAAATAGTCGAAGTCGAGCTTCGCGTAATCGGCAAGACGCTGGTTCTCCTGCGGCACGATCACTTTCAGCTCGTTGCCCTTCGTCACGACGAGCGGCGCATCCGCTTTCGGGCTCACGCAGATCCAGTCGATCGTGTCGAGCACAGGCAGCGAGCCGTTCGTCTCGATCGCGATCTCGAAGCCCGCTTCGTGCAGCGCATCGACGAACGGCTGGTCGATCTGCAGCATCGGCTCGCCGCCCGTGCACACGACAAATCGGTGCGCCTCGCCCTCGGGCCACAGCGACGCGATCATCGCGACGAGATCCGCGGGCGTGCGGTACTTGCCGCCGTTCTCGCCGTCGGTGCCGACGAAATCGGTGTCGCAGAAGCGGCAGACGGCTTCGGCGCGGTCTTCCTCGCGGCCGGACCAGAGGTTGCAGCCGGCGAAGCGGCAGAACACGGCGGGGCGCCCGGCGTTCGCGCCCTCGCCCTGCAGCGTGTAGAAGATTTCCTTGACCGCGTACGTCATGACGGCTGTGTCGTTCCCAAAAATATTCAGACCGGTTCGGTCGTGACCTGCTCGCCCGCGCGATACGCTTCGAAGCCGCGCTTGCGCAGCTTGCACGCAGGGCACTGGCCGCAGCCGAAGCCCCACTCGTGCAGCTCGGCGCGCTCGCCAACGTAGCACGTATGTGTTTCAACACGGATCAGCTCGACGAGCGTGTCGCCGCCGAGCTGCTCGGCGAGGCGCCAGGTGTCGGCCTTGTCGAGCCACATCAGCGGCGTCTCGAGCGAGTAGCGCGTCTGCATGCCGAGATTGAGCGTGACCTGCAGCGCCTTCATCGTGTCGTCGCGGCAATCGGGATAGCCCGAGAAGTCCGTTTCGCACATCCCGCCGACCAGCACCTTCAGCCCCCGCCGATACGCGATCGCCGCCGCGATCGTCATGAACATCAGGTTGCGGCCCGGCACGAAGGTGTTCGGCAGGCCGTTCGCCGTCGCTTCGATCTCGATTTCGCGGGTCATCGCAGTGTCGCTGATGGCGCCGAGCACCGACAGATCGATCATGTGATCTTCGCCGAGCCGCCCGGCCCACTGCGGAAACGCCCGCGAGACCGCCGCGCGAAACCCGTCGCGACACTCCAGTTCCACGCGATGCCGCTGGCCGTAATCGAAGCCGAGCGTCTCGACTGTCCTGTAGCGTTCGAGTGCCCAGGCAAGGCACGTGGCCGAGTCCTGGCCGCCGGAAAACAGCACGAGTGCGCTGTCCTTAGCGTCTGTCCGAGTCACCGTGAAACTCCGTGAGTGAGGCTGATGTGGCGCGCCGGCATGCGCGCCGCGCGGCCGGTGAGAGCCGGCACTTTTCAGTATAGAGGGCCGCTTTTCGCGCAGGCTCGAGCGGCGCTTATACCGCCGATACCCTCGCCACACCCACCCGCTGACCGAGCCCCCGAGGCGCCGAAATCAGCGAAAACAAAAAAGGACTTGCGGGCCGAACGCGGCAAGTCCTTGAACGGACACGCATTTTAGCATGCGAGGCATGCGGCTTGCCGAACCGCCCGCCGTCACGCCACCCCGCTCTTGCCAACTCTGGCCGCCCTTTAAGCGCCTGCACAACGTAAAAGGCCCGGAAACCTCTCGGTTTCCGGGCCTGCTTGCAACTGTGGTGGCCTGGGACGGAATCGAACCATCGACACGCGGATTTTCAATCCGCTGCTCTACCAACTGAGCTACCGGGCCACGAAGAACGAAAGTATATCAAACGGGATTCTGCCCCTCAAGCCCTTTTGGGCAATTTTCCTAAAATCGAGCGATGCCTGAGCGCGCTCAGGCATCGCTCTTGTTCTTGCCGAGATCGACGCCGAGCTGCTTGAGCTTACGGTACAGGTGCGTGCGCTCGAGCCCCGTCTTTTCCGCCACGCGCGTCATGCTGCCGTTCTCCCGCGCGAGGTGATATTCGAAGTACGCGCGCTCGAACGCGTCGCGTGCATCGCGCAGCGGGATGTCGAAGGAGATGGACGCCGACTGCCCCGCCTGACCCTGCCCCGCGCCGCTCGCGCCCGGCTCGCCCGACGCGTTGAGCGACAACGCCGTCGGCAACGCCGCCGACGCCGGCACGCCAGCCCCGCCCGCGGGCGACGCCGGCTTCGCCGCCGCGACGACGGGCGGCGCCGCGGTGCCGTGCGCGAGCCCCTGTTCGACGGCCTTCAGCAGCTTTTGCAGTGCGATCGGCTTCTCGAGGAAATTGAGCGCACCGATCTTCGTCGCTTCGACGGCCGTGTCGATGGTTGCGTGGCCCGACATCATGATGACCGGCATCGTGAGCTTGCCCTGCGCGGCCCACTCCTTGAGGAGAGTCACGCCGTCGGTATCGGGCATCCAGATGTCGAGCAGGACGAGATCGGGCGCCTGACGCAGGCGATAGTCGCGCGCCTGCTGCGCGTTCTCCGCCGCCTCCACCACATGCCCCTCGTCGCTCAGGATTTCCGAGAGCAATTCCCGGATCCCCATTTCGTCGTCTACCACCAGGATGGTTGCCATTTACGCTGCCCTTGTCTGCACTGTTGCTTTTGTCGTTCCGTGGCTCGCCGCCGCACTCGCCGCCGGCGGCGTACCGCCCGGCTGAGCGGCATCTTCCGCGAGCTGCAGGAACAATATCGATATCTGCGCGCCTTCGATCACGTCGGGCGCCTTCGAACGATTGCGAATATCGATGCGAGCGCCATGCTCGTCCACGATTTTCTTCACCGTTGCAAGACCCAGGCCCGTGCCTTTCGCCTTCGTCGTCACGTAAGGTTCGAACGCGCGCGAAAGGATGCGCGCGGGAAAGCCCGGACCATTGTCCGACACCGTCAGGCGCACCGCCACGCGCGCCCGGCCGGATGCATCGGGGTCGCCATATTCTACTGTCCTCGTTTCGAGCAGCACGCGCGGCTCCGCCACTTCGGCCACCGCGTCCTGCGCGTTTTGCAGCAGGTTGTGTATCACCTGGCGAAGCTGCGTCGCGTCGCCGCGAATCACGGGGAGTTTCGCGAGATCGATCGCGATCGAACTCTTGCCTTCCTCGATGCCGTACAGCGTCAGCACTTCGCCCACGAGATCGTTCAGCTGCAGGTTGCCGAGCACCGCGGGCGGCGTGCGCGCGTATTCGCGGAAGTCGTCGACCATCTGCTTCATCGCCTGCACCTGGTTCACGATGGTCGTGGCGCCGCGCTTCAACACGTCGGCGTCGTGCGGCGCGAGCTTGTCCGTGAGCTTCATTTGCAGGCGCTCGGCGGACAGCTGGATCGGCGTGAGCGGATTCTTGATCTCGTGCGCGAGGCGCCGCGCCACCTCGCCCCACGCGACGGAGCGCTGCGCCGAGATGACATCGGAGATATCGTCGAAGACGACGACGTAGCCGGTCGTCTCGGCATCTTCCGAATCGCTTTCGGTCGCGCTCAGCAACTGCGTGCCGCGCACGAGCAGCGTCAGCGGATCGTTTTCGCCCGGCACGGCCACGGCGAGCTGCTGCTGCCAGTGCCCGCGGTCGCCGACCGGCTGGCCGCTACCGATCGAGGCCGCGTCGCGGTCGGCGAACGCCTTGCGCACCATGGCGCCGAAGTCGGCGAGCACGCCGATCTGTTCGAGCGGCATGTTCAGCGACGCGCTGAACGGCTGGCGGAAAATGCGCTCGGCGCCGCGGTTGGCGGTCGTCAGGCGGAATTGCCGGTCGAATACGAACACGCCCGCTGTCAGGTTGGCCAGAATACTTTCGAGATAGGCCTTCGAGTGCTCGAGCGCGATGCGGTTGTTTTCCACGGCGGCGCGCGCTTCGGACAACTGCCGGGTCATCGCGTTGAACGACTGCGTGAGAAAGCCGAGTTCGTCGCGCGATTTCACCTCGCGTTTGGGCGTGTAGTCGCCTTCGGCCACCTCCTTCGTGCCTTGCGCGAGCAGAAAGAGGGGCCGCGCGAGCTGATTGCCGAGCGCGAGCGCAAGCATCATCGCGATGAAAGTTGCGAGAAAGAGCGCGAGCGTCAGCGTGCCGATGTACATCTTGCGCAAGCCGGTGCGCCCGAGGCGCTTCTCCTGATACTCGCGGTACGCGCGCTGCACGGCGTCCGCGTTGTGCGCGAGCGCCTGGCTCACGGGCTGCTCGATCTGCAGGAAGCGCTCGACGGGCTGCAGTTCGGTGGTCGACGCATCCGGAATCATCACGATCACGCGCAGACGCAGCGCGCCTTTCGGGCCGGTCGCGCTGGCATCGCCGTCGACCTCGCCTTCGATCGCGCCGTACGGACGCTGGCGCGCCTGATTGATCATGAGCGGCGTCGGCAGGTTGTCGGGCACGAGCGCCGCGAAGTTGCTCGACGCCTGCGCGACCACGCGCACGTCGGGCGCGGTGCCTCCGCCGCTTCGCATCGGCTCGACGATGGTCGCGTCCTGCACGTTGAACTGGTCGCGCAGGCGCAGCAGCGCGAGCGTGAGGCTCGTCTGATCGGCGCTCGACAGCTGGTCGGCCATCAGCCGGCCCTTGTTCTGCAGATCCGACAGCGACGCATCCAGCATGCCGCGGCCAAGATTGAGGCCGGACGTGAGCGCGGTTTCCACGTTCACGTCGAACCACGACTCGATGCTGCGCGACACGAACTGGTACGACACCACGTAGATGATCGCGCCCGGCACGACGCCGACGAGCGCGAAAATGAACGCGAGCTTGGCCAGCAGCCGCGTGCCGAACTTGCCCTGCCGCACGCGCGACACGATGATCAGCAGCAGGCCCGCGACGATCAGCATGAACGTCACCGCGACGGCGACGTTCGCGGTGTACAGCCACGAGTAGTAGCGGTCGAAGAATTCGGTGTTTGCACTGGCGAGCGCGAGCATCACGAGCAGCAGCACTGCCGTGACCGCGACCGTCGAAACCAGCAAACGAACGACGAAGCTCTTCATATTCGTGCGACGCCGGCGGAGTTTATTTAGCACGCTCTGCCGCCGTGAAGGTAAATCGCTTCCAGTCGGAGGCGAGGCTCCAGTCGCGGTTGTTCACCGCGTCGATCTGGAAGGGCTTGGGCATCAGCGCAATGTCGAGCTGCATGCGCACCGATGCGTTATAGGTCTCACCGGGCTTCACCTGATTGCGATCGATGACGTGCCACGAGGTTACGTGCTTGATCACGGCGAGGGCTTCCTCGAGCGAGCTGAAACCGAGTTGCAGGCCGCCCGTCGACACGCGGTACTCGCGCGTGAGCGGCTGGAACGACAGCCGAATGCTCTGCGACACGTTGACCGGCTCCTCGTCGAACCAGTACCAGCGCGGACGCGAGAGGTTGAAGTCGGTCGTGAAATAAAGCGGCACCCCCCGGTTGACGGCATCTTCGAGGCTCGAGTTGAGGTCGAATTCGAAACGGGCGTCGAGGCTCCAGCCGCTGCCGTCGGATTGCAGCGACGCGCGCTGCACGGCGATCGTGTCGGCCAGTGCGGGATCGGCTGCGGCGAGGCTCACGAACAGAGCCAGCGCAGTCCAGACCACTGCCGCGTGCCGAAGCGGAAAAAAGCGTTTGATCGTCACCGTTTCTGAAAGCGCGCGTAGAAGAATCCGTCGTGGTCCGCGAAGGGTTCTGCTTCCCGGTTCGATGTCGTGCAGGCAGGAGGCGCCGTCTCCGAACCGGGATTTGCAGCATTTGAACCACCCGGTGAATCCGGCACGAGACCGGCGCTCGCTCGGGCGGCCGTCGGCAACAATTGCCCCGGCGCGTCCAATCGTACCGCATCTTCGTGCACCGCTCCAAACCACTGCGCCTGCAACTCGCCCTCTTCGGGGAAGATCGAGCACGTAACGTAGAGCAACTCGCCGCCTGTCGCGACGAGCGGCCACAGCGCCGCGAGAATCCGCCGCTGCTCGGCGACGAGCGCTGCGATGTCCGACGGCCGGCGCAGCCACCGGATATCCGGATGGCGCCGCACGATCCCGGATGCCGAGCACGGCACGTCGGCGAGGATACGGTCGAACGGATCGCCGTCGGACCAGCCGGACGGGTCGCCCGCATCTCCCACGCGGATTTCCGCTTCCAGCCCGAGCCGCTCGAGGTTCTCCCTGATGCGGCCCGCGCGTTGCACGTCGCTTTCGAGCGCAATCAATTCGACATTCGCCAGTTCCAGCACATGACCGGTCTTGCCGCCGGGCGCGGCGCATGCGTCGAGCACCCGCATGCCGTCCTTCGCGCCGAGCAGCTGCGCGGCGAGTTGCGCGCCCGAATCCTGCACGGAAACGACGCCTTCGCTGAAGCCGGGGATTCTGTCCACCGGCATTGGCGTTTGCAGGCGAACTGCGCGTTCGCCGGCGGCGAGCGCGTCGATGTGGGCGGCCTTCAGGGTATCGAGATACTCCGGGACGCTCGTGCGCCGCGCGTTCACGCGCAGCGTCAGCGGGCCCTGCCGGTTGCCTGCTTCGAGAATGCTTTCCCACGCGCCGGGCTGGCCGCGCTTCACGGCGTCGATCCACCACGCCGGATAGTTCCAGCGCGCGACCGGGTCCTGCCGGGCCTCGGCGAGCAGCGTTTCACGCTCGCGCAGAAAATTGCGCAGCACCGCGTTGACCAGCCCCCGCGCGAACGCGAATTCACGGCGGGCGCCGACCGCGTTGACCGCCTGGTCGACAACGGTGAACGGCGTGTAGGCGGCGTGCGCTTCGTCGTCGACGAGCAGCGCGAACGCGCAGGCCAGCACGTTCGCGACGTGCGGCGGCGGCCCCTTGCGCACCAGCTTGTGCTGCAGGGCGTCGGCGACGGCGAGACGCCGCATCGTGCGATACGCAATGTCCTGCGTGGCGCCGCGCGCCGCATGGTGGCCCGACGACGCGAGCACGGTCTGCAGCGCGGCGGGCAGCGCCGCGCCCGCGCGCACCGCGCCGACCGCCTGCGCGGCGCCGTCAAGTGCGAAGGCGAGCGAGTCGGGGGCGAGGTGCAGCGTGCTGAGGCGGGCGTCGGTCGACGCACTCGCCGCGCCTGCCGATGAGGGGGCGCGGCGCCGGGAAGGCTTGTCGGTCATGTCGGAGCGAAGGCGTTCGAGCGGCAAAATGCCGGCTCGCACAAACGAGGCATTGTAACTTGCGTGGGAAAGGCCGCAGGAAGCGGGCGCCCGGGACATGCGGCGGCTCGCGGAAAGAGGCAGCGGGACGGCGGTTGGTGGCGCCGCTGCTGGCCGGGACGACGAGCATGCACCGGCGGCGCTTCGATCCAGCCCGGGTATGAAAAAAGCCGTTCGGGGCGACCCCGAACGGCTCTTGCTGCTGCGTGCCGCCTGTTATATGCGCCCGGTCCGCGCCATCTCCATCAGCCGGGCGACGCGCTCTTCCGTGGCCGGGTGTGTCGAGAACAGGTTCGCGATCGTCCCGCCCGACAGAGGATTCATGATCATCATCTGTGCCGTGGCCGGATGCGCCTCGGCCGTCGGGAACGGCACACCGGACGCGTAGGCGTGGATCTTCTCCAGCGCGCTCGCGAGCGCCTGCGGATCGCCGGAAATCTGCGCGCCGCCGCGGTCGGCTTCGAACTCGCGTGCCCGCGAAATCGCCATCTGGATCAGCGCGCCCGCGATCGGCGCGAGGATCGCCACCGCGATGCTTGCGATCGGATTCGACGGACGGCCTTCATCATCGCGGCCGCCGAAGAACATCGCGAAGTTCGCGATCGCCGAGATCGCGCCCGCCATCGTCGCCGAGACGGTCGAAATCAGGATGTCGCGATGCTTCACGTGCGCAAGCTCGTGCGCCATCACGCCGCGCAGTTCACGCTCCGAGAGCACGCGCAGGATTCCCGTCGTGGCCGCGACGGCCGCGTGCTCCGGGTTACGGCCGGTGGCGAACGCGTTCGGCGCGTCTTCGTTGATCAGGTAGACGCGCGGCATCGGCAACTGGGCGCGCGCCGCGAGGTCGCGCACCATCCGGTAGAACTGCGGCGCGCTGGTTTCGTCGACTTCCTGCGCGTTGTACATGCGCAGCACCATCTTGTCGGAGAACCAGTACGAAAAGAAATTCATGCCGAGCGCGATGAGCAGCGCGAGCATCATTCCCTTCGACCCGCCTATCATCCCGCCGATCACGACAAAAAGGGCCGTGATCGCTGCCATCAGCATCGCGGTTTTGACCCAGTTGAACATGTCTTGAACTCCTCACCCTATATCAGTAGCGCGTCCCGCGCGAATGGGCCGGGGTCCACCCCCGGCCCATGATTGTAAGCAAAATGTTAGATAGGGGCATCCCGCAATAATTCAATCACCTGTGTGACGTGGCGAGTTTGATGCCGAGTCCGACGAACGCGCCGCCGACACCCCGGTCGAACCACGCCTTGATACCCGGCTTGCCCGAGAAGCGCTGCGTCACGCTGCCCGCGATCCACGCGACTAAACCGTTCCAGACCGTGCTCATCAAGATGAAGACGAGCCCGAGCGTGAGGAACGCGGGCACCTTGTGGGGGCTGTCGGCGACGACGAACTGCGGAAAGAACGACACGAAGAACAGCACGACCTTCGGGTTCAGCACGTTCGTGATGAATCCCTGCGCGAAAAGCTGCCGCAGCGGCTTGGGCGCGGCTTTGGCGCTGATTTCGGCAGTTGCGGCGGCATTGGAATCGGGTTTCGCCAGCATGAGGCGCACGCCGAGATAAATCAGATAAATCGCACCGGCGACCTTGATGACCGTGAACGCGGTGGCCGAGGCAGCCAGAAGCGCCGTCAGGCCGAAGGCGCAGGCGAGCGTGTGCACGATGCAGCCGGCGGAAATGCCGAGCGCGGAGACGATGCCCGCGCCACGGCCTTGCGCGACGCTGCGTCCGACGATGTAAGCGGTGTCGGGACCCGGCGTCACGTTCAGCAGGAAAACGGCGACGAGGAACAGGGTGAAGCTGGTAATGCCGAGCATCGGTGACTCCGGACAGACGCGTAATCAGAGCCTTTCATTTTAGCGCTTGGGCAAGCGCGCGCACGCCGTCCGCGCGCGTCAGGCGGCCGGCAACCCCTCCTGAAACCGCTGGCCGCTCGCGAGTTGCGCTCCGGCAAGAAATTCGCGCGCCGGCAGGCGCTTGCCGCCGGGCTTTTGCAGCTGAGTGAGCCGCAGCGCACCCTCGCCGCACGCGACGACCACGCCGTCCGGCCCGACATCGACGATCGTGCCCGGCTGCGCCCCTGCCGCCGACGCCAGCGCCTGCCCCGCCCATATCTTCACCGCGACGCCGTCGAGCGTGCCGAACGCGCCCGGAAACGGATCGAACGCGCGGATCTGGCGGGCGAGCACGTCGGCGGGACGGCGCCAGTCGAGCGCGGCCTCGTGCTTGGCGATCTTCTCGGCGTAGGTCGCGCCCTCCGCCGGCTGCGGCGTGGACGGCAGCCGGCCGTCACGCTCCAGATCGCGCAGCCCCTCTACGACGAGTTCCGCCCCGAGCTGCGCAAGCCGGTCGTGCAGCGTGCCGGTGGTGTCGTTCGGGAGAATCGGGATGCGCGCATCGCGGATCATCGGACCCGTGTCGAGCCCGGCGTCCATCTGCATCAGCGTGATGCCGGTTTCGGTGTCGCCCGCCTCGATCGCGCGATGGATCGGCGCGGCACCGCGCCAGCGCGGCAGCAGCGATCCGTGGATGTTGATCGCCCCGTGCGGCGCGATATCGAGCACTTCCTGCGGCAGGATCAGCCCATAGGCGGCCACGACCATGACGTCGTGGGGTGTCGCGCGCAGCAGGTCGATCGCCCTGGCCGCGTCTTCCGGATACTTCCCGTTGCGACGCAGCGACGGCGGCTGCGCGACGTCGATCCCCTGTTCCACCGCAAAACGCTTCACCGGGCTCGCCGTCAGCTTCATGCCGCGCCCGGCGGGCCGGTCCGGCTGGGTGAGCACGAGCGGAACGGCAAATCCGGCCGCATGGACTGCCGCGAGCGCGGCGGCGGCAAATTCCGGCGTTCCGGCGAAAACGACGCGCAGCGATTGGGTCATCGGGTGGGGCAGCCTGCGAAAACGTGGGACAAAAAGCGCCTCACAGCGCCTTTTCGAGCTTCTTCATCTTGCCGCGGATACGCGTCTGCTTCAGCTGCGACAAGTATTCGACGAACACGTGACCTTCCAGATGATCCATTTCGTGCTGGATGCACACGGCGAGCAGCCCGTCGCAGTCGATCTCGAAGGTCTCGCCTTTCTCGTTCAGCGCCTTCACGCGCACTTTTTCGGGCCGCTCCACGAAGTCGTAGATGCCGGGCACCGAGAGGCAGCCTTCTTCCCATTCCTTCCTGGTTTCGCTCGACCAGACGATTTCCGGATTGATGAAGACCTGCAATTCGTCGTGCGCATCCGACACGTCGATCACGATCACGCGTTCATGCGCGTCCACCTGCGTGGCCGCGAGCCCGACGCCGGGCGCCGCGTACATCGTCTCGGCCATGTCGGCAACGAGCTTGCGAATGCGGTCATCGACGGCTGCAACGGGTTTCGCCACCTTGTTCAGCCGCTTGTCCGGGTAGTTGAGTATTTTGAGCAGAGCCATGTTTCGGATTATCGACGCACGCCTCGGCGCGCGAAAGTCGGCCATTCGGCCAGGTTGCGAATGCGTTCCGGCATGCGGAAGATGTGCGGCTGAATCGCTCGGATTCAACGCCGCACGCGAGCGGCGACGCCTTGTCAGCCGGTCGGGAACGCTGCCGGACGACGACTTTTTTGTGTTTCGGAATATGAAAATCTTAACATGTCGACTGACGCCCTGCTGACCGCCCCTGCCGCGCCGGACGTGGCTCCCGCGCCCGCCGACGACCTGCGCGCATGGCTCCTGCTCGCGAACGCAGGCGGCCTGCGGCCGCTCGCGCTGCGCACGCTGCTGCGCGAATTCGGCTCCCCGCAGGCGGTGCTGGCCCAGTCGTTCGGCGCGCTCGCCGCGATTGCGGGCGAAGCGGCCGCCAATGCGGTGCTCGCGCCGCCGCAGGGCGTGGAGGCGGGCAGTTTCGACGAATACCTCACGCGCACATGCGAATGGATGTCGATGCCGGGCAACCACATCCTGACGCTCGCCGACATCGCCTACCCCCGCGCATTGCTCACGATGCCGGACCCGCCGCCGCTGCTATATGTAAAGGGTCGCGCGGAATTGCTGCAGACGCGCTCGGTTGCCGTCGTCGGCAGCAGGAGCGCGACGCCGCAGGGCATCGAGGATGCGCGCCGCTTCGCGCACGCTCTCTCCGACGCCGGGCTGGCGGTCGTCTCCGGGCTTGCGTTCGGCATCGACGCCGCGGCCCATCGCGGCGCGCTCGAAGGACGCGGCAGCACGGTCGCGGTGATCGGGACGGGCGCGGATCTCGTGTATCCGGCCCAGCATCGTCCGCTCGCGCACGAAATCGCGGCGCACGGCGTGATCGTCTCCGAATGGCCGCTCGGCACGCCGGCCCGGTCAGCGAACTTTCCGCAGCGCAACCGGCTGATTGCGGGGCTCGCCGGCGGCGTGCTGATCGTCGAGGCAGCAATGCGCTCCGGGTCGCTGATCACCGCGCGGCTCGCGAATGAAATGGGGCGCGATGTGTTCGCGATTCCCGGATCGATTCACGCGCCGCTGTCGCGCGGCTGCCACCGGATGATCAAGCAAGGCGCAAAACTCGTCGAAACACCCGAAGAGGTGCTGGAGGAATTCGGTCTGGCGCCGGCGCCGACTGTCGAGAAAAGCGCCGGCGGCTCGCGCCAGGGTGTCTCGAACAGCGCGCGCGGCGGCGCGTCGGCTACCCGTGCGGGCAGCGCCGTTTCGTCGCCACCGCCTGCCGCCACCGCGTCCTGGGCGTCCGCACGCGTCGCGCCCGCGCAACACAGCCCGGAGGCCGAACGGGTGCTAGCCGCGCTCGGCCACGCTCCCGCGACGCTTGAAATCCTCGCCTCGCGCACCGAACTGGAGGGCGCGGCGCTGCAGGGCCTGCTGCTGCAACTCGAACTGGCAGGCCGTATCGAGACGTTGCCGGGAGGCCGCTTCGTGCGCGTCGAACGCTCGTGACGCCACGTCATGCTACATTCGCTGAAAAATCCGCAGTAAAAGCGACCTGCACGCGAAAAGACGACCAAGGAACCATGCCCGCGCTCAATCTCGACACCGACGCCGAGCGGATCGCCGAACGTATCGGCGAACCCGATACGCTGTTCGTCGCCTGCCTGTGCGCCGAATGGTGCGGGACCTGCCGCGATTATCGCGAGGGCTTCGACCGGCTTGCCGACGCGCACCCGGAGATCTGCTTCGCGTGGATCGACATCGAGAGCCAGGCGGATCGCTTCGAGGATCTCGATGTCGAAAACTTTCCGACCATCCTGATCGAAGACTCGATCACGACCCGTTTTTTCGGTACGGTGCTGCCCCAGGTTTCGATCGTCGCGCGGATGCTCGTCGATCTGACCGCGCTGCCGAATATGGCGGGCGCGCCGAAATTGCGTCCCGCGCTCGTCGCCGCATAAGAAAACCGCGTCGGCGGCGCGGGTCCGGAAGCCGTTGCGTTCGCCGGTGAACGGCCGCTTTTATCGGATGTGGGGCGCGCGCCCCGCGTACCGTGTGCTATAAAGCGGTCGTTAAAGGGTCCCAAACCGGGGCCGATGCCAGTCCCCAACTATATTGAGTCATGTCCAAAGCCCTGATCATCGCCGAGAAGCCTTCCGTCGCGAACGACATCGCACGCGCTTTGGGCGGCTTTACCAAGCATGACGAATACTACGAAAGCGACGACTACGTACTTTCGTCCGCAGTCGGCCACCTGCTGGAAATCGCCGCTCCCGAGGAATACGACGTCAAGCGCGGCAAATGGAGCTTCGCCAATCTGCCCGTCATTCCGCCGCATTTCGACCTGAATCCGATCGCGAAGAGCGAATCGCGCCTGAAAGTGCTGACGCGCCTGCTCAAACGCAAGGACATCGACCGCCTGATCAACGCCTGCGACGCCGGGCGCGAGGGCGAGCTGATTTTCCGCCTGATCGCGCAGCACGCGAAGGCGAAGCAGCCGGTGCAGCGCCTGTGGCTGCAATCGATGACACCCGCCGCAATCCGCGAAGGCTTCGCGCACCTGCGCAGCGACGCCGACATGCAGCCGCTCGCCGACGCCGCCCGCTGCCGCTCGGAGGCCGACTGGCTCGTCGGCATCAACGGCACCCGCGCGATGACCGCGTTCAACAGCAAGGGCGGCGGTTTCTTCCTGACGACCGTCGGCCGCGTTCAGACGCCAACGTTGTCTATCGTCGTCGAGCGCGAGGAAAAGATCCGCCGCTTCGTGCCGCGCGACTACTGGGAAGTGCGCGCCGAGTTCGTCGCCGCGAAGGGCATCTACGAAGGCCGCTGGTTCGACCCGAAATTCAAGCGCGCCGAGAACGATCCGGAGCAGCGCGACTCGCGGCTCTGGAGCCTTGCCGCCGCGGAATCCGTCGTCGCCGCCTGCCGCGGCAAGACCGGCACCGTCACGGAAGAAGCGAAGCCGTCCACGCAGATGTCGCCGCTCCTCTTCGACCTGACGAGCCTCCAGCGCGAAGCCAACGGCCGTTTCGGCTTTTCGGCGAAGAACACGCTCGGCCTCGCGCAGGCGCTCTACGAAAAGCACAAGGTGCTCACCTATCCGCGTACCGACGCCCGCGCGCTGCCGGAGGATTACCTCGCCACGGTGAAGGACACGCTCGGGATGCTCAAGGAGAGCAACAACTACCTGCCGCACGCGAAACAGGTGCTCGACAAGGGCTGGGTGAAACCGAACAAGCGCATTTTCGACAATTCGAAGATCAGCGACCACTTCGCCATCATCCCGACGCTGCAGGCGCCCAAGTCGCTGTCCGAACCCGAGCAGAAGCTCTACGACCTCGTCGTGAAGCGCTTTCTGGCGGTGTTTTTCCCGGCGGCCGAATATCTGGTCACGACGCGCATCACCGAAGTCGCTGGCCATCATTTCAAGACGGAAGGCAAGGTGCTCGTCGAGCCGGGCTGGCTGCAGGTGTACGGCAAGGAAGTCGGAGGCGAGGACGCCAACCTCGTGCCGGTGCAGAAGAACGAAAAGGTCGATGTCGAGAAGGTCGCCGCGCACCAGCTCGTGACGAAACCGCCCGCGCGCTACAACGAAGCGTCGCTGCTGTCGGCGATGGAAGGCGCGGGCAAGCTGGTCGAAGACGAGGAGCTGCGCGAGGCGATGGCCGCCAAGGGTCTCGGCACGCCCGCGACGCGCGCGGCGATCATCGAAGGGCTGCTCGGCGAAAAATACATGATCCGCGAAGGGCGCGAGCTGATTCCGACCGCCAAGGCGTTCCAGCTGATGACGCTTCTGCGTGGACTGGGCGTCGAGGAACTGACCGCGCCCGAGCTGACGGGCGAGTGGGAGCACAAGCTGTCGCAGATGGAGCGCGGCAACCTGCACCGCGACGCGTTCATGCAGGAAATCGCCCGCATGACGCAGACGATCGTCAAGCGCGCGAAGGAATACGACTCCGACACGATTCCCGGCGACTACGCCACGCTCGAAACGCCGTGTCCCAACTGCAGCGGCCAGGTGAAGGAAAACTATCGCCGCTTCGCCTGCACGAAATGCGAATTCTCGATCTCGAAGATTCCGGGCGGGCGGCAGTTCGAGATTCCGGAAGTTGAGGAATTGCTCAGGGAAAAGACGATCGGGCCGCTGTCGGGCTTTCGCAGCAAGATGGGCCGGCCGTTCTCGGCAATTCTCAAGCTCTCGTTCGACGACGAGATCAAGAACTTCAAGCTCGAATTCGACTTCGGCCAGGACAGCGGCGGCGAAGACGGCGAACCGCCCGACTTTTCGGAGCAGACGCCCGTTGGAACGTGCCCGAAATGCCGGTCGCGCGTGTACGAGCACGGCATGAGCTATGTCTGCGAGAACTCGGTGTCGAATCCGAAGACGTGCGACTTCCGCTCGGGCAAGGTGATCCTGCAGCAGGAAATCGCGCGGGATCAGATGGCAAAATTGCTCGAAGAAGGCCGCACCGACTTGCTGACGAACTTCAAGTCGTCGCGGACCGGACGCAACTTCAAGGCGTTCCTCGTCAAGCAGCCGGACGGCAAGATCGGCTTCGAGTTCGAGAAGAAGGAGCCGAAACCGGGCGCGAAAACGGCGGTGAAGGGCGCCACCACGGCTGCGCCGGCTGAAAGCGGCGAGGACGAAGCGAGCGACGGCGATGTCGCGGTCGCCGCCAAGAAGACGGCGAAGGCGCCAGCAAAGACCGCAGCGAAGAAGGCGCCCGCGAAGAAAGCGCCAGCCAGGAAGACAGTCGCCCGCAAGGCCGGTTGATCCGGCCGGACGTTTGTCAGGCAAAAAGCCCGTGAACGATGCACGGGCTTTTTTTTCGCTTGGGCGCTCGTGCGGGTGATTTTCGCTCCATGATTTCAGCGAACCCGAACGAAAAGAGCCCGCTATCGGGCCCTTCGCAAATAAAACGACAACCGCCCAGGATTCAGAACGGTGAATGCACCGGCATCCGCGGACGCGTACGCGACGGCTTGGCGAGCTTCGGCCCGAGTTCGCCGTCGATGGACCGTGCCGCCGCCGCGACCGGCTGCGGCTCGTCCTCGGCTTCCGCATAGGCCGAGTGCGCGACGAGCGACCCCGAACTGCCGTCGTCGTTCATCGCGGGCGCGCCGGGCTTGGCGATCCCGTCCTTGATCCACTGCTCGCCGAGCTGATGATTCGGCGTCTGGCTGAAGTGCTCGACGAGGTGATCGATGAACGTGCGCACCTTCGCCGGCAAATGACGGCGGCTCGGATACGCGACGTTGATCTCGACCTGCGGCAGCCGGTAGTCCGAGAGCAGGCGCACCAGCCGGCCGCGGGTCGTGTCGTTGCCGATCAGGTAGCTCGGCAGGATCGCGATACCCATGCCGAGCAGCGCGAACTGGCGCAGCATCTCGGTATTGTTCGCGACGATCACGTTCGACGGCCGCACGCGCACCTCGCCGTCCGGCCCGGTGAACACGCGCTCGTCGCCCCAGTATTCCGACGGCAGGCTCAGGCACGGATGCGCGAGCAGTTCCTCGGGGCGCGTTGGCGTGCCGTGCTTCTCCAGATAGGCCGGCGTGGCGCACACGGTCATGCAGCCGGTCGTCAGACGCCGCGTCACCACGCTCGCGCTCCTCACCTGCCGCGCGATCACGATGCCGACATCGAACCCCTCTTCAACCAGATCGACCTGCCGGTCGACGAGCGTGACATCGGGAATGACCTTCGGATAGCGCTGTGCATAGGTCTGCAGAACCGGCGCGAGGTTGTGCAGCCCGAACACCACGGGCGCGACGATCCGTAGCGAACCGACCGGCTCGTGATTGCGCGCGACCACCATCTGCTCGACGTCTTCGAGATCGTCGAGAATCTGCCGGGCGCGCTCCAGATAGACCTGGCCGGACTCGGTGAGCGACAGGCTGCGCGTGGTGCGGTTGAGCAGACGCGTGCCGAGGCGCCCTTCGAGGTCCGCGATGTGGCGCGTCGCCACCGCGTTCGAGATATCCATCGCGCTGGCTGCCCGGGCGAAACTGCCGAGGTCGGCAACGCGGACGAATACTTTCATCGACTGCAAATGATCCATGGGACAACTCCTGCCGCAAAAGCGGACTTCAAATTCTGATTCATTGCAATGCAGAATTATCCTAGGACTTGAGAAATCGTGCAGAAGTTGCCAGTTCTTACAGGTTTTTCGATGAAAGTTTTCGGGTTTACGCCCTAGTAAGGTGAAAGATCGCCGATTGTTGCGTTTCGCACAACGTTTATGTGTGCATTATGTAAGCGGGCGTAATTATGAAAAGCTGGCCGCGCCAGTTTTGGCGGGTTATTTGCACCCCACAGCCGGGTCCGCGTGCGCGGAACCCGGTATTGGGGATTGATTCGGCTGGCAGGGTTAATCCATTACGCCGCGAGACGCTTTTCGATGCCGGCCTTGGCCTCCGGCAACTCGTCCGGAAGGCCGTGCTGCAACTTCATGAATAATTCTTCATGAAGCGCCAGCTCGTCGCGCCAGGCCGCGTCGTTCACCGAAATCACCTTCTCGAACTGATCGCGCGTGAAATCGAGTTCGCCCCAGTCGATGTCCTCGTAGCGCGGCGAGATGCCGAAGGCATGCTCCTCGCCCTTCGCCGACCCTTCGATCCGGCCGATGATCCAGTTCAGCACCCGCATGTTCTCGCCGAACCCCGGCCAGACGAACTTGCCGTCGTCGCCCTTGCGGAACCAGTTGACGCAGAAGAATTTCGGTGGATTCGAGCGCGATGCGTCGAGTTTTTCCCCCATTTTCAGCCAGTGGCCGAAATAATCGCTCATGTTGTAACCGCAGAACGGGAGCATGGCGAACGGGTCGCGTCGCACGACGCCCTCCTGGCCTGCGGCCGCCGCCGTGGTTTCCGAGCCCATCGTGGCCGCCATGTAGACGCCTTCCTTCCAGTCGCGCGCCTGCGTGACGAGCGGCACCGTGTTCGAGCGGCGGCCGCCGAAGATGAACGCGTCGATCGGAACGCCCGCCGGATTCTCCCAATCCGGATCGATCGACGGACACTGCGACGCCGGCGCCGTGAAGCGCGCGTTCGGGTGCGCGGCCTTCGCGCCGGTTTTCTTCGCGATTTCCGGCGTCCAGTCGCGGCCCTGCCAGTCGATGAGATGCGCGGGCGGCGTGTCGGTCATGCCTTCCCACCAGACGTCGCCGTCGTCGGTGAGCGCGACGTTCGTGAAGATCACGTTCGCCTTGAGCGTCGCCATCGCGTTGAAGTTGGTCTTTTCGCTCGTGCCCGGCGCGACGCCGAAATAGCCCGCCTCCGGGTTGATCGCGTAAAGACGCCCGTCGCGGCCCGGCTTGATCCAGGCGATGTCGTCGCCGATCGTCGTCACCTTCCAGCCGTTCATGTCCTCGGGCGGGATCAGCATGGCGAAGTTGGTCTTGCCGCACGCCGACGGGAACGCCGCCGCCACGTGATACTTGCGCCCCTTCGGCGATGTCACGCCGAGGATCAGCATGTGTTCGGCGAGCCAGCCCTGGTCGCGGCCCATCGTCGAGGCGATGCGCAGCGCGAAGCACTTCTTGCCGAGGAGCGCGTTGCCGCCGTAGCCCGAGCCGAAGCTCCAGATTTCGCGCGCCTCGGGGAAATGGACGATGTACTTCGTGTCGTTGCACGGCCACGGCACGTCCTTCTGCCCCGCCGCGAGCGGCGCGCCGACCGAATGCACGCACGGCACGAACTCGCCGTCGGTGCCGAGGACGTCGTATACCGCGCGGCCCATGCGCGTCATGATCCGCATGTTCGTGACGACATACGGGCTGTCGGAGAGCTCCACGCCGATATGCGCGATCGGCGAGCCGAGCGGCCCCATCGAGAACGGCACGACGTACATCGTGCGGCCGCGCATCGCACCGTCGAAGAGACCGTCGAGCGTGCTGCGCATTTCCTGCGGATCGATCCAGTTGTTCGTCGGGCCCGCGTCTTCCGGACGCTTCGAGCAGATGAAGGTGCGGTCTTCGACGCGGGCGACGTCGGACGCATCGGAACAGGCAAGATAGGAGTTGGGGCGTTTGGCGGGGTTGAGTTTCTTGAGCGTGCCGGCGGAAACCATCTGATCGCACAAGCGGTCGTATTCCGCCTGGCTTCCGTCGCACCAGACGATGCGGGCCGGTTTCGCCAGCGCGGCGACGCGCTGGACCCAGTCGATGAGTTTTCGGTGTCTGACATACGCCGGGGCATCGATTTCGACGGCGTTGTTGTTCTGTTCGACTACGACTGCGGGCTGATTCATCGAGCTGTCTCCGTTCTTCTAAGGATGAAAACGGTCGCGCCCATCGACGCTGCCTGCGAGAGGCGGTATTCGCGCTCGACGCGGCGACTCCTGCGCGATGTCTCGCGGCATTCGTCACACGAAACATCGGTCGGTCGGCGTTGCGCGAAGCGGGGCACAGGCGTCCTGGGCAATACGGTTTGTCGGCCGCGGCCGTCTGGAATCGCGGCTTGCGTCGGCACGGAACAAACTGTTAAAAAGAGATACTAAAGTGCCTTGTCTCCTCAACGATTACGGGGTTTACCGGCATTTGCGCATTTGGACCGCCTTTTAACGGTTCCATTCGCCCGCACCGGTAAAAATGGGAGTTCCAGCATAACATCCCGCCCAGCGGATTCTTTGACGCAGCGCAATAACGGAAATTCGCCGAAATTATTGGTAATTACCCGAAGTTAGCGCGTCTATTTTCCTTCCATAGCAGTCGGCAGCACGTTTGATGCCCAACAAAAGCCAATCAATGCCCATGAAAATCGCCATCCTCGACGACTACCAGGACGCCGTCCGCAAGCTGGATTGTTTCCATCTGCTCGATGACCACGAGGTGAAGGTCTTCAATAACACGGTGCGCGGTCTCGGACAGTTGGCTAGCAGACTGTCGGAGGTCGATGCCCTCGTACTCATCCGCGAACGCACGCGCATCAGCTCGCAGCTGCTCGACAAGCTTCCGCGCCTGCGCATGATCAGCCAGACCGGCCGGGCGGGCGGCGGCCACATCGACATCGACGCCTGTACCGAACGCGGCATCGCCGTGCTGGAGGGCACCGGATCGCCCGTCGCGCCCGCCGAGCTGACCTGGGCGCTCATCATGTCGGCGCACCGGCGCATTCCGCAGTACGTCGCGAACCTGAAGCAGGGCGCGTGGCAGCAGTCGGGGCTGAAGACGTCGGCGCTGCCGCCGAACTTCGGCCTGGGCCAGGTGCTGCGCGGCCAGACGCTCGGCATCTGGGGCTACGGCAAGATCGGCAGGATGGTGGCGGGCTATGGCAAGGCGTTCGGCATGAACGTGCTGATCTTCGGCCGGGAGCACTCGCAGCACGCCGCGCGCGAGGACGGCTACAACGTCGCGGAAAGCCGCGAAGCGCTGTTCGAACAGAGCGACGTGCTGACGCTGCATCTGCGCATGCACGACGACACGCGCGGCATCGTCAAGCAGGAAGACCTGATGCGCATGAAGCCTACGGCGCTTTTCGTCAACACGAGCCGCGCCGAGCTGCTCGAGGAGAACGCGCTGCTCAACGCGCTGCATCACAACCGCCCCGGCATGGTCGCGATCGACGTGTACGAAAGCGAACCGATCCTGCAGGGCTACGGCCTGCTGCGCATGGAGAACGTGATCTGCACGCCGCATATCGGGTATGTGGAGCGCGAGAGCTATGAGCTCTACTTCAGCGCCGCGTTCAAGAACATCCTCGCCTTCAACGCCGGCGACACGTCGAGCGTCTCCAATCCGGATGCGCTGCAGGGCGGACGGCGGCGCTAGGAGTACCTTCCTAGAGCGTCGAGATATCGATGTGCGGTTCGCAGCGCACCGGGAAATTCACCGAATTCGCGATGAAGCAGAAACGGTGCGCTTCCTCATGCAGCCGCGTCGCCAGTTCGACGTCGCCGCCCGCGCCAATCGTCACGTGCGGGCGCAGCAGGACATCGGTGAAGCGGCCCGCGCCTTTCGCCGTCTCTTCCATCGTGCCGAGCGCCTCGTCGGAGTAGCCCGTCACGACGATGCCGCTGGTTGCGCACAGATGCAGGTACCAGAGCATGTGGCACGACGACAGCGACGCCACGAACAGCTCCTCGGGGTTGTGCCGGGCGGGGTCGCCGCGAAACGCCGGATCGCTCGACGCTTCGATGGCCGGCTTGTTCGGCACGCGCACGAGGTGGTCGCGCGAATAGGCGTCGTAGCGCGAGGTGCCCGAGCCCTGATCGCCCGTCCAGACGACGGTCAGCGTGTAGTGATGCTTCTTCGCCACGGTGTGCTCCTGTTTTCCGGGTGCTAGATGTGGGCCGCCGCGTGCATCAGCTCCGGCACGCGGGTGAGAAACTGTTCGCCGTCGGCGCGGCCGAGGTTGAAGGCATGCTGCATCTGCGACGGACTCGTGTAATCCCAGCTCGAAATCGGCACCTTGCGCGACGGCTGAACGTAGACGCGCTGCTGCCCGCCGTGCGGCACGACGAACATCTGCGGCCGCGGGTAAAGGCGCGTGACCATCACGAGCACGAGGCCCGGCGCGGTATCGAGCGCGCTGACCGGCACGTTGTCGACCATGCCGCCGTCGAGCACCGGGCGGCCGTTGCGCCGCAGGACCGGAGTGAACGGTGGCGTGCTGGACGATTGCAGGATCAGGTCGGCCAGGTCTTCGACCGTCGCGCATTCCTGCGCCTTCACGAATTCGGGATGAAAACCGAGCGCCTGACCGAGCGTCGGATGGAGCGTCTTGCGCACGTACTTTTCGATGTTGTACGCGATCAGGCCCGCCGCGACGGCGCTGCGCGCGCCGAGCCAGCGCGGCAGATGCGACACGCCGATGCGTATTTCCGGCGCAGTCTGGAGGGTCGCGAACCGGTCGCGGAAGATGTCGAGGAGCGCCTGACGGTAGATGCGATAGTGCGGAAACACCGATTGCCCGCGCAGCAGGTTGCCCCAGTAGGCGTTCTTCGTGTTGTCGCGCAGGGCGTGCGAGTAGTAGTCCATCACCCAGTCGGCGCGATTGGTGTAGAGCATGCAGGCCGTGGCCGCGCCCGCCGAGATGCCCGTGATGATGCGCGGGCGCAGGTTCAGCTCCGGCTGCACCACGTCCCAGAAGCCGGCCTGCCACCAGCAGCGGTTGCCGCCGCCCGCGAATACGACTTGATCGAACATTTGAGCGTTGTGATTCGTTGAGGGTGCGTGTCGTGCGGCCGGGTCAGCCCAGCAGCGCGTAGGTCGTTGTCGCGTGGGCGGCGAGTTCGCCCTCGGCGTCGCGCAGCTCGATCTCGCCGAAGACGAGATTGCGGCCGCGGCGCAGCACCTTCGCCGTGACGAGCACATCGCCCGCCTTTACCGGGCGCATGAAACTCGTGTTCAGCGAGACAGTGGTCATCGGCTGGAACCCGCCCAGCACGTGCGAAATCGCGACAACCATCGCGGTATCGGCGGCCGCCATGAACACCTGTCCGCAAACGACGCCACCCGCGTGACGCAGCTTGTCGGCGTGCGGCAGGCGCAGGGTGACGGTGTCGTCGGTCGTGCTCTCGGGGGCCAGCGACAACTCGCGCACCCACGGAGCCAGAACGCTGTCTAGAAGTGCGCGGATGGCGGTTTTGTCCATGTCTCTCGTGATTTCGTCGTGGTTTCTTCGTAGTCGCTTCGTGATCGCGGATTCGGCGCAACCGAACGGCAGCCCGAGGCTTTCGCCATGATAACGGCTCGCAAGCTCGTTTTCGGGATACACGACCGGCCGGTGCCAGTTCCGGCACGCATCTCAGGGCGGTCTTCGAGAAACTTTTTGCGACAGGGGGCTTGCGCGACGAAGAAATATGTCGCTATAATTCGGATTCAGTTTTTCGGGGCGTTAGCTCAGTTGGTAGAGCAGCGGACTCTTAATCCGTAGGTCGAGTGTTCGAGTCACTCACGCCCCACCAGAAAATTCAAAGCAAAAAGCCCAGTCCACGGACTGGGCTTTTTGCTTTCCGAACGCCGCTGCCTGCAATCCCGGTGCAGAGCCAAGCGGCAAATTCGCCGCTCCGCGATCCCGAACGAACGCTCGAATGCACGGATCGCACGCATGCCTGCAAACCCACCTCCCGCCCACTCCACACGCCGGCATTTTCGTCACGGCACAATAGCCTGACGCCGGCTCCGCAGCTTCATCGACTCAGCGGCGGCCCCGCGCGCTGCGACACCCGCCAATCCAGTCCCGAAGCCACCATGCCACCCACCGTCCTCGTCCTGATCCCCCTGCCCCCTGAAAACCGCGCCGCGATCGCCGCCCATTTCCAGATCGTCGACGCCCCCACGCCCACCTCGCGCGACCACGCGATTACGCAACACGCAGACCAGATCCGCGCCGTGCTCACCAACGGCACGACCGGGCTCACCCCCGACGAAATCTCCCGCCTGCCCAACCTCGAACTCATCGGCGCGCTGGGCGCCGGCCACGAAAACATTGCCCGCGACGCCGCGAAAGCGCGCGGCATCGTCGTCGTGAACGGCGCAGGCACGAACGACGACTGCGTCGCCGATCACGCCTTCGCCCTGCTGCTCGCCACCGTGCGCCGCGTTCCGTTCCTCGATCGCGCCTGCCGCGCAGGCGTCTGGCGCGACGAACTGCCCATGCAGCCGAACTTCTCGGGCAAACGGCTCGGCGTCGTCGGCCTCGGCAATATCGGCCGGAAGGTCGCGCGGCGCGCGCTCGGCTTCGATACCGAAGTGGGCTACCACAATCGCCGCCCGCAGCCGGACACGCCCTACGCCCACTTCGATTCCGTCATCGCGCTCGCCGGCTGGGCCGACTATCTCGTGATCGCGACGCCCGGCGGCGCGGCGACGCATCACCTGATCGGCGCCGAAGTGTTCGAAGCGCTCGGCCCGCAGGGATACGTCGTGAACGTGGCGCGCGGGAGTGTCGTCGATACGGCCGCGCTCGCCGACGCCCTCGCGCACGGCGTCATCGCGGGCGCGGGGCTCGACGTGTACGAGGGCGAGCCGTCGCCACCCCCGCTTCTGATCGATTCGGAGCGCGTCGTGCTGACGCCGCACGTCGGTGGACGTTCGCCGGAAGCGATGGCGGCCTCCGCCGCGCTTTTCGTCGAAAACGCGACGCGTCACTTTTCCGGCCAGCCGGTGTTGACACCTGTTTGAAAGCCTCCGCGGGGGTCGTCTGCGAAAAATCGCGTGTTCCCGTATCGTGTCGGATTCAATACCTGCTTAATGCCGCTCAAGCGATCACGCCCGTGTCGACCCAGACCACCTTCAGCACTGCCCCGCGCGACCCCGACGCGCCAATGACGCCGCTCGAGCGCCGCGGCATGACGGCGATGCTGCTCGCCGTAGCGCTCGCCACGCTCGATACCGCCATCGCCAACACGGCGCTCCCCGCCATCGCCGCCGATCTGCACGCGACGCCCGCGGCGTCGGTCTGGATCATCAACGCCTACCAGCTCTCGATGGTCGCGACGCTGCTGCCGCTCGCGGCGCTCGGCGGCATTATCGGGCACCGGCGCGTGTACCTAAGCGGGCTGATCCTGTTCACGGTGGCGTCCGCGATCTGCGCGTTCTCCTGGTCGCTGCCGACGCTCGTCGCCGCGCGGCTGCTGCAGGGGGTCGGGGCGGCCGCCATCATGAGCGTCAACACCGCGCTCATCAGCGCGATCTTTCCGATTCACCGGCTCGGGCGCGGGCTCGGGCTGAACGCGCTGATCGTGGGCGTGTCGTTCGCGGTCGGGCCGACGGTGGCGTCGATCGTGCTGTCGCTCGGAACCTGGCCGTGGCTTTTCGCCGTGAATCTGCCGGTCGGCGTGCTCGCGCTCCTGATCGGCTGGCCGGCGCTGCCGAAAACGCCGAAGAGCCCGCACGACTTCGACCGCGTGGCCGCGGCGCTGAACGTCGTCACGTTCGCCGCGCTGATCTTCGCGCTCGGCGAGGCGGCCCAGCGCGCGCCGACGCACGTCGTGCTGGCTGCGCTCGCGGTGACGGCCGTCGCGGGCGGGCTGATGCTGCATCGCGAACGCGGCCACCCGGCGCCGATGCTCCCCGTCGATCTCTTCAGGCGCCCGATGTTCGCGCTATCGACGATGACCGCGATCTGCTCTTTCGCCGCGCAAGGGCTCGCGTTCGTGTCGCTGCCGTTCTATTTCGAAGGCGTGCTCGGGCGCAGCCAGGTGGAAACCGGCTTTCTGATGACGCCGTGGTCGGTGCTCGTCGCGTTGATGGCGCCGATCGCCGGGCGCCTCTCGGACCGCTATGCGCCGGGCCTGCTCGGCGGCGTCGGGCTGGCGATCCTGTGCGCGGGCATGGTCTCGCTCGCGATGCTGCCCGCCAATCCGCACGTGCTCGACATCGGTATCCGCATGTCGATCTGCGGGGCGGGTTTCGGCTTTTTCCAGTCGCCGAACCTGAAGGCGCTGATGGCGAGCGCGCCGCGCGAGCGCAGCGGCGGCGCAAGCGGCGTCGTGGCGACGGCGCGCCTGCTCGGTCAGGCGCTCGGCGCCGCGCTGGTCGCGCTGAGTTTCGGCATCGCGGGCAAGCACGGGCCCGCGCTCGCGCTGTCGCTGGGTGCGGGATTCGCAGGTGCGGCGAGCATCGCAAGCGGATTGCGGCTCGTGACGCGCGACCCGGGCGCGGCGCCGATGCGCGCCGCTGAGTAATGACACGGACGGCACTGCCGTCGCAAGCATCGGAGATGTTCCGCTCGACGAGAGCACCTGAAGGCGTCTCGCGCCAGCTGTTTCCGGTCCTCGCGGCGTTGCCGGCCTGAGCGGTGCTCGCCGATGCGAGCGGACGCCTGCGTCAAACCGTGCGCGCGAGCGCCTCTTTCACCCGCCGCACCACCGGCTCCCAGTCGCCGAGCGTCGTCTGCTTGAAAAGACGCATAGTGGGGTACCACGGGCTGTCGTCGCGATCGAGCATCCAGCGCCAGTCGTAGTTCGCGGGCAGCAGCAGCCACACCGGCTTGCCGAGCGCGCCCGCGAGATGCGCCACGGACGTATCCACCGCAATCACCAGATCGAGTTGCTCGATGAGCGCGGCGGTGTCCGCAAAATCCTGAATGTGATCGGTCAGATCGTGCGGCTTCAGCGCGGCATGGGTGAGTTGCGTGCGCGCCGGGCCTTTTTGCAGCGAAAACCACGCGATATCCGATACCTCGACGAGTGCGTCGAGCGCGGCGAGCGGCATCGAGCGAAAGCGGTCGTTGGCGAACGTCGGACTGCCCGCCCACACGACACCGACCTTCCGCCGCGCGCCCGCGAGCCCGCGCACCCGGGCAGGCCACGCGCCGACACGCGCCGCACTCACGCTCAGGTACGGAATCTCGGCGGGCACGCCCTGAACGATATCCGCGAGCCGGTAGGGCACGCTCATCATCGGCGTCCAGAAGTCGTACTCCAGCGTCGTTCCGTCGGCGATCGCACGCCGCACGCCTCGCACGCTGCCCACCAGTTCCGCGATATTCGCCTGCACCCAGGCGTCGACGGTCGCGCCCATCCGTTCGAGCATCGATGCATAGCGGACGAACTGCAACTGGTCGCCGTGCCCCTGCTCGCCGACGAGCAGCAGCGTGCGCCCCGCGAGCGGCTCGCCACCCCATTCGGGCACGCCCGGAATGACGAGCGGCGCGTACTTGCTCGCCCGCCAGCGCGTTTCGTAGAGTGCCCAGCCTTCCCTGAACTCGCCGCGCCGCAGGTGCAGCAGCGCGAGATTGTGCTGGGCGTCGGCGTGATTCAGATCGAGCGTCAGCGCGCGCCGGTAGTGCGCCTCTTCCTCGTGAAAGCGCCCCTGCGCGCCGATCGCCGCGCCGACGCACGTGTGGATCTGGGGATCGTCGCGCAGGGTGAGCGCGTGGCGGTATCGCGCCTCGGCTTGCGCGAAGCGCCCGAGCCCGAGCGTCGTGCCGAGGTTCACATGCGATTCGAAGTGACCGGGCGCCAGTTCGACGGCCTGCTGCAGGCTTCGCAAGGCGTCTTCGAGACGGCCCAGTTCGCGCAGCGCATTGCCTTCGCCGAAATGCGCGCCGGCATTCGCCGGATCGCGGGCAAGCGCCTCGCGGCAGGCGCCAAGCGCCTCTTCGTGGCGCTTCAGTTTCGCGAGCGACGCTCCGAGATTCGTGTACGCATCGATGAAATCGGGCTGTTGCGCGATCAGGAGCCGAAGCTCGTCGATCGCTTCGCCAAAACGGCCCAGCGCGTGCAAGGCGACGCCCAGGTTGTTGCGCGCGTTCGCGAACCATGGATCGACGATGAGCGCCCGCCGATGGCACGCCACGGCGAACTCGGCATCGCCCAGCGCCGCCGCCACCAGCCCGCGATTGCTCCAGCATGCGGCGTAATGCGGCGAGAGCACGAGCGCGCGGTCGAGAAACGCGGCGGCATTCGCGTGCTGCCGGCGCTGATGCAGCAGCACGCCGAGATGATGCAGCGCCTCCACATGATCCGGATTCTCTCCGACGATGCCGCGATAGCCCGCTTCCGCGTCCGCGAGACGCCCGGCGTGATGGTGGTCGAGCGCAACGTGGAACGCTGTGAGGCAGTCGGACATGACAGATCGATCGGTAGATTGAAACCGGTCGATGCTAGTCGAGGCCATCGCGCCGAACTATCGGATTTGTCTGATCAAATCGCGGCGTTTCGCGGTGTTTCGCATCCGACGCGTCTCAGATCCGCCGCACCTTCACCTTCTTGCCCTTCACCTTGCCCGCCATGAGCTTGCGCACGGCCTCGTCGGCGATACCGCGCTCGACCGCCACGTACGTGAACATGTCGGTCACGTTGATCTTGCCGATCTGCGTACCGGCGAAGCCCGCTTCGCCGGTCAGGGCACCGAGTACGTCGCCGGGACGGATCTTCTCCTTGCGGCCACCGAGGATCTGGAGCGTGGCCATCGGCGGCTTCAGATGTCCGGGCGTCGCGGACGAAAGCTCCGAGAGCGGATGCCATTCCACTTCCTTGCCCTGCGCCTGCTCGATGCTGCCGACGCGCCCCATCTCGTCCATGCTCGCGAGCGTGAGCGCCCAGCCTTCCTCGTCCGCGCGGCCCGTGCGGCCGATGCGATGCACGTGGACCTCGGGATCAGGCGTCACGTCGACGTTGATCACCGCCTCGAGCTGCGCGATGTCGAGCCCGCGCGCCGCGACATCGGTTGCGACCAGCACCGAGCAACTGCGATTGGCGAACTGCACCAGCACCTGATCGCGTTCGCGCTGTTCCAGCTCGCCGTGCAGCGCAAGCGCTTCGAAACCTTGCGCGCGCAGGACATCGAGCAGGTCGCGGCACTGCTGCTTGGTATTGCAGAACGCGAGCGTGCTGACTGGCCGGTAATGGTCGAGCAGCAGACCCACGGCGTGCAGGCGTTCGTTGTCGTCGACTTCGTAGAAGCGCTGCTTGATCTTCGAACCGGTGTGCTGCTCGGTGAGCTTGATTTCCTTCGGCTGGCGCAGGAACTGCTGGCTCAGCCTGGCGATGCCCTCCGGATAGGTCGCGGAGAAAAGCAGCGTCTGGCGCTCCTTCGGACACTGCCGTGCAACCGACGCGATGTCGTCGAAGAAGCCCATGTCGAGCATGCGGTCGGCTTCATCGAGGACGAGCGTGCGCAGCGCGTCGAGCGCGAGCGTGCCGCGTTCGAGGTGATCCATGATGCGCCCCGGCGTGCCGACCGCGATGTGCGCGCCATGCTCGAGACTCGCGATCTGCGGACGCATCGGCGTGCCGCCGCACAGCGTCAGGATCTTGATGTTGTCTTCGGCGCGCGCGAGGCGGCGGATCTCCTGCGTGACCTGATCAGCCAGTTCGCGCGTCGGGCACAGCACGAGCGCCTGCACGGAGTAAAGCCGCACATCGAGCTTCGCGAGCAGCGGCAGCGCGAACGCGGCGGTCTTGCCGCTGCCCGTCTTCGCCTGCGCGATCAGGTCGTGGCCCGCGAGCGCGGCGGGAAGGCTCGCGGCCTGGATCGGCGTCATCGTGAGATAGCCGAGCTGTTGCAGGTTCGCCTGCATCGCGGGCGAAAGCGGCAGGCTGCTGAAGGACGTATCGGTCGTCATGGCTCTAGTTGGTCTGCTTCGGCGGGACCGAATTGTCCTGCTCGTAGGTGATGGTGCCGTCGGACGCGTCGTGGCGAATCACCTTGTTGCGTGCGCCGCACAGCGGGCAGCGGAACAGGAGCCCCTGGCCCTCGTTCTTGATGACGACGTCCGACAGTTCCCACTGTGCGCCGCATGGCTGGTTTCGACAGGTAAACATGATCTTTTCGCGGAGGGGTTGAGCGCGGCCGTGCCCGGCGCGCCATATTTGCAGATTCGATGCCGAAGTGTACGCGTGCGCGCGCCCCTTGCCGATTTTCGGCCGCGCATCAAAGTCCGCAAGATTTGCTAAATGGGAGCGTGCTAACTTTGTTCCATCGAAGTCGAACCGGGGCCGGCGATGAACGACAAACTCAACGAGCGCTTCTACGAAACGCGTCTGAGCAGCGTGGTCGAGTATATCCACGATCATCTCGACGACGATCTCGATCTCAACCGCCTCGCGGAAATCGCGTGCCTTTCGCCGTATCACTGGCACCGCATCTATCACGCGTTCTACGGCGAAACCGCGGCGGCGACGGTCCGGCGGCTGCGGCTGCATCGCGCGGCGAACGAACTAGTGCGGAGTGCCTCGCCGCTCGACACCATCGGCCAGCGCGCGGGATACAGCAGCGTGCAGGCGTTTTCGCGTGCGTTTCAGGCGAGCTATCGCATGCCGCCGGCGCAATTTCGCAACGAGGGCGGCGCGGCGCTCTGGCGCCCCGTATCGCCCGAATCAGCCAGACCAGGAGGTGAAGCCATGCATCCCGTCGAAATCCGCACTCATGCGCCGTTCACGGTCGCCGCCGTCGAGCACCGGGGTCCGTACATGAATATCGGGCAATCGTTCGAGACGGTCTCGCACTGGCTCGCCAGGCGCGGCCGGCTCGATAACGAGGCCCGCTGGCTCGGCATCTATTTCGACGATCCGGACGCCGTCGCCGAAAGCGATCTGCGCTCGCAGGCGTGTGTCGAACTCGCGCAGCCGCGCGGCATCGAATTCGAGGCGCCGGTATCGCGCGTGGAAGTGGCGGGCGGCGACTTCGCAGTGCTCACGCATGTCGGCCCGTATGCGCAGCTGTGCTTCGCCTATCAGTGGCTCTACGGCGAATGGCTGCCACATTCCGGCCGCGAAACCGGCGACGCGCCGGTGCACGAGGTGTATCTCAACGATCCGCGCGAGACGCCGCCCACCGAGCTGGTCACGGAAATCTGGCTGCCAGTGAAGCCTCGCCCCTGACGAGGCCGTCCCCCCGCGATCGGCTAAACTTGCCGCGACGATCCGACGACCCGACGATCGACGCCCCGCAAACCGGGTCTCGCGCCGCGAGGCCCGGCGCCCTTCAGCCGACGCAATCACCGATGCGAATCCTGCACACCTCCGACTGGCATCTCGGCCAGTATTTCCTTGGACATTCCCGGCAGACGGAACATGAAAAGCTGATCGCGTGGCTCGTCGAGCAGACGAAGGTCCATTGCGTCGACGCGGTCCTGATAGCCGGCGACATCTTCGATACCGGCGCGCCGCCGAGCTACGCGCGCGAGCTTTACAACCGGCTGATCCTCGCGATGCGCGACGCAGGCGTGGGACTCACCGTGCTCGCGGGCAATCACGATTCCGTCGCGATGCTGCAGGAATCGCGCGAGTTGCTCGCGCTGCTCGGCACGTTCGTGATCCCGTCCGTTCAGGACGATCCGAACGAACAGGTGCAGGTCATGAAAACGCGCGACGGTGAACCCGGCGCGATTGTCTGCGCGATTCCGTTCATCCGTCCGCGCGACGTGCTCACGAGCATCGCGGGCGAGAGCGCGCGCGAAAAACAGGCGTCGCTTGCGGAGGCCATCCAGGCGCATTATCACGCGCTGCACGAACTCGCCGAGCGAAAGCGCGAAGCGCTTGGCCTCCGACTGCCGATCGTCGCGACCGGGCACCTGACGACCGTGGGCGCGAGCGCGAGCGAATCGGTGCGCGAGATCTATGTCGGCACGCTGGAAGCCTTTCCGACCCCGGCCTTTCCCGCCGCCGACTACATCGCGCTCGGGCACATCCACCGGCCGCAAAAAGTCGGCGGCCTTGAACATATCCGCTACAGCGGCTCGCCGATCGCGCTCAGCTTCGACGAGGCGCGCCAGCAGAAAGAGATGCTGCTCGTGGACGTTTCCGTCAACGGGCTCGATGCCGTCACGCCGATCGAAGTGCCCTGCTTTCAGCCGCTTCTGTCGGTCAGGGGGTCGCTCGGCGAACTCGCGGCCGCGATCCGCGCCGCAGCCGCCGAAGTGCCGGAAGGCACAACCGTGTGGCTCGAAATCGTCGTATGCGCCGACGACTATCTGAGCGACCTGCACGCACGCATTCAGCAGATGACGGAGGCGCTTCCCGTCGAAGTGCTGCGCATCCGGCGCGAACGCCCGGCGCAGCAGAACGCGCTGCAGGCGCAGGCAAAGGAAACATTGAACGAACTTACGCCCGACGACGTCTTCGCGCGCCGCCTGCAGGCCGAAACCCTCGACGACGACACGCGCAGCCAGCTGACGTCGATGTATCGGGAAGTCGTGGCGGGCATCGGCGAGGCGGCGGCGTCATGAGAATCCTGTCGCTTCGACTGAGAAACCTGAACTCGCTCAAGGGCGACTGGAAGATCGATTTCGGCCAGCCGCCGTTCCGGGACAACGGCCTCTTCGCGATCACCGGCCCCACGGGCGCGGGCAAGACGACCCTGCTCGATGCGATCTGCCTCGCGCTCTATCACCGCACGCCGCGCATGGACACCGTGTCCGCGGGCAGCAACGAATTGATGACGCGGCACACGTTCGAGTGCTTGGCCGAAGTCGAATTCGAAGTCAAGGGCAAAGGCTATCGCGCGTTCTGGAGCCAGCGCCGCGCACGCGACAAGGCCACCGGCAACCTGCAGGCGCCGAAGGTGGAACTCGCGCGCCTGGACGGCACGATCGTCACGGAGCGGATCAACGACAAGCTGCGCATGGTCGAAGAGATCACGGGACTCGATTTCGGGCGCTTCACCAAGTCGATGATGCTGGCGCAGGGCGGCTTCGCCGCGTTCCTCGAAGCGAGGGCGAACGAGCGCGCCGAGTTGCTCGAAGAACTGACGGGCACCGATATCTACGGGTTGATTTCGCAGAACGTGTTCGAGCGCACGCGCGACGAAAAGTCCGCGCTCGACACGCTTCAGGCTCGCGCCGAAGGCGTGCAGCTGCTCGGCGACGAACAGCTTGCCGGGCTGAAGCAGGAAGCGGAAGGGCTCGCCGCGCAGGAGGCGCAACTGATCGTGCAGCAGCGCTCGACCGATGCGATGCTGCAATGGCGCAAGGAACTGGCCGTGGCGCAGACAAGGCTCGAGCAGGCAAGCGCGAACGAAAAGAGCGCCCTTCAGGAGCTGGCTGACGCGAAGCCCGATCTCGACGCACTCGCTGCAAGCGAGCCCGCGGAAAAGCTGAAGGCCCAACACGACGCGATGCGCGTCACGCGCAATGCGCTCGCCGAAACATCGCAACGGCTCGCGAAGGCAAAGGCGGATCGCGAGCGCGCATCGCTGGACACCGCGCGCCATGCGCGGCTCGCGTTTCATCTGCGAAAGCAGATCACGGCCGCGCGCCAGGCATCGCTCGACGAATTGCTTGGACAAGCGCGGGACGCGCAGGCGTCGCTCGACCAGCACCCGCATCGGAAGGCGCTCGGGGAGTGGATCGCGGCGTGGCGCCCGCAATTCGATGCGCGGCAGCAGCTTCTCGACGGCATCGGCGTGTCGCTCGACAAAGAGCGTCAGCTGTCCCACGCGATCGGCGTGCACGGCGAGCGCATCGAAGCGCAGCGCAACGTGGTGCGCGAAGCAGCGCAAATGCTCGACGAGGCGCGCCAGGTCGAGGCGGCGCAACGCGCGGTCTGGTCCCGCGTGCTCGATGGCCGGCAGGAGGCGGAGTTGAAAGCGCACTGCGAGCGGCTTCAGCAGGAGCAGGTTGCGCTGAACCGGCTCGCGCATCTCGCGCAAATTCGCGAACACGGGGCGAAGCAGCAACAGGCCGCGATCGCGGAACTCGCTAGGCATCGCGCCGCACTGAACAGCAGCACCCAGGAACGCAAGCGCATCGACGAAGCCTGCCGTGCCCTGCGCGAAAGGATTGCCGACAAGCGAAAGCTGCTCGAACAGGAACAACTCATTCTGCAGCTCGCCGACCATCGCGCGGCGTTGCGCGAAGGCGAGCCCTGCCCGCTCTGCGGTTCACGCGAGCATCCCGCGATCGTCGAATATCAATTGCTCGATGTATCCGCGACACGCCGCGATCTCGAAGCGAACGAAGCCGCGCTCGACGCGCTCGTCAAGCAGGAACGCACGGCGAAGTCGGCCATGGACGCCGCGTCGGCAGCCATCGCGCAACTGCAAAAGCGCGTCGATCAGTGGACCACGGACGATGCAACCCATGCGGAAGACTGGCGGACGTCGTGCGCGCGGCTCGACGCCGATCTGACCGGTCGCGCCGCGCTCGATGCGCATTTGGAGCAACATGCCGGGCGCCTGAAACACGCGCAAAACACGCTCGAAACGCTCGACGCGCTGAAAGCGCGAATCGAGCGCTGCGTGCAGGCACGGCATGCGGCCGAGAACCGCTCGACCCAGTGCGCGCACGATCTGAGGCTGCTCGACGAAAAGCGCGCCGCCGACGAGAAGTCACTGAAGGAAGCGGCCGATGCGATCGCCGCACAGCGGGAACAGCTTGCGCAGCGAGAGGAGGCGCTGAACGCATCGGTGGTGGAGGCGGGCTGCGAGCACCCGGGCGACCGGGCGCACTGGCGAGCGTGGCTGGCGCAGCGCGAAAGCGAGTGGCGCGCGTGGCAGGAGGGGAACGAGCGAAGCCGCCTGCTGCTTCGTCAATCGGACGCCGCGCGGCAGGCGCTTCAGGTCGCTTTCGACGAAGAGGAAAAGTGGGCAGCGCGATGGCGGCCACTCGAAACCGCGCGCCCGGAACTCCTGTCGGAGCCGTTCGAGGTGTCGCCGGACGCGGAAACCGATTTCAACGACGCAGCCTCGAATTACGAGACGATGCGCGATCGCGCGACGGTACTCGAAGGCATGGAGCAGACGTTGACGCACCGGCTTTCGGAAGACGCTGCGGCAGCCGAGAAGTCGGACGCGGCGTGGATCGCCGCACTCGCGCACAGTCCGTTCGAAGACGAGGCAGCCTTCGTGCAAGCGCTGCTTTCACACGACGAGCGCGATCGCCTGCGAAAGCTGAAGGCGGCGCTCGACAAGCTTCTCACCGAAGCGCAGACCCTGCGCGCATCCGCTGATCACCGCCGTGCCGAACTGCTCGCCGACCCGAAGACCGATCAGCCGGCCGACGCACTGCAACTGCGACTGGATGAACACGCGGCGTCGCTGCGCAGCGTGACTCAGCGGCAAGGCGAAATCAGCGCGGCGCTGAAACACGACGAACAGCAGCGCTCGAGCCGTCAGGCGCTCATCGCATCCATCGAAACGCAGCGCACGCAGTACGACCTGTGGCAGCGCCTGAGCAGCCTCATCGGTTCGTCCGACGGCGCGAAGTACCGCAAGTTCGCGCAAGGGCTGACGCTCGATCATCTGATCCATCTCGCCAACCGCCAGCTCGTGCAGCTGCACGGCCGCTATCAGCTGAACCGCCGGGCGAGCGGCGAACTGGAAATGGAAGTCGTCGATACGTGGCAGGGGGACGTCGCGCGCGACACACGCACGCTCTCGGGCGGCGAGTCGTTCCTCGTGAGTCTCGCGCTTGCGCTCGCACTGTCGGATCTCGTGAGCCACAAGACCTCGATCGATTCGCTTTTCCTCGACGAGGGCTTCGGCACACTCGATGGCGAAACGCTCGAAATCGCCCTGAACGCACTCGATTCGCTCAACGCGCGCGGGAAGACGATCGGGGTGATCAGCCACGTCGAGGCGCTCAAGGAACGCATCCCGCTGCAAATCAGGGTGGCGAAGAGCGTGGGCGTGGGCTTTTCGACCGTGGAAGTCACCGCCGGGTAATCGTTCGCCCGGCCGCGTGGCTACTGCGTGACGTGCACGCGCAGGCGGCCTTCCTGGAGCTCGTCGATCAGGAAGAACGGCATGTCCAGCCGCCAGGACTTGTCGCGCACAGTCGATGCATAGTCGAAAAGCATGTTCCCTTGCGGGTCGGAGAAGAGCAGGCGCAGCGACGCTCCGTCGGGCAATTCGCTTGCGCCGCCTATCGCACGATGGCTCGCGTTGCTGCCGACGTGAAACTGATCCGTCTTCCAGCGCACCGGCGCGTGCGACGGGAACGGCTGCGCGCCGTGAAAGCCGAAGAGTTCGTCGTGACACAGCACGCTCTGGCGCAACGTCGGCCAGATGAACTGGCGCAGGAAATGCTGATCGATGAAGCGGCCGCTGGCCTGGCCGGCTCCCGCGCAGTATGTGCGCATCGCTTCGACGACGCCCGGGACGACGCCGGTGCAGCCGCCCCACAGGCCCGCCAGGATGAGCTCCGTGTGCGAACAGTAATCGCGGATGTGATGGAACAGGTACGGACTGGCGACCCACGCATCCACCGCGGCGGCTTCACGTTCGGAGAGCAGCGAATCGGCGTCGCGCATGAGGAAGCGCTTGACGCTCGCGTCCTCCATGACGAGAAAGCGCCACATCAGCGGGTGAATCGGGCTCGGGCCGGCGGCGTCCATGTCGACGAGTTGCGCGCCTGCTTCGCGCAACCGCCGATGAACATGCTCGGGCACGGTGCTGTCGAGATGGAACCGGCAGGTCCAGCCGTCGAAGAGCTCGCGCGACACCCGCGCATTCATGACGGCCGTTTCGCAATATCGCGGATTCGCGCCAAAGAGGGAGAACGCGATGATGTTTTCGTGCGGCTTCGTCCTGTCGAAGACGGGCGGCTGCAGGTCCGCGCCGAGCTCGGGCGCCGATCCCCGGAATATCACGTCCGCTTCGCTCAGCGCTCGCCAGCCGTGGCGACGCAGTTCGTCGCGCTTTCCCATCAGGCCGCACAGCTCCACGAGCCCGTGAAACCACGTCGACGACGCCTGACGTTGCCTCGCCGGCGGTGCCTGAAGAATGTCGGTGTAGATCCTGTAGGCATCCGCGTGGGCGCCGGTGCGCATCAGGCACATCGCGTAGTCGGAGAGCACCTGCATGTGTCCCGGCACGATGCGCAATGCCGCTTCAGCCAGCTTTGCGCCAGTGCGGAAGTCGCTGCGCGCCATTGCGTCGCCGAACCGTGAGGCGACCTCGGCGAACTGCGCCGCGTGAGTCGCCTGCCCGCGCACGCTACCCAGCCCCTTCGCGTTGGCTTGGCGAAGCTTCTTCATGATGTCCTGCTCCGGCTGTTCAAAACGGCGGCAATTCTAAACGCCGACGAAGCCGGAAGAATCACTTGTCACGCTAATTGAGAATTCTCTTGCATCGGCGCGATTGGGTTTCGGCCGCCTCGCGCCTGCGTTCGCGGCAACTGTTCGCGTCGAACAGACAGCAAGCCGGATAGCTGT
>NZ_JFHC01000041.1 GCF_000698595.1 Caballeronia glathei | reverse complement strand
GCGGACCTTCACGTTGTAGTCGACCACTCTTTTCACTGGCACCAGGATTTTCATGCACACGCTCCAAAGTTACGATTACGTCAACCCAGCGTCCCATTATACGAGCGACTTGCGCCCCCGAACCACCCGGTGGCCGGGAGCGCTTGCCACGCTGACGTGCAATCGGTATTGGCCGAATATTATCGAACGACCGTTCTATTTCATATACGAAAAAACCCGGAGTCTCTCAAAAACCGCGCAGGACGGCGTGCACAGCCTTACCAGGCGGCGATCACGGCGCCCGTGTACTTGCCCTCGATGTACTGTTTTACTTCCGGCGAGTGATACGCCGCGACCAGCTTCGCGACCCACGGCTTGTCCTTGTCCGCAGCGCGGATCGCGATGATGTTCGCATACGGACCCTTCGGATCTTCGATCGCGATTGCGTCCGTCTTCGGCTTGAGGCCCGCTTCCATCGCGAAGTTCGTGTTGATCGCGGCAGCATCGACGTCGGAAAGCGAGCGCGGAATCTGCGCCGCGTCGAGTTCGACGATCTTCAGCTTCTTCGGGTTCTCGGCGATGTCGAGCGGCGTCGCCTTCAGGCCCGCGTCCGGGCGCAGCTTGATCAAGCCCTGCTTTTGCAGCAGAAGCAGCGCGCGCCCGCCGTTGGTCGGATCGTTCGGCACGGCAATGCGCGCGCCCGGCTTCAGTTCCGCGAGGGACTTCACCTTCTTCGAATAGATGCCCATCGGGAACGTGACCGTGTCGGTGATCTTGATCAGCTTGTAGCCGCGATCCTTCACCTGCGCATCGAGATACGGCGCGTGCTGGTAGCTGTTCGCGTCGAGGTCGCCGGCGGCAAGCGCGGCGTTCGGCTGCACGTAGTCCGAAAACTCGATGACGGTGATCTTCAGCCCGTTCTTCGCGGCGGCCTGCTTCACCACTTCCATGATCTGCGCGTGCGGGCCGCCCGTTACGCCGACCTTGATGGTCTCATCGGCGTGGGCGGTGCCTGCGAAGAGCGTTGCGGAAAAGAGCGCCGCGGCGAACTTGAGGATGAACCGACGTTGCATGAGTTGTTGCATGAGCTGGCCTTCGTTTTCTGATGAGAGAGTGAAACCTGTTTTTATTTGTGGCTGAGGCGGCGCACGAGCCAGTCGCCGAACGACTGCACGAGCTGCACGAACACGATCAGGATCACGACCACCGTCAGCATGACCTCCGGCAGGAACCGCTGATAGCCGTAGCGGATGCCGAGGTCGCCGAGACCGCCGCCGCCGATCGCGCCCGCCATCGCCGAGTAGCCGACGAGCGACACGAACGTGATCGTGAGCCCCGCGACCACGCCCGGCAGCGATTCCGGCAGCAGCACCTTGAACACGATCTGGCTGGTGGTCGCGCCCATCGCCTGGGCGGCCTCGATCAGCCCGCGATCGACTTCGCGCAGCGCCGTCTCGACGAGGCGCGCGATGAACGGCGCGGCGGCAATCGTGAGCGGCACGACCGCGGCGGCCGTGCCGATCGACGATCCGACCACGAGCCGCGTGAACGGAATCACCGCGACGAGCAGGATGATGAACGGCGTCGAGCGCACCGCGTTGACGACACCGCCGAGCGCACGGTTCACCGCAAGGTTCTGCAATACGCCGTCGCGGTCGGTGAGATACAGCAGCACGCCGAGCGGCAGGCCGATCGCGGCGCCGACGAGTCCCGAGATGCCGACCATGACGAGCGTCTCCCAGAACGACTGCACGAACATATCGAACATTTCACTCAACATACGAAAGCTCCTCCACCACCACACCCTGTTCGCGCAGATAGGCGATCGCCTCGGCGACCTTCACCGGCTGGCCGCCCGCCAGCACCGCGAGCGAGCCGAACGCCTGGCCCTGGATTTCGTCGATTTGTCCGTGCAGGATGTTGAAATCGAGTTCGTAGCGGCGAATGGTCTCGGAAAGAATCGGCTGATCGACCCCTGAACCCGTGAAGGCGAGACGCAGCAAGTGGCCGCTGCCTGTCTTGAGCCGCTCGGCGACGCGCTTTTTCATCGCGGGCGGCAGTTCGTGCGCGATCACGTCGCCGATCAGCGCGCGCGTGACTTCGTGATGCGGCTGCATGAACACATCGACGACGCGGCCCTCCTCCACCACGCGCCCCGCATCCAGCACCGCGACGCGGTCGCAGACCTGCTTGATCACGTCCATCTGGTGCGTGATCAGCACGACCGTCAGTCCGAGCTCGCGATTGATCTTGCGCAAAAGGTCGAGAATGGCGCGCGTGGTTTCGGGGTCGAGCGCGGAGGTGGCTTCGTCCGAGAGCAGCACCTTCGGCTTGCTCGCGAGCGCGCGCGCAATGCCCACGCGCTGCTTCTGGCCGCCGCTGATCTGCGCCGGATAGCGGTCCTTCTGGGTCGTGAGGCCGACCAGTTCGAGCAGCGGCAGCACGGTCGCCTCGATCTCGCCGCGCTTCATGCCGGCGAGCTCGAGCGGCAGCGCGACGTTGTCGAACACCGTGCGCGACGAGAGCAGGTTGAAGTGCTGGAAGATCATGCCGATGTCGCGCCGCGCCGCGCGCAGTTCGGCGACGGGAAGCGTCGTGAGATCGCGGCCTTCGACGATCACGCTGCCTTCGCTCGGCCGCGTGAGCAGGTTGATCGTGCGCACCAGCGTGCTCTTGCCCGCGCCGCTGCGTCCGATGATGCCGAAAACTTCGCCCGCGGGAATGCTGAGATTGACGTTGTGCAGCGCTTCGACCCAGCCCCGGGGCCCCTCGAAACGTTGCGAAAGATTGCGTATTTCGATCATGTAAATGCAAACGGCGGGGCTCCGCTTGAGTGTCGCCACCCGGGCAGCCGGCCGCCGTTCGTTTTTTGGTCTTAATCCGAAATTTTACCGCACGACCCTCATTCAGTTTAATAATGATTTCGGATCGCCTAATTACTTCAGGGCATTAAAATCTCACTATCATCGGGTTCGAATTCCGCTCAGAACATGACCAATCCCGGGCGCAGCACCTATTCCACCAGCACCGTCACGACGCGGCAGTGCGTCGAACTGTTCCTGCATCGCTGGCAGGCGGGCGCGGAGTTCCCGAAGCCGCTCGCGAGAATCGCCCTGGTGCACGGGCTTTCCGAGCACGCGCGGCGCTACGACGCCTTCGCGCTGCGGCTCAATGCCGCGGGCATCGAACTGGTCGCGCTCGATCTGCGCGGGCATGGCCGGTCCTCGGGCGAGCGCACGTGGGTGAACTGCTTCGACGACTATCTGCTCGACGCCGACGTCCTCCTGGAAGCGGCCGAAACCACTGCGCCCGCCGGCGTTCCGCTCTTTCTGATGGGACACAGCATGGGCGGAACGATCGCCGCACTGTATGTGGCCGAGCGCCCGGGCGACAGAAAGCTGGCGGGCCTGATCCTGTCGAGCCCGGCGCTTGCGCCCGGGCGCGACGTGCCGCGCTGGCAGCGCGCGCTCGCGTCGGTCGTCGGCGTCGTGCGGCCGCGCTTTCACGCGATGAAAATCGATCCCGCGCTGCTGTCGCGCTCGCATGGCGTGGTCGAGGCGAACCGGCGCGACCCGCTCGTCCACCATGATGCGATTCCCGCGCGCACCGGCGCGCAGCTGCTCGCCGCGATGACGCGCGTGCGCAGGAAGCGCGCGTCGATCACGCTGCCGCTGCTGGTTTTCCACGGTACCGAGGACAAGCTCGCGGAGCCGGACGGCAGCCGCGACTTCGAAGCGAACGTCGGCTCGACCGACAGCACGCTCCTGATCTACGAAGGGAGTTATCACGAGACCATGAACGATCTCGACCGCGACCGCGTGATCCGCGCGCTGATCGACTGGACGATCGTGCGCGCCGACCTCACGCGCCCGCGGATGTGAGCCCCGCTAGATCTCGGCGAGCGCGCGCACGTGCGCAACCACGCTGCGCCCGAGCGCCGACAGGTTGTAGCCGCCTTCGAGCGAACTCACGATGCGCCCCTTCGCATGCCGCGCGGCAACCGCCTGGATCTGCTCCGTGAGCCACGTGTAATCGTCTTCGACGAGGCCCATGTTGCCGAGATCGTCCTCGCGATGCGCGTCAAATCCCGCCGACACGAAGATCATCTCCGGCTTGAACGCGTCGAGGCGCGGCAGCCACAGCATGTCGACGGCCTCGCGCATCGCCATGCCCTTCGTGCGCGCGGGCAGCGGCACGTTCACCATGTTGGACGCATGGCTGTCGGCGCCGGTGAACGGATAGAACGGATGCTGAAAGAAGCTGCACATCAGCACGCGGGGGTCGCCCGAAAACGCGGCTTCCGTGCCGTTGCCGTGATGCACGTCGAAATCGATCACCGCGACACGCTGCAGGCCATGCACTTCCAGCGCGTGCCGCGCGGCGATCGCGATGTTGTTGAAGAAGCAAAAGCCCATCGCCCGTGCGGGCTCCGCGTGATGTCCGGGCGGACGCACACTGCAGAATGCGTTGTCGTAGCGCCCTTCGATGACCGCGTCGGTGGCGGCGATCGCCGCGCCCGCCGCGCGCAGCGCCGCGCGGTACGAGTGCGGGCACATCGACGTGTCGGGATCGACCTCGGTGCGCCCTTCGAGCGGCTGACACTGCCTGATATGGTCGATATGCGCCTGCGTGTGCACGCGCGCGAGCTCGGCCTCGTCGGCGAGCGGCGCCTCTTCGCGCTCGATCAGCGCGTCGATCCGGCTCGCGATCAGTTGATCCTCGATCGCCTGCAGGCGGCCCGGGCATTCGGGATGCCACGGCCCCATGTCGTGAAGGAGGCACTCAGGGTGGGTATAGAAGCCGGTCGCCATGATTGTCGTGCGGCCGCATGCGGGGCGCCGCGTGTCTCGTGTTTTTTCGTCATATGCGCGACCACACGCCGCGCGATTGACGTTAAGTTACCACACCCCTTATCGACATGGCCGGACACGGCCCATTGCGGGATGCGGCCGGAAAGGCGTCGGTTATACTGCCCCGACTCCCGGACGCACTGCCACACACCGCCACAACCACGCATACTATGACTTTCAAGTTTGCTCCGTTCGACCTGCCGGCCGCGCTGAAGCCGCTTTCCGCCTTATCCCGAGTATCCGCCGTAGCTGTTGCCTCCCTCGTTTGCGCTCTTGGCATCTTCTCTGCCGGCGGTGCCTTTGCGCAGTCGCAGCCGCAGAGCGCGACGTCGCAAGGGCAGGTGTTCGAAGAAGAAATCGTGCCGCAGCGCTACGCGAATAATCCGAATGTCGATGCGTTCATCAACGACATGGTTGCCCGCTACGACTTCGATCCGGCCGCACTGCACGACCTCTTCAATCACGTCAGCTATTCGGCGACCGCGGTAAAGCTCGTCACGCCGTCGCCAACGCCTGCGACCAAGAACTGGCGCGTGTACCAGTCGCGCTTCATCGAGCCGATCCGCATCAACGCCGGCGTGAAGTTCTGGCGCGCGAATCAGGCGACGCTGCAGCGCGCGTCGGAGCAATACGGCGTGCCGCCGGAGGTGATCGTGGGGATCATCGGGGTGGAGACGATCTACGGGCGCTACATGGGCAATTTCCGCGCGCTCGACGCGCTGACCACGCTCTCGTTCGACTACCCGAACACGCCGAACCGCGCCGAGCGCCAGGCGACGTTCCGCAAGAATCTCGCGGACCTGCTCGTCTGGACGCGCGACGCGCAGATCGATCCGGCTTCGGTGCTCGGCTCGTACACGGGCGCGATCGGCATTCCGCAGTTTCTGCCGAGCAGCATCGTGCAGTACGCGGTGGACTACGACGGCAACAGCCGCATCGACCTGCGCACGAGCCAGGCGGATGCGATCGGCAGCGTCGCAAACTATCTGAACAAGCACGGCTGGGAGCCGGGCCGCCCGGTGGTGTGGCGCATTTCCGGCGATGTGGGCAGCCAGGGCATTGCGGAGGCGGCCGCCGACGGCCAGCCGGAGCCGCACTGGTCGCTCGCGCAATTGCTGAAGGCCGGCATGCTGTTGAACGAACCGGGGGTGAATCCGGCATCGGAAGCAGGTACGCCGCTGACGGTCGTCGATTTGCCGAGCCCTGGCCGCCCGACCGAATACACGCTCGGCCTGCGTAATTTCTACGCGCTCACGCGCTACAACCGCAGCTTCTTCTACGCGCTCGCGGTGTATCAACTGGGCGAAGCGGTCAAGGCACGGATTGCAGCCGGCGATACGGGCGCAGGACCAAGCGCAGCGGTGCAGTAATAAGTGCAGTAAGCGCAGTTAAGGGCGTCGCGCCAGAAAGGAAAAAGCCGTCGCGGGTCGTTCCGCGACGGCTTTCTTTTTTGCTGTGTCGCCTGAGCTTCAGGCGGGAAACACGCCCGTCGACAGATAGCGGTCGCCGCGATCACAGACGACGAACACGATGGTCGCGTTCTCGACCTGCCGGGCGATCCGCAATGCGACCTCGCATGCGCCGCCCGACGAAATGCCGCTGAAGATGCCTTCGACGGACGCCATCCGGCGCGCCATCGCTTCCGACGCCGCCTGGCTCACGTTCTCCACGCGATCCACGCGGCTGCGATCGAAAATCTTCGGCAAGTACGCTTCCGGCCATTTGCGAATGCCCGGAATGCGCGAACCCTCCTCGGGCTGCGCGCCGATGATCTCGATCTTCTCGCTGCGCTCCTTCATGTACTGCGACACGCCCATGATCGTGCCCGTCGTGCCCATCGCGGACACGAAGTGCGTGATGCGCCCTTCGGTCTGACGCCAGAGTTCGGGGCCGGTCGTTTCGTAGTGTGCAAGGGGATTGTCGGGATTCGCGAACTGGTCGAGGATGATGCCCTTGCCTTCGCGCTGCATCTGCTCGGCGAGATCGCGCGCGTATTCCATGCCGCCCGTCACGGGCGTCAGCACGATCTGCGCGCCGTAAGCGGCCATGCTCTGGCGGCGCTCCACCGAAAGATCCTCCGGCATCAGCAGCACCATCTTGTAGCCGCGCACCGCTGCGGCCATTGCAAGCGCGATGCCGGTATTGCCGCTCGTCGCCTCGATCAGCGTGTCGCCGGGCTTGATGCGGCCGCGTTCCTCGGCCTTCTTGATCATCGAGAGCGCCGGCCGGTCCTTCACCGAGCCCGCCGGATTGTTGCCTTCCAGCTTGGCGAGCACCACGTTGTTGCGGCTGCGGATTTCGTCGTCGGGAAGACGGACGAGCTGCACGAGCGGCGTATTGCCGATCGTGTCTTCGATTGTCATGTAAGCCATAAATCGTACGGGTTGTGCGACTGCTTTTGCGAATCGCGTTGCCTGAATCAATGCATGCGGAATCCGACGATTGTAGCCCAGCGGTCTTTTCGATGCCGGCACCCCTACCGGCCGCAGGGAAAGCCCAATGCCAAAAAGCCCGCGGCGAGAACCGCGGGAGCCAAGCACATCCGATGGCTGAAGGAGCTGAAATCCAGTACGTTTGCGCACCCTTCGAACGCAATGCGAGACAGGCGAGGCGGCGCACGAACCGACCGGCGCGTCGGCTCGCGCGCCGCTTCGCCTACTTCTTGACCACGACCGGCGCCGCCGCGGCGGCCCTGGTCGCGCCGGAACCCGCGTTGGCCGGCGCGGCCGCCGACTTGTTCGCCGGGCCGATGGTGAGGCCCTCGGCCTGTAGCCGTTCGACCGTCTTGCCGCCCATGCCCTTGACACGCTTGCTGAGTTCGGCCGCATCCTTGAACGGACCGTGCGCTTCGCGCTCGTCGAGAATGGCTTTGGCTTTCGCGGGGCCGATGCCCTTGATGCCCCGCAGGGCGTCGGAATTGGCGGTGTTGATATCGACGGCCGCGAACGCGGAACCGATCGACATGGCGAGCGCGAACGCTGCGATTGCTTTCCTGATCATGTGAGTCTCCCTCGTGAAACCGGCCGGCGTCGATCGCTGACCGGGAGACTCAGTGTAGAAAAAGGCCGTGCGCTTTTATAGCTGGCCGGATAGCCAACGCACGTAGCGGTCGACGCCTTCCTGCACGCTCAGGAACGGCGCGTCGTAGCCCGCCGCGCGCAGCTTCGACTGATCCGCCTGCGTGAAGCACTGGTACTTGCCGCGCAGTGCGTCGGGGAACGGAATGTATTCGATCAGCCCGCGCTGCACGAGTTCGGCGAGCGACAGCGCAGCTTCCCCCTCGATGGCGCGCAGCGAGTTGACCACCGTCGACGCGATGTCGTTGAACGGCTGCGCGCGCCCGGTGCCGAGGTTGAAGATGCCCGACTTCTCCGGATGATCGAAGAAGAAGAGGTTCACCTTCGCCACGTCTTCCACCGACACGAAATCGCGTGTCTGCTCACCCGCCGCGTAGCCGTTGTAGTCGCCGAAGAGCTTGACCTTGCCCTCGGCACGGAACTGGTTGAAGTTGTGGAACGCCACCGACGCCATGCGCGCCTTGTGCGTTTCGCGCGGCCCGTACACGTTGAAGTAGCGAAAACCGACGATCTGGCTCTTCGCCTTCGGCAGCGTCTGCCGCACGATCTGGTCGAAAAGGAACTTCGAGTAGCCGTACACGTTGAGCGGCTTCTCGAGTTCGCGCTCCTCGACGAAGCGGCTCGATCCGCCGTAAGTCGCCGCCGACGACGCATAGAGAAACTGCACGTTCTGCCGCAGGCACGCGTCCATCACGTCGCGGCTGTAGCGGAAGTTGTTCTCCATCATGTAGCGGCCGTCGGTCTCCATCGTGTCCGAACAGGCGCCTTCATGGAACACCGCGCGCACGCGGCCGAAGTCGCCGCGCGCAAAGCGCTCGACGAACGTGGTCTTGTCGAGGTAATCGGCAATTTCGCAATCGACGAGGTTCTTGAACTTGTCGGCGCGCGTCAGGTTGTCGACCGCGATCACGCGCTCTTCGCCGCGCTCGTTGAGCGCCTTGACGATGTTGCTGCCGATGAAGCCGGCCGCGCCGGTGACGATGATGGTCATGGTGATTTCAAGCGAAAAGTTCGTTGTAGTCGACGGTCGCCGTGCCCAGTTTCCCGACGACGATTCCCGCCGCCCGGTTGGCGTAGACGATCGAGTCGACGAGCGGCACACCCGCGCCCAGCATGGTCGCGACGGTTGCGATGACCGTGTCGCCCGCGCCCGAAACATCATACACTTCGCGTGCGTCGGCCGAGGTGTGGAGCACGCGGTTGTCGGTGAAGAGCGTCATGCCCTCCTCCGAGCGCGTGAGCAGCAACGCATCGAAATCGAGCTCGGCGCGCAGCTTCGCGACACGCTCGTGCAGGTCCTCCTCCGACTTCCAGTGCCCGACCACTTCGCGCAATTCAGCGCGGTTCGGCGTGATCAGCGTGGCGCCGCGATAGCGGTCCCAGTCGTCACCCTTCGGATCGACCAGCACCGGCTTGCCCGCACGCCTCGCGTCCGCGATCATCTGCGTCACGTGCGTGAGGCCGCCCTTCGCGTAGTCGGACATCAGGATCACGTCGTGCTGCGGCAGCAGGTCGGCGAACCGCGCAAGGCACGCGTGCAGCACTTCGTGCGTCGGCGTGTTCTCGAAATCGACGCGCAGCAGTTGCTGCTGGCGCGACAGCACGCGCAGCTTGATCGTGGTAAGGAGTTCGGGGTCGCGCTCGAGGTGCGCCGCGACCTTGCTCTCGCCGAGCAGTTCGACCACGCGCTCGCCCGGCTCGTCATGCCCCACCACGCACAGCAGGCCTGCCTGCGCGCCGAGCGCGGCCGCATTGCGCGCGACGTTCGCCGCGCCGCCGAGGCGGTCTTCCTTGCGCTGCACGTGCACGACCGGCACGGGCGCTTCCGGCGAGATGCGGTTCACGTCGCCGAACCAGTAACGGTCGAGCATCACATCGCCGACCACCAGCACGCGCGCGGCCGTGATGCGCGCGCGCGGCACGACGGGAATGGGCGCTTGCTTATTTGGCAGATGCGTTGCCGGCGGCAGCGTCGTCGAATTCGACATGGGGACGTCCTATCGCGTAATAGTCGATGCCGAGTTCCGCCATCGCTTCGGGTTCGTACAGATTGCGGCCATCAAAGACGACCGGCATCTTCAGTTCGCTCCTGAGATGGCTGAAATCGGGGCTCTTGAATTCCTTCCACTCGGTGACGATCACGAGCGCATCCGCGCCGGGCAGCGCGTCCTTCTGCGTGCGCACGAAGGAGAGCCGCTTCATGTCCTCGGGCCGCTCGGCGAGATCGAGTGCGAACACGCGCCGGGCTTCGTCGAGCGCCACCGGATCGTACGCGCGAACGGTCGCGCCACGCTCGAGCAGCGCCTCGATCACGCGGCGGCTCGACGCCTCGCGCATGTCGTCCGTGTTGGGCTTGAACGCGAGGCCCCAGACCGCGAACGTGCGCCCGCGCAGGTCTTCGCCCATGCGCCTCGTGATCTTCTCGACGAGCACTTCCTTCTGCGCGTCGTTGACCTCCTCGACCGATTCCAGGATCCGCAGGCGATGGCCGTTCTCGCGCGCCGTCTGGATGAGCGCCTGCACGTCCTTCGGAAAGCACGAGCCACCGTAGCCGCAGCCCGCATACAGGAAGTCGTAGCCGATGCGCGGATCGGAGCCGATCCCGCGACGCACCGCTTCGATGTCTGCGCCAATCGTGTCCGCCAGGTTCGACAGGTCGTTCATGAACGAAATGCGCGTGGCGAGCATCGCGTTGGCCGCGTACTTCGTGAATTCCGCCGAACGCACGTCCATGTAGAGCGTGCGCTCGTGATTGCGGTTGAACGGCGTGTAGAGCCGCTTCATCTTTTCGCGCGCGATGCGGCCGGCGGCGTCGTCGTCGAGTCCGATCACGATGCGATCGGGGCGCATGAAGTCGTCCACGGCCGCGCCTTCCTTCAGAAACTCGGGATTCGACACGACGGAGAAGCCATGCTTGCCCGCGGCATCGAGCCCGCGCGCGCGCAACTCTTCCTCCACGACGCTTCGCACCTGGAGCGCCGTGCCGACCGGCACCGTCGACTTGTCGACGATCACCTTGAAGCCGTTCGAATAGCGCCCGATGTTGCGCGCCGCCGCGAGCACGTATTGCAGGTCGGCGGAGCCGTCCTCGTCCGGCGGCGTGCCGACCGCGATGAACTGGATCTCGCCATGCTCGACGCTCGCCTTCACGTCGGTGGAAAACTGGATGCGGCCGGCCGCGCGGGTGCGCCTCAGCATTTCCTGAAGGCCCGGCTCGTGGATCGGCACGCCGCCGTTGTTGAGAATCTCGATCTTGCGCGGATCGACGTCCACGCAAAACACGTCGTTGCCGATTTCGGCGAGACACGCGCCGGTCACGAGACCGACGTAACCCGTGCCGACGATGGTAATTTTCATACGCTTTCCGGTTGTTCTGTAGATGCCGGTTGATGCCAGACGATCACGACCGTTCGAAGCCGTTCGCGTGCGTCGGGCGCAGGCCCACCTCGAAGCCGGCTAGCCGGTAATGGGCTCGACGCGACGCGGTGCGTACGTTTCCCAGCCGCTGCAGCCGGGACACTGCCAGTAGAAAAGACGTGCGCGGAAACCACAAGTTTGACACGTGTAGCGGGGCAGGTTCTTGGTCCGCTGCTTGACGAGCGCGCGCATCAGTTGCAATTCGCCGCGACGCGGTTCGTCCGCAGTGGCCTCCTGCGCTTCGAGCAGGCGCGTCATGCCCGCGAGATTCGGTGCGGCCTGCATCTGCTGGCGCGCGAGCGCATGGGCGGCTTCGAGTCCGCGAAGCTCCGCGGCATGCTTGAACGCCACATCGAGCAGATCGTTGGACGGATAGCGGCTCGCGTAGTCGATCAGCAGATCGACACCCTCGGACGCGCGGCCGAGCGCGCTGAGCGCGTTCATCAGCTTCTCGGCGACGAGCGGCAGATATGCCGCGTTCTGCGTCTCGACACGCTTCCAGCAGACAATCGCGGCTTCGAGCGTGCCGGCGGCCGCGTCGACATCGCCGACGAGGATCGTCGCACGCACGTTCTCCGGGTTCGCCGCGAGCGCGAGCTTCAGTTCGGCCCGCGCCTCGTCGGGGTTCTTGCGCTGCAATGCTTCCTGCGCGAGTTCGCAATGAAAATGGGCGATTTCCTTGTTGAGCGACGGCGCGCCCATCTTCTCGATGCGTTCGGCCGTCGCAATCGACTTCGGCCAGTCCTTCTCGATCTCGTAAATGGTCAAGAGCGCGCGCTGTGCGCCGAGCGCGTACTCGCCGGCCTCGAGCGAGCGGAACGTCTCCTCCGCGCGGTCGAGCAGGCCCGCCTTCAGGAAGTCCTGTCCGAGCTCGAAGAGCGCGTGGTCGCGCTCGGCAACCGGCAGATCGGCGCGGCTCAGGAGATTCTGATGCACCCGGATCGCGCGATCGGTCTCGCCGCGCCGCCGAAACAGGTTGCCGAGCGCGAAGTGCAGTTCGATGGTTTCGGGATCGAGCTTCGCGACTTCGATGAAGGCGTCGATGGCCTTGTCGTGCTGCTCGTTGAGGAGGAAGTTGAGGCCGCGAAAATACGAGCGCGGCAGATTCGCGTTCTCGGACAGCAGCGTTTTCAGGTCATAGCGGGACGCGATCCAGCCGAGTGCAAACGCGACGGGGATGACCAGCAGCCACCAGAAGTCTAGATCCATGCGAATAGTCGAAGAGTCATATGGAGGCCGGCGGCGTCAGGCATGCGCCGGCCGGCGCCCCGTCAGATGAGCGGAGGCATCGGGGGTTCCTGCACCGCGACGGGCGCCTCGCGCGCGACGCGCAATTCGCGCTTCAGACGCCCGTTTTCCATCCGCAGACGGAACATCGCGGGTAACGCCGAGACCAGCCCCGCCAGGAGACCCACGACGAAAAACGCGAGGCCGATCAGGATCAGCGGCGCCTGCCAGAAATAGCCGGCGAGGAAGTTGAGCGTCGTCGTCTGCGTGTTGGCGAGCGCCAGCACCAGCAGCAGCACGAAAACCAGGACGCGGATCAGCCAGACGATAAATTTCATGGGATGTCTCTCGACGACGGTTGCGAACGACGCCGGATGGCTTGCAGGCGCCAGGCCGCGCCGCCGTCACCCGGGCCGAAAGTGACCGGTATTGTAATTGATGCGTATCGCCGGCAGTGCAACGGGTTGCGAGCGGTAAGACTGTCGGCGGGATGTTCGCACCGTGCGACGCGGAGGGATCCGCCAAAGCCGCCGCCCTATCGACGAAACCCGCCCGGATCGCAGCATCGAAACGGCGCCCCGTGACTTTGCCAGCAAGCGCCGCACCCATGCCGGGCGCGGGCCACTGCGCCGCGGCGGGCAACCCGAGCGCAGGCGAAAAAAAAAGCACCCCTGGGGGTGCTTTTTCCGGTCATTGCCTTCGTGGCACGACGCTGCGGCTTTCGCCTCGAACGCTTGGGGCGCCGATCAGAGATCGTCGTCTTCGTCGTTCGACGCCTTCATCGGCTCGCCTGCGCGGCCGTCGACGCGTTCGCGCAATTCCTTGCCAGGCTTGAAGTGCGGCACGAATTTCTCCGGCACCAGCACCTTTTCGCCCGACTTCGGATTGCGCCCGACGCGCGACGGTCGACGGTTGAGCCCGAAGCTGCCGAAGCCGCGAATTTCGATGCGATGGCCGTTGGCCAAGGCCTCCGACATCGCATCGAGCATCGTCTTCACCGCGAAATCCGCATCTTTCAGAACAAGCTGCGGAAATCGCGACGCCAGTTGGGCGACCAATTCCGATTTGGTCATACTGCAGCAGTACCGTTAAGGCTTAGCTGTTCTGGCCGTCGAGCTTGGCCTTGAGCAGCGCGCCGAGGTTGGTCGTGCCGGTAGCGGCGGCGTTCGAGTCCGATGCTGCCAGACCGCGAATCGCTTCCTGTTGCTCGGCCGAATCCTTGGCCTTGATCGACAGGTTGATGCCGCGCGACTTGCGGTCGATGTTGATGATCATCGCATTGACCTTGTCGCCTTCCTTCAGCACGTTGCGAGCGTCTTCGACACGGTCCTGAGCGATTTCCGACGCGCGCAGGTAGCCTTCGACGTCAGCCGTCAGCGTGATGACCGCACCCTTCGCGTCCACCGACTTCACCGTACCGTCGACGATCGCGCCCTTGTCGTTGATCGCGACAAAGTTGCTGAACGGGTCGCCTTCGAGCTGCTTGATGCCGAGCGAAATACGCTCCTTCTCGACGTCGATGCCCAGAACCACGGCTTCGACTTCGTCGCCCTTCTTGTACTTGCGAACGGCTTCCTCGCCGGTTTCGCTCCACGACAGGTCCGAGAGGTGAACCAGGCCGTCGATGCCGCCAGGCAGACCGATGAACACGCCGAAGTCGGTGATCGACTTGATGGCGCCGCTGATCTTGTCGCCCTTCTTGAAGTTGCGGCTGAAGTCGTCCCACGGGTTCGGCTTGCACTGCTTCATGCCGAGGCTGATACGGCGGCGGTCTTCGTCGATTTCGAGAACCATGACTTCGACTTCGTCGCCCAGCTGCACGACCTTCGACGGTGCAACGTTCTTGTTTGTCCAGTCCATTTCCGACACGTGGACGAGGCCTTCGATGCCCGATTCCACTTCGACGAACGCGCCGTAGTCGGTGATGTTCGTGACCTTGCCGAACAGGCGCGTGCCCGACGGGTAGCGGCGGGAAATGCCTTCCCACGGATCGTCGCCGAGCTGCTTGATGCCGAGCGAGACGCGGTTCTTTTCCTGGTCGAACTTGAGGATCTTCGCGGTGACTTCCTGGCCGACGGACAGCACTTCGCTCGGGTGACGCACGCGGCGCCATGCGATGTCGGTGATGTGCAGCAGGCCGTCGATACCGCCGAGGTCCACGAACGCGCCGTAGTCGGTGATGTTCTTGACCACGCCTTCCACGATCGCGCCTTCCTTCAGCGTCTCGAGCAGCTTTGCGCGCTCTTCGCCTTGCGTGGCTTCGATCACGGCACGGCGCGACAGCACGACGTTATTGCGCTTGCGGTCGAGCTTGATCACGCGGAATTCGAGGGTCTTGCCTTCGTACGGCGTCGTGTCCTTGACGGGACGCGTGTCGACGAGCGAGCCCGGCAGGAACGCGCGGATGCCGTTGACCATGACGGTCATGCCGCCCTTGACCTTGCCCGTGATCGTGCCGGTCACGAGTTCGTTGTTGTCGAGAGCCTTTTCCAGCGACAGCCACGAAGCGAGGCGCTTCGCCTTGTCACGCGACAGGATCGTGTCGCCGTACCCGTTTTCCAGCGCGTCGATCGCGACGGAAACAAAGTCGCCCGCCTGCACTTCGACCTCGCCCGCGTCATTCAGGAATTCTTCGAGCGGAATGTAGGCTTCGGACTTGAGACCAGCGTTGACGACCACGAAGTTGTGGTCGACACGCACGACTTCGGCAGAGATCACTTCGCCGGCGCGCATGTCCTGCTTGGTCAGCGACTCTTCGAACAGAGCCGCAAAAGATTCGGTATTCGGGGTGGAGGTTTGCAGGTCGGACATAAAAATCGATATTTGCACGGCCGTTTCGCGATGCCGGCCCGCCGGATCACGGGTGAATGGCAAAAAGAGCGAAAGCCATGCGGGGTTAAAGGGTTGAAACACGCCCCACGTTCTCGCGGAGCACCTTGCGAGCCAGCCACATCGCGCCGGCCTTACTTCCAGATTACAACACTAAACACGAACTTCGTTGAACCACCCGATGATCTGATCAACCGCCTGGTCGATGGATAAGCCGGAGGAGTCCAGCGTCTTCGCGTCTGCCGCGGGCTTGAGTGGCGCGGCTGCCCGACTGGTATCGCGGGCATCGCGTTCACGCAAATCTCTTAGCAAGTCTTCCATATTAGCAGAAAAACCTTTTTGTATCAATTGCTTATACCGTCTGGCCGCGCGCGCTTCGTCGCTCGCGGTCAGGAACACCTTGAGCGTCGCGTCCGGAAAGATCACGGTGCCCATGTCGCGGCCGTCGGCAACGAGCCCCGGAACCTTGCGGAACGCCCGCTGGCGGGCAATGAGTGCTTTCCGAACTTCGGGATGAACCGCAATGGCGGACGCCCGGTTGCCGACTTCCTCGGCGCGGATTTCCGCCGACACATCCACGCCGTCGAGCTGCGCGCAACCTTCGCGAAACGTGATATGGAGCGCGCCGACCAGCTTTGCAAGCGCTTTTTCGTCCGCCGGATCGACGTGGTAGCGCATGCTCGCGAGCGCGGTGAGGCGATAGAGCGCACCGCTGTCGAGCAGATGGAAACCGAGCGTGGCGGCCACCAGCGCGGCGACGGTGCCCTTGCCCGACGCCGTCGGCCCGTCGATGGTGATTACTGGGGTCTGATGAAAAGGTCGGGTCGGTTTCATTGAATATGGCCGTTCTGGCGCTATTACAGTCATTTTTTCTGCTGCGTCACGGCCGCGCCAGCATGGCGAAGCGGTCGAAGTAGTCAGGGAACGTCTTGCCGACGCACTTCGGGTCGTTGATCCGCACGGGCACGCCCCCGAGGCTCACGAGCGAGAAGCACATCGCCATGCGGTGATCGTCGTAGGTGTCGATCGCGGCGTTCGGCACGAGCGCGCCGGGCGGCGTGACGACGAGATAGTCCGCGCCCTCTTCCACCGTCGCGCCGACCTTGCGCAGCTCGGTCGCCATCGCCGCGATGCGGTCGGTTTCCTTCACGCGCCAGCTCGCGATGTTGCGCAGCGTGGTCTTGCCGTCGGCGAAGAGCGCCGCGACCGCGATCGTCATCGCGGCATCCGGAATCAGGTTGAAATCCATGTCGATGGCGGCAAGGCGGCCGTCGTCGGATTCGACGCCGCGCACCTCGATCCAGTCGTCGCCCATCATCACGTTGGCGCCCATGCGCACGAGCGCGTCGGCGAAACCGACGTCACCCTGGATGCTCGCGCGCCCGACGCCCTCCACGCGCAGCGGCCCGCCGCCGATCGCGCCAGCCGCGAGAAAATACGACGCCGACGAAGCATCGCCTTCCACCATGATCGTGCCCGGCGACCGGTACTGCGCGCCCGCCGGCACGGTGAAGCGCGCCCAGCCGTCGCGCTCGACGCTCACGCCGAAGCGCTCCATCAGGCGGATCGTGATGTCGATGTAGGGCTTCGAAATCAGCTCGCCCTCGACTTCGACCGTGATCGCACCGCTCGCCGAGCCAACGAGCGGCAGCGTCATGAGAAGCGCCGTCAGGAACTGGCTCGACACGTCGCCGCGCACGCGGATCGGCTTGTCGACGGCAACCTGCGCCGGGTGGATCGCGAGCGGCGGAAAGCCTTCGTTCAGTTCATAGTCGATGCGCGCGCCGATCTGCCGCAACCCGTCGACGAGGTCTCCGATCGGCCGCTCGTGCATGCGCGGCACGCCGTGCACGCGATACTCGCCGCCGTTGACCGCGAGCGCCGCCGTGAGCGGGCGCACCGCCGTGCCGGCGTTGCCGAGAAACAGCTCCGCCGCCTTCGACGGAAACGCGCCGCCCGTGCCCGTCACGACGCATCGCCCGCCGTCCTGGCGAATCGCCACGCCGAGCGTGTCGAGTGCGGCGAGCATCACGCGCGTGTCGTCGGAATCGAGCAGGTTGGTGATCGTGGTTTCGCCCGCAGCGAGCGCCGCGAGCAGCAGCACGCGGTTCGAAATGCTCTTCGAGCCGGGCAGCCGGACGGTGCCGGACGCACGCGAAAAGGGGCCGAGATCGAGATGTTCCATATTGAGTCCTTGTTTCGCGGATTATGTCGCGAATTGTTGCGCGGCTTATTTCGCGGGAAAGTCGTCGGCGGGCTTCTTCGCGCCGCGCTCCTGCCATTCGGTGCGCGCAACGCGCGAGCGCGCGAACGCTTCTTCCAGCGCGGCGCCGTCCGAGGCGTCGATGGCCGCGCGAAACCGCGCGAGCACGGCCGTGTAGGCATCGAGTTCCGCCAGCAGCGCCGCGCGGTTCGCGACGCACACGTCGCGCCACATCTCCGGGCTCGACGCCGCGATCCGCGTGAAATCCCGGAATCCGCCGGCGGCGAAGGAGAATTTCAGCGCGGCGTCGGGCGATTCGAGAATCTGCTCGACGAGCGCGAACGACAGCACATGCGGCAGGTGGCTCACCGACGCGAGCACGCGATCGTGCTGCTCTTCGTTCATCCGGCTCACGATGGCGCCGGCCGCCTGCCACATCGCCGCGACGCGCTCGACGGCTTGCGGCGGGTTTTCGGCAAGCGGACACAGCACGACGTTGCGCTTGACATACAGATCGGGCAGCGCGGCATCGACGCCGCTCGACTCGCGCCCCGCGATCGGATGACCGGGCACGAATTGCGCGACACGGCCTCCGAGCGCCGCGCGCGCCGCCGCGACGACGTCGCTCTTGGTGCTGCCGGCATCGGTGACGATGGTTTGCGCTTCGAGAAACGGCGCGATGCGTTCGAGGAGCGGCTGCGTCTGCGCGACCGGCGCGGCGAGCAGGACGACATCGGCGCCGCGCAGGGCGGCGGCAAGCGCGCGGTCGTCGTCGAGCGAGGCGGCCGAGTCGATCACGCCGAGCTCGAGCGCCCGCTCGACCGACTTCGGCGAGCGCCCGACGCCCGCCACTTCGCCCGACAGCGAAGCGCGCTCGCGCAGCGCGCGTGCAAGCGATCCGCCGATCAGGCCGACGCCGAAAATAACCAGTTTGTTGAATGTGAACGGGGCCACGGGGAACATCGCTAGAAACGCGCGTTGCGGCGCGCGGGGTTCAGACAGTCGCGAGCGTTTTTTCGAACGCTGCGACGAAGGCTTCGTTTTCCGCCGGCAAGCCGGCCGTGACGCGCAGTCACTGCGGCACGCCGGGCAGGTTGTCGTTCGACGCGAGCTTCACGATGGCTGCTTCGTCGAGCCCGTACTCGCGGGCCACTTCCGAAACCGGCCGCCCTGCGACACAAGGCACGATCGCGAGCACATGCGGCGGCCCGAATGGCGAGGTCATGTTCTTCTCCAGTCGATTCAGCGGGGATACGTCATTAGCGGGCGCGCGGGTAGGAGCCGAGGATCTTCAGGAACGCCGCCTTCTTCCCCAGTTCCGAGAGCGCCGCGGCCACGGCCGGGTCGTCGCGGTGGCCTTCGATGTCGATGTAGAAGTAGTACTCCCACGTGCCGACGCGCGCCGGGCGCGATTCGAACCGCGTCATCGAGACGCTGTGCTTCGCCAGCGGCTCCAGCAGCTTGAACATCGCGCCCGGCTCGTTCGCCACCGACACGATCAGCGACGTCTGGTCGTAGCCGCTCGCACCGGTCGGCTCCTTGCCGATCATCACGAAGCGGGTGCGGTTGTGCGGATCGTCCTGAATCAGCGAAAAGACGATGCCGAGGCCGTAGTGCGTCGCGGCGCGGTCGCCGGCAATCGCTGCGATGCCCGGGTCGCCGACCGCCATGCGCGCGGCCTCTGCGTTGCTCGATACCGCCTGCCGTTCGAGGTGCGGCGCATTGGCGGTGAGCCACCGCTGGCACTGCGCGAGCGCCTGCGGGTGCGCGCACACGCGCGTCACGCCGTCGAGCGTGCCGGATGCCGTCAGCAGATTGTGATGAATCGGCAGCGCGAGTTCGCCGCCGATGGTGAGCGACGTCTGCAGGAGCAGGTCCAGCGTGCGCGAAACCGCGCCTTCCGCCGAGTTCTCCACCGGCACGACGCCGAATTCGGCCGCGCCTGCCTCGACCGAGCGAAACACTTCGTCGATCGACGGACACGGCAGGCCTTCGATCGAGTGTCCGAAGTACTCGAACATCGCCTGCTCGCTGTAGGTGCCGACCGGGCCGAGAAAGGCCGCGCGCAGCGTCTGTTCGAGCGCGCGGCTCGCGGCCATGATCTCGCGCCAGATCGCGCTGATGTGATCGTGCGCGAGCGGCCCGTTGCTCATGTCCTGAAGGCGCTGGATCACCTGCATTTCGCGCTCGGGACGAAACACCGGCGCGTTGAAGTGCTTCTTCACCTCGCCGACTTCCAGCGCCACCGCGGCACGCTGGTTCAGAAGCGCGATGAGCTGCGCGTCGATCACGTCGATGCGTTCGCGCAGCGGTTTGAGTCTTGAATTGAGATCGTCGTCCATGCGTGGCTTGCCGGGCTGTTGAGCGGCAGAATCAGTGTGCGGATTATGCGGATTGCAGGCGGCGCGCGTTCCTACGCGCGCGTCTGCTCGAATTCCTTCATGTATTCGACGAGCGCCTTGACGCCCTCGAGCGGCACCGCGTTGTAGATCGATGCCCGCATGCCGCCGACGGACTTGTGGCCCTTCAGTTGCAGCAGCCCGCGCGCTTTCGCGCCGGCCAGGAAATCGGCGTTGCGCGATTCGTCGGCGAGGAAGAACGGCACGTTCATGCGCGAACGCGACTGGCGGTCCACCTTGTTCACGTAGAAATCGCTTGCGTCGATGGTGTCGTAGAGCAGCTTCGCCTTCTCGACGTTGCGCGCCTCGATCGCGTCCAGGCCGCCTTCCTTCTTCAGCCATTTGAAGACGAGGCCCGCGATGTAGATCGCGTAGGTCGGCGGCGTGTTGTACATCGAGTTGTTCTCGGCGACGGTCTTCCATTCGAACGCCGACGGGCAAATCGACAGCGCGCGGTCGAGCAGGTCCTCGCGCACGATCACGAGCGTGACGCCCGCCATGCCGATGTTCTTCTGCGCGCCGCCGAACAGCACGCCGTACTTGGCGATGTCCATCGGGCGCGACAGGATGTGCGAGGAGGCGTCGGCGACGAGCGGGATGTCGCCCAGATCGGGAATCTCGAAGGTCTCGACACCGTCGATCGTCTCGTTCGTGCAGAGGTGGACGTAGGCGGGGTCGTCGGAAAGATGCCACTCCGCGATGCGCGGCACGTGCGTGAAGCCCTGCTCGGTCTTGCCGTTCGCGGCGATGTGCGGGGTGCCGTACTTGTGCGCTTCCTTGAACGACTTCTGCGACCACGAGCCCGTCACGATGAAATCAGCGGTCTTGCGCGTGCCGAGCATGTTCATCGGCACGATCGCGTTTTCGCCGATGCCGCCGCCCTGCAGGAACAGGATGCGATGCGACGCCGGCACTTTCAGCAACTCGCGCAGATCGGTGAGCGCGGCTTCGTGGATCGACATGAACTCGGGGCCGCGATGGCTCATTTCCATCACGCTCATGCCGCTGCCGTTCCAGTCGAGCATTTCGTCGGCCGCCTGGCGCAGCACTTCTTCGGGCATCGCCGCAGGACCGGCGGAGAAATTGAACACGCGCATCTAGAAACCCCGAATGGCCAGGCGCAGCGGGAAGGAAGAACTCGTGCTGCGAACCGCGCCTGAAAAAGAAATGGCTGTTTGCGCTCGCGCGCAAACAGCCATTATCGCACCGTCCTGAAAACCCGCCAATTCACCGGCGGGCGGCGGCCTTACTTGCCCGGCTTGACGTCGGCCACTTCCTTGTCGGCTTGCGTGCGCGTCGCCTTGATTGCCTGCGGCATGTACTTCTGCATCAGGCCGTTCACGACGTCGCGGCCGACCTGGTCCTGAACCTGGATGAACTTGCGGCCCGTCGGGCTCTTGTAAAACGCCGTCAGGTCCTTGATTTCATCCGTGGTGTAGTACTTTGCGTAGGCGTCGAACTGAGCCTTCATCGCGTCCTGGCGGAACGAGTCCGTTGCGAACACCTGGCCCGCGGAGTCCACCAGCTTCGGCACCGCGTTCTTCTGCAGCGACGGCACGGCGGCCTGCTTCTGCTTGTCGTTGAGCGACTTGTTTTCGCTCAGGGCGTCCGAAAGGATCGCCGGCACGAGCTGCTTCGACTGCATTTGCGCGCTGTTGCCGATCGCGCCGACGAGCTTTTGCGCGTCGATTGCGTTCAGCAGGTCGTTGATTGCAGCCTGCTTTGCCGCGTCCACCGGCGCCGCCGCAGCAGCAGCGGGAGCCGCTGCCTGGTTCGGCGCCTGGTTCTGGAGCGACTGCGCCATCGCGAAGGTCGGCACGAAAGCAGCCAGCAACATCAACTGTTTGAATCGTTTTTGCATCATTACTCCCTTTAAAAAGTATCCATTTTTAGCCACGCGAAGCGCCGTGGAGCGTGGCCCGGGCTTCGGTCGTCGTTCATCGAGCGAAGCCCGGGCCGCAAAGCCCAGGTCGCGCAGCTTAATCCATTCAGGCTTTCAAAAGCAGAACACGAGTGACACGCGACACACGCGGCTTACGTTTCACCAACGTTGCCGTCGTCCTTCGCGCCACCGTTCTCGTCGCCCGGGAGGCTTTCGCCTTCGTCAGCGTCGAGGTCGGCCTCGGCTTCCGCCTCGGCGATATGCTGCAGTCCCGAGAGCTTCGTTCCCTCGTCAAGACTGATGAGTGTAACACCTTGGGTTGCACGCCCCATCTCGCGTATCTCGGAAACACGGGTGCGAATCAGGACGCCGGAATTGGTGATCAGCATGATCTCGCTTTCCGGCTCGACGAGCGTCGCGGCGACCACTCGGCCGTTGCGCTCGGAAGTCTGGATCGCGATCATGCCCTTCGTGCCGCGCCCGTGCCGCGTGTACTCGTTGATCGGCGTGCGCTTGCCGTAGCCGTTCTCCGTGGCGGTGAGCACAGACTGGTTCTCTCCGCCCGCGACGAGCAGCGCAATGACCTGCTGGCCGTCTTCGAGTTGCATGCCGCGCACGCCGCGCGCCTCGCGGCCCATCGCGCGGACGTCGTTCTCGTCGAAACGCACGGCCTTGCCGGAGTCGGAGAAGAGCATGACGTCGTGTTCGCCGTCGGTGATCGCCGCGCCGATCAGGTAGTCGCCCTCGTCCAGGCCGACTGCGATGATGCCCTTGCGCAACGGCCGGCTGAAGGCTTCGAGCGGCGTCTTCTTGACGGTGCCGAGCGACGTTGCCATGAACACGTACTTGTCGGCCGAGAATTCCTTGATCGGCAGCACGACGTTGATCTTCTCGCCTTCCTGCAGCGGGAACATGTTGACGATCGGCCGGCCGCGCGAGTTGCGCGAGCCCTGCGGCACCTCGTACACCTTGACCCAGTAGACGCGGCCGCGGTTCGAGAAGCACAGCATGTGATCGTGCGTGTTCGCGATGAAGAGCGTGTCGATCCAGTCGTCTTCCTTCATCTGCGTGGCCTGCTTGCCGCGCCCGCCGCGCTTTTGCGCGCGGTACTCGGACAGCGGCTGCGACTTCACGTAGCCGGTGTGCGACATCGTCACGACCATTTCCTGCGGCGTGATGAGGTCTTCGGTGTTCAGCTCGGTGGCGTTCAGTTCGATGCGCGAACGACGGTCGTCGCCGAATTCGCTGCGGATCTGGCCCAGCTCGTCGACAATGATCTGACGAATCCGTTCCGGGCGCGCGAGAATGTCGAGCAGGTCGGCGATCTGCGCCATCACCTCGCGGTATTCGCCGACGATCTTGTCCTGTTCGAGCCCCGTCAGGCGTTGCAGGCGCATTTGCAGGATTTCCTGCGCCTGGATATCGGACAACCTATATAGACCGTCTTCCTGCAGCCCGTACGCCGGGTTGAGCCCTTCGGGCCGGTACGCGATGCGCCCGCCCGCCGCTTCCCTCTCCGTGCGCGTGAGCATTTCGCGCACGAGCGACGAATCCCACGAGCGGTTCATCAGCTCCTGCTTCGCGATCGGCGGCGTGGGAGCGGCCTTGATGATCGCGATGAAGTCGTCGATATTGGCGAGCGCGACGGCCAGACCTTCCAGGATGTGGCCGCGGTCACGCGCCTTGCGCAGTTCGTATACAGTGCGCCGCGTGAGCACTTCCCGCCGATGCGACAGGAAACACTCCAGCATTTCCTTCAGATTCAACAACTTGGGCTGGCCGTCGACGAGCGCGACCATGTTCATGCCGAAGGTGTCCTGAAGCTGCGTCTGTTTGTATAGATTGTTCAGAATGACTTCGGGCACTTCGCCGCGCTTCAGCTCGATCACGACGCGCATGCCGCTCTTGTCGGATTCGTCGCGAATGTCGGAGATGCCCTCGATCTTCTTTTCGTTGACGAGCTCGGCGATGCGCTCAAGCAGCGTGCGCTTGTTCACCTGATACGGAATCTCGTCGACGATGATCGCCATGCGCTGGCCGCGGTCGATCTCCTCGAAGTGCGTGGTCGCGCGCATCACGACGCGGCCGCGCCCCGTGCGATAGCCGTCGCGCACGCCGGCGACGCCGTAGATGATGCCGGCCGTCGGGAAATCGGGCGCGGGCACGATTTCGATGAGTTCGTCGACGCTCGACTCCGGGTTGTTCAGCAGGTGCATGCACGCGTCGACGATTTCGCGCAGGTTGTGCGGCGGAATGTTGGTCGCCATGCCGACCGCGATGCCGGCCGAGCCATTGATCAGGAGATTGGGGATTCGGGCGGGGAGAACGAGCGGCTCGCTTTCGCTGCCGTCGTAGTTCGGGCCGAAGTCGACCGTTTCCTTGTCGATGTCGGCGAGCAGCTCGTGGCCGATCTTCGCCATGCGGATTTCGGTGTATCGCATCGCGGCGGCGTTGTCGCCGTCGACCGAACCGAAATTGCCCTGCCCGTCCACCAGCATGTAGCGCAGCGAGAACGGCTGGGCCATGCGCACGATGGTTTCGTATACAGAGGCGTCGCCGTGCGGGTGGTATTTACCGATCACGTCGCCGACGATACGCGCCGACTTCTTGTAGGCGCGATTCCAGTCGTTGTTCAGCTCGTGCATCGAATACAGCGCGCGCCGGTGCACCGGCTTCAGGCCATCGCGGACATCGGGGAGCGCCCGGCCCACGATCACGCTCATCGCGTAATCGAGATACGAACGGCGCATTTCCTCCTCGAGGGAGATTGGCAGAGTCTCTTTGGCGAATTGATCCATTATCCGTGTCTTGAACTGTGCGGCGACGGCGCGGCGGCGAGGCCGTTCTGACGGCTTTGCGACCGTTTTTCACTGTCGTTTCGCAACGACGCTGCGAACGCAGCGCATCACGCGATTCTAACATGCGCGGCATCTGGCCCCGGACGGGCTGCGTATACATAGAGAGCGCATCGAATCAGCGCAGTTGCGTGCGTCAAAACCGGTAATTCCTTTCGAGGGGAACTTACAAAATGCTGCAAGACCGCGCGTGAATTCGTCATCTGAACGGGCTATCATGCCGCCTCGCTCGTTAAGTCCCTACGAAAATCGGCGGGCGAAAATGCATTAAAAGGCGCGGTCGTGGCACGCTATATGCGCATGCTTCGCCCGCTGCCGAGCCCTGTTCGCTTCCTGTCCCTTTCTTGTTGCGCATGCACCACATAAGGTTGCGGCCGCGCAGGGGCCGGGGATATTTTTATCGTTGCAAGGGAACGATATGGCAAAATGCCAACGCACAAAGTTAGACACTGCTCGAAGTCTACACAGCGCGTTATGTTCCGCGGTAATGTTATACTTCGAGCAATGTATGACTTGTCTTCGTCAACAGGCTCGCAGTAAACCTGCGGTAATCTCAATTTCGAGAGGAGAAATATGAATAAACTTTCAAAGCTCGCGTTCATTGCAGCTACCGCAGTTATGGCTGCATCGGCTTCGGCACAGTCGGTGCCGGCATCGCGACAAGCCGTGAACGACAACTGGGTGAACGGCACGGGCGAATACGTGTGGATGAACGGCACGAACGAGCTTTGCTGGCGCGATGCGTTCTGGACGCCGGCCACGGCCAACGCAAAGTGCGATGGCGCGCTGGTCGCCCAGGCTCCTCAACCGCCGGCTCCTGTCGCTCCGCCGCCGGCAATCGTGAGCCAAAAGGTTACCTACCAAGCTGACGCTCTGTTCGACTTCGACAAGGCAGTCCTGAAGCCGGCTGGTAAAGAAAAGTTGGACGATCTTGCATCGAAGATCGGCAGCCTGAACCTGGAAGTCGTGGTCGCTACCGGCTACACCGACCGCATTGGTTCGGACAAGTACAACGATCGCCTGTCGCTGCGTCGTGCACAAGCTGTCAAGGCATACCTGGTCAGCAAGGGCATCGAATCCAACCGTATCTATACGGAAGGCAAGGGCAAGCGCAACCCGGTCACGACCGGTTGCAACCAGAAGAACCGCAAGCAACTCATCGCCTGCCTCGCACCGGATCGTCGCGTGGAAGTCGAAGTTGTCGGTACCTCGCGTCAGCCGCAGCAGTAAGCGTCGGATCGCCGCAGGATCAAACCCCCGCCTCGGCGGGGGTTTTTTTATGCGCGTCCGATTCGCGCCGCCGCGCGGCGCGCCCGCTTTTGCCCGCCCCTTGCGCCGCCTATATACTCGGGGCTAATCGATTCACGACTTCAGGAAGGTCCTTTTCATCATGACGAACGTCGATCCCCACGAACTGCAGAAATTCAGCGAGCTCGCGCATCGCTGGTGGGACCCGAACGCCGAGTTCAAGCCGCTGCACGAACTGAACCCCGTGCGGCTCGACTGGATCGACGCTCACGCGCACCTGATGGGCAAGCGCGTCCTCGACATCGGCTGCGGCGGCGGGATCCTGTCCGAATCGATGGCCGCGCGCGGCGCGAAGGTCAAAGGCATCGATCTCGCGACAAGCGCGCTCGGCGTGGCGGACCTGCACAGCCTCGAAAGCGGGATCGAAGTCGAGTACGAGGAAATCGCCGCAGAAGCGCTCGCGGCGCGCGAGTCGGGCACCTACGACGTCGTGACGTGCATGGAGATGCTCGAGCACGTGCCGAATCCGGCGGGCATCGTCGCGGCGTGCGCGTCGCTCGTGAAGCCGGGCGGCTGGGTCTTCTTTTCGACGCTCAACCGCAACCCCAAGGCGTATCTTTTCGCGGTGATCGGCGCCGAATATATCGCCCGGATGCTGCCGCGCGGCACGCACGACTACGCGCGCTTCATCAAGCCGTCGGAACTGGCCGGTTTCGCGCGCGCCGCCGACCTGCTCGCGGTCGACATCAAGGGCATCACCTATCGCCCGCTCAGCAAGCATTTCGCGCTCTCGAACGATACGAGCATCAATTACCTGATGGCCTGCCGCCGCGAAGCGTGACCCCATGAACCACGACTATTCAGGCGAAGACAAGCCGGTATTGATGAACGACGACCCGACCCCGCTGCCCCAGCGCGAAGCCGACCGCAACTCGCTCGGACTGTGTCAGGCGGTTCTGTTCGACCTCGACGGCACCATCGCGGATACGGCACCGGACCTCGTCGCCGCCGTCAACAAGATGCGTCACGACCGCGGTCTCGAGATGCGGCCGCTCGAACGCCTGCGGCCATTCGCGTCCGCGGGCGCGCGCGGTTTGCTTGGCGGCGCGTTCGAAATCGGACCGGAGCATCACGACTTTGCGTCGATGCGCGAGGAATTTCTCGCCAACTACGAAGCGGATCTGTGCATCGAGACGACGCTCTTTCCCGGCATCGACGCACTGCTCGACCAGCTCGACGCCCGCGGCGTGCGCTGGGGCATCGTCACGAACAAGGTGACGCGCCTCGCCGAGCCGCTCGTCGCGCTGCTCGGGCTCGACGCGCGTGCCGGCTGCCTGGTCTGCGGGGACACCACGCCGCATTCGAAGCCGCATCCCGCGCCGCTCCTGCACGCGGCCGACCTGCTCGACGTGGCACCGGAGCGCATCGTCTACGTGGGCGATGACCTGCGCGACGTGCAGGCGGGGTTCGCGGCCGGCATGATCACGGTCGCGGCGGCCTACGGCTACTGCGGCGACGACATCCCGCCGCGGCGCTGGCATGCCAATCATGTCGTGGATTCGCCGGTGGAACTGATGCACCTGCTGCGCGACATCGCCTGAATTTTCGGCAATGCGGGCTTGAAACAGAAGCCGGTTCGCTTCACATCGGCTTCTGTGGGATAATTTACGTTCGCTTGGGGGCGACCTGGTTTCGACAGGGGTTGCGAAGCGGCCAGGGCATACCGAGGACCCGTCACCTCGTTAATCAATGGGAAAAACGTAACTGCAAACGACGATACGTTCGCACTGGCAGCCTAAGGGCCGCCGTCCTCTGCCTAGTTCACTGACGGGCTAGTGTCGCAAGACCGGTAGCAATACCGACAGAGGTCATATACGTCAGTTAAGTCCTGGTGGCGTCACGACGCCAGGGTCGAAAATTTAGTGAATCGCTGTAACGAAGCGTGTTCGTCCGCGTCGTTGCGGCTAAATCAAAAGACAGAACTAAGTATGTAGAACTGGTCGTAGAGCGCTACTGGACGCGGGTTCGATTCCCGCCGCCTCCACCAAAACACGACTGACAGCGGCAGTGCCGCTTCAGCTGAACCCCGCGCAGCCATTGCTGCGCGGGGTTTTTTATTGCCCCTTTTATTTCCCTCTTGCCGCCTTTCCCGATCGACAGCCGCGCGCGCTCCGGAGAAACTTCATACATGTTCGCCCGGCCACCGACCGACGCGCCGCCGCGCGGCATGCTTGCCGTTTTTCCCGCCTGAACGAGCGTCGCCGGGAGGAACCATGCGCACTGGCAAGTGGAGGTCGATCGCGGCCCGCCTGACGGTCCCGCTGACCGTCGCACTTTCGTTCGCGCTCGCACTCGCACCGCACCCCGCGTACGCCGCCGGTACCGCTGCCGACACCGCCGCCAACTGCCGCGCGGGCACGCTCGTGACGGTCGTCGCCCATCTCGACGACGACCTCCTGTTCGTCGACCCCGGCATCAGCGAAAAGCTCGACGCGGGGTGGTGCATCACGACCGTGCATCTGATCGGCGGCGCGAACGGGGCGAAATTCGACTACGTGCTGCTGCGTGAAACGGGCACCCGGCTCGCCTATTCGCGCATCGCGGGCGTCGCCAACGAGTGGACGGAATCGACGGTCACGTTCGCCGGCAAGCCTGTCCACGCACTGGTGCTGAAGCATCAGCCGCGCGTCAGGCTGCTGGAACTGCGGCTTCCCGGCGGCGCGGTACGCGGCGGAAAAGTCCCGCTCGGCCTGCTGTGGGACCGTGGCGAGACGCTCGCCACCTATCCGATGAACGCCGACGGCACGGGCGCCACGCGCTACGACCGCGCGTCGCTCGCCGCCACGCTGCGCGCGATCCTCACGCCGGCCACCGAGATCTACACGCTCAATCCCGACACCGTGCCGTTCATCGAGCATCCGGACCACATCTATGCGGCGCGCATCACGCGCGTCGTGGCGCAAAGCCTCGGCAGGGATCTGCCCATCGCCTATCACCTCACCTACCCGGCCGCCAGCCTGCCGAAGAACCTGAGCGCCGCCGAGACGCTCAGAAAACGCGACGCCGTCGGCAGCTATTTCGCGATCGACGGCGGCGACGCCGGCCACGTCTTCGGCGAGTATCAGTGGGACGGCAACTGGATCGCGCGGCGCTACGCACAGACCGCGCGCGCGAGCGATGCCGGCCCCGCCTTCCGGCCGCGCGCGACCAGGCTCGTCAACGAACATTCGAGCCAGTGTCTCGCCTCGGGCGGCAGCGCGGGCAGGAGCCCGCGCCTGGCGGCGTGTTCCGGCTCCGCCGCGCAGGACTGGATCTGGCAGCCGCTCGACGCGACGCCCGGCGACAAGAACGCCGCGCAGCTCGTCGACGCGGCAACGCGGCTGTGCGTCGCCGAACGGGACGGCGGTCTCGTCGAGGAAGCATGCCGCGGCGCGGATGCGGCGCAACGCTGGACGCCGTGGGACTTCGGCCTCGTCTACACGCCGCTTGGCCACTGCCTCGGCGCGAAGGACGGCGCGGTATCGATTGCAGGCTGCTCGCGGCTCACCGCAGAGTATCGCTGGGCGATATCGCCCGAATCGCAATGGACCGACGCGCGGCAGCAAGGCGCCCTTTACGGCGACGTGAAGGGCGAGGGCCGCGACAGCGCAGTCTATGTGCAGCGGCGCAAGGACGGCCCGGGATTCAACGTGTGGGTCGCGGCAATGTCGCGCTTCGAGAATGCCGCGCCCTGGTACCTCAACGCCGTCCCCTTCGATCCCCATGCGCCCTCGCCCACCTGCCGGGCCGACACGCTGTGCTTCGACAGCGCGCGCTTTCTCGTCGCCGACTTCGACGGCGACGGCCTCGCCGATCTCATGGTGATCGCGCCTCGCAACGGCGGCACCGCATTCTGGCTGCTGAAGAGCAGCGGCACGCGCTTCGAGGCGCCGCGCCTCTGGTATCAGACGACGTCCGCGTGGACGCCCGCCGCCACGCAGCAATACGTCGCCGCGGACTTCGACGGCGACGGCCGCGCCGACGTGATGCTCGCGCAAAAGCGCGACGGCCACGGCCTGAACCTCTGGGTGCTGAGCGCGCGCGACACGGGCGGCAACCCGCCCGCGCTGTGGCTGCAGGCGCCCTCGCTTGGCGCGGGCGCGCGCTTTCTGGCGGCGCGGGCCGCGGGCTCGGCGCGCCCGGGGCTCTTTGCCATCGACGGCGCGAACGGCGCGCTCGCCGTCGTGCCGCTCGCGAACACCGGCAGCGCGTTCTCGATCGCCGGACCGCCCGCTGTCTATCCGCAGTTTCAGCGCGCGTTCGTCAAGGTGACGGCGGGCGACCTGCACAGCGACGGCATCGACGATCTCGTCGTGCTCCAGCCGCGCGGCGAGAGCGCGGGAATCGACGTGTGGACGATTCAGGGCGGCAAGTCGGCCGGTGCCGCGATACGCGTCGCGACGCTCGCCGGCACGTCCTACGCCGACACGCTCCCCGCGCTCGTGCGCCGCGACGATCGCCCGACGCTGATGCTCTTCAGGCGCGCCAATGCACCGCTCGGGGACTTCTACTTCACGGGTGGCGCGCCGAGCCTGTCGGGCTACGTCTTCGACAGCCCGTCGCGGCTCGGCGCGGTGCAGATCTGGGGGGACCTGCCGGGACTTTTCTCCGAAGCGCTCTGGCTCGAAGTGCTCGCGCAGTGACCCCGGGCAAGCGCGGAAGGAAGCGTGGCAGCAAGCGCCGGCCTCAACTCAGCCCCACGCGCAACTTCAGCACCTCGCGTGCGATGGCGAGATACCGGTCAGCGGTGCTCTGCAGCGTGAACCCCGCGAGCGGCCGGGTGGCGCGCGGCTGCGCGAGGGACTCCAGCAACGCGTGACCGTAGGCGTCGGCGTCGCCGGTATCGAGCAGCCGCACGCCCGGAAAGCCTGCGGCGAAGCCGAACGAAGCAATCGCGTTCGCCACCACGGGAATGCCCGAGGCCAGCGCTTCGAGAAAGCCGATGCTGTGCGCCTCGAAGCTCGAAGGCATCGCGAAGACGGTCGATGCACGCAGAATCTGCGCGACGTTCGATTGCGGACCGTCGATCACGACGCGCTCCTTCAGCCCGAGCCGCGCGACCAGATCGACGACCGCCGCGTGATACGCGAGATTCTCGATCACGCCGCACAGAAAGAGGCGCGCGTCCGGATCGGCGCGGGCGACGCGCGCGAACGCCTGCACCGTCTGCAGATGATTCTTCTCCGGAATATAGCGGCCGACCTGCACGATCTGCCTGTGAGGCGGCTGCGGCGCGGGGGCATCGTCGTCGGTGAAGCGCGAGATGTCGACGCCGTTCGGCACGACGCTCATCGACGGATGCAGGCCGATCTCCTTCACGTAGTCGTCGATATTCTTCTGCGACACGCCGATCACCGCCTTCGCGCGCCCCGACAACAGGCGCTCGGCGCGCAGCAGCGCAACGTTCGAAAAGTCGTTGGCGCCCGAATGCATCACCCAGACGATCGGCACGCGCGTCGGCAGCGCGCGCACGTAGAGCGCGGGGATGGTCGCATGCGCGAAGATGATGTCGGGCCGGAACGTACGGATTGCGTTGTAGAGAAACAGCAGGCGCCCGATCTTGCGGTAGCTGCGCGCCGGAAAGAGACACATCACGCCATGCGCGCGAAGCTCCGCGCTGATGTGCTCGAAATCGCGATGCTCGGGCAGGAGCGACGCGATGCATACGCCGTGTCCTGCGCGCTGGTGCCCGATCGCGACGCCCTTCGCGAGCACTTCGGCCCCCGACAGGCGGGGAGCCAGGATGACCTGGAGAATTCGCATGTGCGCCTTTCCTCTGCAATTCCGAAGCGTCGGCTTGCGGCGGCAGGGCCGCCGGGCTCGACGCCGCGCTTCCATGTTGCCGACAGCCGCCCGCGTGAATTGCGAATGGCCGAAGCAACCGACACGCTTCCTCGTTGTTTTGCTTATGGAACGACAGAGCCGCTTGTCATCGATAACCTGATCAATGCACGCACTATCAAGTTACTCCTGCCTTCATACCAAACGCCCGCCATCTCGTAGTATTTTTCGGTCGCTGGGGAGTTTGTCGACGGCGGATGTTCGGCACCGCACTGAACGCTATTGCGGCGCACAACGCGCCCATGAGAGTGCCGCGCCGGGGCGGCTTTCGGAAGGATAAGGCTGATGCGGCCGGGTCGGTGCTCGTGAGCGCGACCCGGCGCCATGAGGCGTGAAACGTTACTGCGCGTTTTTCGGGCACTTCAGGTTGCAGCCCGTCGAGTCGCCGTTATCGGCGCGGCGGCGCGCGGGTGACGTTCCCTGCTGATACTTGTCGCCCGGGTCCGACGCCGCGAACTGCAGTTGCGGGTGCTCGTTCAGGCGAAACTGGTCCTGCAGGATGCCGCCCGGCATGCCCGGCGAATTCTGGGCAAACGCAACGGGAATGAGATAGATCGCGCCGGCGACGAGCGCGGCCGATGCTGTAGCAAGCAGTGGAAGTTTCATGGCGAAATGGGGCGCGAAATGAGCTGCGCGTAGAACGTGAAAGGCAAGGCGGTAGGTTAACGTAATTCGGGGCAACCGGCAGCCGATACAGGCAGTCTTATTTTACCGTTCATTTTCAGCGCGCATTTTTGCCGCCCGGTTTTGCCGCCGCTTTGCATCCTGCCCCGGGCGCAACGGCGCCTTAGCCCGCGCCCAGCCCCGCTTCGACGTCCACCAGCGTTCCGCACAGCGCCGGATCGTAGCCTTCCAGATGCGCGACGCTGTCCTTGAACGCCCTGCTGCGCAGAATCTCCAGCACGCCGCCCAAGCGCGCCTCGTCGAGCCGTGCCCGCTCGCATGCGAAGAAATAGTCCTCGTCGATCACCGGGATGAAGTCGAGCGTGAAATGCTGCGCCGCGGGCTGCACGCCGAAGCCGAGATCGGCCATGCCGCTCGCGACGAACGCGGCGATCGCCGAATGCGTGAGCTCGCTCGTCGCATAGCCGTTGATCTGGTCCGGATCGACGCCGATGGCGCGCAGCGACAGATCCAGCAGCATGCGCGTGCCCGAGCCGGGCTGCCGGTTCACGAAGCGCACGTCGGCGCGCGAGAGATCGTGCAGCCCCTCGATGCCCTTCGGGTTGCCCTTCGGCACGAAGAGGCCCTGCGTGCGTCGCGTGAGGTGGATCAGTTGATGCTTGTCCGGGTCCAGATACGGCCCGTAGGTCTGCGCGCAGATGGCGCGAAACTCGCCAAGCGGCAGGTGAAAACCCGCAAGCTCGCATTCGCCGCGCGAGAGCGCGATCACGGCTTCGGCGCTTTCGCGATACTTGATGTCGACGGGGATGTGATGCGCGGCGAGCGCACGCACGAGCGCAGCGACCGCGTAACCGTGCGACGCGTGAATGCGCACGTGCGCGGCATCGCGGGCGAGGCGCCGGTTCAGTTCTCCCGCCACTTCGCTCGCGACCGCCTGCAGCGGCGATTCGAGCCGCTCGCCGCAGATACGCTGCGCACGCAGCACCGACTCGCCGAGTTCGGACAGAACGGACCCGCGTCCGCGTGATTTGGTGATCAGCGCGCCGCCCAGCCGGGCCTCGATTTCGCGCAGCAGGCCCCATGCGTGGCGATAGGACAAACCCTTAGCCGACGCGGCATTGGCGATGCTGCCTGTCTGTGAAACGAGCAGCAAAAGCGGCACAACCGCGCTGAGACTGGTTTCCCGGCCGTCGACGTCGCGCAACACGAGTTCGGCCCGGCATTCGATATCGACCATATGCAATCTCGCTTCCTATTGCCAAGATATATCACGACGCCTATTGTTCACTTCATCGGCTCGGTGCGATGCATTATAAGACTGAAATATGCACACGATAAACATATACCGAGCGTTGGAGGAGCCCCATGACACAAACGCAGCTCGTAGCCCCGGCACCCCAGGAACTGGTGCGCCGTCACGTCACCCCAGGCGCATCGCTGATGGCCATCCTGCACGCCATTCAGGATGACGTCGGCTATGTGCCGCCCGCGGTCGTCGCCCCGCTTGCCGAGGCGCTGTCGCTGTCGCGCGCCGAAGTGCACGGCGTGATCACCTATTACCACCACTTCCGCTCGGAGCCGCCCGCACGCGTGACGGTGCAGCTGTGCCGCGCGGAAGCGTGCCGCAGCATGGGCACCGAAGCGCTCGCGCAGCACATCGAGGCGCACACCGGCTGCCAGTTCGACAACGGCCATCAGACCGAGACCGAACTCGAATCCGTGTATTGCCTCGGGCAGTGCGCGCTGTCGCCGTCGATGATGATCAACGGCGAGTTGTACGCGAAGGTCACGCCGCAGAAATTCGAGCGGCTGTACGCGGCGGCCTGCGAGAAGGCTGGCGCCAAAGCGAACTCGGAGGAAACGGCATGACACGCATCTACGTTCCCTGCGATTCGGCGGCGCTCGCACTCGGCGCCGACGAAGTCGCTTCCGCCATCGCCGCCGAGGCGGCAAAGCGCGGCGCCGACGTACAACTGGTCCGCAATGGCTCGCGCGGCCTCTTGTGGCTCGAACCGCTCGTCGAAGTCGAAACGGCCGAAGGCCGCATCGGCTATTCGAATGTCGACGCCGACGAGATCGGCGCGCTCTTCGACGCCGGACTGTTGAGCGGCGGCGCGCACGAGAAGAACGTCGGCGTGGTCGACGAACTTCCCTATCTCAAGAAGCAGCAACGGCTGACGTTCGCGCGCATCGGCATCACCGACCCGCTTTCGACCGACGACTACGTCGCGAACGGCGGCATCGAAGGATTGCGCCGCGCGCTGGAAACGAACGGCGACGCCGCCTGCGAAGCGCTGATCGAATCGGGCCTGCGCGGGCGCGGCGGCGCCGCCTTCCCGGCCGGCATCAAGTGGCGCACGGTGCGCGGCGCGCTCGCCGACCAGAAGTACATCGTCTGCAACGCGGACGAAGGCGACTCCGGCACGTTCTCCGACCGCCTCGTCATGGAAAGCGACCCGTACGTGCTGATCGAAGGAATGATCATCGCGGGCATCGTGACCGGCGCGACGAAGGGCTATATCTACGTGCGCAGCGAGTATCCGCATTCGATCACGACGCTCAACCGCGCGATCGACCGCGCGCGCGAAGCGGGCTGGCTCGGCGCGAGCGTGCTCGGCAGCGCGCATGCGTTCGAGCTGGAAGTGGCGAAGGGCGCGGGAGCGTATGTCTGCGGCGAGGAAACGGCGCTGCTCGAATCGCTCGAGGGCAAGCGCGGCATCGTGCGCGCGAAGCCGCCGGTGCCGGCGCTCGTCGGCCTCTTCGGCAAACCGACCGTCATCAACAACGTCATCACGCTCGCGACGGTGCCGATCATCTTCGCGAAGGGCGCCGCGTTCTACCGCGACTTCGGCATGGGCCGCTCGCGCGGCACGCTGCCGTTCCAGCTCGCGGGCAACGTGAAGCACGGCGGACTCGTCGAACTGGCGTTCGGCGTGACGCTCCGCGAACTGATCTATGAATACGGCGGCGGTACGGCAAGCGGCCGGCCGGCGCGCGCGGTGCAGGTGGGGGGCCCGCTCGGCACGTATCTGCCGGAGAGCCAGTGGGACATTCCGCTCGACTACGAAGCCTATGCGGCCGTGGGCGCGGTGGTCGGCCACGGCGGCCTCGTGATCCACGACGACACCTCGAACCTCGCCGATCTCGCCCAGTACGCGATGCATTTCTGCGCGCTCGAATCGTGCGGCAAGTGCACGCCGTGCCGGATCGGCTCGACGCGCGGCGTGGAGGTGATCGAGAAGATCCGCGCGGGCGACACGTCGCCGAAGCAGATCACGCTGCTGCGCGATCTGTGCGACACGATGGTGTCCGGGTCGCTGTGCGCGATGGGCGGCATGACGCCCTATCCGGTGCTGTCCGCGCTCGAGCATTTCCCTGAGGACTTCGGCCTTTCGAAAGCGCCGTCGCAGAAAGCGGCTTGAGCAAGCCGGCAAACCTTTTGCATGGGACCAGAGGGAAGGCGCTGAAGCGCCAACTCTGGTCGACAGGAGATAAATATGTCCAACACGAATAACGGCTGCGGCTCCGGAAACTGCGCCTGCAAGAGTGCTGCGTCGGTGCAGCGGCGCGATCCCTTCGACGACACCGACTACGGCACGCCGCTGCGCCACGCCGATATCGACGTGACGCTCGAAATCGACGGCGAATCGGTCACCGTGCCCGCGGGCACCTCCGTGATGCGCGCGGCGATCGAAGCCGGCGTGAACGTGCCCAAGCTCTGCGCGACGGATTCGCTCGAGCCGTGGGGCTCGTGCCGTCTGTGCCTCGTCGAGATCGAGGGCAAGCGCGGCTATCCGGCCTCGTGCACGACGCCGGTCGAAGCGGGCATGAAGGTGCGCACGCAAAGCGACAAGCTGCAGTCGCTGCGCAAGAACGTGATGGAGCTCTACATCTCCGATCACCCGCTCGACTGCCTGACCTGCCCCGCCAACGGCGACTGCGAGCTGCAGGACATGGCGGGCGTCGTCGGCCTGCGCGAAGTGCGCTATGGCTACGAAGGCGCGAACCACCTGAAGGACAAGAAGGACGAGTCGAACCCGTACTTCACCTACGACGCATCGAAGTGCATTGTCTGCAACCGCTGCGTGCGCGCCTGCGAGGAAACGCAGGGCACCTTCGCGCTGACGATCACCGGCCGCGGCTTCGAATCGCGCGTCGCCGCGAGCGAAAGCGTGCCGTTCATGGAGTCGGAATGCGTGTCGTGCGGCGCGTGCGTCGCCGCGTGCCCGACCGCCACGCTGCAGGAAAAGACCGTCATCATGCTCGGCCAGCCCGAGCACTCGGTCGTGACGACGTGCGCGTACTGCGGCGTCGGCTGCTCGCTCAAGGCGGAAATGAAGGGCAGCGAAGTCGTGCGCATGGTGCCGAACAAGAACGGCCAGGCGAACGAAGGCCACGCGTGCGTGAAGGGCCGCTTCGCCTGGGGCTACGCCACGCACAAGGACCGCATCACGAAGCCGATGATCCGCGCGAAGATCACCGATCCGTGGCGCGAAGTCTCGTGGGATGAAGCCATCACCTACGCGGCGAGCGAATTCCGCCGCATCCAGGACAAGTACGGCCGCGATTCGATCGGCGGGATCACGTCGTCGCGCTGCACGAACGAGGAAACGTACCTCGTGCAGAAGCTCGTGCGCGCCGCGTTCGGCAACAACAACGTCGACACCTGCGCCCGCGTGTGCCATTCGCCGACCGGCTACGGCCTGAAGACGACGCTCGGAGAATCGGCGGGCACCCAGACGTTCGCATCCGTTGAAAAGGCGGACGTGATCGTCGTGATCGGTGCGAATCCGACCGACGGCCACCCGGTCTTCGCCTCGCGCATGAAGCGCCGCATCCGCGAAGGCGCGCAGCTGATCGTGATCGATCCGCGCCGCATCGACATCGTCGACGGCCCGCACGTAAAGGCCTCGCATCACCTCGCGCTGCGCCCCGGCACCAACGTCGCGATGATCAATGCGATCGCGCACGTGATCGTGACCGAAGGCCTCGTCAACGAGCAGTTCGTCGCCGAGCGCTGCGAGCCGCGCGCTTTCGGTCAATGGCGCGACTTCGTCTCGCTCGCGGAAAACTCGCCTGAAGCGATGGAAGCGGTCACGGGCGTGCCCGCGCAACTGGTGCGCGAAGCCGCTCGCATCTACGCGCGTCCGGGCAACTCGGCGATCTTCTACGGCCTCGGCGTCACGGAACACGCGCAAGGCTCGACGATGGTGATGGGCATCGCGAACCTCGCGATGGCAACGGGCAACGTCGGGCGCGAAGGCGTCGGCGTGAATCCGCTGCGCGGCCAGAACAACGTGCAGGGCTCGTGCGACATGGGCTCGTTCCCGCACGAACTGCCGGGCTACCGCCACATCAGCGACGCCGCCACGCGCGCCCTCTTCGAGGAAGCGTGGAACGTCAAGCTGCAATCGGAGCCGGGCCTGCGCATTCCGAACATGTTCGATGCGGCGACGCACGGCACGTTCATGGGCCTCTATTGCCAGGGCGAGGACATCGTCCAGTCCGACCCGAACACGCACCACGTGACGGGCGCGCTCTCCGCGATGGAGTGCATCGTCGTGCAGGACATCTTCCTGAACGAAACGGCGAAGTACGCACACGTGCTGCTGCCGGGCTCGACGTTCCTCGAAAAGGACGGCACGTTCACCAACGCGGAGCGCCGCATCTCGCGCGTGCGCCGCGTCATGCCGCCGCTCGCCGGCTTCGCGGACTGGGAAGTGACGATCAAGCTCGCCCGCGCGCTCGGCTACGAGATGAGCTACACGCATCCGTCGCAGATCATGGACGAGATCGCGCGCCTCACGCCGACGTTCCATGGCGTGTCGTTCGACAGGATCGACGAACTCGGCAGCATCCAGTGGCCCTGCAACGAGCAGGCGCCGGAAGGCACGCCGACCATGCACATCGATGAATTCGTGCGCGGCAAGGGGCGCTTCGTCATCACCAAGTTCGTCGCGACGCCGGAAAAGGTCACGCGCAAGTACCCGCTGCTGCTCACCACGGGCCGTATCCTCTCGCAGTACAACGTGGGCGCGCAGACGCGGCGTACCGAGAACTCGCGCTGGCACGACGAGGACCGCCTCGAGATCCACCCGCAGGACGCCGAGGATCGCGGCATCAAGACGGGCGACTGGGTCGGCATCGAATCGCGCGCGGGGCAGACCGTGCTGCGCGCGAAGATCACGGAGCGGATGCAGCCGGGGGTCGTCTACACCACGTTCCACTTCCCCGAATCGGGCGCGAACGTGATCACGACCGACTCCTCCGACTGGGCGACGAACTGTCCGGAATACAAGGTGACGGCGGTTCAGGTGATGCCGGTCGAGCAGCCGTCGCAATGGCAGAAGGACTACTCGCTCTTCAACACGCAGCAGCTCGAACTGCTCGAACTGCGCACGGACGCGAGCGCGCTCGTCACTTCGGGGAAATAGACATGGACGTAGACAACCTGATCGACATGGCGAACCGGATCGGCGAGTTCTTCGACTCGCTGCCGGATCAGCACGAAGCGGCGGACAGCGTCGCGGATCACATCCGCAAGTTCTGGGAACCGCGCATGCGGCTCGCGATCCTCAACTCGCTCGACAATCCCGAGGCGAGCGCCGCGATGCACGCGATCGTGCGCGAGGCGCTCGAGACGCACCGGAAGGATCTGACACCGGCCGCGGCAACCGCCTGAGCCAGCGCGGGTACCGAGCACGAAACAATACCGCCCGATTCAGGGCGGTATTGTTTTGTCCGGCGTTCATGTCTTTTGCTGCGGCAAGCGCCACTCGAGAACGGGCGAGGCGCCCTAGTCTTCCTTGTATTCGCGCTCGGGCGACTCGGAGGCCGCACTCGCGCCGAACCACATTTCGCAGTGGCGCAGCAGGCCGTTCACGTCCGACGGCGCCCGCCCGCGCGCGGCGATGTAGCCGTCCGGGCGCACCAGATAGAACGAGGGACGCGTGCGCCCGTAGTTGTCCGTCAGCGATCGCGCACCCTCGCCGTGCGTGTCCGTTATGCGCCAGACGCGCACCGCGTTGGGCAGGATCCGTTCGAGCGCGTCCCCGAGGCTGCCGAGGTCGTTGTCCCGCATCGCATGCGCGATCGAAATGGTCGCCGGCGCGAGCGCGATGTCGTCTTCTCCGGTCGGCGTGACGAGCAGGAACAGCGAGAACCAGGCCGGGTCGTGCAGGTCGTAGAGGCAGCACACGCCCGGCGCGCGCCCGAGCGGGCCGTCCACCACGTGCACCCGCGCATCCGGCGCGCGCTCGCCCGCCCGCGGGCCGCCGTCGAGCAGCCGCTCGAGCGTGAGCGGACTGCGCCGGTACTGGATCGACAGCTCGCTCACGGTGCGCCGCATCGCGTCGCGCAGCGGCCCGATCGCGGCGAGCGCGGGCATCACGTGGTCGCGCATCAGCTTCATCGGGCCGTGTTCCGCGCCCGCCATCTGCGTGAGCATGTTGCTTTGCCGCAGCACGTCGCGCTCGATCGGGTGCCGCTCGATGTGATAGGTGTCGAGCAGGCGCTCAGACGCGCCGCCCGCGAGCATGCGCGCGATCTTCCAGCCGAGGTTCAGCGCTTCCTGTATGCCCGTGTTCATGCCCTGCGCGCCGGCGGGGCTGTGCACGTGCGCGGCGTCGCCGGCGAGGAAAATGCGGTCCACGCGCAGCCGGTCCACCATGCGGCTGTTCAGCTGGAAATGCGACGACCAGCCGAGATTCGAGAGCTTCACGCGATGATGCACGCGCCGCTCGACGAGGGCGCGGCATTCCTCGAGGGTCGGGCGCGCGCCGGCGGCGGGCGGGGTCGGGAGGTCGGCGATCAGGCGCGCGCGGCCCCCGCCCATCGGAAAGAGCGCGGCGAGGCCCTCGCCCGACGCGAAGATGTGGAACTCGTCGTCGGGCCAGTCGGAGTCGGCCTGCACGTCGGCGAGCAGGAACGTCTGCTCGTAGGTCTTGCCGGCAAAGCCGATGTCGAGCCGGTGCCGCACGAGGCTGTGCGCGCCGTCGGCGGCGATCATGTACGACGGCCGCAGCGTTTCCTCGCGTCCGTTCGGATGCCGCAGCGACGCCTGCACGCCCGCCGCGCCCTGCGAGAAGTCGTGCAGTTCGACGCCGCGCTCGATGCGCACGCTGAACGTTTTCAGATGCTCGGTCAGGAGCCGCTCGGTTTCGGACTGGTCGAGGAACAGCAGATACGGATAGCGCGTCTGGAGGGGATCGAAGTCGAGCCGGGCGAGCCGCTGGCCGTTCGAATACAGGTTGGCGACGCGCGCGCGATGGCCGAGTTCGAGAAACGGCGCGACGATGCGATGCTGCTCGAAGAGCTCGAGCGTGCGCGCCTGGAGACCGATCGCACGGGAATACGGTGAGGGCTCGTGCGCCTTGTCGATGAGGCGCACCGGAATGTGCGCGCGGGCGAGGCTCATCGCGGCGGCGAGGCCCGTCGGACCCGCGCCGACGATCAGGACAGGCGCCACATCCAGTTTGTCGTGCGGATTCAGCTTTGGGGCGAACATGCACTCCTCCCTGCAACGTCACGCCGTCTAGTGTACCGCGCTCATCCTGAATTTCGGCTTTCGGCGAGCCGCGACAAGGCTTCGCCCGGCCTCAGCGGCCGTGCGGCCGCGCGTGCAGCGCACAACGGTGCTCGGTCGTGCCGAGCTCGACCTGGAGCGTCGCGTGGTGCATCGCGTAGTCGTCGCGCAGCGTCTTCACGACGCCGTCGACGAACGTGTCGCCGGGATGGCCCTGCCGCATCACGAGATGCACGGTCATCGCGTTCTCGGTGGTCGAAAGCGCCCACACGTGCAGATCGTGGACATCGTCGACGCCCGGCAGATCCGACAGGTAGCGCTCGATGCGCGGCATGTCCACCGTCGACGGCACCGCGGCCATCGCGAGCCGCATTGCGTCGCGCCCGAGCCCCCACGTGCCGTAGACGATCACCGACACCACGATGAGGCTCATCACCGGGTCGATCCAGCTCCAGCCGGTGTAGAGGATCGCGAGCCCGCTCACCGCGACCGCGGCGGAGATCGCGGCGTCGGCCGCCATGTGCAGGAACGCGCCGCGAACGTTCAGGTCTTCCTTGCTGCCGCGCATGAAGAGCCACGCGCTGAAGCCGTTCACCACGAGCCCGAGCGTCGCGACGACGAACACGTCGAAGCCCGCGACGGGCGCCGGGTTCAGAAGACGCTGGATCGCCTCGAGCACGATCGCGCCGCACGCGAAGAGCAGCAGCGCGGCGTTGGCGAGCGACGCGAGTATCGACGAGCTGCCAAGGCCGAACGTATAGCGCGACGACGGCTGGCGGGTGCCGAGCCAGACCGCGCCCCACGCGAGCAGAAGGCCGAGAACGTCGGACAGATTGTGGCCGGCGTCGGCGAGGAGCGCCGTCGAGTGGGCAAGAAAGCCGTATACCGCCTGCACGGCGACGATCACCAGGTTCAGCCCGACCGCGAGCGCGAACGTGCGTCCCTGCCCCGCCCGCGGCGCCTGGTGGTGGTGATGGCCGCCATGGCCGTGATCATGGCTATGGCCGTGCCCATGGTCATGCTCGTGGTCATGGTCATGACCGTGCGGATGCGTTGTCATTTACTCGTTGTCCGGTCTGAAGTCGGTCTGCGGCTCGGCGACGTGCTCGAGCATTTCCGCCAGCATGCCGCTGATGTGCCGGTCCGCGGCGAGGTAGAACACCTGCTTGCCCTGCCGCTCGGCGCGCACGATCCGCGCCGCCCGCAAGAGCCGCAAGTGGTGGCTCACGAGCGACGCCGACAATCCCAGCGACTCCGCAATCGCGCCCACCGCCCGCTTTTCGTCGGCACACGCGAGCACGATGCGCAGCCGCGTCGGGTCGCCGAGCAGGCGGAACAGGTCGGCGAGCGGGACGACGCGATCGTCGGAGGGAGGGAAAGTCGAGGCCACGTGCCAATCTGACAAACACTTGAATACGTGTTCATATGTTAGGTGCGACGAAGGCAAAATGTCAATCGTCTACGGACGGGGTCGAGTGTGTGGGAAAATGCGGGGTTTGCATTACTTTCCCGTCATGAACACTGTATTCGCCCGCGGTTTCGCGGCCCATCGTGACGGCCGCCTGACCGAAGCGGAGCGCGCCTACGAAGCCGCGCTTGCCGCCGAACCTCGCCACGTCGACGCGCTGCATCTGCTCGGCGTGCTGCGCCATCAGCAAGGCCAGCACGCGGAAGCGGCCGAGCTCGTGCGCCGCGCGGTGGACCTGCGCCCGACCGACGCCGGCCTGCAGCTCAACCTGGGCAATGCGCTGAAGGCGCTCGGCCGTCTCGACGACGCGATCGAACGCTTTCGCAACGCGCTCACGCTGCAGCCGGGGTTTCCGCTCGCGCAATACAACCTCGGCAACGCGTACACGGCGGCGGGCCGTCACGAGGACGCCGCCGACGCCTTCGAAAAGGCACTGCGCCTTCAGCCCAACGACGCGCCGACGTGGAACAACTTCGGCAACGCGCTGTCGGCGCTGCGCCGTTTCGAAGACGCCGCCCGTGCGTTCAGGCGGGCGCTCGCCATTCGTCCACGACATGCCGGCGCGCTCAACAACCTCGGCATGGCGCTCAACGCGCTCGGCGACCCGGATGGCGCGATCAGGCAGTTTCGCGCCGCCATCGAGGCCGAGCCGAACTACGTCGCCGCGCACTTCAACCTGGGCAATCTGCTCGATGCATCAGGCCGGCCCGCCGACGCCGTCGCGCCGCTCGAAACGACGATCCGCCTGCAGCCGCGCTTCGCGCCCGCGCATTTCGGGCTCGGGCACGCGCTCGCCACGCTCGGCCGGCAGGCGGAGGCGCTGCCGCAGTTCGAGCGCGCCGTCGGACTCGATCCGAAATACGCGGTCGCGTGGCTGGGTCTCGGCAACGCGCATCTCGCGCTCGGCAATCATCCGGCGGCCGTGCGGGCGTTCGACCAGGCGCTGCGCCTCGGTCCGGACGAGCCGGCTGCGCAGCTGAACCGCTCGCTCGCCCTGCTTGCGCTCGGCGATTACGCGCGCGGCCTCGCCGCCTACGAATGGCGCCTCAAGACGCCCGGAAGCGCAAAAGCGCCGCCGCTGCCGCGCTGGAACGGCGAGCCGATGCCGGGCCGCACGCTGCTCGTGCGCGCCGAGCAGGGTTTCGGCGACACGCTGCAGTTCATGCGTTTCGCGCCGTTCGCCGCGAAGCTCGCCGGCCGGCTCGTGCTGGAAGTGCAGCCTGCGCTCCTCCCGCTTCTCGAGCCCGCGGCGCAGGCGGCACGCATCGAGCTGAAGAGCGCCGCCGACGCCCCCGCGCGCGCCGACGCGTTCTGCCCGCTGATGAGCCTGCCGCTCGCGCTCGGGATGACGACGCTCGAATCGATTCCCGCCCGCACGCCCTATCTCGTCGTGCCCGCCGCGTACCGCCGCAAATGGCGCGGTTCGATCGGCGGGCAGGCAAAGCGCAAGATCGGCATCACGTGGTCGGGGCGCCTGCAGCCCGGCGAGACACGCTCGCTCCCGCTTGCCATGCTCGATCCGCTGTTCGCGCTGGAAGGGATCGACTGGATCGTGCTCCAGCCCGTTCTCGCCGCCGTCGAACGCGCCGCGCTCGACGCGCACCCGTGCGCGAAGGCGATTCATCGCCTCGACGGGCGCCTCGAGAATTTCGCCGATACCGGCGCGATCGTCGACCGGCTGGATGGCGTGGTGTCGGTGGATACGTCGGTGGCGCATCTGGCCGGCGCGCTCGGCAAGCCGCTCTGGCTGATGCTGCCGTTCGCCGCCGACTGGCGATGGGGCATCGATGCGCTGTCGAGCACGTGGTATCCGAAGACGCGGCTCTTTCGCCAGGCCGAGCCGGGAGGCTGGGCGGACGTCGTCGAAAGAGTGGCCGCGGACGTGCGCGGCGGCTGAAAAAAACCCCTCGCCGCGACGAGGGGTTTTTCGTTCAGGCGGGCGCGCGAGGCGCCCCCATCGCGCAATTCATGCGGATCACGCGGCCTTGTACTGATTGCGCGCCGCGGGCGAACGGTACAGCACGAGCGTCGCGATGAGGCCGCAGATCGCGGCAAGTCCCATCCACAGTCCGGGCGCGGCCTTGTTGCCGGTCGCGTGGATCAGGTAGGTCGAGATCGCGGGCGTAAAGCCGCCGATGGTCGTCGCCAGGCTGTAGGCCATCGAGAAACCCGTCGTGCGCACTTCGACCGGCATCACCTCCGTGAGCGCCACCACCATCGCGCCGTTATAGCTGCCGTACAGGAACGAGAGCCACAATTCGGCCTCGAGCAGCCGCGTGAACGACGGGTCGGCGACCAGCCACTGCACCGCCGGATACGACGTCAGGATCGTGAGGATCGTGAAGACGAGCAGCACGGGACGGCGGCCGACGCGATCGGACACCGCGCCCATCACCGGCAGCCACACGAGATTCGACAAGCCGATGCACACCGTCACGACGAGCGTGTCGATCGACGAGAGTTTCAGCACTTCCTTGCCGAACGTCGGCGTGTAGGCGGTGATCATGTAGAACGACACGGTCGTCATGATCACCATGCCCATGCCGGCAATCACGATGCCCCAGTTCTGCGCGATCGACTTCGCGATCTCGCCCATGCCCGGCCGATGCTTGCGCGCGAGGAACTCGTCCGTTTCGCGCAGCGACCGGCGGATGATGACGAGGAACGGCACGATCAGGCAGCCGATCAGGAACGGCACGCGCCAGCCCCACGACGCCATCTGCTCCGGCGGCAGCACGCGGTTCATGATCACGCCGATCAGCGCGGCGAACACCACCGCGACCTGCTGGCTGCCGGATTGCCAGGAGCAATAGAATCCCTTGTTGCCCCTGGTCGCAATCTCCGACAGGTACACCGACACGCCGCCCAGTTCGACGCCCGCCGAGAAGCCCTGCAGCAGCCGCCCGCCAAGCACGATGATCGGCGCGAGCGCACCGATCATGGCATACCCCGGCACGAGCGCGACGCAGGCGGTGCCGATCGCCATCAGCGTGAGCGTGAGGATCAGGCCCTTGCGCCGGCCGTGATGGTCGATATAGGCGCCGAGCACGATCGCGCCGACCGGCCGCATCAGGAAGCCCGCGCCGAATACGGAGAGCGCGAGCATCAGCGACGCGAACTCGTTGCCGCTCGGAAAGTAGGTCTTGGCGATCGCCGAGGCGTAGTAGCCGTAGACCATGAAGTCGTACATTTCAAGAAAGTTGCCGCTCACGACGCGGAACACGGTCTTGAACTTGGATTCGTTGGCGGGGATGGGGTGGGACATTGATTCTCTCGATAAAACCAGCGGCGGCGCTCATGCAACGCCGGCCGGCGCATTCACGACATTCCGGCCGTTCCGGCAGCCGCTGTCGGAATAAGGGTTTGCCCGCTTTCTTCCGCTCGTGCGGGCACGCCCAATATTAACGCGGGAAGCGGCACCCCGCCCATCCCTAACATCGCGTAATTTCGCGCAAATTCACATTAACATCAGCTTACATATGCCTATCTCTCAGCATACTAAAATCGCCAGAAAGCTTTCGGAAGACCTGCGCCTGCGCCCTGCGACGCTTGCCGACGCGCCGCTCGTCGCTCAAATGCACGTGCAAAGCTGGGTGACGGCGTATCGCGGCATTCTTCCCGACGCGTTTCTCGATCACGAGCTTCCCGCCGAGCGCGCGGCACACTGGGCGCACCGGATGACGGAAATCGAAGCGGGCGCAGGCGAGGTTCTGATCGCGGAAGCGGGCGAGACGCCGATCGGCTTCGTCTGCGTCGCGAATCCCGACGACAGCGGCAGCGTGCTGGTCGACAACCTGCACGCGCTGCCGGGCTACAAGGGCGCCGGCGCGGGCAGCGCGATGCTCCGCGCGGCGAAGGCATGGGCACGCGAGCGCGGCGCGCGCCAGCTGCATCTATATGTACTCGAAGCGAATCGGGCCGCGATCGGGTTCTACGAATCGCGCGGCTGGCAGCTCGCGGGCCGCGAAGACGATCACATGGGCGGCATCGACCTGATCGCATTGCGCTACACGCTCGCCCTCGACTGACACCGGCAGCGCACGCCGCCTCATGCCACCGCACGCCGCCGCACGTCATCGTGCGGATCACTAATGTCCTTGCACGCCGAAATCTCGTGCAAGTCAACCGGCGCATTACGTCGACGCCAAACTTCAGAGGGTTCTGATCGTTCTTGCGCTGTGGGCTCCGTATGATTGCCGGTTGATTTTGTCGCCGGTCCGGGTGCCGTGCTTCCGGCCCCACCGTCTCGCGGGTCGCCGAATGACTTTCACGCGGCCGCGCCGGCCGGCCGCCGGGCAGCCCCCGACGCACGCATTCGGAATAGAGAAGACCCAATGAACGCACCCATGATCGTTGTGCAAGGCGATCTGCTCCTGCCCTCCCTGAATCCGCTCGGAAACCAGAGCGTCACCTTCGGTCGCGACTGGTTGCCGTCGTGCGCGCGGCCCGCATTGTCGGAATACGAGATTCCGTTCTACGCCGCGAGGCTCTTCACGCGCTATGTCAGCACGGTGGCGTTTCGCGAGGACCCGTTTCCCTACACGCCAGCGAATCTGTGGGGCAAGTTCACGCGCACGCAGCTCGACACGCGCGAGCCGCAAGCCGCCCATTTTCCGGCCACTGCCGAACCGGCACCGCCCGCTTTCGAGCCGTCCACGGCACGCGCCGCGCGCCGCCCCGCCCAGCCGGCGAAGCCCGGCGGCCGCAGGTTGATCGCAGGCGGCGCCATCGCGCTTGCATGCGCGGCGTTCATCGCGTGGCTGATGTTCGGTCAGGGACATGCGCCCGAACATCAGTCACGCGACGAATTCGCGCAGCCCCGTATCGCGCAGGTGAGCCCGTCGGCCACGGCGGCAAAGCCGGCAGTGGCGAGCGTCGTCACGATGGAAGCCCAGGCTGAATCGGCCATCGCAAAGATCACGCGTCCGGCCCAGCAGAACAAGGCCATCACGGGAAGCGTCGGCTTGCCCGACCGTCCGGCCGTGCCGAAGACGGTCGCGACCGGCCACGCGGAAACGGCCGCGCGAGCGAAGCCCGCGGCAACGCTGGCGGGCAAGGCGAAATCAAGATCGGCGGCCTCCGCTGCCGACGAGGTCTACCCGGCCGCGTCGCGGGCGTCGAAGAGTGCGGCGAAAAAAGCTGCACGCGAGGCGCGTCAGGCCGGCATCGGCCAGACCGTTCCCGGCAGGCGCAACGAAAAACCGAAGTCGGGTGCGCAATCGGGGCTGCAATCGGGGCTGCAATCGGGGCTGCAATTCGGTCTGCAATCGGAATCGAGCGCGGCAGCCGCGACGCGCGCCACCAGCCGCGCCCTCTCCGCCGATTCGCGCATCGCCGGTGCCGAGCCGTCCTATCGCAGCGCGGCCAGACCGACCCCGCGCCAGTACGACGCTCCGCCGAATCAGCGCGCGGCCGACCGGCAGATGAGCGTCGCGGAGATGTACAGCCTGCTTCAGCACTCGCCGACCCTCGACGACAACAGCTCACGCACGCAACCCGCAGCGCACGGTCGCGCCGACTCGGCCGACACCGCGAACGGGAACGTGCGCCTGTCGAAGCAGCGCATCACCGACGCCCCCGCGGACTTCACGAAGTGATCCCTCAACCGATGCAACCCCTCCCCGCGTGCCGCGATCGCGAATCGAGCGCCGGCACGCGCGTCCATTCCGACCAGTCCGTTCAACCACTGCGGCGTACCGCCATGACGTCTTCCACCTCGCTCCGACACACGATGCTCGCCGTCGCCTTTGCCGTTTGTGGCTCGCTTGCGCCCCCCGCGCACGCGCTGGAGCTGCTCAGCCTGCCGCTTTCGGCAGGCGAGTCCGCAGCCGCGACGAAATCCGCGCCGGGAAGCCAGCCTCAGGCACTCACCGTCGACGCCGACGAATCCGAGGACGGATCGGCGGCTCAGGCGCAGGGCAACGTCGCCGAGCTGAAGCAGATGGTGCAGTCGGGCCAGCTCGTCGAGTTGCGCGTGACGTACAACGGCAGCTATGGCGCGACGCTGTTCTTTTTCCCGCGCGAAATGGTGTACTACGTCGCGTTGTTTCAGGAAAAGCGCTTCTGGCGCGTCGTGAAGACACAGGACGAGAACCGCGCCGACACGGTGTATGCGCAGTTCGCGCGCAAGAGCTACAACCTCGCCGAAGGCGAAATCCGCCGCACGCAACTGCAGGCGCAGAAGGCGCTTCTCGAACGCGTGATCGCGGTGTCGGATGATCGGGCAAGGCGTCTCTCCGCCGATCTCGCCATTGCACGGGCGCAGGAGAGCCAGGTATCGCAGCGCCAGCAGCAGACGCAGGCCGAATCGGCAGCGCTGCAAAACGAGAAGCTGGCCGCCGAGCAGAAGCTGCGCGCATTGCAGCAGCAGGTGCAGCAACTCCAGTCCCAGACCGAAGCAGGTCTGCCGCCGGGACCGCCGTCGCGCTGACGCGCACGATCGCATTGAACCGCGCAGTTCGATACAAGCAAAAAAGCCGTTCCGGATCAGACCGGAACGGCTTTTTTACATCCACGACATCCACGAAAACGAAACCCTTGCGACACCGTCGCACGGGCGGCTGAAAGCAAACTCAGAAGCGCGTTTCCCGCGCGACGCGCAAGAAAGTATCGAGCAGCGGCGTGCAATCGAGCAGTTCGTCGCCGCCCGCGCGGTGAAACTCCGGATGCCATTGCACGCCCATCACGAACGGCGCGCGCCGATACCGCACCGCCTCGATGATGCCGTCCGACGCCGACACCGCCTCGATATTCAGATCGCGGCCGAGCGTCCTCACCGCCTGATGGTGGATCGAGTTGACGAGCGCGTCGCGATGCCCCGGGAACATGTTGACGAGCGTCGAGCCCTCGGGAAAGCGGATCGAGTGACGATGCTGGTCGTATTGCTCGTTCACGTGCACGCCGGCCGTCGGGACGTCGGTGGCGATGTCCTGGTAGAGCGTTCCGCCGAACGCGACGTTGATCAGCTGGCAGCCGCGGCACACACCGAGCACGGGCTTCCCCGATTCGATGAACTCGTGCAGCAGTTCGAGCTCGTACATGTCGCGCACGCGGTCGCCGGGCCATTCGGGACGCGTCGCCGCTTCCTCGTAGGACTGCGGCGACACGTCGGCGCCGCCTTGCAGCAGCAGACCGTCGAGATGCTTCGCGTAGTCGCGCAAACGGATGTTGCTCGGGTGCAGCATGCCCTGATGGCCGACCGTCGGGATCATGAAGACGAGCACGTCGCGCGACATCACCCAGTGCGCAATCGATTCTTCGAGATACTGCAGCGTCTTGCCGCGCAGGCCCTTCGCGCCCGGCTCCGGGTGAAAGATCCGCGCCGAGACGCCGATGCGCAACGTGCGCTGCGTGATGCGCTGACCCGCGCGATCGAAGATCTGCCGAGCGCGCGCCGCGATCACGCGCCCGAACACCGACCACGCGGAATCCGTGCGGCGCAGATACGCGGGCGGCGGCTGGCTGCCACCCGGTGCTTGGGGCGGAATCGGCGGCGGATTGGACGCGGTGATATCGGGTGTCGACGTGAAGTCGGGCGGCAGGCCCACGGCGGGCGGCGGCAGCTTGCCGGCGCGGGCCTCGGTGGTCTCGACGGACTCGGTCGCCTCGGCGGCTTCACTGGCTTCACGTGCCTCGGCCACCCGTCGCGATTCTGCGGCCTCGGCCTGCGTCGCCGACTCGACCTTCTGCGCAAGGCTCGCCTTCGCGCCGGCCGATGCCGCGCCGCTCGCCCGCGCGTCCGCTTCCTGCGCGGCCGTCGCGCTCGCCGCCGACGCGCGCGCCTCTGCCGCGTCGTCACGCCGGGCCTTCGCCTTGTCGGCCGGTTCTACGTTCGATGCGCTCGCGGGGGCGTCGGTCGAGGCCCGCTCGGCGGCGCTCGCATCGGCGCCGGGCGCGGCCGCACTCGCTTTGGATGTTGCCGCCGGGGACGACCCGCTCGGAGCCGTCGTGCCCCCCGCCCCGCCGGCGGACGCGCCGGAAGACCGGGCGGATGATGAGCCGGACGCGGTGGCAACGGCGTCGGCGGTGGATTCGATGCCGGTCGTGCCGGCGTGGGGCGTCTTGTTATCGCTCATTCCGATTCAGGCGCTTGGCGCTTTGAGAATGGACAGAAATTGATTATCCGCCTCTGGTCCGGACGCGGCAAACCATCAAACAATTGCTCACATTATTGCCGGAACATGCCCTCGCGTGCATCAGGAAGGATCGTGCGGCTCCTCGAAGGTTTCGCGCAGGGCGATCTGCATCGACGCATGGATCTTCACGCACCAGCGCCACAGCACCGTGAGCAGCAACGCCGCGCAGACCAGCACCGCGATCATGAGGCCGAAAGGCGGCAGTATGCCCCCCGACAGCGCCGCGACCAGCAGGAACACGCCGAACATCGCGACGATCGGAATCAGGCCGGAGATCGTCGAGCGGATCGCGCTCGTGAAGCGCCCGGCCTTCGCCGGCTGCACGCTGAGTTCCGCGAGCAGCAGCGCGAGCGAGCCGAGCTTGCGATACACCGCGACGAGAAACGGCATCGAGATCAGGAGCGCGGCGCTCCACAGCACGACGCGCTGGGCGTTGTCGGTCTGAAGCCACCGCGACAGGTATTCCGTCGCATACGGCGCCGAGTACGACGCGCCGAGGAAGATCGCGGCGACGAGCGCGAGATTCACCGCGATCTGCAGGACGATGCGCCGTGTCATGCTGAAGATCGTGGGTCCGCCCGATTCCGGCACGAGGCTCGCGAGCCACTGCGAATAGAGCCCGAACGTATTCGCGACGGGCGCGGGCATCGAGCGCGCGATGCGCATCGTGATCGGGTCGGCGGCGCGGATCAGGTACGGCGTGAAGAGCGTGGTCAGCGCGGAGACCGCCACCGCGATCGGATAGAGAAAGCTGCTCGTCACTTTCAGCGAAAGCCCGAGCGACGCGATGATGAACGAGAACTCGCCGATTTGCGCGACGCTCATGCCAACGCGCATCGACGTGCGTCCGTCCTTGCCCGCGAGAAACGTCCCGAGCCCGCACGACACGATCTTGCCCGCCACCACCGCGAACGTGATGACGGCGATCGGCCACGCATACTGGACGAGCACCGTGGGGTCGAGCAGGAGGCCAATCGTCACGAAGAAAATCGCGGAGAACATGTCGCGCACCGGAGCGATCACGTGCTCGATGCGGCGCAGGCTGCGCGACTCGGCCATGATCGCGCCGATCAGGAAGGCGCCGAGCGCGATGCTGTAGTCGAGCTTCACGACGAGCAGGCAAAAGCCGAAGCAGAAGCCGAGCACGGTGACGAGCAGCATCTCGTCGCTTTTCGCCCGCGCCACGTAATCGAGCGCGCGCGGCACGATCAGGATGCCGACGACGAGCGACACCGTCATGAAGAGCATCAGCTGCCCGAGCGTGACGAGCGCGACGCCCGCGCTCACGGAGCCCGTCTGGGCGATGCCGGAAAGCAGCACGAGCATCGCGATCGCGAGGATGTCCTCCACGATCAATATGCCGAAAATCAGCTGCGCGAAGCCCTCGCCCTTCATGCCGAGTTCGGAGAGCGCCTTGACGATGATCGTCGTCGACGAAATGGCGAGCATCGCGCCGAGAAACAGCGAATCCATCGGGTTCCAGCCGAACCAGCGGCCGATCTCGTAGCCGATCCAGATCATCAGCACGATTTCCGACAGCGCCGCGACGAACGCCGTCGCGCCCACCTTGAAAAGCTTGCGCAGACTGAATTCGAGCCCGAGCGAGAACATCAGGAACACCACGCCCAGCTCGCCGAGCGTCTGGATCGTGGCTTCGTCGTGAATCAGCTGGAACGGCGGCGTGTACGGCCCGATGATCACGCCCGCCACGATGTAGCCGAGCACGACCGGCTGCCTGAGTCGATGAAACAGCACCGTCACGACGCCCGCGATCGCCATGATCACCGCCAGATCCTGAATGAAGCCGATCGCGTGGTGCATCTGCACATCCTTACAAAAAGTAAACGAAGAAGACGATGTTACCGCATCGACTTTTGTCGACGTGCGGATCTCAAAAACGTTGTGGGGAAGCGAAGACGGGAGACGTCGCCGCCGCGCGAGCGGCCGCCGCGGTCATTGCGGTCCCGGCGCGCGCCGCAATGGTGCACGCGCCGGATACGACGCGGGAAATGCAGAAAGTGGCCGGACTCGAGGCGAAATCAGCCCGGCGCGGGCACGCTCAGACCATCAGACGGCCGCTTCGTTTTCCTCGCCGGTGCGGATGCGGATCACGCGCTCGACGTCGGCGACGAAAATCTTGCCGTCGCCGATCTTGCCCGTGCGGGCGGCGCCGACGATCGCGTCGATGACCTGGTCGGTCTGGTCGTTCGCGACCACGACTTCGATCTTCACTTTCGGCAGGAAGTCGACGACGTACTCCGCGCCGCGATACAGCTCCGTGTGGCCCTTCTGGCGGCCGAAGCCCTTTACTTCCGTGACCGTCAGACCCGTCAGGCCGACTTCGGCGAGCGCTTCGCGGACTTCATCGAGCTTGAATGGTTTGATGATTGCGGTGATACGTTTCATGGCGTGCCTCGTTTCGGGTGGTCGTTCGGATGGTCGGAACTCTGGACAGAATGCTTTCGATTCTAGTCGCCTTTGCTCACGCCAGCGGTTCGGTAAAGCGCGAAGTGATCGGATAGCGCCAGTCGCGGCCGAACGCGCGATGCGTCACGCGAATGCCGATCGGCGCCTGGCGGCGCTTGTATTCGTTGATCTTGATGAGCCGCGTGACGCGCTTCACGTCGTCGGCGGAGTAGCCTGCCGCGACGATCTCCGCGAGCGAGCGGTCCTCTTCCATGTACATGCGCATGATCGCGTCGAGCACCTCGTAGGGCGGCAGGCTGTCCTGGTCGGTCTGGTTCTCGCGCAGTTCCGCCGAGGGCGCGCGCGTCAGGATGCGCTCCGGAATCACGTCGCGGCGGCCATATGCGTCGGTCTGGTTGCGGTAGTGGCAGACCTTGTAGACGAGCGTCTTCGCGATGTCCTTGATCACCGCGAAGCCGCCCGCCATGTCGCCGTAGAGCGTGCAGTAGCCGACCGCCATCTCGCTCTTGTTGCCGGTCGTGAGCACGAGCGAGCCGAACTTGTTCGACAGCGCCATCAAGAGCGTGCCCCGGATGCGCGCCTGAATGTTTTCCTCGGTGGCGTCTTCCGGGCGGTCCTTGAATTCCTCCGCGAGCGCGCCGCGAAACGCTTCGAACATCGGCGCGATCGCGATTTCGTCGTATTTGACGCCCACGCGCTGCGCCATGTCGCGGGCGTCGGTGGTCGAGATGCCGGCCGTGTAGCGCGAGGGCATCATCACCGCGCGCACGCGCTCGGCCCCGAGCGCATCGCACGCGACCGCGAGCACCAGCGCCGAATCCACGCCGCCCGACAGGCCGATGATCGCGCCCGGAAAGCCGTTCTTGCCGATGTAGTCGCGCACGCCGACGACGAGCGCCCGGTACACCTGCCCTTCCAGCGGCAGTTCCGGCGCGATGCCCGCGTGCACCGGCGTGGTGCCGTCGAACTCGACGTAGCCGATGCCTTCGTCGAACTGCGCCATCTTCGTGACGAGCTCGCCGTTCGCGTCGAGCACGAACGAGCCGCCGTCGAAGATCAGCTCGTCCTGCGCGCCGACGAGGTTCACGTAGACCATCGGCATGCCCGTCTCGCGAATCCGCGCGCGCAGGATGTCAAAGCGCACCGACTCCTTGTTGAGATGAAACGGCGAGCCGTTCGGAATCAGCAGCACCTGCGCGCCCGCCGCCTTCGCGAGCTGCGCCGCCGACGCGTGCCACGCGTCCTCGCAGATCACGACGCCGTAGCGCACGCCGTCGAGATCGAACACGAACGGCTTCGGGTCGGACGCGAAGTAGCGCTTCTCGTCGAAGACCTCGGTGTTCGGCAAATCCTGCTTCAGATAGGTGCCGACGATGTCCCCGTCCACGATCAGCGACGCGGCGTTGAACGTATCGGTCGGCGGCAGGCCGCGCTGGATCGGCGCGTTGCTGCCGGCGCTCTCGGGATAGTCGCGATGCGGATGCCCGACGATCACGCTCAGCCCCGCGAACGCCTTCAGTTGCGCGGCGAGCGTCGCGAGCGCCTCGGCGCTCGCGCGGTAGAACGCGGGCCTCAGCAGCAGATCTTCCGGCGGATAGCCCGAAAGCGCGAGTTCCGGCGCGATCAGAAGCTTGGCGCCTTCGCGATGCGCCTCGCGCGCGGCCTCGACGATTTTCGCGGCGTTGCCGGCGAAGTCGCCGACCGTGACGTTGATCTGGGCTAGTGCAATTCGGGTTTTCATGTCGGCAAATGAGTGATGCGCCAAAACGGGGCTCGAAGGCAAACGATTATCGCACGCGGCCTTGCGCGCGCTTTACGTCTTGCGCGCCTGCTACGACTTCTTCCTGAACGGCGTGTGCGCCTCCAGTTCTCCGATGTGCTGGTCCATCGCGGCCGTTTCCGCGTCGAGGAATTCGCTGATCGCGTGCGCGAAACGCCGGTCGGCGATCCAGTGCGCGGACCAGGTCGGCGTCGGCAGGAGGCCGCGCGACATTTTGTGAACGCCCTGCGCGCCGCCCTCGAAACGCGCGAGCCGGTGCTCGATGCAGTACTCGATGCCCTGCATGTAGCACGTCTCGAAGTGCAGCCCCGACACGAATTCGCGCGTGCCCCAGTAGCGGCCGTACATCACGTCGCCGCCGATCATGTTGAGCGCGCACGCGAGCCGCTTCCCGTCTGCTTCGGCGATCACGAGCAGCATGCTTTCGGGCGCCGCCGCGTGGATCTGCCCGAAGAACTCGCGCGACAGGTACGGCGGGTTCCAGTGCTCGCGGTACGTGTTCTCGTAGCAGGAGTAGAAGAAGTCGAGCGCTTCGCCGTCGATCTCCGCGCCGCGCAGCCACGTGTAGGTGACGCCCGCCTCGGCCACGTGGCGGCGGTCCTGCTTCACCTTCTTGCGCTTGTCGTGGCTCATCGTCGCGAGGAACGCCGCGAAGCTCTCGTAGCCGCCGTCCGGCAGGTTTTCCCAGTGGAACTGGACGCCTTCGCGCAGCATGTAGCCGGCGTCGGTCAGCGCCTCGAGGTCCTGCTCGAGCGGAAAGAGCACGTGCAGCGACGACAGTTCGAGGCGCTTGGTCAGCTCGATTGCACCACGCGCGAGCATCACGCGGTCCGCGTGATCCGGCGCGATCAGGCGCGGGCCCGTGACCGGCGAAAACGGCACCGCCGACACTGCCTTCGGGTAATAGCGAATGCCGTGGCGCTCGAAGGCGTCGGCCCACGCGTGATCGAACACGTACTCGCCGCGCGAGTGCGACTTGAGGTAGAGCGGCATCACGCCGGCAAGCTGGCCGCCGCGCTTGAGCAGCAGGTGATGCGCGCGCCAGCCGGTGCGCGCCACCGCGCAGCGCGTGTCCTGCAACGCCGACAGGAACGCGTGGCGCACGAACGGATTGTCGCCGGCGAGCCGGTTCCAGTCGTGCACCGTGACGCCTTCGAGCGTATCGGCCACATGTATTTCGACATCGCGATTCAAGAGACATCCTCGCTGATTGATCGGTGCGCGGGCGTTGGCGCCGGGAAGGGTCCACGCCGCGAAAGGGCCTATTCTCGCGCAACTCGCAGAAATGCGCCGCCGCGCCGGAAGCGGGCAACACGCCGCCGGCGGCCCGCGCGCCTGGCAAATACCTCGCACCAAAAGCATGCTCCCGGGCGTGCTCTCGGCGATAATGCGCGGCAACTCCACCCCTCTTCATCCGGACGCCGTTGACCGCCATGCCGTGGTTCCTCTACCTGATCGAATGCGCCGACGGCAGCATCTACACCGGCATCGCGACCGACGTAGCGGCGCGCTTCGACAAGCATTCGACCGGCAAGGGCGCGCGTTACACGCGCTCGCGCAAGCCGGTGCGCGTTCTGGCGTCGTTCGAGCTGGCGGGACGATCGGAGGCGTCGCGCGCCGAATACCGGGTCAAGCGGCTGAGCGCAGCCGAGAAGCGCGCGCTGATCGCGGGCGCGCTCACGCTCGATGCCGTCATGCCGCAATCGCAGGCGCCGGACGCGGACGCCGTCCCCGCCGGCTGAGCGGACGCATCCGGGCGAACGCATCCGGGCAAACGCAACCCCAGGAAACCGTAAACACAAAAGGCCGCGCACGCTTGCCGGCCCGAAGGCTTCGAAGCGCGCGCGGCCTTTCTTCCAGCCGGCGCGAACGCGATGCGAACCGCTTACTTCTTGTAGTTCGCGACGCCTTCGGTGATTTCCTTGAGCGCGGCATCGACGCCCGCCCAGCCCTCGACCTTCACCCACTTGCCCTTTTCGAGCGCCTTGTACTGCTCGAAGAAGTGCTTGATCTGGTCCTTCAGGTATTCGGGCACGTCGTCGACGGTCTTCATGTGCGCCGTCATCGGGCAGATCTTGTCGTGCGCCACGGCGACGAGCTTCGCGTCGACGCCCGATTCGTCCGTCATCTGCAGCATGCCGAGCGCGCGCGCGCGGACCACCGAGCCCGCGAGCAGCGGAAACGGCGTGATGACGAGCACGTCGACCGGGTCGCCGTCGCCCGAAAGGGTTTGCGGGATGAAGCCGTAGTTGGCCGGATAGCGCATGCCCGTGCCGATGAAACGGTCGACGACCAGCAGCCCCATTTCCTTGTCGGCTTCGTATTTGACCGGATCGCTTTGCGCGGGGATTTCGATGATGACGTTGAAATCCTGCGGGAGATCCTTGCCGGGAGGTACGTTGTTGAAGCTCATGAGCGCTCTCTAGAAGGTTGACTTGAAGCCGGACGGCGCGGCCCGCGCGACGGCTCGAAAACCGCCGTCCGCGGCGCGGTGACAGTGCGCCGCGCCCATGAAAAGGCGCGAATGCGTCATTATAGCCAATCGAGGCCGGCATTCAGCCACGGCCGCCGGGCGCGGCCGATGGCGCGATAATCGAAAGGGATTGCCGCCGGGCGCCCCGCCACGGCGGCGCAGGAACACCAACAGAACACAGGAGACGCGCATGGAAGAAGCGAAGCATTTCATCGGCAACAAGTGGGTGGCGCCGGCGGTCGGCGAGACGATCGCGGTGCTCGATCCCTCCGACGGCCAGGTTTTCGCGGAGCTTGCGCGAGGCAACGCCGCCGACATCGACCGCGCGGTGGCGGCCGCGCGCGCCGCCTACGAGGGCTCGTGGGGCCACATGAGCGCGGCGGAGCGCGGGCGCATCCTCGCGCGCCTGTCGATGCTCATTGCCGCCTGCCACGACGAGATCGCGCAGCTCGAGGCGCGCGACACCGGCAAGCCGCTCAAGCAGGCGCGCGCCGACGCGGCGGGCATCGCGCGCTATTTCGAGTTCTACGCGGGCGCCGCCGACAAGCTGCACGGCGAAACCCTGCCCTACCAGACCGGCTACACGGTGCTCACGATCCGCGAGCCGCACGGCGTGACGGGCCACATCGTGCCGTGGAACTATCCGCTGCAGATCTTCGGGCGCAGCGTCGCGGCCGCGCTCGCGGCGGGCAATGCGTGCGTGGTGAAGCCGGCCGAGGACGCCTGCATGTCGATCCTGCGCGTCGCCGAGCTCGCCGCCGAAGCGGGGCTGCCCGAAGGCACGCTCAATATCGTCACCGGCTACGGCCACGAGGCGGGCGCGGCGCTCGCCCGCCATCCGGGCATCGACCACATTTCGTTCACCGGCTCGCCGGCAACGGGCGCCGCGGTCGTCAAGATGGCCGCCGACAACCACGTTCCCGTCACGCTGGAACTGGGCGGCAAGTCGCCGCAGATCGTCTTCGCCGACGCCGATTTCGACGCGGCGCTCCCCGTGCTCGTCGCGGCGATCGTGCAGAACGCCGGGCAGACGTGCTCGGCGGGCAGCCGCGTGCTGATCGAGCGCGACGCCTACGAGCCGCTGCTCGCGCGGCTCTCCGAGGCGTTCTCGGCGCTCCGGGTCGGGCCGAGCCGGCTCGACCTCGACTGCGGCCCGCTCATCAACGCGAAGCAGCAGCAGCGCGTGTGGGATTTCCTCTCGGATGCGCAGCACGACGGCATCCCGATGGCCGCACAGGGCGAAGTGGTGCCGGAGGCGCCGCAAGCGGGCTTCTATCAGGCCCCCACGCTTTTGCGCGACGTTCCGCCCGCTCACCGGCTCGCGCGCGAGGAAGTGTTCGGCCCGGTGCTCGCCGCGATGCCGTTCGAGAACGAGGAAGAAGCGCTCAGGCTCGCCAACGGGACGGACTACGGGCTCGTCGCGGGCATCTGGACGCGCGACGGCAGCCGCCAGATGCGCCTTGCGCGCCGCGTGCGCTCGGGACAGGTGTTCATCAACAACTATGGCGCGGGCGGCGGCGTGGAACTGCCGTTCGGCGGCGTCAAGCATTCCGGGCACGGCCGCGAGAAGGGCTTCGAGGCGCTCTACGGCTTCACGGTGCTCAAGACCATCGCGATCAAGCACGGCTGACACCACACATCAACGACACATGGGCAACACATCACACAAGGAGACAACATGCGACTGCAAGGCAAGACGGCGATTGTGACGGGCGGCGGCTCGGGCTTCGGTGAAGGCATCGCGCGCACGTTCGCCCGCGAGGGGGCGAACGTCGTCGTGAACGACCTGAACGGACCCGCGGCGGAGCGCGTGGCGAGCGAGATCGCGCTCGCGGGCGGCCGGGCGATCGCGGTGGCGGGCGACGTCACGCGGCGCGACGACTGGCAGACGCTCTTTGCCGCGGCGATCGAGGACTTCGGCAGCGTGCAGGTCGTCGTCAACAATGCGGGCACGACCCATCGCAACAAGCCGGTTCTCGAAGTGACGGAAGCCGAGTTCGACCGCGTCTATGCGGTGAACGTGAAGAGCATCTACTGGAGCGTCGAGCAGTTCGTGCCGTATTTCCGCAGCCAGGGCGGCGGCGCGTTCATCAACATCGCGTCGACGGCGGGTGTGCGGCCGCGCCCGGGGCTCGTCTGGTACAACGGCAGCAAGGCGGCCGTGATCATCGCGAGCAAGGCGCTCGCCGTCGAGCTCGGTCCGGACCGGATCCGCGTGAACTGCATCAACCCGGTCATGGGCGAAACGGGCCTGCTCTCGGAATTCATGGGCATGGAGGACACGCCCGCGAACCGGCAGAAATTCCTCGCGACCATTCCGCTCGGGCGCCTCTCGACGCCGCAGGACATCGCGAACGCCGCGCTCTATCTCGCCTCCGACGAAGCCGAGTTCATCACCGGCGTGAGCCTCGAAGTGGACGGCGGACGCTGCGTGTAAGCCTTGCCGAACGGAGCTCGGACGCTCCGTTCATCGGTGTTTTCCCCACCGAAAATGGCCGCTTGGCGCCCATCCAAGCGACTAGAATCCACAGGCAATTCCTTACTTTCATTACAAAATAGAGGAGACGACATGGCCAGCACCGCCAATGAACTGCCACGCCCTGGTGCAGGGGCGCCATCCGCATTCGAGGAGGCCACCTACCGCAAGGTCGCGTGGCGGCTGTCGCCGCTGCTGCTGATCTGCTACGTGGTGGCTTACCTGGACCGCGTGAACGTGGGATTCGCGAAGCTGCAGATGAGCGCCGACCTCGGCCTCTCGGATGCCGTCTACGGCTTCGGCGCCGGGATCTTCTTCTTCGGCTACTTCATCTTCGAGGTGCCGAGCAACGTGATCCTGCACAAGGTCGGCGCGCGCGTGTGGATCGCGCGGATCATGATCACGTGGGGCATCATTTCCGCGCTCACGATGTTCATCACGACGCCCACGATGTTCTACGTGATGCGCTTTCTGCTCGGCGTGGCCGAGGCGGGCTTCTTCCCCGGCATCATCCTGTACCTCACCTACTGGTACCCGGCGCAGCGCCGCGGGCGCATGACCTCGCTTTTCATGACGGCGATCGCGCTCTCGGGGCTGATCGGCGGGCCGGTGTCGGGCTGGATCATGAAGACCTTCGACGGCGCGAACAACTGGCACGGCTGGCAGTGGCTCCTGCTGCTGGAAGGCATTCCGTCGGTGGTGGTCGGCCTCGTGGTGCTCGTCATGCTGGACGACCGCATCTCGAAGGCGAAGTGGCTCACGCAGGAGGAGCGCGATCTGCTCGAGCGCAACATCGCGGCGGACAACGTCGAGAAGGAAGACATGTCGATCGGCAAGATATTCTCGAGCCCGCGCGTATGGCTGATGAGCCTCATCTACTTCTCGTTCGTGATGGGCCTCTACGGCGTGAGCTTCTGGCTGCCCACCATCATCAAGGCGACAGGCGTGACCGACGCCCTCTCCATCGGCCTGCTCTCCGCGATCCCCTACGGCGCGGCGGTGGTCGGCATGCTGCTCGTCGCGCGAAGCGCCGACCGGCGCGGCGAGCGCCGCTGGCACATCGCCATTCCGGCCGTGATCGGGGCGATCGGGCTCGTGCTCTCGGTGGTGTGGGCGAACAATACGGCGCTCGCGATGCTCGGGCTCACGCTCGCGACCATGGGCATCCTGACGACGCTGCCGCTCTTCTGGAGCCTGCCGACCGCGTTTCTCGCGGGCACGGGCGCGGCAGCCGGCATCGCGATGATCAACTCGCTCGGCAATCTGGCGGGGTTCCTGAGCCCGTACCTGGTCGGCTGGCTCAGGCAGGCGACCGCATCGAACTCGAGCGGGATGTACATGCTCGCCGCCTTCATGGTGCTCGGCGCGGCGCTCGCATTGAGCGTGCCGGCGCGGACGGTGAACCGCTAGCCAGCTTTTCTCCATACTGAAAGTCACGTGAAGGGCTTCCGCCGCAAGGCGGAAGCCCTTTCTTCATGGCGGTTCGCCGCCCTGCCGGGCGCCTTGCTCCGATGCAAGGACCGCGCACCACGATGCGGCGCGGCCCCGCATCGCCCGCGCATGAAGCCGGCCGCAACGCGCGCCGACGACGCGCTCGCGCACCGCAAGGAGGCACGCCGCCCCGCGATGCACCAAAAGGCGCTGCCCCGCGTGCCGGCGCCCGCATCGCCGGCTGCCATCAATCCGCCACAAACCCGCGCCGGCTCGGCATCGGGCACTCGTTGGCATACCCCTTGCAGTGTGCAGACGGGCAGGTCAGTGGCCTCACAGGCAATACAGCCCGCCCAGGACACCACGCATATACGGCTCACCACAACATATCGGCAAGGGGAAACACATGAAACGACGCAGTCTCCTGAAGTTCGGCTCGATGTCCGGCGCGCTCGCCCTCGCGGGCCAGTTGCCGATGTCGAAAGCACAGGCCGCCGATACCGGTCCGATCAAGGTCGGCGTCCTGCATTCGCTGTCAGGCACGATGGCGATCTCGGAAACGTCGCTGAAGGACACGGCGCTCATGACCATCTCCGACATCAACAAGAACGGCGGCGTGATGGGCCGCAAGCTCGAGCCGGTCGTCGTCGACCCGGCGTCGAACTGGCCGCTCTTCGCGGAAAAGGCGCGCCAGCTCCTCACCCAGGACAAGGTGGCCGTCGTGTTCGGCTGCTGGACCTCCGTGTCGCGCAAGTCGGTGCTGCCCGTCTTCGAGGAACTGAACGGCCTGCTCTTCTATCCGGTGCAGTACGAAGGCGAGGAAATGTCGCGCAACGTGTTCTACACGGGCGCAGCGCCCAACCAGCAGGCGATTCCCGCGGTCGAGTACCTGATGGGCACCGAAGGCGGCAGCGCAAAGCGCTTCTTCCTGCTCGGCACCGATTATGTCTACCCGCGCACGACGAACAAGATCCTGCGCGCCTTCCTCCACTCGAAAGGGGTCAAGGATGCAGATATTCAAGAGGTCTACACACCGTTCGGACATAGCGACTATCAGACTATCGTCGCGAACATCAAGACCTTCTCGCAGGGCGGAAAGACGACGGTCATCTCGACGATCAACGGCGACTCGAACGTACCGTTCTACAAGGAACTGGGCAACCAGGGCCTGAAGGCGACCGACGTGCCCGTCGTCGCGTTCTCGGTGGGCGAGGAGGAACTGCGCGGCATCGACACGAAGCCGCTCGTCGGGCACCTGGCGGCGTGGAACTACTTCATGTCGGTGAAGAACCCGAACAACAAGAAGTTCGAGGTGCAGTTCGCGGAGTGGGTCAAGACGCAGAACCTGCCCGGCGGCGCGAAGCGCGTGACGAACGATCCGATGGAGGCCACCTTCGTCGGCATCCACATGTGGAAGCAGGCGGTCGAGAAGGCGAAGAGCACGGACGTGGACAAGGTGCGCGTCGCGATGATCGGCCAGACGATGGCGGCGCCCTCGGGCTTCACGCTGACGATGGACGGCAATCACCATCTGCACAAGCCGGTGATGATCGGCGAGATTCGCGGCGACGGGCAGTTCAACGTCGTGTGGAAGACGAAGACCGCCATCCGCGCGCAGCCGTGGAGCCCGTACATCGCCGGCAACCAGGGCAAGCCGGATGTGGTCAGCTCGATTCCCGCGTTCCTGCGGCGCTCGCGCGTGGCCTGATGCGCCAACGCGCAGAGCGCATCGGCTCGACGCCGCGCCCGGCTGTACCGTCCGGGCGCGGCGGCTCATGCAGCATCCCAGTCTCACCTGAAAGGCCATCATGACCGGTTCGCCTGGACACACCTTCGCGCGCCTTTTGCGGCGCGCGCTCTGCGCGGTACTCGCGGTACTGTTCACATGCGCGCCCGTCGCCGCTTACGCGGCCCTCGCCGCCGATGACCTCGCCCCGCTCGGCGCCGACGACTTCGACGCGAAGTCGGCCGCGATCGACAAGCTGATCGCCGCCGCCGACGCGCCGTCTGTCGCGATACTGAGCGCCCTCGCGGACGGCTCGCTCGTCGCGACGGACAGCGGCCGCGTGCTCCTGCAAACCGACGACGGCAACAAGGACCCGCTGACCGGCAAGGCCGTCGACGCACCCGATGCGCAGCCGGTCACGCTGAACAACCTGCTGCGCTCGAAGGTCGCGGGCGCGCTCTCGGGGCTGCAGCTCGCCTCGGCCGACATCGCCAAGCGCCGCGAAGCCGTTGCCGCGCTGCTGAAGAACCCCGATCCGTCGATGAAGCCGCTCATCGACCGCGCGCGCGCCGCCGAGACCGATCTCGCGCTGAAGAAACGCCTCGACACGCTGTGGGCGATGACCGCGCTGCACGACCCCGATGCGGCGAAACGCCTCGAAGCGGTGGAACTCGTGGCCGCGCGCCACGATCTCGACATGTTCGAACTGCTGCGCCCGATCGTCGCGAAGAAGGCCGACGGCACGTTCAACGAAGCCGACGAACGTGTTCGCACGGCGGCGCAGGCAGGCATCGAGGACCTCAATTCGATCCAGCGCCGCGGCGAGATCGCGGGCACGGTGTTCGCGGGGCTGTCGCTTGGCAGCGTGCTCCTGCTCGCCGCGCTCGGGCTCGCGATCACGTACGGCCTCATCGGCGTCATCAACATGGCGCACGGCGAGTTCCTGATGATCGGCGCGTATGCCACCTACGTCGTGCAGAATCTCGTGCAGCACTACGCGCCGGCTGCGTTCAACTGGTATCCGCTCTTCGCCGTGCCGGTGTCGTTCGCGGCGGCGGCGGTGATCGGCATCGTGCTCGAGCGGCTCGTGCTCAGGCACCTGTACGGACGTCCGCTCGAAACGCTGCTCACCACCTTCGGCATCAGCCTGATCCTCATTCAGGCGACACGCACGATCTTCGGCGCGCAGAACGTGCAGGTGACGAACCCGTCGTGGATGAGCGGCGGCGTCAACGTCATGCAGAACCTGATCCTGCCGTACAACCGGCTCACGATCCTCGGCTTTTCGCTCGTCGTGGTGTTCATCGCGTGGGCCGTGCTCACGAAGACGCGGCTTGGCCTCTTCGTGCGCGCGGTCACGCAGAACCGCCGCATGGCAGCGTGCGTCGGCGTGAAGACGGCGCGCGTGGATTCGTATGCGTTCGCGTTCGGCGCGGGCATCGCGGGACTCGGCGGCTGCGCGCTCTCGCAGATCGGCAACGTCGGCCCCGACCTCGGCCAGAGCTACATCATCGATTCGTTCATGGCGGTCGTGCTCGGCGGCGTCGGGCAGCTCGCGGGAACGGTGATCGGCGGCTTCGGGCTCGGGCTCGTCAGCAAGGCGATCGAGCCGTTCTGGGGCGCGGTGCTTGCGAAGATCGCGGTGCTGGTGCTGATCGTACTGTTCATCCAGAAGCGTCCTCAGGGCATGTTCGCCCTGAAGGGCCGCAGCGCGGAGGCCTGAGATGACCGCTTCCTCGACCAACGTCGGCGCGAACCTGGACGTCGAGCCGCAACCCGACGACCGCGCGCGCCGCGAAGGCTTCGCGCTCGGCCTGCCGCCGCGCGCGGCGCTCCTGCCGCGCAACGGCTGGCTCGCGCTCATCGCCCTCATCATCGCGATGGGCATCTGCGTGCCGCTCGCCGCGCTCGTCGTGCCGGAGACAAGCGCGTTCCATCTCTCCGCGTACGCGATGACGCTCATCGGCAAGCTGATGTGCTACGCGATCGGCGCGCTCGCGCTCGATCTCGTGTGGGGCTACTGCGGCATCCTGAGCCTCGGCCACGCGCTCTTCTTCGCGCTTGGCGGCTACGCGATGGGCATGTACCTGATGCGCTCGATCGGCCGCGAGGGCACGTATCAGAGCGACCTGCCCGACTTCATGGTGTTCCTCGACTGGCACAAGCTGCCGTGGTACTGGGAGGGCACCGAGCATCTCTGGTATGCGCTTGCGCTCGTCGTGCTCGTGCCAGGCATTCTCGCGTGGGTGTTCGGCTTCTTCACGTTCCGCTCGCGCGTGAAGGGCGTGTACCTGTCGATCATCACGCAGGCGATGACCTTCGCCGCGATGCTGCTCTTCTACCGCAACGAAACGGGCTTCGGCGGCAACAACGGCTTTACGGATTTCAAGCGCATCGCGGGCTTTCCGATCACGCATCCGGGCACGCGCGCCGCGCTCTTCCTGATCACGTTCGCCGTGCTCGTCCTCGCATTTCTCGCGGCGCGCGCGATCGTCACCTCGAAGCTCGGGCGTGTCGTGACCGGCGTGCGCGACGGCGAGGCGCGCCTCATGTTCCTCGGCTACAGCCCGCTCGCGTACAAGCTGTTCATCTGGACCGTGTCGGCGGTGCTGTGCGGCATCGCGGGCGCGCTCTACGTGCCGCAGGTCGGCATCATCAATCCGAGCGAGATGTCGCCCGCCAACTCGATCGAGATGGCGATCTGGGTAGCCGTGGGCGGGCGCGGTACGCTGATCGGGCCGATCATCGGCGCGTTCGCGGTGAACGGCGCGAAGAGCTTCTTCACGGCGAATTTTCCCGAGTACTGGCTGTTCTTCCTCGGCCTCATCTTCACGCTCGTGCCGCTTCTGCTGCCGCACGGGATCATGGGCCTGATCGACATGGCGCTGCGCCGGAAGAAGACGGGAGGGCATGCGCAATGACCGCTCACAACGCATTGATCGTCGACTTGCCGCCGCTTCCGGAAGTCAGCGAACGCAACATCAACGGCATCACCGGCCTCGGCCACGTGCTCGCGCCCGGCGAGATCGACGTCTCGCACGGCGCGATCCTGTATCTCGAGGACGTGACCGTGTCCTTCGACGGCTTTCGTGCGCTCAACAGGCTCACGCTTTCGATCGACGTCGGCGAGTTGCGCTGCGTGATCGGCCCGAACGGCGCGGGCAAGACGACGATGATGGATGTCGTCACCGGCAAGACGCGGCCCGACGGCGGCAAGGTCTTTCTCGGGCAGACGCTGGATCTCACGCGCATGTCGGAGCCTGTGATCGCGCGCACGGGCATCGGCCGGAAGTTCCAGAAGCCGACGGTGTTCGAGAATCATCCCGTGTGGGAAAACCTCGAACTCGCGATGAAGACCGACAAGCGCTGGTTTGCTTCGCTGCGTGCGCGGCTCGACCGGGCGGCGCAGGCGCGCATCGAGGAGACGCTCGAGCTGATCCGTTTGCAGCATGAGGCGACGCGGCTTGCGGGCGAGCTTTCGCACGGACAGAAGCAGCGGCTCGAGATCGGCATGCTGCTGATGCAGCAGCCCGCGCTGCTGCTGCTCGACGAGCCTGCCGCGGGCATGACCGATCACGAGACGATGGAACTTGCCGAGTTGCTCAACAAGTTGCGCGGCACGTGTTCGATGATGGTCGTCGAGCATGATATGGAGTTTGTTGCCGCGCTCGCGGGCGAGGCCGGGAAGGTCACCGTCATGGCCGAGGGCAGCGTTCTCGCCGAAGGCACGCTTGATGATGTCAAGCGGAATGAGGCGGTCATCGAGTCCTACCTGGGGCGCTAACGCTTGGTGCTGGCGCTTGGGGTTAAACCGTTTGATGCGCTTGTGCTTCTATGAAATTTGATTTCTTCGCGGTCTATTAGCTCGCCCCTGTGCGGGGCAGCAGTCACTTTCTTTGCTGCTGCAAAGAAAGTAACCAAAGAAAGCAGCTATGGGGTCAGCGGTGTCAGGACGTGACCACGTTTGAGTCTTTCGGAGTGGCCCGACCGTGGGAATGTCCGCCTCTGCGAGTTGAGCGGACAGGTACGCAGACCGATTGTGTAGTCGCACCCTCGAACGGAGTGGTAAGGCAGTCATTCATCCGTCTCGGCACTGCGTGCCCGACGAAGGGTGGATCGGGTGGGAGGCAAACTCTGCGGCAAGATGAAGCGCTTCGCTACGCGCGGCGAGAAGCGAAGCGATAGGTTGAAACGGACCTTGCGTCCGAGCGAAGCGAGGATGGAGGGATGAATGCCTTACCACTGGGTTGGAGGGTGCGATGTGGCAGTGGGTCCGCGTACCAAGCCACCCAACGCACAGAGGTGGACACTCCAACGGTCGGGCCACTCCGAATGACTCGAACGTGGTCACGTCCTGACACCGCTGACCCCATAGCTGCTTTCTTTGGTTACTTTCTTTGCAGCAGCAAAGAAAGTGACTGCCGCCCCGCACAGGGGCGAAGCTAATAAACCAAAGCCAATACAAGTTTCGCAGGAGCGCAAGCGCATCAAACGGTGTAAACAACAAACACCACACCCGAACGCCAGCGATCTCTCTGTGCAAAGAAAGTGACTGCCCCGCACAAGGGCGAAGCTAATAGACCAATAAGAAAACAAGTTTCATGGGAGCGCAAGCGCATCAAACAGTGCAACGAGCAACCCGAAACGCAAAAGCCAGAACAGCGCCGCAGGCAAGGACCCAAAGAAATGCTAGAAGTGGAATCGTTGAACCAGTACTACGGCGGTAGCCACATCCTCCGCGATGTGCGAATGACCGTCCCCGAGGGAAAACTCACGGTGCTGCTCGGCCGCAACGGCGTCGGCAAGACGACGCTCCTGCGCTGCCTGATGGGTGTCGTGCCGACCAAAAGCGGCACCATCTCCTGGCGCGGCGCAAAGATCTCCTCGATGCCCACGCACAAGCGCGTCGCGAGCGGCCTCGCGTACGTGCCGCAAGGCCGCGACATCTTCGGGCGCCTGACCGTGGAGGAAAACCTGATCGTCGGCGCGGCAAGCCGCAAGGCGCCGTCGAAAGTGCCCGACCGGATCTACGAACTCTTTCCCGTGCTGCGCGACATGAAAAACCGCCGCGGCGGCGATCTGTCCGGCGGCCAGCAGCAGCAGCTCGCCATCGGCCGCGCGCTGATGAGCGAACCGCAACTCCTGATCCTCGATGAGCCGACCGAAGGCATCCAGCCGTCCATCATCCAGGACATCGGCCGCACGCTGCGGCAGCTCGTCGAAGACATGGGCATGACCGTGCTCCTCGTCGAACAGTACTACGACTTCGCCCGCGAACTCGCGGACCGCTACTGGGTCATGAGCCGCGGCGAGATCGTCGCGGGCGGCGCGGGCTCGGAAATGGAAGCGCACGGCGTGCGCGAACTGATCGCGGTCTGACCTTGCACTGATTGCCGTATCGGCCCGCGCCGCCGTACCATGGCGGCTCGATCCCCGATCCGTCATGCCCCGCCCCCATGCACCACGAACCCCACGCAGCGCTGCTGCCCACCGACGAATGGCACGGCCGCCTCGAACTCGGCTTCACACACAGTCCCGCGCGCACGCCTGAGCACGGGCACGCGCGCACGGCGCTCACGCATCGCAGGCACCAGGGGCCGCTGCGCCTGCAGCGCCCGCTCTATCCGGAAGGCGACGCGATCTGCCACGCCGTGATCGTGCATCCGCCAGGCGGTGTCGCGGGCGGCGACCGGCTCGCCATCGACATCGATCTCGCCGCCCACACCCACGCCGTCATCACGACACCCGGCGCGACCAAGTGGTACAAGTCGAACGGCAAGCTCGCCACGCAGCGCATCGACATCCGCGTCGGCGCGCACGCGAAACTCGACTGGCTGCCGCAGAACAACATCGTGTTCGAGTCGTCGAATGCGCAGCTCGACTTCACGCTCCGCCTGGCCGAGGGCGCAACCGCCATCGGCTGGGACGCGATGCAGCTCGGCCGGCAGGCGGCGGGCGAGCGATGGACGAACGGGCGTCTCATCGCCAGCTCGCGGATCACGGACAGCACCGGCCGCCTGCGCTGGTTCGAGCGCACGCTCCTCACCGCCGACGATCCGCTGCGCGATGCGCCGCATGGCCTCGCGGGCTTCGCCGCGTACGGCACGCTGTGGGCGATCGGCCCCGCATGCGACGACGCGCTCGCCGAAACCTTGACGGCCGCGCTTCCCTTCGACGACGAGGTGCGCGCGGCCGCCTCGTGCGTCGATGACGGCGTGCTGATCGTGCGCGCCGCAAGCCGCTCGATGGAGCCGCTGCAACGCGCGCTCACCGATTGCTGGATGAAGCTGCGTCCCGTGATCCATCGCGTGAATGCGCAGCCGCTGCGTCTCTGGACCACCTGAGCGCGCACCAAAGCGGCGCTTTCAGACGCCCCGATTCGGTGCACTTGCACGCAAGGCTGGGCTGGAATGCCCGGCCAGCCGACGCGCACGGACGATGGCACGACTCTCGCTTAAGTGATCCTGCTTCGGGTCGCGCGCATCCACAGACGCGCACCGCGCACCACACAAAATAGGATCATCGATGAACAACACGCTTTTCCGCGCGCGCCGTTCCGGGCTCGCCGCGCTCGCTGCCCTCGTCGCCGCGCCGCTCTTCGCGCTCGCACCGCTTGCCGCCCACGCCGATGCGCTCGACACCATCACGAAGAGCGGCACGCTGCGCGTCGCGGTGCCGGAAGACTATCCGCCGTTCGGCGCGGTGGGCGCCGACATGAAGCCGCAAGGCTACGACATCGACATGGCCGCGCTGCTCGCGAAGTCGATGGGCGTGAAGCTCGAACTCGTGCCGGTCAACAGCGCGAACCGCATTCCGTACCTGACGACCAACAAGGTCGATCTCGTGATCTCGTCGCTCGGCAAGACGCCCGAGCGCGAGAAGGTGGTCGATTTCTCGACGGCCTACGCGCCCTACTTCCAGGGCGTGTTCGGCCCCGCCGACATCAAGGTGAGCGGCCCCGCCGACCTGACGGGCAAGACCGTGGGCGCGACGCGCGGCGCGCTCGAGGAGATCGCGCTCACGCAGATGGCGCCGAACGCGACCATCAAGCGCTTCGAGGACAACAACGCGACGATCTCCGCGTTCCTTTCAGGCCAGGTCCAGCTGATCGCGGCAGGCAACATCGTCGCCGCGGCGATCCTCGCGAAGAATCCGCCGCGCCGGCCCGAGGCCAAGTTCGTCATCAAGGATTCGCCTTGCTTCGTCGGCATGAACAAGAACGAGCCGCGCCTCGTCGCAAAGGTCGACGCGGCCATCGCGCAGTCGAAAAAGGACGGCACGCTCGAAGCGATGTCGAAGAAGTGGTTCGGCCAGCCGCTGCCGGCGAGCCTGTAAGCTGGCGCTTTCATAACGACAAGGGCGCCGTATTCAATGGCCTATGAACTTCAGTTTGGCGACCTCGGGGAATACGCCGGCATGTTCGCGAGCGGCGCCGCGACGACGCTCGGGCTCACCGCCGTTTCGACCGCGCTCGGCATTGCGGTCGGCGTGCTCGGCGCGGCGGGCAGCGGCAGCCGGCACGGCTGGCTGCGCAAGCTCGTCGGCGGCTACGTCGAGGCGATACGCAACACGCCGTTCATCGTGCAGCTGTTCTTCGTGTTCTTCGGGTTGCCCGCACTTGGCGTGCATATGGGCGAATTCACCGCGGCGATTCTCGCGATGACGCTCAACCTCGGCGCGTATTCCGTCGAGATCATCCGCGCGGGCATCGCGGCGGTGCCGAAGGGTCACCATGAAGCGGCGGCATCGCTTGCGATGTCGCGCGCGCAGACCTTCCGCCACGTCGTGCTGCCGCAGGCGCTCGCGAAGGTCTTTCCCGCGCTGTCGAGCCAGATCGTCATCACGATGCTCGGTTCCGCGGTCGTCTCGCAGATCTCGGTGCCCGATCTCACGTATGCCGCAAGCTACATCCAGTCGCGCAATTTCCGCGCGTTCGAGACGTACTTCCTGATCACGGCGTCGTATCTCGTCATGGCGATCGTGCTGCGCGCGCTCCTCAACGCGGCCGGCAAGCGCCTGTTCTCGCGCAACCTGCGAGGCGCGCGATGATCGAATTCACGTTTGGACAGATCCTCACGAACCTGCTGCTCGCCGCGCGCTGGACCGTGGTGCTCTCGATCGTTTCGTTCGTCGCGGGCGGCGTGGTCGGCTTCGCGCTGCTCGTCATGCGCGTGTCGAAGTCGCAGTTGCTGCGCACGATCGTGAAGCTTTACATCGAGGTGTTCCAGGGCACGCCGCTCCTGATGCAGCTTTTCCTCGTGTTCTTCGGGCTGCCGCTTCTCGGCATCGAGGTGTCGCCGTGGATTGCCGCGACGCTCGGACTCACGCTCTTCACGAGCGCGTATCTTGCCGAGATCTGGCGCGGCTGCGTGGAGGCGATTCCGAAGGGGCAATGGGAGGCGTCGTCGAGTCTCGCGATGAGCTACCTCGAACAGCTTCGCCACGTCATCCTGCCGCAGGCCGCGCGCATCGCGATCGGGCCGACGGTCGGCTTCGGCGTGCAGGCAGTGAAGGACACCGCGCTCGTCTCGATCATCGGCTTCACCGAACTCACGAAGGCGGGCACGATGATTTCGAACGCGACGTTCAGGCCGTTCGTCGTCTACGGGCTCGTCGCCGTGATCTATTTCGTGCTGTGCTATCCGCTTACCCGCTACGCGCGCACGCTGGAAAGGAAATGGAATGCCGCTCGTTGAAACCCGCAATCTACAGAAGCAGTTCGGCTCGAACCAGGTGCTGAAGGGCATCGACTTTTCCGTCGAGCCGGGCCAGGTCGTCGCGATCATCGGGCGCAGCGGCTCGGGCAAGAGCACGCTTTTGCGCACGTTGAACGGGCTCGAAAGCATCGACGAGGGCTCGATCGAAATCGACGGCGAGCACATGGACGCGCGCCATGCCGATCTGCGCGCGCTGCGCCTGAAGGTCGGCATGGTGTTCCAGCAGTACAACCTCTTTCCGCACCTGACGGCCGGGCAGAACGTGATGCTCGCGCAGACGGTGGTGAAGAAGGTCCACAAGGCGAAGGCCCGCGCGACGGCCGAGCAGGTGCTCGAGCGGGTGGGCCTGGCGGACAAGTTCGATGCGTATCCGGAGCAGTTGTCGGGGGGCCAGCAGCAGCGCGTCGCGATTGCGCGGGCGCTGGCGATGAAGCCGACTGTGCTGCTCTGCGACGAGATCACGTCGGCGCTCGATCCCGAGCTGGTCGGAGAAGTGCTGGCGGTAGTCGAAGGGCTTGCGCGCGACGGCATGACGCTCATCATGGTCACGCACGAGATGCGCTTTGCGCGGCGCGTGAGCGACAAGGTGGTGTTCATGCATCAGGGACGCGTGTGGGAGAGCGGCACGCCGGAGGAGATTTTCGAGCGGCCGAACACGATAGAGTTGCGGAAGTTCATTCAGTGATCAGGACAGGAGGGGTCGCTAGCGCTCGAGGTTGTGGGGTTTACGCCGTTTGATGCGCTTGTGCTCCTATGAGACTTGTTTTGTCTTTGGTCTATTAGCTCGCCCCTGTGCGGGGCGGCAGTCACTTTCTTTGCTGCTGCAAAGAAAGTGACCAAAGAAAGCAGCTATGGGCTCAGCGGTGTCAGGACGTGACCACGTTTGAGCCTTTCAGAGTGGCTCGACCGTAGGAGTGTCCACCTCTGTGTTTCACCCGGAGAGGTACGCAGACCGATTGTGTAGCCGCACCCTCGAACGGAGTGGTAC
>NZ_JFHC01000040.1 GCF_000698595.1 Caballeronia glathei | reverse complement strand
TCGCCTCGACGCTGCAGCGCACGTACGGCGTAGGCGCGAACTACACGTATGGCCCGGCGACGGTCGGCCTGCTCTACACGCATACGCAGCTCGACGGCCTGCAGGGCATCAACGTAGGCGGCACGGTGCTCGCGGGTCTGGGCGGCACCAACCTGCACATGGACAACTACGAAATCAACGGTCGCTATGCGCTGACGCCGGCGCTGAGCCTCGCCGCCGCGTACACGTTCACCGATGGCAAGGTGTCGGGCACCAACGGCACCGGTGATCCGAAGTGGCACACCGCGACGCTGCAGGCCGACTACGCGCTGAGCCAGCGTACAGACGTGTACGTCGAGGGCGCGTATCAGCACGCTTCAGGCGAACTCGGCTCGCTCGGTGCGAATGTCGCGGCGATCAACTCGCTGTCGCCGTCCTCGACGGGCAATCAGGTGGCAGCGGCCATCGGCGTGCGTCACCGCTTCTGAGCGTAGGGCCTCTGCGAAGGACCATGCGGTTAGTCGAATCGTGTGATCCTTCAACGACGACATCGGATCGACGGCGCCTTTACCCGCTAAAAAATGACATACATAATCTATTGAATAAAGTTTGTCAGTCATCTATCATCAAATTTTTCCCGCCTGTCGGCTGGCACGCTGACAGCAATGTCTGTTGTCGTCGCTCGTTTCTGAAAGGAGAACACCATGCCGCTCGTACGTATCGATCTTGCCGCAGGCCAAACCGCCGAATACCGCAGCGCGGTTGCCGATGAAGTCTATAAGGCGATGACATCGGCGATGAACGTGCCGGCCAACGATCGCTTCATGGTCGTGACCGAACATCAGGCGGGCGACTTCATCGCGGATCCGGGCTACCTCGGGATCGAGCGCTCGCCGCAGTGCGTATTCGTTCAGCTCACGCTGAATGCGGGACGTGATGTCGATACGAAGCGCGCGTTCTACAAGGCGCTCGCCGACGGACTGCACGCCCGTGTCGGATTGCGACGCGAGGACGTGTTCATCAGTCTCGTGGAAGTGGTGAAGGAGAACTGGTCGTTCGGCAACGGCGAAGCCCAGTACGCGAAATAAGCCGCGTACGGAATCTCGCGCCAGACGCCTCACCCAGATCACCTGCTGGAGCACCACCATGCCGCGCGTATCCCGCGAACAAACCGACAAGAACCGCGTGCTCATCGAGGCCGCGTCCGTGCGGCTCTTCAAGGAGCACGGATTCAACGGCGTTTCCGTGGCTGACATCATGGCGTCCGCGGGGCTTACGCATGGCGGCTTCTACGGCCATTTCGAATCGAAGGACGAACTCGTCGCGATTGCGTGCGCGAAGGCGTTCGAAGAATCGATTGGACGGTGGAAGTCGTTCGTGAAGGAGGGCGCGACCGAGCAGGCGCTTCTCGATGCGCTGGCGAAGCACTATCTGAGCGCGCAGATGCGCGACGAGCCCGGTTTTGGCTGTCCTGCCAACTCGCTTGCGGCGGACGTGGGCAGAGAGGACGCGGTCAAGCCCGTGCGGAGCGTCTACACCCGTGGCATCAAGGGGCTCGCGGACGTGCTCATGTCGTTTTCGCGGGCGCGTCAGACCAAAAAGATCAGGCAGCGCGCGCTCGCGCATCTGTCGATGCTGATAGGCGCGGTCACGCTCGCCCGGGCCGTGCGCGACGATCCGCTCTCCGACGAGATACTCGCATCGGCGCGCGCCTATCTGCATTCCCATCCCGAATAGCGGTCGAAGCGGTTCGCTTCATTCGAAGGTGTGCTGCGAATGCCTGCGTGCAACTAACGGTCGATTCCGCGCTGCGACTTAGAACCGCGGTTGCCTTTGTCGGTAGCAAACTGACGGGGACGCGGCAAAAAAAGCGAGCTGGCACGAAGCGATGATCCGGACGGCATCGGAGACGGACACGAACCCGGCGGGAACAGGAAACCCCGACGGGCCCGGCTCCGCTTCCGAGCCAGAGGACCTGGATACTTGCCTCCGCTACGTTCGGTTCGCCCCGGCCGACGACGACAGCGGTCCCAGCTTTTCATTCAACCAGAACGCATACGCGACCTCGACATTCTCCTGAAGCGCGATGAGATTCGTGGCCTGGTCGACACACAGCTGTCCGATCTGGGCCACCAGATTGAACTCCTGCTCGACGACCTTGGTCAGCGTATTCGCCGCCTTGATCTCGGCGCGTTCGCGGTTCCAGGCCGCCCATCCCTGCAATCCGGCCTGCTGCTGCTGAACCAGGCGCTCCAGTATGGCCTGCTGCATCTGGAGAAGCTCGCCCCAGTACTGCAGGTTCATGCCGAGGGCGAACAGCTTGGCGGTGTCGATGCCGTTGCCGGTCGCACGCGCCGCCCAGCCTCCGAGGAGCACCGGCATCTTGAGCGTGCGCTGCGCCGTGCCGGCCTCTGCGGCAGGTACGGTCCGTTGCACGGCGGAACTCGCGGGCATCAGTGCCGCGGGCATGGTGGTCATTTCATTCATGGCAGTGTCGTCTCGTTCGAGTTGGTTTATCCGCCAAGCCGGCTCAGCATGCCGTGCAGCGCCCTGATCTGAATCGCATCGCGTGAGTAGTAGTCCGGCTGCTCCGGGTCAGGGCTCGTATAGCCCCACCAGTCCCAGCAGCCGTCCGGGTTTTGCAGCCCACCACCGTCGGAGCCCGTCGCCTGCGGGTAGAGGACGATGATGTTGTTGCTGTCCGCGATCTCGTTGTAGCCGGTCGTCGTGATGTACCGGTTGCCGTAGGGCGCCTGATTCGTGACGTCCGCGCGCCCGAAGACGTAGTTCACGTAACCGTACCCCTGCTTGCAGCCGTGCAGGACGATGTGCACGCGCGCAGGCGCGCCCTTTTCGACTGCGTGCGGCACGTATGCGTATCCGAAATCGCTCATGCTCGCCCGCGCCTCGTTGCCGAAGAACTCGGTCTGGTCGAAGCGAAGCAGCCGGCCGCTCAGCCGCTCCGAGGGCGGCTGCAGGTCGTCGTAGATGTGATTCAGTATCCGGTGCGACTGCATGAACGTGCTTCTGTTGATATAGGGCGGCTGGTTGGTGTCCAGCAGGGAGTCTTCGGGGTTGTCGGTCACGATGGAATGCCCGGCGGGGACGGTGTCGTCGAAGGCGATGTCCGCGGGCGCTACGCCGAGCAGCTCGTAGAACCGGCGCGTGCACCTCACGACGTCCGAATACACGACCGTGTCGCGCGTGCCGGTGAAGAGGTAGATCTTGTCGCCGGCGAGGTTCGAGATCGCGTCGATCTCGCCTGCCTCCGCAGTGTCATGCGCGAGTTGTGCGAGACGCATGGCGTTTGGCGCCGTCTGCGACGTGAGCGGGCTCATGCAGACGTATTCGGCGCTTTGAACGTAGGCGTCTTCGGCCAGCGGGGCTGCGCCGCGAAACGATTCGGCGCAGCGAAACGGTCCGCCCGCAATGACGCCGACGCCTGCAAATCTGGATGAATGCGCGAGATGCAACTGCACCGTCATGAACGCGCCGGACGATAGTCCGGATATCGAACTCTCGCCTTTCTTGATGTCGTAGGCCCCAAGCTGCTCGATTTTCGAAGCGTAGTCATTTCCCATCGTAGTTTCCCCGTGCGATGGTCGAAGTCGCATCATGGTGCATGATGCGATCCGCCAGATTTATGACGCTTGCAAGTATTTTTTGTGGATCGCCTGGTCCGCGATTCCTCGAAACGGCACTATTGGTATAGGCGACGTTGCGCAGTGCAGCAAGGACTTTTTTGTGCGCTACGCAATTGACTGTTCACGACGAATATGAGTAAGGCCGGCGGCAAAAACCACGGAGAGAATCGATGCTCGAAGCGAAGACGATCAGTGTTTCCATCAACCGCGACTGGCGCGACGTCTACGACGCGATATGGCGTCCGGAGGTGTTCCCGCGCTGGGCGTCCGGCCTCGCGACGTCGGCGCTCGAAGATTGCGGCGATCACTGGAAGGGTCACGGACCGGACGCAACGGTAAGCATCCGCTTCACCGGCCATAACGCATTCGGCGTGATGGACCACACCGTTCAACTCGACAGCGGCGAGGAAATCCATGTGCCGCTGCGCGTGTTTCAGAATGGTGCGGGAGCCGAGGTGGCGCTCACGCTGTTCCGGCAGCCGGGCATGTCGGCGGAAAAATTCGAGGCCGACATCGCCTGGGTCCGGCGCGATCTCGCTGCGCTGTGCACGCTCTTTTCATCCTGATTGCATGCAGCCCCGTCCGGACGATACGCCTCGCCGCGGCTCAGTTGCGGAACGTCCTCGCGGTTTGCTCGGCGGCATGGCGCAGATCGGGCTCGAAGGCGAGCAGATCGTCGAGCGTGGCGCGTCCGACAGGCGCCTGCACCGCGATCGCGGCGCACGCGCGGTTGCGTTCGAGCATCACCGGCACCGCAATGGCAATCAGCCCTTGCAGATGCTCCTGATCGTTGGTTGCCAGGAGGCGCCGGCGCGTGGCCGCCAGTTCCCTTCGCAATGCGTCCCGGTCGGTGATCGTGCGTTCCGAATAGGCGCGCAGCGGCAGCGTGTCGATCAGGCGCTCGCGGCGCTCCCTGGGCAGGAAGCTCAGCAGCAGCTTGCCGCTCGCCGAGCAATGCAGCGGCACGTGCGAGCCCGGCTGAAGGCGCATGCGCAGCGGCCACTGGGTTTCGACGCGATCGACGTACACGATATCGTTGCCGGAGAGCATCGCGAGATTGCACGTCTCGCCCACCTTCTCGACGAGCCGTTCCAGTTGCGCATGACGGGCCGCTGCGGGCCCCGCGCGCATCATCACGTTGACCGCCAGCGTGCGCACGCGCGGCGAGCATTCGTAGAGGCGGTCGCCCGCGCCGCGCACGACGAGCCATGCGTCCATCAGTTGCGCGAGAATGCGATGCACGGTCTGCTTGGGCAGGCCCAGCGCGTTCACGATATCGTTCAGCGAAAGCGGACGGTCCGCCTCCCCCAGGACTTCGAGCACTCGAAAAGCGCGCACCGCCGCCGCATTCGATTGGTTGGAAACCGACATTCCGCCTCCTGAATATCGTTGTGCTCTTTGGCGCAATTCAGAGCGTCGATGTCCACGGTTTTTCGGGGACCGCTGAAAGTCCCCGAAAATCCGCGGTCTCCCGCGCAAGCGAGCCGGCCATCACGGATCGCTGGAAACACGGGACTTCACATGCCGCGCGACGGTCCGGATTGTTCTCACCGCCATCGCTCCTGTCGCAGCGACCTGCATGAATTTCCGAACCGGGCCGCCTGCACGACTCGTCGACACCACCGCGAACGAGTCAGCGACCGGCGCGGCCCTGCTCCTCATACTCCTCGCGTTGCGCGGAAGCGTCGGGCTGCGTGTCCGCCTTGCCCGGCAGCATCGCGCTGGCGATCGCGCTGGCCGCCGCCCGCAACGCGGGCAGAAACGCCGTGCACGCTTCGATGTCGAGCCGTGAAGAAGGGCCGTGCACCGCCAGCGCCGCATACACGCGGCCCGCGCCGTCGTTCAGCGGCACGGCGATCGCCACCGAATCGTCGAAGAGTTCGCTGTCGTGCAGGCCGACGCCCGTTTCGCGCGCGCGCGCGAGTTCGTCGCGCAGCGGCTCCCATTCGGTGATCGTGCGTGACGTGAAGCGCTTGTACGGCGGCTTGCCGATCAGCCGCTCGATCTGCTTTTGCGACATGTCCATCAGAAACAGCTTGCCGCTCGCGGTGCAATGCAGCGGCACGCGCATGCCCGGCTCGAGATGCAGGCGCAGCGGCAACGGCGTTTCGACGCGGTCGAGATAGAGCACCTGATTGCCGTCGAGAATGGTGAGATTGCAGGTTTCACGGATCTCGTCGACGAGGTCCTCGAGCACGGCATGCGACTGCGAACGCAACGTGGAATGACGCAGGATATCGAGTGCGAGCGCGGCCGAGCGGGCGCCGACGCTGTAGCGCTTGCCAAGCGGCTCGCGATAGACGAGACCTGCTTCCAGCAGCATCGTGAGGATCCGGAACACCGTGGGCTTAGGCAGCTTGCACGCTTGCGTCGCGTCGTCGAGAGAGACGGGCGTGTTTGCGCGCGCGACGTATTCGAGCACGGAAAAAGCTCTGAGTGCCGTCGATTCCGGCTTCTGTGGGTCGGGGTTCAGCATCGCGAATCGCAGCAGGACTCTAAACGGTCATTGTACGTGAGGGCCGCCTCTGGCACGGCCGCTGCGCGCCGTCTCACAGCGCGGGCCGCAGCTTGAGGATGGCACGCGCCTCGGCCGGCGAGGCGACCACGCGCCCATAGCGAGCGCAGGCGCCGGCCACCTTCGCGACCAGTTCGGCATTGCTCGCGGCGAGCCGCGTCGCGTCGAAGCGCGTGTTGTCCTCGAGGCCGGTCCGGCAGTGCCCGCCCGCCTCGAGGCACCACTGGTTCACCTCCCACTGATGGCGCCCGAGTCCGGCCGCGACCCAGGTCGCCTGCGGCATGACCGCTGCAAGTTCCGCGCGCAGGAAATCGAATACCGTGCGGCGCGCGGGCATCGCGTTGGGCACACCCATGACGAACTGCACGTGCGCGTTCGCATCGAGCAATCCCGCCTTCACGAGGTTCGCGGCGTTGTAGAGCATGGCGAGATCGAATACTTCGATCTCCGGCTTGATGGCGTATTCGAGCATCGTGCGGGCAAGTCCCTCGACGAAATCCGGCGGGTTCTCGTAGATGCCCTTCGGAAAATTGACCGAGCCCGTCGCAAGCGAGGCCATGTCCGGCCGCAGCGGCAGCATGGCCCCGCGCGCCGACTGCTCGCGTCCGCGTCCGCCGGTGGAGAACTGCACGATCATGCCCGGGCAATGTCTGCGGATGCCTTCCTGCACCCGGGCGAACAGTTCGGGATCCGAGCTGGGCTCTTCGCGCGCATCGCGCACGTGGATATGCGCGATCGATGCGCCGGCTTCGAACGCCTCGTGGGTCGACTCGATCTGCTCGGCCGGCGTGACCGGAACAGCGGGATTGTCACGCTTGCGCGGCACGGCGCCCGTGATTGCCACGGTGACGATGACCGGAGACGTCATGCGGATGCCCTCGTGTTTTCGACCCCGCGCCTGCGAACTCGCCGCCGGACGCCGAGTAGTGGATTTCACTGAAAGAAATGCGCCATTTCATTATTGCACCGTCAAAGCTCTTGTGCAATCATCTCTCTCAACGAAACGGCGCATTTCATTCATCGAAATTTGTCGTATTCATCGCGCGGCATCGGCTCAAGAGCGAGGTGTTCGGACGTGAATAGCGAAAGAAACCTGACGTTTCAGGACCTGGTCCAGCTTGTCGAACTGATCAAGTCGTCGGCGGGCTTCAGCGAGTTCCATCTGCGCATGGGCGATGTCGAACTCGATCTGCGGCGCCATGCGCAGGGCGATCACCCGCCCGGCGGCATGAACGGCGCGAACGGTGCGCATGGCCTGAATGGCGCCGCCGCGCCGGCTCCTGCCGAAAGCGCTCGCCAACCCGCACCCGCACCGGTATCCGCACTCGCGGGTGCGCTTCCGCAGCCCGGCGAAACCCTCGGGAAAACGCCGGACGACGACTCCCCCGCAGGCTGGCCCCCCGACGCCCGTGTCGTGAAATCCCCGATGGTCGGCACCTTCTACCGCGCGTCGGAGCCGGATGCGGCGCCGTTCGTCGAAGCCGGCGCGATGGTCGAGGCCGACACGACCGTCTGCATCATCGAGGTGATGAAGCTGATGAACTCGATCGCGGCGGGCGCGGCCGGCGTCGTCACGCACATCCTGGTGGAGGACGGCGCGCCGGTGGAGTTCGGCCAGCCGATCATCGTCATCGCGCCGCGCGCGGGGCAGGCATGAACTCACGCGCCGGGTCCGCCGCGGATGCGGCCGTCGATGCGAAGCGCTTCAAGCGCGTGCTCGTCGCCAATCGTGGCGAGATCGCCGTGCGCATCATCCGGGCGTGCCGCGACCTGGGCATCGAAACCGTGCAGGTCTACTCCGACGCCGACCGCGACTCGCTGCCCGTGCGCCTCGCCGACCGCGCGGTGTGCATCGGCCCTGCGCGCTCCGGCGAGAGCTATCTGAACGCGCGCTTCATCGTCTCGGCGGCGCTCGTGCACGGCGCCGACGCGATTCATCCCGGCTACGGCTTTCTTTCCGAAAACGCCGGTTTCGCGGCGCTGTGCGAGCAGGAAGGCGTGACCTTCATCGGCCCCTCGGCACGCGTGATTTCACTGATGGGCGACAAGGCGATGGCCCGCCGCATGGCCGACGAAGCCGGCGTGCCCACCACGCCCGGTTCGCGAGGCACCGTGGCGAGCGCCGCCGAGGCGCGTGCGATCGCCGTCGAGCTGGGTTACCCGGTGCTGCTGAAGGCGGCGGCAGGCGGCGGCGGGCGCGGCATGCGCGTCGTGCGCGAACCGGCCGAACTCGACCTCCAGTTCGGCGACGCCGCCCGCGAAGCGAAAGCGGCATTCGGCGACGGATCGATTTACGTGGAGAAGTTCCTGAGCCGCGTGCGGCACATCGAGATCCAGATTCTCTCCGACGGCGAGACGGTCCTGCACCTCGGCGAGCGCGACTGCTCGGCGCAGCGGCGCAACCAGAAGCTGCTGGAGGAAAGCCCGTCGCCCGCGCTTGGCGAAGCGCTGCGCGCCGAGATCGGCGCGGCGGCGGTGCGGCTGTGCAGGCATGTGGGCTACCGCAGCGCGGGCACGATCGAATGCATTCTCGACCCCGAAACGCAGCGCTTCTATTTCATGGAGATGAACACGCGCGTGCAGGTCGAGCATCCGGTGACCGAATGCGTGACCGGCATCGACATCGTGAAGGAGCAGATCCGCGTCGCGCAGGGCGAGGCGCTCGGCATCGCGCAGCGCGACATCGAAGTGCGCGGCCATGCGATCGAATGCCGCATCAACGCCGAAGATCCCGCCCGGAACTTCGCGCCGTGCCCGGGCACCGTGCACGGCTTTCATGCGCCGGGCGGGCCGGGCGTGCGCGTCGATTCGCATCTGTTCAGCGGCTACCGCATCCCGCCTTATTACGATTCGCTGCTCGCGAAGCTGATCGTGTGGGGCCGCTCGCGCGACGAAGCCATCGCGCGCATGCGGCGCGCGCTCGGTGAAATGCGTGTGGAAGGCGTCACGACGACGATCCCGTTCCACCTTTCGCTGCTGGACGACCCGCACTTCGTTCGCGGCGAGATCCACACGCGCTTCGTCGAGGAACGACTGCTGGAGACGAGATGACCGACCTGTCCACCATTCCTTGCGCGCCTGCACCGGCGACGGCGCAGGCCGGCACCTTCGGCCTCGTCGATGTCACGCTGCGCGACGCTCACCAGTGCCTCTGGTCCACGCGCATGACGACGGAAACCATGGCGCCCATTCTCGGCGCGATCGACCGGGTGGGCTACGCGTACGTCAACATTCTCGGCGGCGCGGTATTCGACGTCTGCGTGCGCTACCTGCACGAGAGTCCGTGGCAGCGCGTGGGCCTGCTGTGCGAGCGGCTCGCCACGCCCTGCGACGGACTCACGCGCGGGCAAAGCCTCTATACGTTCGAACTCTTCCCGGACGATATCGTGGCGCTCAACTCGCAGGTGCTGGCGGCGCTCGGCCTGACCGTGCTGACCGTGTACGACGCGCTCAACGACAACCGCAACATCGTTTCGTCGGTGCGCTCGGCGCACGAGGCGGGCATGAAGGTCAACGCGATGCTGACCTACACGCTGAGCCCCGTGCATACCGATGCTTACTACGTCGAACGCGCAGCCGAACTGGTTGCGCTGAAGGCGGACTTCATCTCGGTCAAGGACCCGACCGGCCTTCTCACACCCGAGCGCGGCCGCACGCTTTTTCCCGCGCTCGTGGCCGCCGCCGGCGGCATTCCGCTGCAACTGCATTCGCACGGGCAGTCGGGCCTCGCGCCCGAAGTCTACGAAGCCGCGATGGCGGCGGGCTTTCGCCTCGGCCATACCGCGGTCACGCCGCTCGCGAACGGGGCGTCCTTGCCCGCGGCCGATGACATCGATGCGCGCGCGCGCCGCATGGGTCTCGCGTCGGGCATCGACCGCGAGGCGCTCGCTGAAGTCTCCGGCTATTTCGACTGGGTGTGCGAGCGCGACGACAAGCCGCGCGGCAAGGTGGCCGCCTATGACCCCGCGCTGTACGAGCATCAGGTGCCGGGCGGCATGATCTCGAACCTGAAGTCGCAATTGCAGACGATGAACATGTCGCACCGGCTTCCCGAGATTCTGGAGGAGGCGGCGCAGGTGCGGCGCGACCTCGGCTACCCGATCCTCGTCAGTCCGTTTGCGCAGTACATCATCACGCAGGCCGTGCTCAACGTGGTGCAGGGCGAGCGTTACCGGACCATTCCCGACGAAGTGCGCAAGTACGCGATGGGCTATTACGGCCGCCTCGCGGCGCAGCCGGCCGACGTGTTTCTTGAGCGGGCGCGCATCCGCGACGACGAGCGCGTGGACGAAGCGCCCGCCGCGCATCTGCCGCCCGCGCTGCCGCGGCTGCGCGCGCAGCTCGGCGCATCGGCGCGCGACGAGGACCTGCTGCTCGCCGCGTTCTATTCGCCCGAACTGCTCGCGCCGCTGCAAAAGCATGCGCCCGCGTGTTCGTTCAGAACGTCGCCGCTGCACGAGCTGATTCGCTACCTCGGCTCGCATCGCGACCTGAAACATGCGCGCGTGCGCTTCGGCGGCACGGACGTGACGCTGTCCGGCTAGGCGCCTCTCTCGCACTTGGGCCACGATCCGCACGAGAGGCGGACGATACAACACATCGGAGACATCCATGAAACGGTCGATAGTCGGAAGCTCAGGGGCGTGGCGCCGCATCGCGCGTCTCGTGTTGTGTCTCGCGTGGCTGTGCACCGGCGCGGTGGCGCAGGCGGCGCAGCAGTTCACCGACTGGGGCTGGCCGCTGCCGCGCGAGCAGGTCTCGCAAAAGTCCATCGAGTGGCTGAAGGACAAGGGCTGGTGGCCGCTCGCGATCGCGTATCAGGCGCCGTGGTCGGGACAGAACGCGGTCAACGTCGTGATGGACAAGCAGGGATTCTTCAGGGACCGCGGTCTCGAAACCAGAGTGCAGGCGTTCGCGTCGGGTCCGGAAATCAACGAGGTGCTCGTTTCCGGGCGCTTTCAGGTGGGCAGCGGCGGCAACTTCCCGTTCTCGTCGCTTCTGGACAAGAAGGTGCCGGTCAAGGCGATCGCGATCGAAAGCCCGAACCTGCTGCACGCGCTCGTCGTGCCGCACGACTCGCGCATCAAGTCGTTCAAGGACCTGAAGGGCAGCAATCCGCCGGCGGCGATCGGACTCGTGACGGGTTCGTCGGCCGAGTTCTACGTGCAGATGGCGGCCATGGTCAACGGCGTGCAGATCGGCAAGGACGTGATCCTCAAGAACATGACGCCCGGCGACCAGATGGCGATGCCGGACGGGCTCGCGGGTGTCGTCTCGTGGGACCCGACCGTCGCGATGATCACGCAGCAGCGCAAGAACGGGCGCGTCGCCGACTCGATCTTTCCGTACAACATGTACGAAGGGCAGTTCTACGTGCGCGACGAACTCGTGCAGAACGTGCCCGATGTCGTGCAGGCGCTCACCGATGCGTTCGTCGAGGCGACGCTCTGGATCCGGCTCTATCCCGAGAAGACGGCCGACCTGATGGCCGCCGTGCCCCAGTTGAAGAGCTACTCGAAGCCGATCCTGCTCGATCAGGTGAAGAGCTACAACAACATGTACAAGCCGAACTACGTCTATCCGAATGCCCGCTTCTGGGGGCAGGTGAACTCGGTGGTGTTTCGCTGGCTGCATGAGCACGGGCGCATCGTGAGGCCGCTCACCGCCGACGATTTCGCCGCCGCCGTCGATGCGCGCTTCATGGACAGGACCTTCGACAAGCTCGGCTGGGCCGTGCCGAAGGAGCCGCCGTTCGTGCCGGCGGGCTGGAAGGGCGATCCGGCGAAGATTCCGTATCCGGCCTATCTCGAAGTCCAGAGCCTGAAGGCGCCCCAGGCGTTCCCGGAGAAGGGCGATCTCGTGAGGCCCTGGACCTACGACAGGAAGACCTGGACGCCCTGACCGGCAGCGCCGCCGGCCGGGCATGGCGAAGACCTTCGAGCCACCTCGCGTGAAAGGAGACACCGTGGACGTGACGACCGTCGAACCTGCGGACGCAACGAAGGCGTCCGCCGTTTCCCGCTCAGCCCGCCGCCCGAACTGGCGCGCCCGGATGCTGCGCAGGCTGCGCGGCCTGACGCTCCTCTTCGTGCTCATCGCGGCGTGGCAGTACGCGAGCGTCGCCCTTCTCGACGACACCGCGCGAAACCTGCTGCCCGCGCCGAGCGCGGTGCTGGCGGCGGCGTGGGAGCTGATCGTCTCGGGCGAGCTGCTGCGCAACCTTGTCGACAGCGTGCGCCGCGAAATGGTCGCGTTCGTGTGGGCGTGCGCGGCGATCCCGCTTGGCATCGCGATGAGCTGGTGGCCGCTCGTGGAGGAGCAGGTCGATCCGATCGTCGAGATTCTGCGCCCCGTGCCGCCGCTCGCCTGGATTCCACTGTCCATCCTGTGGTTCGGCATCGGCAATACGCAGAACGAGTTCATCATCTTTCTCGGCATCTTTTTCCCGATCCTGCTCAACACGATCACGGGCGTGAAGGGCATCGAGCCGAACCTGATCCGCGCGGCGCGCTGCCTCGGCGCGGGCGAAGCGTCGATACTCGCGCGCGTCGTGTTCCGTGCCGCGCTGCCGCAAATCCTTACCGGCGTGCGCATCGGGCTCGGCGTCGGCTGGATGGCGCTCGTGGCGGCCGAGCTGGTGGGCGCGATCTCCGGCCTCGGTTTCATGATCAACGACGCGCGCAGCGTGCTGCGCACCGATTCGATCATCGTCGGCATGGCGACGATCGGGCTCGTCGGGCTCGCCATGGACCGGGTGCTGCGCCTGCTGATGCGGCGCCTCCTGCCGTGGTCGCGCGCGCTCGGCCATTAGTATTGGCCGGCGAGCCGCCGGCACCACCAGGAGCGACGCCAATGGGAACTGTCTGCGTGAAAGGGGTGAGCAAGGTCTATGCGTCGGGGCACCGCCACGGCGGCGACGTGCTTGCGCTCGACAACGCGAGCTTCATGGTCGGCGACCGCGAGTTCTGCTCGATCCTCGGTCACAGCGGCTGCGGCAAGACCACCATGCTGAACCTGCTCGCGGGCTTCGAGGAGCCGAGTGCGGGAGAACTGCTGGTCGACGGCGTGAGCGTGGCGCGCCCCACCTGGCGGCGTACGGTCGTGTTTCAGGACTACGCGCTCTTTCCGTGGATGACCGTGAGCGAGAACGTCGCGTTCGGGCTGCGGATGAAGAAGGTGCCGGCGCGCGAGCGGGAGCGCATCGTCGGCGAGCAGTTGCAGCTCGTCGGCCTCGCGAGCTTCGCGACCCGTTATCCGCATGAGCTTTCGGGCGGCATGCGTCAGCGCGTGTCGATTGCCCGCGCGCTCGCGGTCGACCCCGACGTGCTGCTGATGGACGAGCCGTTCGCCGCGCTCGACGCGCAGAACCGTGCCGCAATGCAGCAGGAACTCGGGCGCCTGATCGCGCAGAGCGCAGCGCAGGCGCGCAAGACGATGATTCTCGTCACGCACAGCATCGACGAGGCGATCCTGCTGTCGGACCGCATCATCGTGCTCACGCGGCGGCCGGGACGCATCAAGGCGGACATCGAAGTGACGCTGCCGCGCCCGCGCGACGAGGCCGACGAAGGCTACCTGCGCCTCAAGCGGCGCCTGCGCGACCTGATACACGACGAAGCGAGCCCGTCGTGACGGATCGCCAACACTGCGCGGCGGACGATCGCGTCACACTGCGCTGTTGGCGAAACGCCTGACGTGAAAAGGAGGGTTCGATGGAGACGATGGATACGCGCCTCGACGGGCGCGTCGTGCTCGTGACGGGCGCAGCGCGCGGCATCGGCCTGCGCGTGGCCGAGTACTGCGCGGGACACGGCGCGACGGTGTGGCTCGCGGATCTCGACGGCGACGCGGCGATGCGCGCGGCCGCCGCCCTTGGCGGGCGCGCGGGCGGCGTGGGCCTGGGTCTCGACGTGCGCGACGGCGCGGCGGTCCGGCAGGCTGTCGAGCGGATCGTGCGCGAGCACGGCGCGATCGACGCGCTCTTCAACAGCGCGGGCATTCTCGCGCAAGGTCCGTTCGAGGAGACGACACCCGCCGCCTTCGACGCGCTGATGGCCGTGAACGTGACGGGCGTCTTTCACTGCGTGCAGGCCGTGGCTCCCTGCATGAAGCGGCAGGGGCGCGGCACGATCGTCAGCGTGGCGTCGGTGTCGGCGATGCGCGGCGGCGGTTCGGTCGGCAACGTCTGGTACGGCGCGAGCAAGGCTGCCGTGGTCGCGATCACGCAGGGGCTCGCGCGCGAACTGGGGCCGTTCGGCGTGCGCGTGAACGCGATCGCTCCGGCGCTCGTGGAAACGGAGATGGTGCGCGAGGCGCTCACGCCCGAGGTCAGGGAGCGCGTGCTCACGCGCTTTCCGCTGCGGCGCCTCGCGACGGTGGACGACGTGGCGCGCGCGGCGGTCTTCCTCGCCTCGGATGCGGCTTCGTTCATCACCGGCGAGACCCTCGCGGTCGACGGCGGCTTTCTCAAGAGCTGAGCCATGAGCCGCGCGCAACCGTCCCGGAGACCGTCGTGCTGAGCGTGGGCGTGGCCGTTGCAGCCTTCACCGCCGCTACGGCGGGCGGGCTCGTGCGCGGCATGAGCGGCTTCGGCGGCTCGCTCGTGATGATGCCGCTGCTGTCGATGATCGCGAGCCCGAAGTACGTCGTCGCGCCGGTGCTGCTGCTCGAAGCGTTTGCGGTCGTGCCGGTGCTGCGCCATTTCATCGGCCGCGCGCAATGGCGCGTGGTCACGCCGATCTGCGTGGCCGCGTTCGCCGCGCTGCCGTTCGGCGCCTACGCCCTCTTCAACGCGGACCCGTCGCTCGTGCGGCGCGCGATCGGGTTCATCGTGCTGCTGTTCGCGCTCGCGCTCCCGTCGGGCGTGCGCTACGAGGGGCCGCCGCGGCTGCCGATGTCGGTCGCGCTCGGGCTGCTGAGCGGCGTGCTGCTCGGCGGCACCGGCATCGGCGGGCCGCCGGTGATTTTGTATCTGCTGTCGGGATCGTCGCCGAGCGCGATCACGCGGGCCAACCTGATGATCACCGTCATGGCGATTTCGGTCGCGGCGCTCGCGCTGCTGTGGGTGCGCGGCGTATTGCGCGTGGACGGGCCGATGCCGCTGTGGCTGCTCGCGCCGGGCTACGTGCTCGGCCTGTCGGCGGGCATGCGGCTCTTCGCGCTGGTGGACGAGCGGCGTTTCCGGCGCGCGACGCTCGGGTTCATGGTCGCCATTGCGGCGGTCACGCTGCTCGCGTAGTCACGCAGGGCAGGTACCGGCAGGCGGCGCGATCGGCCGGTTCGATGGCGCCATTTGATAGGAACGATTCCACGGAGATGGAGGCGCGGCGGGTGTCGGACAGGACGGCGGCAGGCACGCCGGGCGCGATACCGCCGCAATACCGCCGCAATATCGCCGAGATGCGAGGCAACGCCGGCCGCAGGGCACACCAAAGGCCGGCACCGGGGCATTCAGGAGGCACGATGCAAACCGATCATGGCAAGACGTTATCGCGCGTGGCGCTCGCCAGCGTCATCGGCACGACGGTCGAATGGTACGACTTCTTTCTCTACGGCGTCATCGCGGGGATCGTGCTCAACAAGCTGTATTTTCCGACGAGCGATCCGCTCGTCTCGACGCTGCTCGCCTACACGACCTTCCTGGTCGGCTTCGTCGCGCGGCCGCTCGGCGGCATCGTGTTCGGGCATTTCGGCGACCGCGTCGGGCGCAAGAGCATGCTCGTCGTGACGCTCGTCATCATGGGCGTGGCGACCGCCGCCATCGGGCTCGTGCCGACCTACGCGCAGATCGGCATCTGGGCGCCGATCCTGCTGCTCGTGCTGCGCATTCTCCAGGGAATCGGGCTGGGCGGCGAGTGGGGCGGCTCGGTGCTGATGGCGTTCGAATACGCCCCGCCCGAGAAGCGCGGCTTCTACGCGAGCTTGCCGCAGATGGGCGTGTCGATTGGCCTGTGCGGCGCGTCGGGCCTCGTCGCGCTGCTTTCGCAGGTGCTCACCGAGGCGCAGTTCCTGGCGTGGGGCTGGCGGGTCGCTTTCGGCGCCTCGGTGATCCTGATCGCGATCGGGCTGTGGATTCGCCTGAAGCTGATGGAAACGCCCGAGTTCCAGGCGGTCAAGGACCGGGGCGAGGCCGTGAAGCTGCCGTTCGCCACGCTGATGTCGGACTTCGGACGGCAAGTGCTGCTGGGGCTCGGCATCCGCTATATCGAGGGCGTGTTCTTCAACCTGTTCGCGGTGTTTGCGATCGGCTATCTCACGCAGCAGCTCTCCCTCACGCGCACCGACGCGCTCATCGGCGTGATGGCCGCCGCGCTCGTGATGTGCTTCTTCATACCCTTCTTCGGCAAGCTGTCGGACCGCCTCGGACGCGCTCGGACGTTCTTCTGGGGCGCGGTGATCTGTGGCTGCTCGGTGTTTCCCGCGTTCTGGCTGATGTCGAGCCAGCCGGTGCACGTGCTCGCCGTCTGGATCTCGATCGTGATTCCGTTCGGGGTGTTCTACGCGATCATCTACGGGCCCGAGGCGGCGCTCTTTGCCGAACTCTTCGAGCCTCACGTCCGCTATACGGGCATCTCGTTCGTGTACCAGTTTTCCGGCATCTTCGCGAGCGGGCTGACGCCGATCATCGCGACCATCCTGCTGCGGGTGAACGGCGGGCAGCCGTGGCTCGTGTGCGCGTATGTGGTGTTCGCGGCGCTGGTGTCGGCGGTGTGCGTCGCACGGGTCGGACGCTCGCCGAACGAGTTCGGCATGGCCGCCGGCGTGGCGGGCGCGAAGTCCGGATCGGCGAAATAGCGCGCGGGCCGCGGGCAGGGGTCTTCGCGCCGGCCGCAATCGGGCATACGCGTCCACCGGATGCGCCGCGCGCCGGCGCCGTTCATCACGGGCAACGCCGATGCTGCCCGCGCGCATCGCGTCGCGGAGGCAGCACGACGGGTTTGCCGCCATCTCAGCGGTAGAATACGTTTCGCTTTTACCGCACGGATGAGCACCCACCCGTGGCCGGCGCGCGCCGCGCCCTTCGAACGTTGCCCGACTGCCCATGAACGCATTGACGCCTGTTCCCCTTCTGAACGAGGTACGGGACCTCATCAACGCAGCCCGCGAGCGGGCCGCGCTCGCCGTCAATGCTGAACTCACGCTGCTGTACTGGCGCATCGGCAAGCTGCTGCGCGACGAAGTGCTGCGCGGGGCGCGGGCCGATTACGGCCAGCAGGTCGTCGCGTCGCTTGCCCGGTCGCTCACCGCCGAATACGGGCGCGGATGGAGCGAGCAGCAATTGCGGCATTGTCTCCGCGCTGCGGAGACTTTCGGCGACGAGGCAATTCTCTCCGCGGTGCGGAGAGAATTGAGCTGGACGCACATCAAGACGCTGATCTATATCGACGATCCCCTGAAACGGGATTTCTATCTCGAGCTCTGCCGCGTGGAGCGATGGTCCTCCCGGCAGCTTCAGGAGCGGATCGGATCGATGCTTTTCGAGCGCAGCGCCATTTCGCGCAAGCCGGACGAAACGATTCGCCACGACCTGCAGCAGGTGCGGGCCAAGTCGACGCTGTCGCCGGAACTGCTGCTGAAGGACCCGTACATCCTCGACTTTCTCGGCATGAGCGACCACTACCTCGAGAAGGATCTGGAGGACGCGATCCTGCGCGAGATGGAGCAGTTCCTGCTCGAACTGGGCGCCGGCTTCACGTTCGTCGCGCGGCAGAAGCGGCTGCAGATCGACGACGACGATTTCTACCTCGACCTGCTTTTCTACAACCGCAAGCTGAAGCGGCTCGTCGCGGTGGAACTGAAACTCGGCGCATTCAAGGCCGAGTACAAGAGCCAGATGGAGCTGTACCTGCGCTGGCTCGCCAGGTACGAGCAGGAACCGGATGAAGCGCCGCCGCTCGGCATCATTCTGTGCGCGGGCAAGAAGCAGGAACAGATCGAGTTGCTGGAAGTGGACCGCAGCGGCATCCATGTCGCCGAATACCTGACCGTGCTTCCTTCGCGCGAGGCGCTCAAAGCCAAGCTGCACCAGTCGATAGCGTCCGCCCGCATGCGCCTCGCGAAAAAACGCGACGAGGCGGACGGCGGCGAATCGTCATAAGCCGCAGGAAGGCGACCGGCGCAGCGATCGCCTTCCCGCCGCTGCCTCACGCGCTCCGGAACCGGCTCGCCGCGAAGAGACATAGCATCTCGTACATCAAGGTGGCCGCCACCAGCGCAGTGTTGCCGCTGGGGTCGTACGGCGGCGAAACCTCGACGACGTCCCCGCCCACCCAGCGCAATCCGTCGAGCCCGCGCAGGAGCGCAAGCGTCTCGCGTGTCGTCAGGCCGCCGATCTCCGGCGTGCCGGTGCCGGGCGTGAAGACCGGGTCGAGTCCGTCGACGTCGAGCGAGAGATACACCGGCGCATCGCCCACGACGCGTCGCGCTTCCTCGGCGATGGCCGCGGGCCCGCGCGCCTCGAACTCTTCGATGAACACCACCCGCATGCCGTTCTCGATCGAATAGCGCCAGCCTTCGTCCGAATTCTGAGCGCCGCGGATGCCGATCTGAATCGTGCGCTTCGGGTCCAGCAGGCCGGCTTCCACCGCGCGGCGAAACGGCGCGCCGTGCGTGAATTTGGAACCCTTGAAGCTGTCCCACGTATCCGTGTGGGCGTCGATGTGCACGAGCGCGATGGGCTCGTTCGGCGCCATCGCCTGGAAGATCGGATACGTGATCGAATGGTCGCCGCCCGCGCTCAGCGCGATCTTGCCCGCGGCGAAAACCGGCTCGAAAAAGCGCCGGATGTCTTCGTGCGCGCGCTCGAGATGATAGAGATCGGTAAACGGCACGTCGCCGATATCGCCGACACGGCACGCCGCGAACGGATTGAAGCGCGTCACATGGTGCGTCGTGCGGGTCATCGTCGACATGTTGCGGATTTCGCGCGGACCATAGCGCGCGCCCGGCCGCGCCGTGACGCCGCCGTCGAACGGCACGCCGGCCAGCGCGATGTCGAGCTGGGCGAGGTCCGTGCATGCCGGCACGCGCATGAAGGTGGGGATGCCGCTGAAGCGCGGCAACTGCATCTGGGTGAGATCGGTGCCGGACACGATGAGGTTTCCTAGAAGGTAGGAGGGGTGTTGATCCACAGCACGCGCGTGACCAGCTTGCCCGGATTGCGATAGCTGTGCGGCACGGTGCTCGGGAAATAGAACGAATCGCCGGGCTGCAGCAGATACAGCGTGTCGTCGAGCGTGAGTTCCAGCTCTCCTTCGATCACGTAGCCCAGCTCCTCGCCGGCGTGGCTGATCTGCTCGTCGCTGTTCGCGCGCGGTTCGATCACGTGAATGTCGCCCTGCAGGAGCTGGCCGGCGCCGGGCACGACGACCCGTTCGAGCGTGATCGCGCCACGGTTGCGGGCGCTCGGAAAGCTGACGGTCGGACGCTCGTTCGCACGCTGCACCGGCGACATGTTCACATCCGGCCCGGAGACGAGCGTGGCGATATTCGTGGCGAGCGCTATCGCGATGCGGTGCAGCGTGGCAAGCGAGGGCGTCGCGTGGCCGCCTTCCACTTTCGACAGCAGGCTTTCCGAGCAGCCTGCCTGCTCGGCGAGCGCCTTGAGCGTGAGTTGCCGCACCATGCGTGCGTGCTTCAGGCGCACGCCGAGCGAATCGCCCGGCGCGGACGCCGATGCCTGCGGGGCGGCGCGGCGGCCGGTTGCCGTGCCGCTGGCCGCCGCGGGCGCGCGCCTCGATGAAGGTTTTGTGGATGCCACCGTGAGCGATACCTGAATGTGGAAGTAAGCGGCCTACCCGAGCACCGTGAATTCGACTTCGAGCGGGTTCAAAGCGTTGATCGGAATAATATCCTGAGGGCAGGCGGACATCACGACGACGCAATCCATCACGGCCTTGATGTCCACATAGTCGCCCGCCCTGGACACGGGCGGCAGCCAGTCGATCGAATAGTCCGGCTTGATCGGAATGTTCATCCACAGGTTGAACGGCTGCGGCACCTCGCGCGCGCGCAGGCCGATCGCCTTCAGCGCGAGGCGCAAATTGTCCGAGCAATTGTCGTGGTACCCCTCGACACCGAGATTCCTGTAGCGATACAGGTCGCAGGCCGCGATCAGCGTGTCGTGCACGCCGGGGGAAGTATCGGTGACGAGTTCCGCGATCGGCCGCCGGTGGTTCGTGACGAGCGGATCGCCCGGTTGCGGGATGACCTTGTCCAGATAGGCCCGGGTATGTTCGAACGACAGGAATTCGTTCAGATGCCCGGCGTTGAAGATCCACATGTCGCAGACCTGCGTGCCGTGCGGGTTGGCGATGCGGATGGTCTGCCCCGCCTTCACGCGCACCGCGCGGCCGCAGCGCGCCGGCACGGTATAGGTCTTGCCGGGCTCGGGCATTCCGTCAGCGGAGATCGGCTCCTGCAGCGTGGCGTTCAGGCCGAGTTCGGTGCCGTTGTCGTGCGCATGAAGGTCTTCTGTGTGCGATGTGCTCATTCGTGGCTCCAGTATCAGGATTCGTTGCAGAGGGCGGCGAGCGCGTGCGCGAGGGCGCGCGTGCCCAGCACGAGGTGATCGTCGTCCGTGGCTTCGTTCGGGTTGTGGCTGATGCCGCCGCGGCTCGGCACGAACAGCATGGCGGTCGGACAATGTTTCGCGAGATAAATCGCGTCGTGAAAGGCGCCGGACGTCAGCGTGAGCATGCGCCCGCCCTGTGCGGCGCACGCATCGCCGAGGTGTGCGATCAGCGCGTCGTCGAAGCGCACCGGCTCGTGTGAAAACAGCGATTCGGTCGCAACGCGATGGCGCGCTGCGCATTGCGCGAGCCGATGATCGAATGCGGCGAGCACGTCGGCGTCGGGGTGGCGGAAGTCCACGGTGAAGGTGACTTCCGACGCAATCGTATTGATCGAATTCGGCGTCACCGACCAGCGCCCGAAGGTCACGCGCGTGTGCTCGCGTCCGAGCGCCGTCGCGAAGGTTTCGATTTCGGTGCCGAGCGCGATTGCGAGCGTCATGGCGTCATGGCGCGCGTGCATCGGCGTCGTGCCCGCGTGGGCGGCGACGCCCTTGCACGTGAGCGCATACCAGCGCACGCCCTGTATGCCGCTCACGACGCCGAGCGGAACGTTCGCCAGTTCGAGCTGGGGGCCCTGTTCGATATGCAGTTCGATGAACGCATGGGCGCGATCCTGCTCGGCACGCATGGCGAGCCCGGGAAAGGTGCGGCGGTGCGCGTCGAGCGCATCGGCGAGCGTGGTGCCGGATGTGTCGGCGGCGCGGCCGTAGCGTTCGAGCAGCGCCGGGTCGACGAACGCGCTCGATCCCATCGCGCCCGGCTGAAAGCGCGTGCCTTCTTCGTTGGTCCACGCGACGACTTCGAGCGGCCGGCGCGTGCTCACGCCGGCGTCGTTCAGGGCCGCGATGCATTCGATGCCCGCAAGCACGCCATAGCAGCCGTCGAGCCTGCCGCCAGTCGGTTGCGTGTCGATGTGGCTGCCGGTCATGACCGGCGCGAGGTCTTCGGTCCCCGCGCGGCGCATGAAGAGGTTGGCGCAGGCGTCGGTTGTCACCGTGCATCCCAGCGCATAGGCGCGCTCGATCAGATGGCGGCGCGCCTTGAAATCGGTTGCGGAGAGCGCGGGGCGGTCCACGCCGTGGTCCGGGCGCGTGCCGAATGCGGCGAGCGCCTCGATGGATGCGAGCAGGCGAGCCGGGCTGACGTGTCCCGAGGCGAGGCGCGCGGCCTCGTCCGTGCGATGCGGTGTCATGCTGCCTTTCCTGTCGTGGCGCCGGAAACGGGCGCGCTCGTCTGAAGCGCGGTGTCGGCGGAAGTGCCGCTGGAAAGCGGGAGACTCCGGTCGAACCACGGTTTGAGGAACTGCTGGAGCCGTGTCGTGCGCGTGTTGCCGAAGAGTTGCGCGGGCGGGCCCGCTTCGACGATCTGACCCGCTTCCATGAACACCACCTTGTCGGAGATCTTCGCGGCGAAGCTCATTTCGTGCGTGACCATCACCATCGTCATGCCCTCCTGCGCAAGCGAGCGGATCACGCTCAGCACCTCCTCGACCAGTTCGGGATCGAGCGCGGAAGTGGGTTCATCGAGCAGCATCACTTCCGGTTCGATGGCGAGCGCGCGTGCAATGCCCACGCGCTGCTGCTGGCCGCCGCTCAGCCGGGACGGATAGGCATCCGCCTTCTGCGCGAGGCCGACGCGCCCGAGCGCCGCGAGCGCCAGCCGCCGCGCTTCGTTCTTGCCGATCTTCTTCGACAGCACGAGCGGCGCGGCCACGTTCGCGAGCACGGTCATGTGCGGCCACAGGTTGAACTGCTGGAAGACCATCGCGACCGGGCGGCGCACTTCGGCGATAGAGGCTTCGCTGTCGCGGTCGCGCGGCGTGCGGCCCGCCGACCGGTAGCCGAGCAGCTGACCCTTGATCCAGACTTCCCCTTCGTCGTATGGTTCGAGGAAGTTCATGCAGCGCAGCGCTGTCGTCTTGCCCGAGCCGGAGGGGCCGATCAGCGTGACGATCTCGCCGCGCATCACGTCGAGGTCGATGCCTTTGAGCACGCGCGCCGCGCCATACGACTTGCCCACGGCGCGAAGCTGGATGACGGGTAGAGCACTCATGACGTTGTCCGCAGAAAGGGGATCAGCTTCGCCGCGCGCTCCGCGAGCAGCGCGACGGACTGGGTCAGAAGCCAGTAGCACACGATCAGCATCGCGTACGGCACGATGTATGTATAGGTCGAGGCGACGATATCGCTTGCAGTCATCGTAAGCTCGGGCACGGTGATGATCGACGCCACCGCGCTTTCCTTGATCACGAGAATCACCTGGTTGGCGAGCAGCGGCAGCGCGAACGCGACGGCCTGAGGCAGCTCGATCGTGCGGAACGCGGCCCACCGGCCGATGCCGAAGGCACGCACGGCTTCCATCTGGCCGCGCGGAATGCTTGCCCAGCCCGCGCGAAAGATTTCGGCGAAGTAGGCGGCCGAATAGAACGCGAGCGAGACGATTGTCGCCTGCACCGCTGTCATCGTCAGGCCGACCACAGCGAGGCCGAAGTACACGATCATGAGCTGGGACAGATAAGGCATGCCGCGCACGATCCACACGTACGCGCGGTACGGCCAGGCGAGCGCGCCCGGAAAGCGCAGCCGCAGCATGTTGAGCACGAAGCCGCCCGCCATGCCGAGCAACGCGGCGAGGAGGCTCACTTCGAGCGTGACGAGCATCGCTGCGGCAAAGCGCGGTATGAGCGTGGTGAAGGCATCCATGCATGTGTCTCCGTGTCAGGCGCGCTTCGCGATGCGGCGCTCGTAGCCGTGCGCGGCGAGCGAAAGCAGCGTCGTGATCGCCAGATAGAAGCATGCGGCGAGCGTATAGACTTCGAGCGGCCGGTAGGTGGACGAGGCGAGCTGCTGCCCGACGCGCGTCAGGTCGGTGACCGCGATCACCGAGATTACCGCCGATGCCTTGACGATGTCGATCATCTCCGAGACGAGCGCCGGCAGCGTCGCGGCGATCACCTGCGGAACCTCGATGTGCCAGAGCGTCTGACGGCGCGTGAGGTTGAAAGTGCGCGCCGCTTCGATCTGCCCGCGCGGGATCGAACGGAAGCCCGCGCCCAGAATCTGCGACTGGTACGCCGCGGTATTGAGCGACAGTCCCACCGCCGCCGCGACGGCCCCCGGCAACGCGAGACCGAGCGCGGACGGCACGTAGTAGAACACCAGCAGTTGCGCAAGTACCGGCGTGCCGCGAAACACGCTCACGTAGACGCGCGCCGTCGTGGCCATCAGGCGGCTGTCGCTCGCGGACATCGTGTAGATGAAGATGCCCGCGAAGAAGCCGCAGACCACCGCGACCGCCGAAAGCCACAGCGTCGTCAGCGCGCCGTCCAGCAGTTGCGGCAGATAGCCGATGCAGCGGGTGAGCAGGTCGGGAACGTTCATGTCGCCTCGCGGGTCGTATGGCGCGCCGTTACATGGTGGGTTCGGGCACGGCGTCGGCGGGGACGTCCATCGTCGTGCCGAACCACTTCTGCTGCAGCTTCTTCATGGTGCCGTCGCGGTTCGCACGCGCGATGCCGTCGCTGAACAGCTTGGCAAGCGCCGCGCTGTCCGCGTCCTTGCGCGCGACCCAGGCGAAGTAGCTCTTCGGGCCGATCGTCTGCGGCATCACCACGAACACGCCCGGGCGCGCCTTCATCAGCGGTCCCAGGTTTGCCACCGACTGCGCGACGGCGTCGAGGCGTCCGACGGCGAGATCGGCGTACGCCTCGTCGAACGCGACGTATTGCCTGATCTGCTTGATGCCCGGGCCGCCTGCGTCCTTGAGCTTCTTGTCGAGCGACATCAGGGCCTGAAGCTGCGCGGAACCGGTCTGCGAGCCGACGACCTTGCCGTTCAGATCGTCTGGCGACTTGATCGAGGTTTCGTTCGCGCGCAGCAGCACGCCGGTGGTCGCATCCGCGACGGGCACGGTGAACGCGAAATGGCTTGCGCGGTCTTTGTTGACGGTGACGGCCGTGACGACGATATCGAAGCGCTTCGCGTCGAGCCCGGGCAGCAAGCCCTGGAACGGCAGATCGAGTTGCTTGACCTTCACGTCGGGCAGCGACTTCAGCACGTATTGCATCAGGTCGGCGTCGTAGCCGACGATCTTGCCGTTCTCGACGTATTCGAACGGCGCGTAACGCGCTTCCGTGGCGATGGTGATTTCCTTGTTCGACTTGACGCGGGCCAGCAGGTCGTTGCCCTGCGACCAGCCGGGGGCGGATGCGCACAGCGCGAGCGCGCCGGCCAGCGACAGGATCATGGTGCGGAAAGGCATGTGCATGTGTGCTCCCTTGAGGGCTTTGCGCCACGAGAAAGGTTTGTGAATATGAGTCAAGTAACTTGAACGACATTCACTAAGCATGAGCCATGCCATGTGCCGGTTCGGGATCGGCGGGCGTTCGAGCGGGCCGGGACGCACCAACATCCGGCATGCGATGCAGTCCGCGCACCCGTTGTGTGCCGCCTGCACCTCGCGGGAGAAGTCGAGACCGCCGACGGCGGGCCGCCCGTCTCCTGGCGCTCGACGGCGCTTCCGTGCTGGTACGTGATCCCGCACGTCAAAGCGATCCAGGAAGCTTCATGGAGGCGGACGAAGGCGAGCGATTTCGTCGCGACAATCGAAGGCAGGACCCGCACCATGTGCGAGATCCCGGAGAGCCCGGCGAAGGTCAAGTGTCTGCTGGCGCCAGGCGTCGTCTGACGCACGGGCCGCACGATGACGGGCCTTGCGGTTCCCGCCAGCCGCGTTGCTCAGAGGGGGCGGGCGCGCCGCACGAAGAACAGCGCGGTGCCGACGGTCATCAGCAGAGTGCCGAAGAAGCGGTTCTGCATGCGCAAAGCCCGCTCGCTTCGCAGGACATGGCGCATTGCGCTCGCAGCGTACGCATACGCATGCATGACGAGCATGTCGATGATGCACATGGTCGCGGCCATGACGGCCAGCTGTGGGACGAGTGGCCGGTCTGCGGCGATGAACTGCGGCAGCACCGCGACCATGAAGACGATGCCCTTGGGGTTGGTCGCGTTTGTCACGAGCCCGGTCGCGCAGCGCTTGCGCCATGATCCGGCGGGTTGAACCTGCGCCGGGGCGCCTGGCGCTGTCCCTTTCGAGCGCCATTGGCTCAGGCCGACATAGATCAGATACGCGGCGCCGCAGAGCTTGACCGCGAAGAAGGCCCACACCGAGGCAAGCAGCAGCGAGCCTACGCCAGCCCCCGCAACGAGCAGGATGAACGTCAGTCCCATCTCGAGCCCGGCGATGGTCGCCGTGGTCTTCCTTACGCCGTACGACAGGCCGTGACTCATCGACAGCACCACGCCCGCGCCCGGCGATATCGCGATCGCACAGCACGCGATCACATAGGTGACCCAGAGATGGAGTTGCATGACGGTGATCCTCGGGAAGAGGGTTTATCGACGCCTCGCAATCACACATGGAGGCACTCGCGTTTTCGCGTATCGTCCGCGCGGGTCAGCGAGTTCTGTGCAACTGCTGCCACCGCTTCGGGGGTTCGCCCGTGACCTGCCTGAAGACCCGCGTGAAGTGGCTCTGCGCGGCGAAACCGCAGGATCGCGCGATCTGCGTCAGCGGCTGGTCGCCGTGCCGGATCAGTTCCATCGCCCTCTCGATGCGCCTCGCCATCAGCCAGCGATGCGGCGTCACGCCGACCTCTTCACGAAAGGCACGGGTAAAGTGCCGCACACTGAGTCCCGCCGCTTCCGACAGCGTGACGATGTCGATCTCTTCATGAAGGTGCGCATCGACGAATTCGTGGACGCGCTTCAGGCGCCACGCGGCAAGCGTGACATGCCGCGCAGGCCGCTCCTCGATCCCGGCGCGCTGCAGAACATGCGACACGAGCGTGGTCATCGCTCCGTCCACCAGCAGGCGGTCCGTTGCGTTGCCCGCGAGCGACGCGTGCCACAGGCACAGCATCAGTTGCTGCACGAGTTGATCTTCCCATGTGCACTGCGCGAGCGGACGAAGCGCGCCGGTCGGGTCGTCGGGCATGGCGGCGCCCAGAATGCGCCGAAGCGTGCTCGACGGAATGGTCAACAGCAGAAGATTGCGCCGGCCCCTGACCCGCCAGCGGCTTTCTACCCCGGCGGGCAGCACGAGAATGCGGCCCGGCACCGCTGAATCGTTACGCCAGCCGTCGCCCATGTCCCATGACCAGCGATTCTCGGCCGACGCGGAAAGCGGCATGGCCAGTACACATTCGGGAACGTCCGGATCGCTGAAGTCATGATCGGTCTGTTCGACTTCGATCATCCGAAAGGGCGTCCGGCCCCGCACGTCGCGATGCTCCTGACGGAAGACGGAGTACGCCGATTCGCGATAGAAGTCCGCGTAATGTGACCACTGATGTTTTTCAACCATAACGCTTGCCGAGCCTCGAGGACGCCGGGGAGGGCACCCTTTGACGCGAGCGGTGCGGACTTTCCCGGTTCAGCCGGAGAAGAACGGCGATTCTGCATCGACCGCACCCTCTCTTCGTCTGATTTCACACAGCATTCAACTTCCTGACCAAAGCATCGCAGCGGACCTGCTTTAACGCCTTTCGTGCCGGTGCCGAATGCCATTGATGCAACGTGTTCCTGAATCGCGCATGAGCAGCGAGTGGATCGGCGCATCGTTTCCGGACTTTACATTGAACGGCGATCGTTGACATTCATGCCGACTTTCAAGCCTTGTCCGGAACGGACACGGCTTGCTCATAACCGTCGTGGCGTGCGTGCGCGTGGACCCGAAGCGTGGGGTAACGAGGAATACCTGTCCCGATGACGCGTTCTATCAAGAGCGTCATGCTGCATCGATGGACGAACCATTCGGGCGCAGCATCGCAGCATCGCAGCCGCGCAGTTGCCGCGGTCGTCCCTTATCCCAACATAGTGCGGCACGTGAACATGAAAGTATCCGAAATAGACGAATCCATCGCTCAATACATATCGATGTGGAAGGTTCTTGCCGGCGATCGCCCGGGCGCGGACCTAGCGGATCGCAACGGACTGTCCGTGTGCTGGGCCGACAGCCCGTTTCCCTTCTGGAACGCCCTCTTCGTGCCCGATCCGATCTCCAGCGCCGAAGTGCTCATGCAGCGGCTCGAAGCATCGGCGGCGTACATGCGGTCGAAGAAGCACGGAGGCCTTCTCTATCTTTGCGAAGACTACCTGAGCGAAACAGCGATGAGCTGTCTCGACGCAGCTGTCAAGGAAGCCGGCCTCGACTTCGCACTCGATATCTTCGGCATGGCCGGCGAGATGCTTCCATATTCACCGCCTGCGCCGCGCTCCTCGCTGGAGTTCGTGCGCGTGACGGACGAAGCGGCGCTGCAACAGTATGGCGAGATCAATGCGCAGGGCTATGGCTTTCCCGACGAAAGCGGCCGCGCGGGTCTGGCCGGATCGACGTTCTGGAAGACGACTGCATACAGCTTCATCGGGTACGAGCGTGGGGAGGCGGTTTCGACCGCATCGGCGATCGTCAACCAGGGGCAGCTCTATCTCGCGCTCGTCGCAACGAGACCGCATGCACAAAGAAAGGGATACGGCGAGGCGACGGTACGCCACGCCCTGCAGGCAGCTCATGAAGCGACCGGCCTGACCCGCACGAGCCTGCATGCCACGCATGCGGGCATGCCTGTCTATGAGCGCGCCGGTTATCACCGGACCACGCGCTTTCTGACCTACGGGCTTGCTCGGTGATGTAGCGCAGCCGGAGGGGCGTACCGTGTTTCGATGCGATGGCCGCCCGGCCATGACAGCGCGTGTCGTTTTCGCCTGTCCCGCTGCGGGCTTTCGGCGCAACTCAGTCGGCCCTGCGCCGTGAGGAAATCGCGGACGCCGTGGATATCACCAGATCCGCGAACCGCTTTTCGTCGCGGTCCGCGTGCCAGCGCGGCCGTACGAGTTCGTGATGGCGGCGCCGGTCGAAATATTCCTCTTCCGTGTGCGTGTAACCTTGCTTGCGGATCGCTTCGATCCGCTCCTTGAGCTTGCGCGGCTGAAAAACGGTGGCCGAGGTATAGGCGACGAGGTTCGTGCGCGCAAGGATGTCGGTCAGCACGGTCATCGCCTTCTCTACCGACTGCACGTAGAGCGAAGACGTCGTCGGATCGGCAATCGTTTCAGCCGGTCCGGCGGGCTCGCGCTTTTTCTGTCGACCCGTCTCGCGTGGGCGGGGAGCGCCTCGAAGCTCGTCTCGTCGTGCGTCCTGAACGCTAACGGTGCATGCACGCACCGCGGGCGTGCACGGCGAAGAGCACGGGCGAATCCCCATGCTTCATGCGACACGGCGCCTGACGCCAAGCCGGTCCGCCATGACGCCGCGCGGGCAATGAACGCGGGCAGGAAGACAGTGCCGCGCATCGCCTGCGATGCGCCTGCTCCCAGTTATTGGCACGCCGATTGCTTGAAGCCACGTACTGACACGCCATGTGTGGCGTGCATCGATAGCACCATTTGAGCCGGCTGGGACAAAGGCGTCCCGGCCGGCACCGGCCAAAGAAGCCCGAAACCAGCTCGTCTGGTTTCGGGCTTTTTTTGTCTCGCGTTTTTGTCATCCGTGCCGCGGCGCGCTCGCATGAATCATGCGCGGGATCGCGAGCAACGCAGGCGACGCGCGGATTTCCTTCAAACCCCAGGCTGATTGATCACAGTGAAAAAACCTTCCTCCTTTCGTAATGCCCGCGGTGCGACGGCGCTCGCGCTGCTTCTTTCGCTCGCCGCGACGACCCACGCAGCCCTCGCCGCCGACCCCGTCAAGATCGGCGTTCCTGTCGGCCTGAGCGGCGCGAACAGCGTGGTCGCGCCATCGGTCGTGCAGGCCGCGCAACTGGCGGTCGAAGAGATCAACGCCAAAGGCGGCATCCTCGGCCGCCAGGTGAGCCTGGAAGTGGCCGACGACGGCAGCGGCGCGGCCGGCGCGCAGAAAGCATTCGATTCGCTCATCTTCGACAAGAAGGTCAACGCGCTGATTTCGATGGAAACCAGCGCGGCCCGCAATGCGGGCCTGCCGATCGTGACGCGCGGCAAGGTGCCGTTCATCTACACGTCGTTCTACGAGGGACGCTCGTGCAACCGCTATATGTATGTCGACGCGTGGGTGCCGGACCAGCAGGTCGCGCCGATCGTCGATTACTTCATGAAGCAGCAGAAGGCGAAGACGTTCTTCCTGATCGGCAGCGACTACGCATTCGGCCGCGGCATGCTCGACTTCACGAAGTCGTACATCGAGAAGCAGGGCGGCAAGGTGGTCGGCAACGAGTATCTGCCGATGGACGGCTCCGACTGGACGTCGATCATCAGCAAGCTGCAGGCGGCGAAGCCCGATGCGATCATCACGTCGACGGCCGGCGGCGCGCCGAACGTCACGCTCACGAAGCAGCTCCGCGCGGCGGGCGTGAAGGTGCCTTACGGCAACCTGGCCGTCGACGAGGGCACGGCGAAGAGCATGGGCGCGGATGCCCAGGGCATCTACATCTCGGGTTCGTACGTGACCAATATCGACACGCCCGCGAACCGCACCTTCCTCGCCGCGATGGAAAAGCGCTTCGGCAAGGACCTGAAGACGCCGAACGACCTCTCAGTGCCCGAATACGAAGCGGTCTACCTGTACAAGGCGGCGGTCGAAAAGGCGGGGACGTTCGATACCGCCAAGGTGATCCCGGCACTCGCGCAGGTATCGTTCGACGGCCCGCGCGGCAAGATCCAGATGAACAAGCAGCGCCATACGCCGCTCACGATGTACCTCGGTCAGGTGCAGGCGGACGGTTCGGTGAAGGTGATCGAATCGTTCAGGAACGTCGATCCGGGCGCGCAATGCCCGGCGCTCAAGTGAGCGCTGCCTGGGAGTCGTGGCAATGCTGAACCTCGGTCTGGACGTCGCCACCACGGCGGCGATCCTGTTCATCGTGTCGGCGGGGCTGCTGATGGTCTTCGGCGTGATGAAGATCATCAACTTCTCGCACGGCGCATTTCTCACGGTGGGCGGTTATGCGAGCGTGATCGTCGCGCACCTCGGGCTCGCGTGGTGGTGGGGCGTGCCGTTCGCACTCGCGATCGGCTTCGTGCTCGGCATCGCAGTGGAGCGCTTCATCGTGCGCCCGCTCTATGCGCGCCCGCTCGACGCGATTCTCGCCACGTGGGGCCTCGGCATCATCGTCGGGCAGATCGTGACGCTGATCTTCGGGCGCGGCGTGCAGATGGTCGCGAGCCCGGTCGAGGGCGCGATCCCGCTCTTCGGCGTGCAGTACTCGGCGTACCGGCTGATCCTGATCGGCGTGGCGCTCGTGATCGCGCTCGCGCTTGGCTGGCTGCTCAACGGCACGCGGCTCGGCTTGCAGACGCGCGCCGTCATCATGAACGAGGCGCTCGCGCGCGGCCTCGGCATCAGCAGTTCGCGCGTGCGCTTCATGACCTTCTGCACCGGCGCCGCGCTGGCGTCGGCGGCAGGCTGCCTGATCACGCCGCTCGCAAGCGTCGATCCGAACATGGGCGTGCCGTGGATCGTCGGCGCGTTCATGCTCGTGCTGGTCTCCGGGTCGTCGCTCCTGAGCCTCGCCGTGGCGAGCATCGTGCTGGGCGGCGCGCAGGTGCTCGTCAGCACCTTCGTCAACCCGGTGCTCGGCGGCCTCACGATCGCCGTGCTCGCGGCATTGCTGTTGCGTTTCCGACCGGAGGGGTTTGCTCGTGGCTGATTCCGCTTACGCATTGCGGGCTTCGGCCGCTTCCCCGTGGCGCCGGGCGCTGCTCGCGGGCGGCGTTGCGCTCGTGCTGCTTGCCGTCTGCAGCGTGGTGCTGCCGACCTTCCTCGTCAACAACCTGATCCGTGCGTTCCTCTACGCGGCCGTGGCGCTGACGGTCGATCTGCTCTGGGGCTACACGGGCATCCTCACGTTCGGACAGTCGGCGTTCTTCGGCATCGGCGCCTATGCGGCCGGGCTCATCTTCACGCACGCGGGCTTCTCGCTGCCGCTCGCGACGGGGGCGCTCGTCGCGGGCATCGGCGCGGCGTGGCTGGTCTCGCGCGCGGTCGGCTGGCTCGCCTTCTACCATGGCGCCTCGCCTCTCTATGCGTCGGTCGTGACGCTCGTGCTGCCGATCGTCCTCGTGCAGGGCATCTATTCGGGCGGGGAATTCACCGGGTCGAGCAGCGGGCTGTCAGGGTTCGACAGTTTCGATATTCCGCTCGAAGCGTGGTTCTTCATCGCCGGCGCGTTCCTGATCTGTCTCGCCGTCACGGCATGGATGTTCGTGCGCAGCGACGCGGGGCGGCTGCTCGTGGCGATCCGCGAGAACGAGGCGCGCTGCGAGTATCTCGGCATCGACGTGTCCCGCTACAAGGCGCGTCTCATGGACACGTGCGCCGTGATCGCCGCATTCGCAGGCTTTCTGTTCGCGTGCGTGCAGATGGTGGTTGCGCCGGAGTACGCCGGCTTCGTCTTCGGCACGGAGCTGGTGATCTGGGTGGCGCTGGGCGGGCGCGGCTCGCTCATCGGGCCGATCGCCGGCACCATGCTGATCGACGTCGGCAGCGCGTATCTCAGCGGGAACCTTCCGTATGTCTGGACGTTGCTGGTGGGTGTCGCGTTCGTGGTGGTGATCGTCGCGATGCCGCGCGGGCTCGCACCGGTGGTCGCCATCGGCGCACGCCGCGCGCTGCCGCGGCGCAGGCGGGCTGACGCGGAGCCGGTCGTGTTCGCGGTGGCGAAGGCGCGTGAACATGGCGGCGCCGAAGAGGCGCGGCCGGCGCTCTCGATCAGGGGCGTGCAGAAGCACTTCGGAAGCCTCAAGGTGCTCGACGGCATCAGCTTCGACGCCCGCGCCGGCGAACTGCTGAGCCTGATCGGGCCGAACGGCGCGGGCAAGAGCACGCTGATGCGCTGCATTGCCGATGGCGCGGAACGCTCGGCGGGCAGCGTCGAAATCGGCGGCACCGATATCCGCACGCTCGCGCCGTACGACTGTGTGGCGCTTGGCATCGGGCGCAAGTTCCAGACCGCGACCGTGTTCGAATCGCTCACCGTGGCAGAGGCGCTGCGCATTGCGCGGCATCGGGTGGCGCCGCCGTCGAAATGGCAACGCAGCCCGGTGCTCGAACTTCCGCAGCCGGCGCTCGACGTGCTGCGGCTCACGGGTCTCGACCGCATGCCCGGGCGCGAGTGCCGCTACCTCTCGCACGGGCAGAAGCAGGCGCTCGAACTGGCGATGGTGCTGGCGCTCGAGCCGCGCACCGTGCTTCTCGACGAGCCCACGGCGGGTCTCACGAAGCAGGAGCGCACGCAGATCGGCGAGATCTTCGTGGCCTTGTCGTCGCGATACCGCATGTGCCTCCTGCTCGTCGAGCACGACCTGGAGTTCGTTCAGCAGATCAGCTCGCGAATCATCGTGCTGCATCAGGGGCGCATCGTGATGGACGGCGGCGTGGACGAAGTAGTGAATTCCGAACTCGTGCGCTCGGTGTACGCGGGCGAGTCGCATGCGGCCGCCGGCACGCAAGAGGAGGGCCGCGCATGAATGCTCCGGCTATCGTGCAGGTCGATGCGCTCAAGAGCGGCTACGGCGAGGCGATGGTGCTCAAGGGCCTCGACTTGAGGCTCGCGCGCGGCGAGGTCATGGCGATCCTCGGCAAGAACGGCATGGGCAAATCGACGTTGCTCAAGACGCTGATGGGCTACATCCGCCCGGCGGACGGCGAGGTCGCGCTGTTCGGCGAACGGACCACCGGCATGCCGCCCAATCGCATCGCGCGTCGCGACGTTGCCTACATTCCGCAGGAAAAGGCGCTGTTTCAGGACCTCACCGTCGAGGAAAACCTGAAGCTCGCGCTGCTGCGCGACCGCGATTTCAAGGCGCTGTTCGCGCGTATCGACGACCTCTTTCCATTTCTGAAGGACCGCCTCAGGCAGAAGGCCGGCACGCTCTCGGGCGGCGAGCAGAAGATGCTGCTGGTGGCGCGCGCGCTGATCCGTCAGCCGAAGCTGATCCTGATCGACGAGATCACGGAAGGAATGCAGCCGTCGGTGATCGAGCGGCTGGTGGGCATCCTGATCCGCGAACGCGACACGGCCGGCACGACGATGCTGCTCGTCGAGCAGCACGTGCGCTTCGCGTTCGCGGTTGCCAACCGCTACGCCGTGCTCGAACTCGGCGAGATTCCCGCGTCGGGCGAGACGGCTGAACCGTCGGCGCAGGCGACGGTCTCGCGGTTCCTGTCGCTCTGACCGTGTCGCTCGAACCTTTTCGCCGTAACTCCAGGAGTGAGTCGCCATGACTTTTTCGATCGTCGCAAGGTGCGCGCGTACGGGTGAGCTGGGCGTCGCGGTGAGCACGGCGGTGCCGGCCGTCGGCGCGATGTGCCCGTATCTGCGCGCAGGCGTCGGGGCCGTCTCGACGCAATCGTGGGTCAATCCCTATCTGGCGCTGAACGCGCTCGACCTGCTCGAACGCGGCGCCAGCGCGCAAAGCGCCCTCGAACAGGTGCTGGAAGGCGATCCGGCCGCGGCGCTGAGGCAGCTTGGCATCGTGGACCGGCACGGGTATACCGCGACCTGGACCGGGTCGCAGTGCACCGGCTGGGCCGGCCAGCGGACGGGTGCGTCGTTCACGATCCAGGGCAATATGCTGACGAGCCCGGCCACGCTCGATGCGATGCAGGCGGCGTTCGAATCGAGCGCGCAATGCGCGCTCGAGGAACGTCTGATGCGCGCGCTCGAAGCGGGGCAGATGAACGGCGGCGACAAGCGCGGCCGCCAATCGGCGGCGCTCAAGGTGATGGGCGACGAAGCCTACGCGCAACTCGACCTGCGGGTCGACGAGCACCCCGATCCGGTGGCGGAGCTGCGTCGCGTATTCGGCGTGGCGCAGCGGCAGCTGACGCCCTTCGTGCAGGCCATGCCGACGCGCGACGACCCGGGGCGCGCGCCGTCAGCCGATGTCACCGCACTGCTGCTCACGCCACCGCCGATGCGGCCCGGCGCGAGCGATGAAGAGGCGGCGCGCGATGCGCGTGTGCTTCGCGAATGGGTGGGCGTCGCGTTCGCCTCCGACCGCTCCGCGCACAACCTGACGACGTACCGTTCGATCCTCGCGGAGATTACGAAGCTGCGCGAACTCGACTTGTCGGCGACGCATCCGGCCGTGATCTTCGACCCCGCGCGGGCCTATGGCGCGCGCGCCGGCGGGAGCGGCGAATGAGCGACGATCTCACCGCGCTCGCCGGGCGCATCGCATCGGGGGAGGTGTCGCCGGTCGGGGTCATGGAGGCGCTGCTCACGCGCATCCGCGCACTCGACCCCGAGATCGAAGCCTACGAATGCGTGAATCCCGCTGCGCTCGTCGAAGCCCGCCGCTGTGCCGACGAACTGCGGCGCGGCGAACGGCGCGGTCTGCTGCACGGCGTGCCGGTTGCGGTAAAGGACAACTATCTCACCGCCGACATGCCGACCACCGCCGGCAGCCGCGCGCCGGGATACCGGTTTGCGCGCGAAGACTCCGCGGCCGTCGCGCGCCTGCGCTCGGCGGGCGCCATCGTGATCGGCAAGACGCGCACGCACGAGTTCGCATGGGGCACCGAGACGCCTCCCACGCGCAACCCCTGGGACCCGTCGCGCATTCCCGGCGGGTCGAGCGGCGGCTCGGGCGCCGCGCTTGCGGCGCGCCTCGCGTATGGCGCGCTCGGCTCGGACACCGGCGGCTCGATCCGCATTCCCGCGAGCCTCTGCGGCGTGGTCGGCCTGAAGCCGACTTTCGGCCGGGTCAGCCGGACCGGGATCGTGCCGCACAGCTGGTCGCTCGATCACGCGGGGCCGCTCGCGCTTTCGGTGCGTGACGCCGCGCTCATGCTCAACGTGCTGGCCGGTCACGACCCGCTCGATGCGGGCAGCGCCGACGTGCCCGTACCCGACTACACGGCGTCGCTCGACGGCGGCATCGAAGGCATGCGCATCGGCGTGTGCCGCAATCATTTCTTCGGCCGCAACGAAGGGGAGGTCGAAGCGCTGGTGGAGCGCGCGATCGACGATCTCGCCGCGCTGGGCGCGCAGGTGATCGATTTCGAAGTGCCCGGCCTGCAGTACGGTCTCGGCGCGATCTTCGCGATCGAGCTGGCTTCGTCGAGCGCTTACCACGACCTCGGCCTGCAGCGCGGCGCCACTGCCGCGATGGCCGACGACGTGCGCACGCTCGTCGAAATCGGCAGGCTGGTGTCGGCGTCGGACTATCTGAAGGCGGAGCAGTTGCGCGCCCGGCTCATCGATGATTTCAAGGCCGTGTTCGAACGCGTCGATGTCGTGGTGACGCCGGCGTCGCCGGTGACGGCCTGGCAGCGCGGCCAGGCGAGCGTGGTGACCGGCGGCGTTGAAGAAAGCCCGCTCGCGGCCTCGTGGCGGCTCACCTATCCATTCAATCTGACGGGGCTGCCCGCGCTGTCGCTGCCTTGCGGTTTCGATTCACGCGGACTCCCCGTGGGCTTGCAGATCGCCGGCAAGCCATTCGACGAAGCGACGGTGCTGCGCGTCGCGCATGCCTATGAGGGCGTGCACCACTGGAACGCGGCGCTGCCGCCGATCGCGAAAGGAATTCAGTCATGACGGACGGCAACGAAAGCAGGGTGGGCGTGGCGTGCATCCAGATGCAGCCGGAGATCGGCGCGAAGGCGCGCAACGTGGCGCATTCGGTCGGGCTGATCGAAGAAGCGCATGCGCGCGGGGCGCGCCTGATCGTGCTGCCGGAACTGTGCAACTCGGGGTACGTATTCGAGTCGCGGGAAGAGGCTTTCGCGCTTTCCGAGCGCCTAGCCGACGGCAGCACGATCGGAACCTGGGCAGCCGTCGCGGCTCGTCTCGGGGTCACGCTGGTTGCCGGTTTCGCCGAGCGCGACGGCGACGCGCTCTACAACGCGGCCGCCGTGATCGGCCCGGGCGGGGTGCTGGGCGGCTATCGGAAGATGCATCTGTGGGGCGCGGAAAACCTGTACTTCGAGGCGGGCAATCTCGGCATGCCGGTGTTTCACACACCGTTTGGCCGTATCGCGTGCGCGATCTGCTACGACATCTGGTTTCCCGAAGTCTTCCGCATGGCTTCGGGCGGCGGCGCCGACATCCTGTGCGTGCCGACCAACTGGGTGCCGATGCCCGCGCAGCGGCCGGAGCTGCCCGTGATGGCCAACGTTCTCGCGATGGGCGGCGCGCATTCGAACGGCATGTTCGTGGCGGCGGCGGACCGGGTCGGCACCGAGCGCGGCCAGCCGTTCCTTGGATGCAGCCTGATCGTCGATTCGCAGGGCTGGCCGGTTGCCGGCCCCGCCAGCGCGACCGATGAAGCGATCCTCGTCGCCGGGGTGAACCTGTCCGACGCCCGGCGCAACCGCCAGCTGAACGCGTTCAATCACGTATTGCGGGACCGGCGGCCGGACGTCTACTGATGCTTGCAGCAGGCGGGCAGGCGCTGTTCGGCCTGCTCGTGGAGAGGCAGGCCGCCGATTCGCAGATCCGCTCGCTTCGGCAGTTCATGCCGGATGAACTTCATGCCGCCCGCCTTCGCGTCACGCGCGCATATGAGCCAGCGCAACATTTAGCGCGCGTTCTTCAGCGAATGCGGCATCAGTCGCATGGCGCTGCTGAACGACGCCCGGACGTCCAGATCACGAGGATCGCGCGCCGTCGCGGTTTCGATGCCTCGGATGCGCTGCGCCATCGCTCCCGCCGGTGGTTGCGCACCGTTCCGCACGATGGCCCCAGCCGCTTCAGGGCGGTTCAGGCCGGGCGGGAACGCAGTCGCGAACGTACGTGCGCTGCGCGACGAGCGGGCGCGGCGTCCGGAGCGTGCTCCGACGCCGTGCGCGCGAAAATACCGGCGTTGCGCAGCCACCCGCACCGGTCTGGCCGAATTCTTGCTGCCCGCGCGGGCGCCCGGTATTTTCCAAACTGTGGGCGGCGCGCAACTCCCGCGCATCTTGCCAGCTTGTTCTTTGCATTCTCCGCGCTAGACTACTAAACGGGCAAAAGGAAGCCGTCACGCAGGCCTCGGGGAGATGGTCATGAACCGGCCGCTGGAAAGAATCGTCCCTCGTTCGATCGGCGTCGCGCAGGCGTGGCGGCGCTTCGAATGGCTGCTGATCGCGGTGTGTCTGGCCGTGTGCGTGATCGCCGCGCTCATGGTGCGGGAGGAATTCCAGACTTCGCAGCGGCAGGCGCGCTATTTCTCGGAACTCGGGCGCGACGTGGGTTTTACCGTCGGCGACGGCCCGAGCACCAGCATCCGCTATCCCGCGGCGGGCCCCTACGACTTGCGTCTTGGCTATGCGTTGCTGCCGTCGTTTCAGGAACGGCTGACCGCGCGCGGCTTCACCGTCACCGCGCAGGCACGCACCTCAGCGACCATGGCGACGCTGGCGGACAAGGGCCTCTTTCTTCCATACGAGGAAAAGGACCGGGCAGGGCTGCTGCTCCTCGATTCGCGCGGCACCGAGCTTTTCAATGCGCAGCATCCGCGTCTCGTCTACGACAATTTCGATGCAATTCCCACGCTCGTCGTGGCGGCGCTGCTCTTCATCGAGGACCGCAACCTGCTGGATGCAAGCCAGCCGAACCGCAATCCGGCAATCGACTGGGGGCGCTTCTCCCGCGCGCTCGTCGATCAGGGCGTGCGCGTCTTCGACGCGCATCAGCCGCAGCCGGGCGGCAGCACGCTCGCCACGCAGATCGAGAAGTTCAGGCATTCGGCGGGCGGGCGCACCGCCACGCCGCCGGAGAAGCTGCGCCAGATCGCGTCCGCATCGGTGCGGGCCTACCTGAGCGGGCCGCAGACGATGCCCGCGCGCCGCGAGATCGTGGTGCGCTATCTCAACTCGGTGCCGCTCGCGGCGAAGCCCGGCATGGGCGAGATCAGCGGGATCGGCGACGGCATGTCCGCATGGTACGGACGCGATTTCGACGAGTTCAACGACATCCTGAACGCCGCGCGCACGGCCGAAACACTCGACGCCCAGGCGCTGGCGTTCAAGCAGGTCCTCTCCCTGATGATCGCGCAGCGTGCGCCGTCCCGCTTCCTGCGAGCGGACAACCCCGAACTCGATCGCCTGACGAACAGCTATCTGCGCCTGCTCGCGGTCAACGGCATCGTTCCTTCTGCGCTGCGCGATGCCGCGCTCGCCGTGCGGCTCGAACTGAACCGCACGCCTGTCGTGCATTCGCCCGTGTCGTACGTCACGCGCAAGGCCGTGACCGCGCTGCGCGCGAACCTGATGGCGACGCTGGGCGTCGGCAGTTTCTACGACCTCGACCGCCTCGACCTGACCGCCACCGCGACGCTCGACAACGCCGTCCAGCAGGCGGTGAACGAACGGCTCGCGAGCGCGACCACGCGCGACGGCGCGCGCGCAGCGGGCCTGTACGGCTATCACATGCTGCGCGACAAGGACGATCCGTCGAGGATCACGTACAGCTTCACGCTCTTCGAACGCCGCGACGGCGCGAACCTCGTGCGCGTGCAGACCGACAGCGCGGACCAGCCGTTCGACATCAACCGCGGCGCGCGGCTGAACCTCGGTTCGACCGCGAAGCTGCGCACCGTGATCACGTATCTGCAGATCGTCTCGGCGCTGCACGAGCGTTACGGCGCGATGAGCGCGGCGCAGTTGCGCGACGTGAAGCCCGACCGGCAGGACGCGCTCACGCGCTGGGCGGTCGATTACCTTGCGCACACATCCGACCGGTCGCTGCGCGCGATGCTCGATGCCGCGGTCGAGCGGAAATACTCCGCGAGTCCGGGTGAAACGTTCTACACGGGTGGCGGCGCGCAGGTGTTCAACAACTTCGAGTCGAGCGACAACGGGCGCATTCTCACGGTCCATCGCGCGTTCCAGCATTCGGTGAATCTGGTGTTCGTGCGCATGATGCGCGACATCGTGCACTACGAGACGGTGCGCATCGCAGGGCCCACCTCCGAATGGCTCGACGACCCCGCGACGCGGCGCACGTATCTCACGCATTTCGCCGATGCCGAGAGCCGCGTGTACATGACGCGCTTTTACAAGAAGTATCGCCAGAAGACGGCGGACGAGGCGCTCGCGCTGCTCGTGCGCGACGTGCGCAAGTCGCCGCCCAAGATCGCGACGGTGCTGCGCAGCGTGGCACCCGACGCGCCGCAGGTCTGGTTCGACGAGAACATGCGCGCGGCGCTCAAGGGCACGCCGGCGGCGACGCTGCCTGACGAGGATCTCGCGGCGCTCTATCGCAAGTATGGCGTCGACAAGTTCAATCTCAACGACCGCGGCTACATTGCGAGCGTGCATCCGCTCGAACTCTGGACCGTGAACTACTTGCGCAATCATCCGCAGGCGTCCCTGAACGATTTGCAGGATGCGAGCTGGGATGCGCGCGCCACCGCTTACTCGTGGCTCTTCAAGACGCGCTATCGCGCAACGCAGGACCGGCGCATCAAGCGCATGGTCGAACTGCAGGCGTATGCGGAGATCGCCAAGTCGTGGCGCGCGCTGGGGTATCCGTTCGCGTCGCTCACGCCGTCGTATGCGGCGGCGGTCGGTGCGTCCGGTGACCGGCCGGCTGCGCTCGCGCAGCTGATCGGCATTGTCGCGAGCGGCGGAAATGCGCTGCCCTCGGAGAATCTCGCGAGCCTCGAATTCGCGAAGGACACGCCTTACGAGACCCGCTTCGATCATGCGAGCGCGCCGGCGCGGCCGGTGCTCGCGCCGGAGATCGCCGAAGTGGTGCGTGGGCTGCTGCGTGACGTCGTGCAGGGCGGCACGGCACGGCGCTTTTCCGACGGCATGACGACCGCCGATGGCCGCACGCTCGAGGTGTACGGCAAGACCGGCACCGGCGACCAGCGCTTCAACGTGTTCGCGCGCGGCGGGCGCCTCATCGAATCGCGCAAGGTCAACCGGACCGCGACGTTCGTGTTCGGCATAGGCGATCGCTACTTCGGCACGCTCACGGCGCACGTGCGCGAGCCCTACGCGGCGCGCTATGACTTCACGAGTGCGCTCGCGCTGCAAATGCTCAGGTCCATCGGTCCGGAACTGCGGCCGTTGCTGAACGACCCTGCCGGTTCCGGCACGGGATCACGGCGCGTGCGCACCGACGCCCAGGCAGCCGAGAGCATTCATCGCGTCGCGGACACGAGCAAGGCGGATTGACGCCTTTCATGCTGTCGTGAATCCGCACTGGCCGCCCGGCCGCGCACGGAATAAATCCGATTCCAGAACTGTTCTGTTCGCGGGGCATCGTCGCTCAGACAACGAGTGCTTCAGCAAGCGGCTTGCACGCCGCTTGCTGCAGCAATCTGACCGGCAACCGACGGGCCCGTACCGATGCGCGCATCCGGTCCGAAGCGCTCAGGAGCCGTTGCGCGGTCTTCATGACGCCGTTGGCCTCGGGCTCCAGGCGAGACGCGTGCTCATCTTTCATTCCGACCGCTCCGGCTTACACGATGAATGCAAACAATTTGACGGGCAGCACCGCATCGCCCATGGCCATCCGGCCCCTCACGCGCGGCGACTACAAGACCTTGTGGCTCTCGTCGCTGGGCGGCGCGCTGGAGTTCTACGATTTCATCATCTTCGTGTTTTTCGCGCCGGTCATCGCTCAGCTCTTTTTCCCGCCGGACATGCCGGACTGGCTGCGCAGCGTGCAGACCTTCGGCATCTTCGCGGCGGGCTATCTGGCGCGGCCGCTGGGGGGAATCATCGTGGCGCACTACGGCGATCTGCTGGGACGCAAGCGCATGTTCCTGCTGAGCGTGCTGCTGATGTCGGTGCCGACGCTGCTGATGGGCGTGTCTCCGACCTACGCGACAGCCGGTGTCATGGCGCCCGTGTTCCTGCTGATCCTGCGCATCCTGCAAGGCGCCGCCGTGGGCGGCGAAGTGCCCGGCGCCTGGGTCTTCGTTTCCGAACATGTGCCGGAGAAGCATGTGGGCTACGCCTGCGGCACGCTGACCGCGGGTCTCACCGCCGGCATTCTGCTCGGTTCGCTGGTCGCCACGGCGGTCCACAAGAACTTCGGCACGCACGAGATCACCGCTTACGCTTGGCGGATTCCGTTCCTGCTCGGCGGCGTGTTCGGGCTGATCTCGGTGTACTTGCGTCGCTGGCTGAGCGAGACACCGGTGTTCGTCGAAATGAAGCAGCGCCGCTCGCTCGCGGCGGAGATTCCGCTCAGGGCCGTGCTGCGCGACCATCGCCTGGCGGTCGTCGTTGCGATCGTGCTGACGTGGATGCTCTCCGCGGACATCGTCGTGGTGATCCTGATGACGCCGCAGGTGCTGCAGAAGCAGTTTCATCTGAGCGCCGAGACTGCGCTGATCGCCAACTCCGCAGCAACGCTCGCGCTCGGCTTCGGATGCATCACGGCGGGATGGATTGCCGGGCTCGTCGGCCCGCGCAGGACGATTGCTGTAGGAGCGGTCGCCCTGGGGGCGTGCTACTACCTGCTGTTTCGCGAAATGGCTGGGCACCCGGGGTGGCTCGTGCCTCTCTATGCGTTGAGCGGATTCACCGTGGGGGTGGTCGCGGTTATTCCGTTTGTAATGGTCAGCATGTTTCCCGCCGTCGTGCGCTTTTCCGGCATCTCGTTTTCGTACAACCTGTCGTATGCGGTGTTCGGCGGCCTGACGCCCATCGCGGTTTCCGTGATCATGAAATCCAGCCCGCATGCGCCGGTGCTCTATGTCAGCGCACTTTGCGTGGTCGGTATCGCGTGCACGCCGTTCATCAGGACAAAGCCCCGGGATGTCGCGCTCAATTGACATCGATCGCGCTGCGCGCCTTTCTCGCCTCGACGGCGCGAGGCTACCTCACGCCCTTGACGAGCCGGTTGCGCACGTATTCGAACAGCGTCGGATGAAACCACAAGGTCGAGGGCAGGACCCCGGGCTTCACCTCCGCTCGCCGCGAAACGATATCGTCGATTGCGTTTTGCATGAGCGGAATGGCGGCCGCCAGCTGATGCACGGGGTAGGTGTTGAAGTTGTCGCGGCGCTCCGGGCGAATGACCTGCTGATAAAGAACGCCGCCCGTATCGATGCCCGGATCGACCAGATGAACCGTTACGCCGCAGTTTTCGGGGTCGCCGCTGACAAGCGCCCAATAACCGCCGTGCACGCCGCGGTATTTGGGTGTGATGCCCATATGCGTATTCAGGAAGCTGACGTCGACGCAGCGCAGTACCTCCCTGGAGATAATGCGCGTTCCGTTGATGACGACGACATCGGGGCATGTCTGCTTCAAAAGCTCGATCGTCCGGCTGCTATTGATATTATCGACTTTTGATACGACATTTGCGGGTATGGCGTCGCGATTCAATGCATAGCGCTTGAGAAGCTGATCGATCCGCTTGGCCGACAGTTTCGCCGCAAACGTATTCGCGACGAGAAACAGCAATTGACCCGCCGTTCTCATCATGCCGAGACGCCTGATTTTCTTCGTTATGACATGCGTTGCAGGAGGCTTGGCCTCCATGATGACTCGTTCGATACTCACCACGCCTGCAAGACTGTTATACATCACGGCCGATGAAAGCCGGTCCGCGCATAACATCACGACACGCGGCTTATTGCCTTCCATGCATTTTCTCCAAGTTCGCTCAGTTCGCCCATATTGAGTGAGCGGAAGCCGTGAGTCTTTTCGAGCGCACTGTAATGCTCGGCGATCTTCCGAAAGAACGCGATATTCCGGTCCGTATCTTTTCCGAAATTGTGCGGATGCCACCAGAGGTGATAAAGGCGCTTGTTCACGGCGGCATCGGTCATTGCATTTTTTATTCGGCGCAGCCGCAGGCCATCCAGTACCGATAGCTTCTGGTCATATGGCCGTAAAAAGCTGCTTGCCGGAAAATTGAACGGCGCGCGCCGGATGCACGATTCGAACGAATGCGTATTGTGGCCGGACAGATTCAGATATGCATCGGCGAGCCGGGCGGCTCGTTGAAGCCGGCTTTGTCCCGCTCTGTCGGACGCTTTGTACATGCTGCTGGTCTGATTGCCCCGATAGCACTGCACGCCGAACTTCGGCAGCGAGGCGAGATAGGTTTCGTTCCATTGATTCCTCGGGAATACGAGGCTTTTCATGGATAAACCGCGCGAATTTGCCACCTCGACTGCGCAATGAATATCCGCTTCGAATTGCGCGACGTCCTGGCCCTTTTCCAGACAGTAATAATGCGAAAACGTATGCGTGGCGACTTCCTGCCCATTCTGGGCGGAAATGTCGCTTATTAATTCGGGCGCGAAGTGATAGATCTTTTCCAGTGAGGCATTTTCAGAAATATAATCGTACGGTGATAAACTCTGATGTTCGTAAGTGGGAAGACTCTCCGGGAATTTCTCCCTGAGTTCGGCCGCATCTTTGCAGAACATGAAGCCGACTACGGCCCACGTCGCGTGAATGTCATGACCGCGGAAAACCCGCAGCAATTCGGGCACGACGCGCTGCACCCCGCGAAGATTCTCCCCGTATCCTTCAATAGTCCGCTTATCCCTGACGCCCCAGTACAGTTCGAAGTCAAGCGACACGGTGAAGACGCCGTATTCCAGACTCATCTTTCGGCCTCGCATAGCGCGTCGTCGCGCGCTTAATTGAATTGTATGAAGCTCGACGACTTCGAGGAATCGCATGGAATCATCGAAGAAAGCGCGCTTTCGTTGTTGTTAATGTAAAGCATTTAGTCGCCCGCGGGCGCCCGGCGCCGGACTTGAAATAGTCCGATATGAGGGGGAAGGCACATAGTTTCCTTTCATGTTGTAATATTTTAATTGAGGGAAATTGTGTGCGATCTCGCACAGTTTCCCCGGTGAGCGATCCTCTAGCCTGAAATCGGCTTCTTAATAACCGGCATGAATGGTTGTTAAAGCACGGCAACGTTTGCATTCACGATTGCCGTCGTATTGGTCTGCCGATTTCAGTAAAAAAATGAAGATCGTTCATGTAATTTCGGGTTTGCGGGTGGGCGGTGCGGAAACGGCGCTTTTGAATCTCGTCTCCGAATCGCGCGAGGCCGGCGTGCGGCACCTGGTGATCTCCTTGTCTTCCGCGGATGCGATGGCCGAGCGTCTTCGCGCAGCGGGAGCCGAGGTCAGATTGCTTGGAATGCGCCCGGGCATTCCGAATCCGCTGCATCTGGTTCGCTTGACCCAATGGATCGTTGCGGCGAGACCGGACATCGTCCAGACGTGGATGTACCACGCGGACCTTCTGGGCGGCGGCGCCGCATTGCTGGCCCGGCTGGCGTTGCGGATCAACGGCTCCGGCCACCGGCTCGCGCTCGTCTGGGGCATCCGCCGGACCGAGGTGCCCACGGTGAAGGTCGGCGTCCTTCTCAAGCTGCTCGCGCGGGTCTGCGCGATGACGTCCAACTGGATGCCGGACCAGATCATCTGCTGCGCGGAGGCGGCGTTCAGGACGCACGCCGACTACGGCTATGCGCGCGCGAGGATGCGGGTGATCCATAACGGCTTCGATATTCAAAAGTTCGTGCCCGATGCCACGGCAAGGGCCAGCTTTCTGGGTGAGCTCGGCCTGCCTGCACGCTCGATACTCATCGGCATCGTGGGACGCGCCAACCCCGCCAAGGACTACGACAACTTTCTGCGCGCGGCGGCGCTGCTTCATCAGCGCGTGGCCGACTGCCACTTCGTCATGATCGGACGGGAAGTCGACGATCGCAATGAACCGCTCGCACGCAGCATGGGCGAGCTCGGCCTGCGCGGCGCTTGTCATCTGCTTGGCTCCCGCAATAACCTGCACGAGATCATGCCGGCCTTCGACATCCTGTGTCTGTCTTCACGAACCGAGGGCCTGCCGACCGTCGTGGGCGAAGCCATGGCGTGCGGCGTGCCTTGCGTGGTGACCGATGTCGGCGACACCGGGCAACTCGTCGGCGATACCGGCCGGATCGTCCCGCCGTGCGATTCCGTCAGGCTTGCCGGCGCGCTGCAGGAGATGGCGATGCTCAGCCGGGATCAGCGCAGGGACCTGGGCAAGGTTGCGCGCGAGCGGATCGTGCAGTCCTTTTCTATTGCCGCCTGCTGGCAGAAATACCGGGACATGTACACGATGCTGCTGCGCGCAAAGGGTGTCACGCTTTAGCCGGGTCCGTCGGCAGCCGCTCGCGGGCGGCGCTCACAGAAAGTAGCTGTAAAGGCCCGACGAGTACTTTTTGAAGACGTCATAGCCGATCACCAGAACGATGCCCGTGATCAGCCAGAGAACGAGCTTGTTCTTCACGCGGATCGACGGGAGCAGGAACGGGATCATCAGCGTCGAGTAATAGCCGATGCGAGCCATCCCGAACGGATACACGAAGAACGAGACGATGAGAAACACCAGGATGCCCGCATACATGGTCGAGATCTGGCGGGTCACGCTGGCGCTCACCGGATCTTCGGTTCGCTCGTCCCGCGTCCGGACGATCAGGTACGGTATGAGCGTGAAGATCACGAGCGCGATCAGATAGTTGAGCGTGTAGTTTTCCTGCTGGTCGTACTCGACTAGCCGCCGTCCGCCGAAGATGTTGAACAGCAGCGACGACAGGACGGCCATCGTCGTCGCGGCGGCGCTGACCGAGAGCAGGTTGAGCAACTGGCTGCGCTTCACGCAAAGACGCGCGATGATCAGAAAGATTGCGGGATAAGCAAAGGTCGTATGCACGAGGCTCGCGAGGGCCGCACCGCGAACGGGCTGCTTGCGGGCGAACGCGAAGTACATGGCGATTGCAAAGGCGAAGCCCTGCCGGATCTGGAAGAGCCCGACGGTTGCGAGCGCGTCGGGAATCACGGCCCAGAGAACGAGGCTGATGAGCGGCCAGCGTGTCTTGCTGAGCGCGTAGATCATCAGCGCGTTGAGCGCGAGCACCGTGATGCGCACGCCTCCTTCCGGCGAGCAGCCGAGGGTATTCAGCGCGAGGACCCAGGCCCGCCAGCCGAGCTCTTCGGTCACCATCCGGATGACGAAGATGGTGCCCGTCAGGCTTCCGTCCCACAGGTTCGTGAACCAGTAGATGTTGGTGTCCCGGAAGTACTGGACGTAGTTGTCCTGGTCGAGCAGGTAGGTGCGGTCGCCCAATCCGAGCGCGCTCATGATGAGCGCTGACAGCGTAAGGAAAGCCATCAGGGACAGCAATCGCAGCCGCACGTCGGCGGGAGTTTCGCCGGGCTGCCTGTATTCCTGGGTGAAGAATGATCTCATTGGCGATACCCGGTGACGGTTGAATCTTGTTATGAAATTCCGTGTCCCCGAGGCTACCGGTGCGGATGGCCGTGATCTATGCGCAACCGCACATCGATGCCGGCCGCGGGCCGGCGGGGCAACGCACGTCCGGGGTATTCGCATGACAGCGGTGCCGGAAGCCGGCGATGCATTTCGCCATGCCGCCGCTATGGTCATGCAAATCTCGCTGCGCGCTGTGCGGCCCATGCGCCGGGCACATGAGCGGCCCCGGCGCGACCGGCAAGCAGCCAAGCGGCGTGAATTGTGTGAGTTCGTACATAGCACCGCTCTGCGTCGCAGTAATCTGGTCGCGAGGGAAAAATGCCCGCAGTCAAATCAAAGGCATAGGTGTATGCGACTGGTTGCCGGCACCGCCGCGCACAGATAAATACTCTATAACGCATTGTTCCAAAACGGGGTGCGCGAATGAATCGCGACAACATCTTCGGGGAGAACGCGCGCATGTACGCGCGTGAACCGCTATTTCAGAACCCACCAGAGCGGATCGCGCAATCGCGCATGTCACGCTTTGCCGCCGCGCTCGAGGATTACACCGGCGAGCGCTTCGCGGACTACCCGGCACTGCATGCCTACTCCGTGCGCGAATACCGCCGGTTCTGGCAGTGCTTCCTGCACTGGACCGAAGGGATGGAGTGGTCCGGCAGCGCGGAGCCGGCCTGCGTCGGCGACATTTGCGAGAGCGCCCGTTTCTTTCCGAACGTCGCGCTGAATTATGCGGACAGCCTCCTTGGCCGCGAAATTGCCCCCGACGATGCACCCGCGCTGACCGCCTGCTACGCCGATGGCCAACGCGAAACCATCACGCGCGGCGACCTGCGCGGGCGCGTCGCGCGCCTCGCGCATTCGCTGAGCGAGCTCGGCCTGCGTCCCGGCGACCGCGTGGTCGCGATGATGCGCAACGACGCTCAGGCGATCATCACCGCGCTCGCGGTGACGGCGCTCGGCGCGACCCTGTCGACCGCGGCGCCCGAAACCGGCGTGCAGGCGATCCTCGACCGCTTCGCTCCGCTCGAACCGAAGATGATGTTCGCGCACACGACGCAGCGCTCGTTCGACACGTCGGGCTCGATCGCCGCGCACGTGGCGGCGGTGGCCGCCGCGTTGCCGACCCTCACCGACATCATCTGCCTGGACGACACGCCGCTGCCGAGCACGGTGAAACAGCAAGGGCATCTGGTACGCGACCTGATCGTGCGCGGCGACGCCGCGCAGTTCGTCTGGCGCTTCTTCCCGTTCAATCATCCGCTCTTCATCATGTTCTCGTCGGGGACGACGGGCAAGCCCAAGTGCATCGTCCACGGCGCGGGCGGCACGCTGCTCGAGCACCTGAAGGAACATCAGCTGCACAGCGACCTCGGTCCCGGCGACAAGCTCTACTTCCACACGAGCTGCTCGTGGATGATGTGGAACTGGCAGCTCTCGGCACTCGCGGCCGGCGTGGAGATCGTCACGTATGACGGGCCGGTGACGGAAGTGGACACGCTCTGGCGGCTCGTCGCCGACGAACGCGTGACCGTGTTCGGCACGAGCCCCGCGTATCTGAAGATGAGCGAGGACGCCGCGCTCGAACCCGGCAAGCAGTTCGACCTCACCGCATTGCGCGCGATGATGTCCACCGGCGCCGTGCTCTACGACTCGCAGTTCGAATGGGTATGCAGGCAGGTGAAGCTGCTGCAGCTTCAGTCGATTTCGGGCGGCACCGACATCATCGGCTGCTTCGTGCTCGGCAACCCGAACCTGCCTGTTTACGCGGGCGAAGCGCAGTGCCGCAGCCTCGGCCTCGACGTGCAGGCGTGGGAGCAGGGCGCGCAGACCTCGATGACGGGCGAACTGGTCTGCGCGAATCCGTTTCCGTCGCGCCCCCTCGGTTTCTTCGGCGACACCAACGGCTCGCGTTTTCACGCAGCGTATTTCAAGGAAAATCCGGGCGTCTGGACGCACGGCGACATCATCGAGTTCTCCGCGCAAGGCTCGGCGCGCCTGCACGGGCGCAGCGACGGCGTGCTGAATGTGCGCGGCATCAACGTGAGCCCCGGCGAGATCTACCGCATCCTGAGCGGTGTCGAGGAGATTCATCAGGCCATGGTCGTGCCGCAGGCCGCCGACACCGCGAGCGGCAGGGGCCAGCGCGTGGTGCTGCTGCTGGTGCTGCGCCGCGGTCAGAAGCTCAACGGTGCGCTCGCCTCCCGCGTGCGTCGCGACCTGATGCGGCAGGGGTCGTCGGCGCTCGTGCCGGATGTGATCGTCGAAGTGGGCGCGCTGCCCTTCACGCATAACGGCAAGGCGTCGGAAGCGGCGGCGCGCGACGCCGTGAACGGCCTGCCCGTGCGCAATCTCTCGTCGCTTGCCAATCCGGCATCGGTCGAAGGCATCAGCCGGCATCCCGCGCTGTCGCGCGAGCGCCGCGAGCTGCCGGAGCCGGGCAAGACAGCCGAGCAGGTGGAAACCTATCTGCGCGCGCTCTGGGAGCAGCTTTTCAGCTTCTCGCCGATCGGCATCGACGACAACTTCTTCGAACTCGGCGGCCATTCGCTGCTCGCCGCGCAGATGCTCGCCGAGGTCAAGCGCGCAACCGGACGCACGCTGCCGCTCGCGACGCTCATCATCGCGCCGACCATCGCGCGCCTCGCGGGCGTGATTGTCGACGAGAGCGTGCCGGGCGCGCATCCCAACCTCGTGCCGATGCGCGCGGGCCGCGGGCGGCCGGTTTTCATGCTCCACAGCATCACGGGCTCCGTCATGGAGTGCCTGACGCTCGCCGGCACGCTTCCAAGCGAGCGGCCCGTGTACGGCCTGCAGGCGAGCGGGCTCGATGGCGACGAGGCGCCGCAGCGGCGGGTCGAGGACATGGCGAGCGCCTATATCGGGCAGATGCGTGCCGTGCAGCCGGACGGCCCGTATGCGCTCGTCGGGTATTCGTTCGGCGGCCTGGTGGCGTTCGAGATCGCGCAGCAACTCGTCGCCGCGGGGGAAAAGATCGAGCTGCTGTGCCTGCTCGATACCTACGTGAACGAGCGCTATTTGCCGCTGATTCCGCGGCTGCGCTTTCAGTCGGGCGTGGTTGGCGAGCGGGTGCGGGAGTTTCGTTCGCTGTCGGCGCACGACCGCCTGGGCTACCTGAGGGACCGGGCGTTCGGCGCCGCCGACCGGATCCGCCTGCGGCTCGGGATAATGGCGCGCAAGCCCGCGCCGGGCGCGCAAGGTCTGCCGATCGCGCTGCAGCAGGTGCGCGAGTCGATGCGCGTCGCGATGACGACGTATCGCCCGCGGCGCTATCTGGGCGGTCCGATCTTGTATGTGCGGGCCTCCATCAGGGAGGAGGGCCAGGGCGATCCGTTGCCGGCGTGGGTGCGGGTGGCGAAGCGAGGACTGCTCGTCAAGCCGGTCGACGGACTGCATACCGACCTCATCGTCGAGCCGAACCTCGCGACGGTGGCGAATACGCTCGTGCGCGAACTCGCCGCCGCGTGACCTTCGACGCGGCGCGCAGCCGGACGACGAACTCGTTCCGGCTGCGCTGCGCGGCAGCTGTTGCTGCGACACGCCGCGAACAACACGTTCGGACGACGAGACCGTAAAACCGGCTGCATTAAGCCCGACCGGTTTGAAACCATTCATCGCCAGCGAAAAGGTTAATCGGATAGCGGCGCCTGTTTAAAATCATTGCCGATATCGCCATATTTAATCGGCGACCTCAATTCATGTCCCGGCGTGCGTGAAGGCATTCGTCAGGATGTGGATATCGGACTTTCTGGTCGTACGTTTTATGGTTTTCCCTATTCGGTTATACAAAAGCGTCCGGATTACGTGTGCCGGCGAATACGCAAGGAATTCCTTGTGCCTCAGAGGGTTATTGAGGCGCCTGCGAATGTTGCCGAGGCCGCTTATGGGGCGCCGGTGGCGGCGCGATTTGTGTGCACTATCGCGCATACTTGCCAAATGGTCTGCCGTATCTTGCTTTCGAGAAAAGACGATTATCACCGCGTCGTCTCGGGGACTTCCAGGGAAAATAATGATGAATACTTTTAAACAGCGCCGTCGCAGCGGTCTGCCTTATATCTGAATCAATTCACCAGAGAGCATCAGTTTTTCGAGTCCTATTTTCTTATCCGGCGATCAATGTCGATTGTTGGTATGCGGATGAGAAGGGTGCGCGTCTTTTCCATGCCTGAATCCGCATGCCCGCGTGATCAAAGAAAACTCAGTGACGAGACCTGTCCATGAAACAGAAAATTCAAGCGTCAGACGTACTAGTCGACCGTGGGGATGAATTCGATCTTGGATCGATCATCGACACGCTGGTCAATCACCGGGTCATGATCGCGGTGACGGCTACGGTCATCCTTGCGCTGGGCGCGCTCTACGCGTTCTGCTCGACGCCGGTCTATCAGGCGAATCTCGCGATCAAGGTGGAAGACAACACGTCGACCAACATTCCGGACGCGCGGGACCTGGTGCGCAATGCGACTTCGCTGTTCGAGGACAAATCGTCGGCCGAGGGGGAAATGCAGATTCTCCGCTCGACTTCCATCGCCTCGCAGGCCGTGGATGCGCTCAAGCTGTACATCACCGCCGAGCCTGCGCGCCTTCCGGTGTTCGGCGGCTTCATCTCGCGCCGCAACGACGCACGGTGGACGCCCGGCATCTTCGGCTGGGGCGGCTACGCCTGGAGCGACGAATCGATCAACGTCGCGACGTTCGACGTGCCGAAGAAGGAAGAAGGCAGCGCGTACAAGGTGATGGCCTTGACCGCCGGCCAGTACCAGCTGAGCGGGCCGGGCCTGGAGCAGCCCGTTACCGGCCGCGCGGGCGTGGAGGAGAAGTTCCAGACGAGCCGCGGGCCGATCACGCTGCTCGTGAACAAGATCGACGGCGAGCACGGCACCGTGTTCAACGTCACGCGCAACTCGCGGCAGTGGACCGTCGACCAGCTGCAGCGGCGCCTGCAGATCAGCGAGCAGGGCAACAAGTCGAACGTGATCGGCGTCGTCATGCAAGGCTCTGATCCGGTTCTCGTGAGCGCGACGCTCAACGAGATCGGCAAGGAATATATACGGCAGAACGTGGATCAGAAGGGCGCGAACGCCGAAAAGTCGCTCAACTATCTCGAGCTGCAGCTTCCGGCGGCCAAGCGCAACATGGAGCAGGCGGAGGAGAAGTACAACTCCTACCGCAACAGCCATGGCCTGCTCGACGCGGACGAAGAAGCCCGGCTCATCCTGCGCCAGGCCACCGAAGCGGACTCGCGCCTCTTCGACCTCAGGCGCCAGCGTCAGGACCTGATCTCGCGCTTCGCGCCGACGCACCCGAGCGTGACGGCCGTGGACCAGCAGATCGCCGCCACCAACAAGTATGTGGAAGGCCTCGCATCCCGCGTGAAGGCGATGCCGTCGGCCGAGCAGGGCGCGCTGCGCCTGATGCGCGACATGCGCGTGAGCTCGGATCTGTATGCGTCGCTGCGCAGCAACATCGAAACACTGCGGCTCGTCAAGGCCGGCAAGTCCGCTTCAGTGCAACTGGTCGACAGCGCGGACGTGCCCGAGCGCCCGATCAAGCCGGTCAAGTCGCTCGTGCTGCTCGTCGCCGCGATCCTGGGGCTCTTCATCGGTGTCGGTCTTGCCTTCGTGCGCGACTTCCTGTTCAAGGGCGTGGCCAATCCGAAGGACCTGGAAGCGCGCACCGGCCTCTCCGTGTACGCAATGATTCCGGTCAGCGACCGTCAGAACGAGCTGACGAAGAAGATGGCTGGCGATACGGCCGAGAAGCTGACCCTGGCGTTCCGCTATCCGATGGACCCGGCCGTGGAAGCGCTGCGCACGATGCGGTCGGCGCTGCAGTTCGCGCTGAACGGGGAGCGCAACAACGTGGTGATGCTCGCGGGCCCGCTGCCCGGCATCGGCAAGTCGTTCCTTTCGGCGAACCTGAGCACGCTGCTCGCGGCGGGCGGCAAGCGGGTGCTGCTGATCGACGGCGACCTGCGCCGCGGCCATCTGAACCAGTACTTCGGGCTGTCGCGCGCAGAAGGACTTGCCGACGTGCTCGCCGGCAACCGTCCGATGGAGGAGATCGTTCACAAGGAGGTGCTGCCCAACCTCGATGTCCTGCAGTGCGGCGCCTACCCGCAGGATCCGGCCGAGCTGCTGCTGAACGCGCGGTTCACGGAGACGGTCAGCACCGCCTCGGAGCAGTACGACATCGTGCTCATCGATGCGCCCGCCATTCTTGCCGTATCCGATACGGTGACCATGGCGCCCGTCGCGGATTCGATCTTCCTGGTCGCGCGCTTTGCGGATACGCGTGCAGGCGAGATCGCCGAGTCGGTGAAGCGTCTCGAGCAGTCGGGGGCGAAGGTGGAAGGCATCCTGCTCAACGGTTTCAAGGTGAATCGCAGCAACTACGATCAGGCACGGCGGTACGGCGGCTACGCCTACACCGCGTACTACTCCGATTCGAAATAGCGGGGGGCCGTGCGAAGTCCGGTACTTGTTGAACCTTTCTCGATGAGAAGGCAGCGTGTCCATAAAAACAGGGAGTAACAGTCATGCATTTGCCACACGAGCTGAAAGTCGCGGTAGTCGGTCTGGGTTATGTCGGGTTGCCTCTGGCAGTGGAGTTCAGCAAGCACCGCCCGGTGGTGGGATTCGACATCAACAACGCCCGCATTTCCGCGCTGCGTGAAGGGCGCGACGTCACGCTCGAGATCAGCGATGCCGAACTGGCGGCCGCCACGGGGATGAAGTACACGGCCGACATCGAGGACCTGAAGGATTGCAACGTGTATATCGCAACCGTCCCGACGCCGATCGACCATCACAAGCGGCCGGATTTCGGGCCGCTCGTCGGCGCGAGCGAGACCATCGGCCGCGTGCTGAAGAAGGACGACGTGGTGATCTACGAATCGACCGTCTATCCGGGCGCGACGGAAGAAGAATGCGTGCCGGTGCTCGAGCGCATGTCCGGGCTCAAGTTCAACGTGGATTTCTTCGTTGGCTACAGCCCGGAGCGGATCAATCCCGGCGACAAGGCGCACCGCGTGACGGACATCAAGAAGGTGACCTCGGGTTCGACGCCGGAGATCGCGGACCTGGTGGACGGCCTGTACCGCGAGATCATCGTGGCGGGCACGCACAAGGCGAGCAGCATTCGCGTCGCCGAGGCGGCCAAGGTGATCGAGAACACGCAGCGCGACGTCAACATCGCACTGATCAACGAGCTGTCGATCATCTTCAACCGCATGGGCATCGATACGGAGTCGGTGCTCCAGGCGGCCGGCACGAAGTGGAACTTCCTGCCGTTCAGGCCGGGTCTCGTCGGCGGGCACTGCATCGGCGTGGACCCGTACTACCTGACGCACAAGGCACAGGCGATCGGCTATCACCCGGAGATCATTCTCGCCGGGCGGCGCCTGAACGACAGCATGGGCAGCTACGTGGCGTCGCAGCTCGTCAAGGCGCTGACGAAGCGGCAGATCGTCGTCTCGGGTTCGCGGGTGCTGATCATGGGCCTGACGTTCAAGGAAAACTGCCCGGACCTGCGCAACACGCGGGTCGTCGATATCGTCAAGGAGCTGCGTGAGTATGGCGTGGAGGTGGACATCTACGATCCGTGGGTCTCGAAGGAGGAGGCGCATCACGAGTACGGCATCGATCCGATCGAGCAGCCGGCCAAGGGTATCTACGACGCGACGATCCTGGCCGTCGCGCATGGCCGGTTCGCGGAACTGGGCGTGGACGCGATTCGCGCCTTCGGCAAGCCCAAGAATGTGCTCTACGACCTGAAGTACCTGTTTCCGGCGGAGGCGAGCGATCTGCGTCTGTAGAGCGCCGCGCAGCACGGCGCATGCGCAGCACATGGTATTTCGCACGCCACGCCATCGCCACGCGTTTGGCGTGCCCGTCTCATCCGGAGAGCATCGATGTCTGATCGATACAACGCAACAAGGCTGCGGCTCGCGCAGCAGCCGCAGCAATGGCTGATCACCGGCGTGGCCGGCTTCATCGGCTCCAATCTGCTGGAGGCGCTCCTGCAGCTCGACCAGACCGTGGTCGGGCTGGACAACTTCTCGACCGGCTACCAGCGCAATCTCGACGAGGTGCGCTCGCTCGTCACGCCGGAGCAGTGGAGCCGCTTCAGGTTCATCGAAGGGGACATCCGGCGCATGGAGGATTGCGCGGCCGCGGTCAAGGGCGTCGATCACGTGCTGCACGAAGCCGCGCTCGGGTCCGTTCCGCGCTCGGTGCATGACCCGATCGCGACTCACGAAGTCAACATCAGCGGTTTTCTCAACATGCTCGTCGCTGCGCGCGACGCCGAAGTGTCGAGCTTCACCTACGCGGCGTCCAGTTCGACGTACGGCGACCATCCCGGCCTGCCCAAGGTGGAAGACCGGATCGGCCAGCCGCTCTCGCCCTATGCCGTCACCAAGTACGCCAATGAACTGTACGCCTCGGTGTTCGCGCGCACGTACGGCTTCAACGCCATCGGCCTGCGCTACTTCAACGTGTTCGGCAAGCGCCAGGACCCGGACGGCGCCTACGCCGCGGTCATCCCGAAGTGGACGGCGGCGCTGATCCACGGCGATGACGTGCTGATCAACGGCGACGGCGAGACGAGCCGCGACTTCTGCTACATCGACAACGTGGTGCAGGTGAACATCCTCGCGGCGATGTCCGACGCGGCGGCGAGGAACCAGGTCTACAACGTCGCGGTGGGCGACCGCACGACGCTGATCCAGCTTCACGATGGCCTGCAGGCCGTGCTCGCCGACAACGGCGTGTCGTGCGACAAGCGCCCGGTGTTCGGGCCGTTCCGTTCCGGCGACGTCAGGCATTCGCAGGCGAATGTCGACAAGGCCGAGCAGCTGCTCGGCTACGAAAGCCGGATTCCTCTGGCGGAAGGGTTGTCGAGGGCGATGCCCTGGTACATCCAGTTCGTATCTCGGCGATGAGCCAACAGGCCTGCCTTCATCGCGAGCCGCGCCCGATGCCGGGGGCCGCTCGCGATGGGCTGGCCGCTACCAGGTAAGGCCTTGATGTCACATATCGCGAGTTGGCGAAGCCGTCTGCTGCAGATTCATCCCGACCATAAGCGGATCGCCCGGAGCGCAGTGTGGGTTTCGATGTTCGCGCTCCTCGGGAAGTGCGCGGGGGCGTTCAAGGAAATGGCGATCGCGTATCGCTATGGCATCAACAATCTGGTGGACGCCTATCAGCTCACCCTCACGCTGATCGTCTGGCTGCCCGCCACGTTCGTCGCGGTCCTGAGCGTGGTGCTCGTCCCGGCGCTCGTCGAGCTGCGCACGAAGAGCAAGGAGGAGCAGGCGCGCTTCCTGGGCGAACTCGACGTCATGGCGATCCTGGTCGGCGTGATGCTCGCGGTCATTCTCTACTTCTGCTGGCCGTTCGCGCTCGACCTGATGGCGCGCAACCTGTCGGAAGAGACGCGCGCGATGTCGCGCCGGATGATGCTCGGCATGGCGCCCGTCGGGATCCTGATGCTCACCATCTGCGTGTACGCGGCACGGCTTCAGGCACGCGAAAGGCATGTCAACACGCTGCTCGAATGCGTCCCGGCGGTTTTCCTGCTGGGCTTCGTGATGGCCTGGCACGGCGAGGCGTCCCCGGCGCCCCTCATATGGGGCACCACGCTGGGCTTCCTCGTTCAGGCGGTGATACTGGGCGCGCTGTCGCGAAAGGCCGACGGAATCCGCGCGAAGTTCAGCTTTTCGCTCAGCTCGCCGCAGTGGCCGTACATGTACCGCGCGGTGGGCGTGTTCATGATCGGCCAGCTGATCATGAGTCTCGCCACGCCGCTCGACCAGTATTTCGTGGCGGGTCTCGGCGACGGCGCGATCGCCACGCTCGGCTATGCGAACCGGGTGATCGCGCTGCTCGTCAGCATGGGGGCCGTGGCGATCAGCCGCGCCACCTTGCCCGTGCTATCGGAGCTGTTGAGTGCGGGGGATCACGCTCGGGCGCGGAGCATCGCGCTAAAGTGGTCGCTCGTCATGCTGGTGCTGGGCAGCGTGGTGGTAGTGGTGGGGTGGCTGCTCGCGCCGATGGGCGTCGCGCTGCTGTTTCAGCGCGGAGCCTTCGACGCCGCCAATACCGCCGCGGTATCCGATCTGGTTCGCTGGGGCCTGCTGCAACTGCCTTTCTATTTCGCGGTGCTGGTGCTGGTTCAGCTGCTCGCGAGCGAAGGGCGCTTCAGGGCGATGGCCTTCATCGCCGCGGCGAATTTTGCCGTCAAGGCGGCGGCCAATTTCGTGCTGATCCGGTGGTTCGGAATCGAGGGGGTGATGCTTGCAACCGGCGTCATGGGCGCCAGTTCGTTCGGGTGCTATCTGGCGCTCACGTTGTCAAACAGATCGTTCAAGAAGAAGACGGGCTCCTCATGAAGCTTCTGCTGTTCATTCATTCCCTGCACTACGGCGGCGCGGAACGCGTGGCGGTGAACCTTTCGAGCGAATGGGTGACGCAGGGCTGGGACGTCACCGTCGTGACGCTCACTTCCACGGAAAGCGACTTCTATGCGCTCTCCGACGGCGTGAAGCGCATCAGCCTCGACCTCGCGGGAAACAACCGCGGCCTGGCGGGCGCCATCTGCGCGAATGCGCGCCGGATCGTGGCGCTGCGCCGCGTGCTCGACCGGACGCAACCGGATGTCGTGCTCGGCATCGAAACGAGGCCGTCGATCGTCGCGATCCTGGCGGGGCTCGGCCTTCCCTGCAAGGTGATCGCCACCGAGCACATCCATCCTCCGATGCTCTCCGAGGGGCGCTTCTGGGAGTCGCTGCGCCGCTGGACGTATCCCAAGGCGGACAAGGTCGTTGCGTTGACCGCGAAGAGCAAGCTCTGGCTGCAGAAGTATTGCAATTGCAGCGCCGTCACGGTGATCCCGAATTCGATCTCCCTGCCGATTCCCGTCATGGAGCCCATCCTGCCGCCTGAGCAGGTGGTCGGCCCCGAGCGGCGCGTGTTGCTCGCTGCGGGACGCATGGCCGGGCAGAAAGGCTTCGACATTCTGATCGACGCGTTCGCCCGGATCGAGAGCGAGTTCCCCGTGTGGGATCTCGTGATTGTCGGAGACGGCGCCGACCGGCCGGCGCTCGAAGCACAGGTGGCGGCAGCGGGACTGAAGGGCCGCGTGCTCATGCCGGGCCAGGTCGGCAACATGCCCGACTGGTACCGGCGCGCCGATCTCTACGTGCTGAGTTCGCGCTTCGAGGGCTTTTCGATGACGATCGTCGAGGCCATGGCAAGCGGGTGCGCCGTCGTGAGCTTCGACTGCGACGCGGGTCCCGGCGACATCATCACCGACGGTCACGACGGGTTGCTGGTGCGGGATGTCGGAAACCCGCAGGAACTCGCCCGGGCCCTGTCGGCGCTGATGGCCGACGACGAAACCCGTGCGCTGATGGCCTCGCGCGCGCGCGACGTCGTCGAGCGGTTTTCCGTGGCGCGGGTGTTCGCGATGTGGCGTGAAGTCTTCACGCAAACCGGCGTGAGGCTGCCGCGCAGCGTCGATCGCTCTTCCGTGCGGGTGACGGAGTGAGCGCCGCCATGATCATTCAAGCCGGGATCTGACCTTCCATGAATATCGTCTTGTTCATCAGCGCGATGCAGGACGGCGGCGCCGAAAGCGTCGCCGCCACGCTGGTCAATGCATGGGTCGAGCGGGGCGACTCGGTTACGCTCGTCGCGACCTATTCCGGGCGGGGCACGTGCAACTACCCTGTTTCGGAGCGCGTGAAGTTCGTGTATCTCGCCGATCTCGTGACGCGGCGAGGCCGCGGGCCGCTCGCCTTCGGCGCGCGCTTCATGACGTTGCGCGCGCTGATGCGCGACAGCCGCCCCGACGTGATCGTGTCGTTCCTCACCAACGTGAACATCACCACGATTCTCGCGTCGCGGGGGCTCGGCATTCCCATCATCGTGAGCGAGCATACGAATCCGCTTGCGGACCGGCGCTCGCTCTTCTGGAAGCTGATGTGCCGGTTCGTCTATCCGAAGGCGGACCTTCTGACGCTCTTGACCGATGGCGTGGTCGCGCCGTTCAGGAAAGTCGTGCCCGGCATGAAGGACATCGCGGTGATGCCCAATCCGCTGCCGGACGGACTGTTCCAGCTGGAGCGGCAGGCTCCCGCGGCGCGCAAGCGCGTGATTTCGCTCGGGCGCCTGCACAAGATCAAGCAGTTCGACCTGATGATTCGCGCCTTTGCCCTGCTTGCCGACGAATTCCCGGACTGGGACCTGTGGATCTGGGGCGAAGGGCCGGAGCGCGCGGTTCTGGAGGCGCAGATCGGGCAGCTGGGCATGGGCGGACGGATCTTCCTGCCCGGCCGGACACTCACGCCGTGGGCGGAGCTTGCCAAGGCCCAGGTCTTCGCGATGTCGTCGAGCCATGAGGGCCTGCCGATGGCGCTGATGGAAAGCATGGCGATGGGGCTGCCCGTCGTGTCGTTCGATTGCCCGAGCGGGCCGAAGGAACTGACGCGCGACGGCGAGGACGGGCTGCTCATCCCGCCGGGCGATGCGAACTCCATGGCGGCCGCGTTGCGCCGCCTGATTTCCGACGACCACTACCGCTCGGAACTGGGCAGGAAAGCCTCGATCTCGGTGCGGGAGCGCTATTCGCTGAAGACGATATTGCGCATCTGGGACGAGTTGTTCGAACGGGTCGGCGCGCGCCCGAAAGACGTGGAGTCAGCGCATTGAGCCCGTGCGATGGTTGCGGCCGTGGCCTGCCGTATCCGAAGCATTCAAAGAGGCGCCCGGAAAATCAGGAGCGGACATGAACGGACGTAAGGTTGTCCTTTTCGCCAATACCGACTGGTATCTCTACAACTTCCGCCTGTCGCTCGCTGAAAAGCTGCGGCAGGAAGGCTACGAGGTGGTCCTGTTGTCGCCGCCCGGCGACTCCGGGCCGAAACTGCAGGCGCTCGGGTTTCGCTGGGAAGCGATGCCGATGAATCGCCGGAGCCTGAATCCGCTGCGCGAAGTGGGCGTGCTCGCGTGGCTCGTGCGGTTTCTGCGGCGCGAGAAACCCGACCTCGTGCACGGCTTCACCATCAAGAGCGCGGTGTACGGGTCGCTCGCGAGCAGGATGGCCGGCGTGCCGGCGCGCATCAACGCGGTGGCCGGCATGGGCTACGTCTTCACGAGCCGCGATCTGAAGGCGCGCGTGCTCAGGCCCGTCGTGCGCCAGATGATGCGCTTCGCGCTGAACGGCCGGGGCAGCGCGCTCGTGCTGCAGAATCCCGACGACGTCGCGCTATTCAGGAAGGCGCGGCTCGTCGACGACCGGTCGATCCGGCTCATCAAGGGCTCTGGCGTGGACTGCTCGCGCTTCGCCGCCCGGCCGCAGAGCGGTGAGGACGCAGAGGGCCCGCTACGCATCGTGCTCGCCGCCCGCCTGCTGTGGGACAAGGGCATCGCCGAATATGTGGAGGCCGCGCGAACACTGAAGAGCGAAGGCCGGTCGGTGCGGTTTCTTCTTGCCGGCTCGCCGGACGAAGGCAATCCCGCATCGGTGTCGCGGGAACTGGTCGGGCAATGGGCCGGTGAAGGACTGCTCACGTGGCTGGGACATGTGGGCGACATGCCGAAGCTGCTTTCCGAAGTGGACGTCGTGGTGCTGCCGAGCTACCGCGAAGGCTTGCCGAAGACGCTGATCGAAGCGGCGGCGTGCGCGCTGCCCCTCGTCACCACCGACGCTCCCGGCTGCCGCGAAGTGGTGAGCCGCTCGGGCGAGGACGGCCTCCTCATTCCCGTGCGCGACGCCGCCGCGCTCGCCGACGCGATCCGCCTGCTCGACGACGACCGCGCGCTTTGCCGCAGGCTCGGCCTGGCGGCGCGGGCGAAGGCCCTGAGCGAGTTCGACGAGACCATCGTGATCGGCAAGACGCTGCGCGTGTACAGCGACCTGCTGGACGCGCCGCGCCTCGACGTCGGCGTGGCGAACCAGTCCGAGCGGCGGGCATAGCGGTTTGACGATATTCAGCGGCGATTTGAGGAAGGAGATCGATTGACCATGGTCGTGCCGAAATTCATCTTGCGCTTCGACGACATCACCCCGGAAATGGCGTGGTCGAAGTTCGACCCGTTCGATGCGCTCTCGAAGGAACTGGACCTGCCGCTGCTGGTCGGGGTGGTCCCGCATTGCCTCGACGAGACGCTTTCCGTCGAGCCGGCCAACGAGGCGTTCTGGGACACGGTGCGCGGCTGGTTCGAGCGCGGCTGGAGCATCGCGCAGCACGGCTACACGCATCAGTACGTGACGCAGCATCCGGGCATCCTTAGGCTCGGTCTCAAGTCGGAGCTGGCGGGGCTGCCTTACGAGGAACAGTTTGCGAAGCTGCAGGCGGGAAAGCGGATTCTGATGGCACAGGGCGTATGGCAGCCGGTGTTCATGGCGCCGTCGCATTCCTTCGACGAAGGGACGCTGCGTGCGCTCGCCGCGCTCAATTTCGAGTATCTGACGGACGGGTGCGGCGTCTATCCCTACCAGTTCGGCGAATTGACAGCCGTTCCGCAGCTCTTCGCCACGCCGTTGCATTTCGGCTTCGGCGTGTATTCGATCTGTCTGCATGTCAACACGCTCAGCGAGCCGGAGATCCAGAAGACCATCGAATTCGTGAGAAGAAACCGCGCGCAGTTCATTTCATTCAAGGAGGCTGCGGACGTGAAGGCCCCGATCCCGGGTGTCGCCATGGCCATGCGATTTCTGACGTCGACTCCGTTGCGCGCGATGCGCCGTCTGCGGGGCTGAATGCTTGCCAGCCGGTTCCCTAGTTCTTGAGGAGGTGCGGGGTGCGTAAAGGACGCAGGGCGGTAAATGCCCTTCTGCTGGGCGGCATGGTCGGCGCCGTCGGCAAGCCGCTCGTCGCGGCGGCGAACGTGCCGAACGCGGCAAGCACGGAGCCCGGTGGGCCGGAGGAAGTCGTCGACAGGTGGTTCGGCGTCACCGCCGACGGCAAGACCAACGACCGTGCCGCGCTTCAGAAGGCCGTCGACAGTTCGGTCGGCAAGACCCTGCTCATCACGGGTCCGTGCCGGATGGACGCGGACGGACTGCATCTGCGCAGCAACAGCCGCGTGCGCTTCACGCCGGGCGGGTCACTCAAGCTGCTCCCGCACGACCGGAAGAACTACGAGGTCCTCCGCGTCTGGGACGTGAAGCACGTGCTGATCGAGAATGCGCGCCTAGACGGCAGCAAGGAGCTGAACGCGGCCAAGGACGGGCAGTGGGGCATGGGCATATCGATAGCCGGAAGCAGCGACGTGACGATACTCTCCCCCACGACGATCAACTGCTGGGGCGACGGCATCTACATCTCGAACAGCTTCTCGGGCGGCCAGCCGTTCTCGAGCGACGTCAAGGTCATGAAGCACCATGCCTCCGGCTGCCGCCGCCAGGGTGTGTCGATCATCAGCGGCAGGAACATCCTGTTCGATCATCCGGTGTGGGAGAACATCGCGGGCACGCTTCCGTCTGCCGGCCTCGACATCGAGCCGAACGTCAACTCGGATATCGTCGAGAACATCCGCATCATCAGTCCGGTCACGCGCAACTGCCAGTTCGGCATTCTCGTGTGGCTGGAGCAGTTGCCGGGCGAGAAGGACCAGCACGTCAGTGTTGTCATCACCGGCCACAAGGACGAAGGCAGCCGCGAGGCCGCGTACAGCGTGTCCAGCCTGAAGACGAAAGGCCGCGTCGTGACCGGCTATATCAAGAGCGACTCGCCGACATGGATCCGTCCCAAGGGCGACGCGTTCGTCAACGAAAACTACGACAGCGACGGACCGAGGGTCTATGTCTCGAACCCGAGGATCATCAGGTAGCTTGTCAGATGGCGGGCTCGCGCCGGAGGTTCGAGGCGCGCTTGCGCTGCCGCACGAGGATCGCGCACGGTTTTTGCATCCATGCTCGTTCGAGCCATGCATTTCTTGCGCTCAGACGTTTTGCGGCTCCATGTGCGCAAACGTACGGTTGGCGCGCTTCCGTTATGGTCTAACGGTTAGTCTGCGAGCCGAGGCAAGCGCCGGTGCCCGTCGGGCGCGTTCGCTTCGCGGTTTTTCCGGTGCGCCGACATCTGCCGCACCGTCGTATAACGGAGACGGAAGTGAAGCGATGGTTCTATAGACTCTTCAAGGCCGCACTCGTCGTATTGATGATCCTTCCCGATACGACCCACTATTTCGCGCAGGGCATCGTGTCTGCGGCACCCTGGGTCGGCAGCTGGTCGGTTGCGCCGTCGGTCACCGACGATCCCGGTTTCAACAACCAGACAGTGCGGCAGATCGTGCGCACCAGCATCGGCGGGACTTCGGCGCGCATCCGCGTGTCGAATCTCTTCGGCACCGCGCCCATCGTGATCGGCAACGCCCGGATCGCGCGGCGCACGCGAGGGCAGCAGACGGTGACTGGCAGCGACCGCGCGATCACCTTCGGCGGGCAGCCGAACGTGACGGTGCCGGTGGGCGCATCGGTGGTGAGCGACGCCGTCGCGTTCCAGGTGCCGGCGCTCGCCGACGTCGCCATCAGCCTCTATCTGCCGCAGCAGACGCCGCCGAGGTCGACGGGTCACGTGGACGGCCTGCAGGACGTGTACATCGCCCCCGGAGACGTCAGCGCCGATCCCGCCTTTTCCGGCGGCACCGCCAACTCGGCCGGCGGCCAGTCCTACTATTTCCTGACCAATCTGGACGTGCAGAACCCCGCCGCAACGGGCGCGGTCGTTGCTTTCGGCGCGTCGATCACGGATGGCCTCGCGTCGAGAGCCAATACCAACCGGCGCTGGCCGAACCGGCTCGCGATCCGCCTGCAAAGAGCCGGCATGACCGTGGGCGTGCTGAACCAGGGCATCAGCGGCAACGATTTCTTCACGGACGACGCCGGGCAGGCCGGCCTCAGGCGCTTCGATCGCGATGTGCTCCAGCAGGCGGGCGTGAAGTGGGTGGTCATCTCGGACGACGCGGTCAACAACCTGCTCAGGGACCCGCCTGCCACCTCGACGCAGCTGATCGGCGCGCTGCGGCAACTGATCGACCGCGCTCATCGCGCCAACGTCAAGGTGATCTGCTCGACGCTCACGCCGTTCAATGCGTCGCCTGAAATCGAAAGCACGCGCCAGGAGGTGAACGCGTTCGTGCAGGATTCGTCGAGCGGCTGCGACGCGGTGCTGGACCAGGCGAGCGCGGTGGGCGATCCCGCCGACCCGGCCAACTTCCTGCCGGGCTATAACAGCGGCGACAATCTGCACCCGAACGAAGCCGGGCTCCAGGCGATCGCCAATGCGATGGACCTCGAGGCGCTCGCTGCCCTGCCGCCCATTCAGGCGCCTTCGGCCTGCGGCCAGCTCGCGCCGGGCCAGGGAATCGCGCGCGGCCAGAGGCTCACCTCGTGCGACAGCCGCACCAGTCTGAACATGCAGGCCGACGGCGATCTCACGATCTCGCAGGCGGGCACGGCGATCTGGTCCGCCGGCACTGGCGGCTCCGCCTCCGCCGAGCTGCGGATGCAGGAAAACGGCAACCTCGTGGCGTTCGATTCCAATGGCGTGCCCGTCTGGGAGAGCGGCACCTCCGGGCATCCCGGTGCCTACGCGTACATGCAGGACGACGGCAGCCTCGCCATCTACGCGTCGAACGGCGTGATCTGGGCGTCGAACATGTGATTGCGCGGTGCCCCGGGGCGCCGGGGCGCTGCAACCCGGCCGCCGTAACGCGCGCGACTTGCGCAACGCGCATGCGGCTTCTCCCCGATCAGAAAATCCCGATCCACCGGTATACCCAGAACTGCGCGATCCCGGCCAGTTCGTGCAGCGCATGGAACGCGACGGCGAAATTCCTTCGCAGGGGCACGAGCGACGGCCGGGCCGAGTCCGCGTGGGCGGGCGCTGCGATGGTGTGAATGCCGAAGCGGTCGAAATTGAGCTGGGCGCGCCGCATGTGATAGGCGGACGTGACGAGCACCACGCTGTCGAACTGTCCTTCCTTCAGGAGCGGGCTCGTGAATTTCGCGTTTTCGTAGGTGTTGCGGCTGTAGCTTTCGAGCACGAGATCGCGCGGAGCGACGCCCCGCGAAAGCAGCACCGGCCGGTAGATCTCGGCGTCCGCGGCGCCCTGGCGGTCCGGATCGCCGCCGCTCACGATCACCGTGCAGGAATGCTGTCCGTGTTTGCACGCGTCGTAGACGTCGACGGTCTTCTCGATGCGGTACATCGCGCTCGACGTGGGAACCAGTGCGCTGCCGGAACCGGCGGGGTCGGTGCCCGCGCTCAGCAGGACGATCGCGGTACGCGCGCCCATGGCGGGCAGCGGGTCCGGCTGCCCGGCCCGCTGCCCGATATTCCACACACCCGAACCGGCCAGCCACACGCCGATGACGATGCCCCCCGCAATGATCCAGTAAAGGCGCCTTGAAGCCAGGAATGTACGCAAGTCGATTACCGGAATGACGAGGCCATTGATGCACCGGGGAGCGTGTTCATGGTCAGGCTTCGACGCGGGAATCGACGCCCTTCATCCGCGCCCGGGCGCGCGCGCCCGCCGGCGGCCGCGATTTCGCCACGATGCCGATACTGAAGCAGAGCCAGCGGGGCAGGAAGCCGAACGGATGTCCGGAGACGGAGATCACGTCGAAGTGCTTGTCGATGGCCTGCACCATTGCCGCGTAGTCGAACCCCTTGTGTTCGTCGCGCTCGACACGCTCCATTCGTCCCAGCGTCGCGTTGACCAGCTCCCCGGCCGTATACGCGTGCGCATCCTTGCTGAGCAGCCGCTTGAGGGTCCACTTCGTGATGAACACGAGGCCCTTTTCGTTCGGCACGGTCACGAACAGATGACCGTCGAGATGATCCGCGATCTTGCGCAGATAGCCATCTACGAGATGCGGCGGCACGTGCTCGAGCGTCTCCATCGAGACCGCGATGTCGAACTTGTCGCGCCGCTCCAGCGCCATGTCTTCCGGCACATGCGCTTCGCGGAAATCGAAATTCGCGTGGCGGTTCCATTTCTTGGCGGCGAGGTCGAGGCCGCCTTCCCAGTTCGCATCGAAGCCGACATAGCGCTTCGGCTTGACGGGAAGATGATCGATCAGCTTTCCGTCGAAGCACCCGAGCTCCAGCACCGTGCCGGCGGCACAGCGGCGCTTCGTGAGCTCGCTCGATATCCAGTTGAACCGTGCCAGGTGAAAGCGGCCCCGGATGCCTCCCGAGAACAGCCGTTCGTTGTAGCCGAACCCGTCTTCTTTATTTTTCATGTGACTCCCCGTTCAATGCCGTGTGTGTACGTCCAAGCCATGTCCCAACGCCTGCCCAAAGTTCGACAATCTGCAAAACCTGAATACCGGAAGCGGGTTCGGTTCACCGTTCCTCGACGAGCCGCTGATAGAGATCTTCGAATCGCTCGCGAGCGCGTGCCATCGTGAATTCCGCGTGAATGCGGGCTTTCGCCATCTGCCCGAGATGCCTGCGTGCCTCCGGCGTCATCTCGACGAGACGCGACAGTCCGGCGGCGAGCGCATTGGCATCTTCCTTGGCGACGACCACCCCCGTATTGGCGACGAGCATGGCGGCATCGCCTACGTCCGTCACCACGCACGGCAGGCTCATCGCCATGGCCTCGCCCACCACGTTCGGGAACCCTTCGGTGCGCGAGGACAGGCAGAAGACATCCATGGCCGACAGACAGGCCGGCACGTCACGCCGCTCGCCCAGCAGCATGAACCGCGACGTGTGCCCTGTCTTTGCAATCCAGCCAGCCAGTTCCGGGTTGTCCGCGTCGAGCCCGCGGCCGACCATCATGAAATAGACATTCGGAAAGCGCGCCGCGACGAGGCCCGCCGCGCGCACGAAATTGTGATGATCCTTGACCGGGTGAAAGCGCCCGAGCACGCCGATCACGATCGCGTCCGCGGGGAAACGGTTCTGGTCCCGCAGCGTTTCCCGCTGCGCCGGCGAGGCATCGAGACGCGCGACATCGAAACCGTTGGGTACGACCAGCATGCGCCTTGCGTCGTAGCCGACCGAAACGTGCGCCTTGCGCGAGGCTTCCGCGGCGCACACGATCGTCTGCGGCACGACGTAGGAGAGCCACGCGCAGATCTTGCGCAGCACGACGGTGGCGCGGGAGCCGCCGGATTTCACGTCGGTGGTCCGCACGCCCCAGACGATCCGCTTGTGCGACGCGAGCCGCCCCGCCAGTCCGCCGAGAAAATCGGCGTGATACATCCACGTCTGGATGATGTCGGGACGCGACACGCGTATCAGCTGCACGAGCTTCCACACGACGCGTGGAATGTCGAGCGCCGAGCGCATGCCGAGTATGTGCACGTCGACACCGCGCGCGGACAGCTGTTCGCCGATGCGCCCGGCGGTCGTCAGCGAGCAGACGATATGGCGATAGCGCGGCTGCTCGATGTGCGACTCGATGAGGCGCTGGAGCATGAGTTCCGCGCCGTCGGAGTTAAGCGCAATGATCACATGGAGAAGCTTCACAGTCGCTGCTGCCGTGTTCTGTAGAGTGGAAAGGCATCCAGACAGGCAACGCCGCCGGCGTCACTGCTGGCTCTCCCGCGGCAATGCGTGTTACGGCCTGCCGGCCGGGACAGCTGGACGATCATCGGGGTGCCCGCTTCGCGCCGTTGACCACGTGCTGGCAAGCGATGCAGCCCCGTGGATCGATCCGGCTCCCGGGTGTTACCAATGTAAGGCTTCGCCGGATATTGGCTCCGTGCGGAGACCCACACCTCCGGCGTTTAAGTGGCGGATCGCGTGAGGGGAAGGCCTCGCGGGCGGAGGCGCTGGAAGGAGGGGAAAAGCCGCACCGTGTCGGCGGTGCGGCATAAGGGGCCAACGGTGTCGGGAACACCGTCAGGATCAGGGAGAACCTGCGTCCGGGTGTGCGGGGCTTTCCTCGCTCGAAATGGCCAAAGCATCGACGCGTCCGGACGCGGAACGAAACCGGCATCGCGCGTCTGCCGCCTGCCGGGCGCTCAACGATAACGCCCGGCCATCGCCGGCACCTGCTCGACGTTCTGCGCGCCGCACCGCCCCCGTGCCGGCTTACTGCGCTTCCCACTCCACGCGCCGGGCCGCCTGACGTCCGCGGTTGCCGATCCACGCCGCCGACAGCGCACTGACGAGCGCGGACATGAGCACGTAGATGCAGATGAGCCACGGCTCGCCGTTGCCCTTTTTCAGCAGGAAGGTGGCGATGATCGGCGTGATGCCGCTCGCGAAGATGCCGGAGAACTGATAGACGAACGAGATGCCCGAATAGCGGACCTTCGCGTCGAACAGTTCTGCGAAGAGCGCGGCCTCCGGCCCGTACACCGACGCATAGAACACGCCGAACGGAATGATGATCGCGAGCCATACCAGCAGGATGTTGTCGCTGCCGTGCTTCATGAGCCAGAAGCCCGCGAACGCGGACAGGCCCGTCAGCAGCGATCCCCAGAAGTACGTGCGCGTGCGCCCGATGCGATCGGAGAGGCGGCCGAACAGCGGAATGGCGAACATCATCACGACGGCCGCCGCCATCACGCCGAGCAGGGCGTCGGTGCGCGTCACCTTGAGCGTCTGCGTCAGATAGACGATCGAGAACACGCCGAAGACGTTGAAGAACACGCCATCGATGAAGCGTGCGCCCATGCCCGCAAGCACGTTGCCCGGGTATTCGGCGAGCACCTCGCGGATCGGCAGCTTGATCTGCTCGCCCTTTTGCTTGACCCGCGAAAACTCGGGCGTTTCCATCACGTTGAGCCGGATGTACATGCCGATGGCGACGAGCACCACCGAGAGCAGGAACGCCAGCCGCCAGCCCCAGGAAAGGAACTGCTCGTTGGTGAGCAGCGACGAGAGCGCCGCCACCACGCCCGACGCAATGCACAGTCCGAGCGCAAGGCCGATCTGCGGAATGCTCGCGTAGAAGCCGCGCTTTTCCTTCGGCGCATATTCGAACGCCATCAGCACGGCGCCGCCCCATTCCCCGCCGAGCCCGATGCCCTGCGCGACGCGCAACAGGAGCAGCAGCGCGGGCGCCCACAGGCCGATCTGCGCGTAGGTCGGCACGAGGCCGATCAGCACGGTGGCGACGCCCATGATCATCAGCGTCATGACGAGCATGCTCTTGCGCCCGAGCTTGTCGCCGAAGTGGCCGAAGATCACGCCGCCGAGCGGCCGGCTCAGAAAGCCGACGGCGAACGTGCCGTAGGCGAGCATCGTCGACACGAGCGGGTCGCCGCTCGGAAAATACAGCTTGTTGAAGACAATCCCGGCAACCACGCCGTACAGAAAGAAGTCATACCATTCGATGGTGGCGCCGATCAGGCTCGCCGTGACCACCCGCCTGATCTGCTTCGCATCGCTGCTTTTCGTCTCTTCCATGTGCGTCTCCTTTTATAAATGCCGCGTGGTTTTCCACGTCGGTGTCAAACTGCTTCCTCCATTACCGCATCGACAACCCGGCTTCTTCTCTGGTCGGCGAGGATCATGTCCGCCGCCTTTTCGGCAATCATGATCACGGGCGCGTTGGTGTTGCCCGACACGAGATCGGGCATGATCGACGCATCCACCACGCGCAGCCGCGCGAGCCCGTGAACCTTCAGACGCTCGTCGACCACGGCCAGCGCGTCGCGGCCCATCCTGCAGGTGCACGCCGGGTGATAGATCGACTGGCTGTAGCGGCGCGCCGCGTCAAGCAATTCGCTGTCCGACTGGAACTGCGCGCCCGGCACGAATTCCGACACGATGTGCGGCGCGAGCGAAGGCGCTTGCGCGATGCGCCGCGCGACCTTGATGCCGCCGATCACGACCGGGTGATCGCGTTCATCGGAGAGATAGTTGGGCTGGATGGCCGGGTACTGGAGCGGATGCGCCGACCGGATCTCGACGCTGCCGCTGCTGAACGGCCGCAACTGGCACACCGAAGCGGTGAACGCCGAGAACGGATGCGCGCCTTCGCCCGGCTTGTCGGCGCTCAGGGGCTGCATGTGGAACTGGATGTCCGGGCGCTCCACGTCCGGCGCCGAGCGCGTGAAGATCGCCACCTGGCTCGCCGCGAGCGTGAGCGGGCCAGTGCGCGAGAGCGCGTACTGCAGGCCGATCCAGGCTTTGCGAAGCGGGCTGTTCACTTCGTCGTTGAGCGTGCGCTCGCGGGTCTTGAACACGAGCCGCACCTGCAGATGATCCTTCAGGTTGCGGCCGACGCCCGGCAGATCGTGATGCACCCTCACGCCCGCGCGGCGCAGCACGTCCTCGGGACCCACGCCGGAGTTCTGCAGGATCTGCGGCGAACCGATCGCGCCCGCCGCGAGGATCACCTCGGCGCGAGCGCGCGCCCGATGCACTTCGCCGCCACGCATGTATTCGACGCCGACCGCCTGGCCGCCTTCGAAGAGCACACGCGTGGTCTGCGCGCGCGTCTCGACGATCAGGTTCGCGCGGCTCCTCGCGGGCCGCAGGAAACCCTTGGCGGTGCTCCATCGAAGACCCTTGTAGGCCGTCTGCTGAAAATACGCGACGCCTTCCTGCGTGGCGCCGTTGTAGTCCTCGTTGAACGGGATGCCGATATCCTGTGCGGCCGCGATGAAGTGGTCGGCGATCGGCCGGCGCAACCGCAGGTCCGAGACCTTGAGCGGTCCGCCCACGCCGTGGAATTCGTTCGCGCCGCGCTCCTGATCCTCCGACTTCCTGAAGTAAGGCAGCACGTCGCGGTAGCTCCAGCCCTTGTTGCCAAGCGAGGCCCAGTAGTCGTAATCCTCGCGCTGTCCGCGCACGTAGAGCAGGCCGTTGAGCGAACTCGATCCGCCAAGCACCTTGCCGCGCGGCCATTGCAACTGCCGGCCCGCGAGGCCTTCGTCCGGTTCGGTGCGATAGCACCAGTCGAACTCGGGGTTGTGCATGGTCTTGAAGTAGCCGACCGGGATGTGAAGCCACGGATTGCTGTCCGGCCCGCCGGCCTCCAGCAGGAGCACCCGGTTGCCCGCGTCCTCGCTCAGACGGTTGGCGAGCACACAGCCTGCGGAGCCCGCGCCGACCACGATGTAGTCAACTTCGAACGACATGAATCCCGTCTCCTGAAATGGTCCGGCGACACCTGCGGCATGACGCCTGTGAACGCCGGATCTTCGAACCCGTTGGAACGAGTTGTTTCGTTTTGTTGAAGAACAATGTCTTGCAATTGGCGCGAAAAACCAAGAAGAACGAGGAGCAGAAGCCGAAAGTGAAACGAAAACTTGCGAATCCGGATCAGAAATGAGCCGTGCACCGGGTTGATGGGCGGGGATGAGCGCGACGAAGACGTATCGAGGGATGGGCCGGATGCGAAGGGCGCGCTTGCGCCGGTCCGACAGACGAGGGTTTGGCGAACCTGCCGCGGAGCCCTTGTATTAAGCAAAAACTGATATATTTCGTTCTGGTTAAAACATCGTTTGCCAGCGTATGCGGCTGCGCACGACCGGCAAGAAATGCGCATTCATGGCAGGAGACCGAGATCCGATGAAGGAGAAGACCCCGAACTCGAACGACGACAGCCGCGTGCTGCGCGCGCTTGCGATCCTCGATCAGCTCGCCGTCGCCGGGCAGCCGTTCACGCTCTCCCAATTGTCGGCGCGGCTGCACATTCCGAAGGCGACGCTCATGCGCCTCGTCGAATCGCTGGAAGCGCAGGGCTACGTGATGCACCTGCCGGATTCGCGCGGCACGGACCGCGGCATCACGCTCGGCCCGCGCGCCGCGCAACTGGCGCTCTCGACGCTCGGCAGCAGCAGCTTCACGCGCGCGTGCCGGTCGCTGTTGCGCGCGCTCGTCGAGACGCTCGGCGAAACCTGCAACCTCACCGCGCTCGACGGCGACATGGTGCTCTACGTCGAGCGCGTCGAAACGACCGAGCCGCTGCGCCTGCACATGCAGCCGGGCATGCGCGTGCCGCTGCACTGCACGGCGAGCGGCAAGCTGTTCCTTTCGCAGATGACGCGCGCCGAGCGCAGCGCGGTGCTGCAGCGCCTGCCGCTCACGCGCATGACCTATCGCACGCTGACAGACGTGAGCCTGCTCGAAGCGGAACTGGACCGGCTCGCCACGCGCGGCGTGGGCATCGACAACGAGGAGTTCGTGCGGGGGATGGTGGCCGTCGCCGTGCCGGTGCGCGACGCGCAGGGCAAGCATGTGCTCGCGTCGCTCGCCGTGCATGCGCCGACGGCGCGTTCGAGCCTCGAGGATCTGCTCAAGGCCGTGCCGAAGCTGAAGGAGGCGTCGCTGCGTTTCGCGCCGCTGCTGCACAATCCCGAGGCGGCGCGATAGCGGACGCGTCGCGCGTTGCTGCTTTCGCGATCGCGTCGAACGTGCGCGCCCTAGAACGTCGAGGCAAGCTCCCGCGCCGCTTCCTGCAGGCGCGGAACGAATTCGAGCGCGCGCGAAAGCGGCGCGCGCGAGACGGGCGCATGCACGGCGATCGCGGCGACGCACTGGTTCTGCGCGTCCATCACGGGCGCCGCCACGCACACGATGCCGACGACGAATTCCTCGTTGTCGATGGCGATGCCCTTGTGCGCGGCGCGGTCGAGTTCCGCTTCGAGCAGTTCGGGGTCGGTGATGGTATTGGGCGTGAAGCGCTTGAGTTCCAGCGCGCGCACGAGCACCGCGCGCTGCTCCGGCGGCAGCATGGCGAGCAGCAGCTTGCCGCTCGCGCTGCAATACGCGGGCACGTGCGAGCCGGGCTTGAGGTCGAGCCGCAAGGGCCACGGCGCTTCCATCCGGTCGAGATAGAGCACTTCCGTTTCGTGCAGCATCGTGAGATTGCAGGTTTCGCCGAGGTCGGACACGAGGCGCGCGAGGATCGCGTGCCGCAGACGCCGCGCCCCCGAATGCATCATCACCCCGAGGCCGAGCTGCGCGAGCCGCGGTCCGATCACGTAGGCGTTCTTCTGTCCGGGCTCGCGGATCACGAGGCCCCCGGCTTCGAGCGACGCCAGCATGCGGTGCAGCGACGCCTTCGGCGCATCGACTTCGTGCGCGATGTCCGCGAGCGAAACGGGACCGTCCGCGGCGACCAGGTGTTCGAGAAGCGCAAACGCACGCAGGGTCGGGGTATCCGCTTTTTTCATGTCTGCCGTTCCGGAAAATGGATCGGCAACATTGTACTCAAAGCCCTTGTGCCGTGCGTTTTCCGGCGCGCAACGGGCGTTTCGCCCGGCGTTTTCGTCGATGAAAGGGTTCCGGTTTTCGGAACGCGACGCAGTTTCGCCGGACGGCTCCGGAGTAGCGGAGGGTTCCGTGCTGTCAGCGGGTAGCGGCAAGCCGGATTCGAAGTTCATGGGCAGACCCTGCAACGGCATGTTCGGAAAAGCGGCGTGCCGGGCGCGCTTGCGCGGGTCCGGCTCGTCCGGCGGATGGCACCTCGTCGAGCGGATTGCGGAACAATTCGTTCTGAAGCCGCCCCGGCATTGCGGCCAGCATCGGCCGCGATGCCGGGGCGTCAGGCTTCAGCGTGCTCAGACATAGTCCTTGTACTTGTCG
>NZ_JFHC01000039.1 GCF_000698595.1 Caballeronia glathei | reverse complement strand
CAAGCGCTGCCGCAAACCCCACCCACCTGGCAGGCGCGCCTCAGCGCTCGCGTCGCACGCGTCGTGGCCGAGACCTTTTGCGTCGCAATTCCTACGACTTTGGCTTATCCGCAGGGCTATGAGCCACCGCACATAGCTCGACCGGGCAGTCGGGCCGCCATCAATCTGGGAGTAACAGCTTTAGTTGAAAACTGGTAACAACATTAGTTGTGTGAGCGTGAGCGATAGACCCATTGCATTGCGACCGGCGGTCCGCTTCATGCCTGATAATTCGGGCTTTGCCGAGCACGATGTCGGTTATCACCTTGTCGTTACACGGCGAGGTTGACAGACGGTCCAGCCGGAGCGACGTAAAGTCGCCCGGCGCGTACTGTCCGAGGCCCCGCTGGATCGTGCCCGTGATCCAGATGTCCTGTTGCGACGGCAAGGTCTTCAGGGGTGGCTCTGCGGCCGCCGCCGCAGCCGCCGACCCCTTCTCATCGGCGGCGGTGCCCAGCGAATTACTTCAGATCCGCCGTTGCGGCGTAGCGCAACAGCCCCGCAATCACTGGATGGGCGGCACGACGCCCAACTTCTCGGCAAGCATGCGCTCGTAGACGCCGAAGTGCAGATCGACTTCCTCCTGACTGACCGTCGTCACGGTGACGTTCACCTGTTCCGTCGGCAGGCCAAGCACCACTGACATCGCCGCTTCCAGTTGCGGCGCACAGACGCTGTCTTCCACCACGGTCGTGCCGACGGCGATATCGTAGGTCTGTTCCTGCTGGACGACGATCTCGACCAGCCGCGCGCGCGCGCTCATGTTGTTGTCGATCGCAAGCCTCACGACCTCCGCCACGGTTCGCATCGTTTCAGTCGGAAAGCCTTTGGGCGAGCGCAGCCTGACGCGGTGCCTGCCCAGCGTGAGCCAGTCAGAACTGAATTCCATGGTGTCCTCCGTGTGGTCGTTGCCATGCATCGCGACAATAGGGGCTGACATACGGTTTTCAAGTTCAGATTTTCCCCCCTTGAAATTTCCGGCGCGGTGCCTATCTTGAATTTCGCTCAGGCAGACGCGCTGGTGGCATCAGGCGCGCTGCGTGTTTCGATTTGTTTGCCGGCAGCTGGCAGGCGGACTGGAGCGCGTAAGCCCGTTCGCCTCCATGCTGCATCCAAGGAGGATACGACCATGAGTGATCTTTATTCCAGAACCAGCCCCTTCAGCGAGTTTGACCGTCTGCAACGCGAGATGGCGAGCCTGTTCAGTGGCTTCCCGTCCAGCATCCGCTCCGGCCGCTCGGGCGCTACCTTCCCGTACGTCAACATCGGGGCGACCGACGAGTCGATCGAGATTGTCGCGTTCGCGCCGGGCCTGAGCGCCGGTGAACTCGACGTGTCGATCGACAAGGGGTTGCTGACGATTGCCGGCGAGCGTAAGCCAGCGCGGCCGGACGCCAGCGGTGACACCCGCGACGACGTTCGCACCTACGCGCAGGAGCGCTTCAGCGGCGCATTCCGGCGCGTGATCGAACTGCCGCAGAACGCCGATCCCGACAAGGTGCAGGCGCGCTACACCAACGGCTGCCTGTCGATTACCGTCGGCAAGCGCGAAACGTCGAAGCCGCGGGCCATCAACGTCCAGTAACGCCAGTTATTCTAGGAGCAAGCCATGAACGACAGGACACAGGTTGCTGAACGCAACCAGAAACCGGCAGCACGACGCGAGGGCGACCAGCCGGCGCGGCGGATGACGCTCACACCCGCAGTTGACGTATTCGAGGACAGCCACGGCATCACGCTGTGGGCGGACCTGCCAGGCGTCACGAAGGGCCAGCTCGAGGTGAAGGTGCACGACGGCAATCTGTACATCGAGGCCGAAGCGGTCGTGCCGACACCCGCCGGTCTGCGCCTGCAGCACGCCGAGATCCGTGAGCCGCGGTTCGCGCGGGCGTTCTCGCTGAGCCCGGACTTCGACCCATCGAAGATTGACGCGAACCTGCAGGACGGCGTGCTGAAACTGACCATTCCGCGCCGCGACGAAGCAAGGCCGCGACGGATCGAGGTGCAGACAAACTGAGCCAGGAACATCGGCAACGATGGCAGGAGAAAGGGCGGTGGCGGCCGTGAGGCCGCCATCACCTGCGTCATAAAGGCGCGGATGCAGTAAGTCATGGGAAAATAGTGGCCGCTCGCGAGGCGCAGTCCAGCGACGTCAGCAGAAGCGTTCCGATGCGAGCGCGGATGGATATCCGGTTTTCCTGTCAGACCGTCGAGGAGGATACGATGAACCACGACCTGAAAAAGTGGAACCCTTTCAAATTTCTTCGCGGATCAGCGGGCAAGTCCGACGCGCACAGCCCCCAGAGTCAGCCAGCTAGCGAGCAGTGGCGTGCCGCGTGGCCTGATATCCAGCGACTTTTCTCGCGCGATTCCCTGCGTGCGATGGAGGATTTTTTTCTCGATCCATTTGCCGTGCGCGGCGCGCTCGAACGATGGTTTGGCGACTTCAGCTCATCGCGTTTCCAGCCGCGCATCGACGTGGTCGACGAGGGGAAGATACTGCGCGTGACCGTCGAGTTGCCAGGCATGGAGCGGGAGGATCTGACCATCAGCGTAGAGGACCGAGCGCTGGTGCTGCGCGGCGAAAAAAGGCAGGACGTGCACAGTGAGGAGGACGGCTGCTATCGGCTGGAGCGCGAGTATGGGGCCTTCACGCGCACGATCCCGATGCCCGAAGACGCCGATCCCGATCATGCTCTCGCAAAGTTTGACAAGGGCGTGCTTACCTTGACCGTACCAAAAGATGAGCCATTGCGATCCGCCAGTCGCACGATCGATATTCGCTAACGTCGGGCAGCACTGTTGCACTTGCGAAGTAAATGGCGGGAAATAGCTCACCCATCTGACGTGCTGCGTCGTGATCGCCACGGGTTAAGTCAGAAGACTTGCGGCGATCATTGCGCTTCAAAGTCGCGAATCCGCTGCCAGTATTCGTCGGCCCGCCCTTCAGGCCGCCCATCCTGCATCCAGAGCACGTGAGCCCGCTCTCGCAGATGCTGCTCAAGCGCGCGATGCCAGTATTCCTCCGCGCGTCCGACTGGGCGCCCGTCCTGCTCCCACAGAAAGTAGGCGCGCTCGCGAACGCTCTGCTCGAGGCCCGATTTCGTTTCCGAATCGCCCGCCACGTCATCGCCGTAGGGCGCCATCTGGCCGCCGCGGCCGATGTGGATTCTGGCGGACAGGCTCCCGAGTTCTGCGTCGGAAACCAGCCGGCCGTGGGCGGCCGCTTCGAGCGCTTTTGCTTCGTAAGCCGCGTCGTCCACCTCATCTCCCGGTTGCCCGAGCGTGATGGGATACGTGTGAATAACAGCGCCCCTGCTGTCCAGTACGTCGACCAGTCGCTCCATTGCTCTTTCCTCCCTTCCCTTGGCCGGGTCGTTGCTGCCGCTTACCCTTCTCACCGTTCAGAAGAAGCGGTCTGAACGTCACTGTTGCATAGGCCAGAATTGCAACGCCGTGTGGAGACCTTACCATCATTTACCCGCGCTGCGGGACGGACCGGCGTGCTGCTGCGCAGGGGAGCCGTATGAGGTGGACAATGCTGCCGGGACGCAGGTTGCTCCTTCTCCTGCGGAGCACGCATTTGCCGGTCCAACCACTTGAAGACCGGGGTTGGGCTTGTTTCTTGCGCGTGCGCAGGGACAAGATGTCGTCGCGGCAGGCCGACTTTACCGGTGACGCAGCGCGCGATGCATCGATTGAGAAATGTTTGACTCAACGGAGCATCGACATGGACACGGGAAAGGCGGAAGGTGCGGTCGAGGAAATAGCCGGCAAGGTTTCAGGGCGCAGCCGGCGCGTTGGTCGGGGGGGCTCGCCGGCAAAGCGCAGCAGCTTCGTGCCGCCGCCGCGAGCGCGGTGCGCGAAACAACCGCCGCGAACACCTTAATGACGCTGGCAGTGGTTGCGGCCGGGAGCTTTGTGGCAGGAGCCATATGGCGTGCCGGCGGGCCCAGGCGCACCGATAGGAAAGCTACCCTCGCACGGGCGGTAGTCCCGGGGCCCATAACCCCCATACACGCCAGCGCTCGCGCCTTGGGGCGCGGGATCGATGGGCACGTTACAAACAGATAGCGGTCAGGGCAACTCAAGGCGGGAACTGCGTCCGGGTTCGCCGCCCGGGACGCGCCGTACGGCACTCCCGCCAGTGGCACCCTCTCCTCCTATGCGCAAAAAACTTCTGCTGGCTGACGACGACGCCAATGCGACCGCCGCAGTCGCCGTGTTTTTCGAGTCTCACAATTTTGAGGTGCGCACAGCCACCGACGGGATTACGGCGCTTCGGTGGTTCTCAACCTGGCAACCCGACGCGGCCATGCTGGATATCGACATGCCGCGCGCAAATGGATATGAGGTGGCGCGGCACGTGAGGCGCACCGAGAGCTTGGGCAAACGCACACTGCTCGTCGCCATTACCGGAGAAATGCCGCCGCACGAGGTCGCGGCCAAATGCTATCAGGCCGGCTTCGATCTCCATGTTGCGAAGCCAGCCGATGTCAAGGCACTCGCTGAATTTGTTATTCAGGGAATCACGCGCTGAGTTCTCCGCCGGCGGTTCCTTGCTGCGCGCGACGTGAAAAGCGTTGACAGAACTGCTCTGTCACTATACTGTGGCCCTCGAAATATTCAAGAAGCTCGATTGCTGATCACCATTTTCCGCCTTATCTGCGCGGTACTCGTTGTCCTCTCTTCTTCCTTGAAGTTTTTGTCGCTCCGCACCGGAGCTATTATTTTTATTTCAGGGAATTCTCATGGATACCGGTACTGTCAAGTGGTTCAACGATAGCAAAGGCTTTGGCTTCATCACTCCTGACGCTGGCGGCGACGATCTCTTCGCTCACTTTTCGGAAGTTCGGGGCGACGGCTTCAAGACGCTCGCGGAAAACCAGAAGGTGAGCTACGAGACAAAGCGCGGCCCGAAGGGCATGCAGGCGTCGAATATCTCGCCGCAGTAACGTATTTCAAGGGCCGGCCTGCCGGCCCTTTGCATGTTTGCCTGACTCGCATCCTCGCGGAGCCAATGCGCTCCCGATCTGATCGCCACGTTCGAACGTGCGCATCATTTGTCTTTTCGACACGATCCGTCTCGCCCCATTTTCGATTTATTCGCTTGCACGGTATCGATGTCGTGCGGGCGTCGCGTGGTTATCGCTTATGCAAAACAACAAACATATTCACCAGTACAACGGTTATTCAGTTTCCCCATCCGCTCACCGGTTGCCGGACGGCTGGTTTGCCGCCAACCTGCTCCTCACGAGAGGTGACGCCCGGAGTGCTGGGCCTGCCTCCTACAAGTTCGATGCGCTCGACTATTTCGATAGCGAAACACAGGCTGTCGGGCACGCCACGGCCTGGGCGCGCGGCTGGGTCGATAGTCGCGGCTAAGTCGGCAATACCGCTGCGTAGCAGCGGCGGGATGGACCGCGTCGAGCGTCGAGGATCGACCGGGCGTCGGTACAGTGACCCGTCTGATCGCAACGATACACAGCAATCGCACCTGCTTCCGGAAGGAGCAGTGTCATTCCGGCGACCGCTTTAGCACCTCGCCCGGGAGTCGTCGCAGACGGACGCGCAGGATGCCCAACGCATGATACGTCTCACCGCACACGATGCCTGTTGCACCCGCGTCAGTCACACCCGTCACACAATGTCGCAATGAAGCGCCTCAAGGATGCGAGGGCTCGCGCCCGCCAGAACGTCACTCAACCGGATCACGGGATCCGGTCGCCTGATCGACACAACGCTATTCCCGTCAATCGCATCACAAGGAGCAGAGATGGCGTTATTGGTCATGCAGGTCGCAGTAAGCGGGGAACTGGTCGAGGTTTTTGAAATGACGGTTGATGCTGTCGACGGCCACCGGATGCTCGCCGCTGCCAATGAGGACGAATGCGTGATTCATCCTTCGGGACAGGCACCCGAAGATGGCGAGGTCTGGATCGATCTGATCGATGGGGATGGCGAGACGATGTTTGATCAGGTGGCATGTTTCCACCAGGCGGATGCCGCCGTCGCCCTGCAGATTCATTTTGGCATGAACGCCGATGTCGTTAAAGATTGCCTGTCAAAGTCGAATATCGCTTCGCTCCATGCAAGGCACCGCCTGGCGGCCCAGGCATACTTCCGCCGGGTAGATCGTCTTGTGGATTGCTCGCCGGTGAGTTCCAGGCAGAGCAATCGCCGGCGTGTTGGCGACGCCAGTGTCATGGAACTTGCGATAGAGCTCCGCAGGCGGCTGGACGGCGTCGTAACGCAACTTGCACTGAGCGAGTTGCCCACCCACGTGCAGGCTGCGGCGCAACAACTGAAGGATGCGACGAAGAGCTACGTGGGTGCGGTTCAGCGTCTGTAAAGCAGCGGCCCGAGTTGGACTGTGGAGGAACTGTATGCAAAGAACGCTGAAGTATCGCGGGTTCCAGATTTGCGTTGACCTCGTGCCCACTTCTGAAGACATGTTTGACGCGTGGCTTCGCATTGAAGGACCGACTCACGTCCCGGGAGTGGCCACGCCCGGTCAGCGTATCAAGGTCCGCGGTGGGCCCTTTTCCCATCGTTGGGCTTACTTCGTTGCGGCGATCGCTGGCCAGGTCTCAGTGGTAGATGTGGGTTAGTAGCCCCGCGATCATCGTCCGCAGTATTTCCTCACGCTTTTCGGGAGGAATGGGCGGAGGTCGCAACTGCGGGTCGGAATCGTGCTCATAATGCAGCATCATGATCGGTATCATGGGCCCGCCGTGATCCTCATCGTGAATGAGCTCGCCCCAGCTTGCCGGGCGCGTCCCCACGCCCCGCATGAAACCATGCGCCCAGTCGTTACCGGAGGCGACGCCATCTTCTCCTTCGAGAAGCACGGGTAGGTATACGTTCGGCTCGTTCAAGGTACGAGCAAGTCAGCCGCGATTGTGTTCCAGTGGCGCATGAGCACCCCCATGATCTCCGCGGCCTGCTCATCGCTCTCGAAGGCGAAGTCTTCTCTCCATATTTGGGGCAGATACTCGCTCGGCGGGACCATGTCGGGCCCACAAATCAACGCTGAAAAGTAGCCATCGAGCATTTCGATGTTCATCGCTTAAGATCAATGGCGTCGAGACAAGGCGGCAGCCACAGGGAGCCTCGGACGCCTATCTCTTTTGGCATGAGAGTATGCTCATACCTAGAGGGAACCGGATGTCGCTACGACGTCCGGAAAGGGACGCATGCCGGAGTATGCGCATGGATGCACCGAGTAGCGAATTCGTGCTCGTGGGAAGCCTTGAAGCGCTGAAAGCGAAGGGGCGGTTCGTCGTGCAAGGTGGCCATCGCCCCATACTTGTCATCTACGACCGCGGGCGCGTCTTCGCCCTCGATAATCGTTGTCCGCACATGGGCTTCCCGCTCGAGCGAGGGACTGTCGAGGACGGCATCCTGACCTGCCATTGGCACCACGCGCGCTTCGATCTGGAAAGCGGCTGCACCTTCGACCTCTGGGCAGACGATGTACCGAGCTGCGCAGTCGAGGTGCGCAATGACGATATCTGGGTCGCGACCACGTTCGCTCATTCCAATCCGGCGGCGTACTGGCATCAGCGGCTCGCGGACGGCCTCGCACATGACCTCGGACTCGTCATCGCCAAGGCCGTGCACGGTCAGCTCGCAGCCGATGTTCCGGTGGCCGATATCGTGCGGCAGGTGGCGCTGTTCGGGGCGCAAAACCGTGACGGCTGGGGCGTCGGTCTCACGATATTAACGGCGCTCGCCAATCTCTTGCCCGTGCTACCAGAGGACGACGTCTATCTCGCGCTGTTCCACGGCGCGCGTCATGTGGCAGCGGATTGCGAGGGCGAGGCGCCGCGGCGGGAACGCGCGCCGCTTGCAAGCCGGCCGGAGTCAGCCGCGCTCAAACGTTGGCTGCGCCTGTGGACCGACGTGCGCCATCGCGAGGCGGCCGAGCGGACCCTGTTGACGGCGATTGCCGCTGGTCTCTCACCGTCTGTGCTCGCCGATGCCCTGCTGGCGGCCGGAACCGAGCGGACTTTCGCCGACACCGGCCATTCGCTCGACTTCATCAACAAGGCGTTTGAGTGCCTCGATCTCATCGGCTGGGAGCACGCGTCCACTGTGCTGCCAACCATCGTCGCGCAGATGGTGGCCGCCCGTGGCGCCGAGGAATCGACTGCCTGGCGCCAGCCCGTCGATCTCGTCGCGCTGTGTGAGCGATCAGCCGGACCGATGGCGCAACTTTTTGCGGCAGGACACGGCTTGCAAGGCTGGGCCAACCACGCGGCGCTCGCGCGGGAGCTGCTTGGAGACGATCCGGCGAAGACCGTCGACGCGCTGAAGGCGGCGATCCGCGTGGGCGCCGCTCCTGCCGACCTGGGACAGTCCCTCGCTTATGCAGCGGCGCTGCGCGTGGCTCGCTTCGGCAATGCAAACGAGCACGCGGACTGGGAGTCGGCGCATCATGTCTTCACCCATGCTAACGCGCTCCACCAAATGCTCAGGCGGATCGGGACCGGGGGCATCGACGGTTACCTTACGGCCGTGCGGGCCATCATGCACGGCGCGATGGCGCTCTACCTTGCGCGTTATCTGAACGTCCCACCGGCCCGCATCCCGGGCGAGGACAACGATCAGCTCGACGACCTTCCCGTAGATGAGGAGGCCATTCGCGCTGCCTTGCTCGACGCATTCGACCGGCAGCGACAGGGTGATCTCGCAGCAAGACTGGTGGCGCGGCATCTTACGCTCGGCCATCCGCCAGAAGTGCTGATCGCCACGCTTGTCTTTGCGGTGCTGCGCGAAGACGCAGGCTTCCACGCCTATCAGATGCTCGAAGCCGGCGTCTGGCAGTTTTCTGCTTGGGGCAATACTGATGAGGGGCGGAATGTTCTCGTTGCGGTCGCCCGTTATCTCGCGGCCCATTCACCGACTGAGCGCCGGACCTTGCAAACTGCCGACATCGCGCAGCGCTTGATGCAAGGCGGCGAACTGCATCAAGGCGCTGGAACCCCCTGACTGTGCGACTCCGATAGACGGTACCTCGGCAACTACTCGGTACTCCCATGTACCGTCGACAAAGCGTTTGATGTCAATTCGACGATGCAGAAGGCACGTCCCCACGTACACGATCCGCATTCGCTGTCGTGACGGGTTCATTCGTCGTCAGACGCAAACGAGGCCTCGTAATCCTGCCCACCATATAAGACGCCAACGATCGAGACAGCCTCTGTGTCTTACGGGTAGGCGATGATGGATCTTTTGCGGAAATGAGTGATTCGAAGTCCGGGCAACAAATCGTCCCGGGCTACCCCTCGCGCAGGGAAGTTCTGGAGTGTCACGCAGAAACCGACGATCGAATCAACGTATTGTTCCGCCGTCAACGGAGCGCCGGCGTTTGCTATACGTTGCTCGAGGGAGCGCAGTTGATCGAGCGCTTCGGGCGCAAACTGAACGCGCCAAGTCATTCGGCGCGGGCGCGGGACTTCTTCAACTCGGCCCGTACCTGGTCGGCCGACAGCGCACGGCTCGGATCGTCCCGAAGTGCCTGCGCCGCGGGAACGACTTCGTTTCGCAACCATGCCTCAACGGCTCGGTCACGCTCGCGGAGCACGCGAAGCGCATCACGAAGTACTTCGCTGTCAGACGCGTAGTCGCCGCTGGCGACCTTGGTACGGATGAACTCGGCCATCTCGTTTGGCAATGTGATGCTCATCTGCTGCGTCGTTCTCATGCTCGCCTCCGGTTCAGTAAGATTTAATCCTACTCGCTTCAGCGCACTCCGGCAATACCACCGTCGACCCGAACCTTGCCCTCCACAAACGGCATTGAGAAAAAACGGGGACAAATCCTATCCTTTATTTCAATCAAAACGGCGGGCAAACGGTGTTTGCATTGTCTGTCAGGACATTGAGACTTCGGCCCGGCTGCTTCCTCTTCCACGGCACCGTGTCCTAAAAACGCGTCGGCAACATAACTCGCGACAACTGACATGCTTTTCGTATTGACGGTGCGCGCACAAGACGCGGAAGCTGATTGATGAACCGAATTCATAGGCGCATGCATCGCATCGTGTTTAAAAACCGATAGTAAGGGTATAAGCTCGAGTCATTGCGATATAGCTGACAGCCTAGTAGGACGGCTCCCCAGCTTGTCGTCAAATATCAACTCATTTTGGAGCGCGTCATGAACCGCAAACTATTCGTTACCCTCTTTTTCATCGGCTCCAGTGCATTTGCTGGGTCAGCTTTCGCTAGCGGCTACGGTCCGGCTCCGTTTTACCGGCCGGCTGTCGGTGCGCCGAGCTCACAGCAAGGACCGAGCGCGCAAACAATTGCTGCCGAGCAGAATGCGCACGGCATCGATACGTATAGTTTTGGCAGTTCGCGCGACACGCAGACGCAATCGGGTGCCCGGCGCGTTGAGGGCACAAGCAACACCGCTTCGTCGTCGGTCAGTAATTAAAACGCTCCGCGAGGCAGACTTGCCATGTGAACGCCCGGTGTGGAGGTGGGCGCTTGCAGGAGGTTCAATGAGTGTGACTCGCGAGAGAATTAATATTATCTGGAGCATGATGCCATAAGCCATTGGCAAGGGCCGTCATCGAAATAGAACGCAGCGCTCCCGATTCGCTAGAAGACCCAACCATGTCCGAATCACGTTTAAAGGGACCAGCCGGACATTCGGTTGTTGCAACCCTGTTCCTGAAGCCGGCTTCGTGATCATTGGCGTGGCTCTCCCCGTACTGCCTCTACATGTCACAAACGATCTCGGATTCGGACCACGGGTTGTTGGACTCGTGGCGGGTGCACAGTTCCCTGCGGCACTGCTCTCGCGCATTTGGGCGGGTTCCTACTCTGACAGGCGCGGTGCAAAGCGCAGCGTCTTCGTCGGCCTACTCGCCGCCGCCGCCGGGCTGCTGTACCTTCTGTCGCTAGTATTCCTAAAGGAACCGATGGGTTCTGTCGCGATTCTGCTCGTCGGTCGTGCGGTTCTCGGCGGTGCCGAGAGCTTCATCATCACCGGTGGGATAGCCTGGGGACTGGGTCTCGTTCAAAGGCAGCATGCTGGCAAAGTGATTGCTTGGGTCGGAACCGCGAGTTTGCAGCGATGGCGCTCGGTGGTCCTCTCGGGTTCATTCTCTATACATCATTTGGCTTCGTCGCGATAGCACTGATGACCGCCCTTCTGCCGCTATTCGTTTTCGCATATGTGAGCCGGACCCCGACAGCCGTACTGCCCGGTCACGGCCAGCACGCTTCTTTCAATGCCATCCTGAGAGCGGTTTGGCTGCCCGGACTCGGCGCGGCGCTCGCCAGCATGGGGTACTGGGCAATCTTGGCGTTCAGTTCGCTTTTCTTCGCGGACATGCACTGGCAGCCGGTATGGATCGCATTCACCGCATTCGGTGCTGTATTGATCGCGGCGCGCACTATCGCTGGGCATCTTCCAGACCGGTTTGGAGGCGCACGAGTTGCCTGCTTATTCGTCATTGTGCAGGTAGCGGGCCTCTTAATCCTGTGGCTAGCAAAGACAACGTTGCTCGCGTCCCTAGGCGCCGCCCTTTCAGGCGTCGGCTATTCGCTCGTCTACCCAGGGCTCGGCGTCGAAGCAGTTCGCACGATAGCACCCAACAATCGCGGCATGGCCATGGGTCTCTATACGGCCTTTCTAGATGTAGCGATGGCTCTGGGCAGCCCCTTCCTTGGATAGGTCGGCGCACATGCCGGCCTGCGTTCAGTGTTCCTAGCCAGCGCTGCGATAGTTGGCTGCGCCGCTGCCGTGGCCATTCATCTTCAACGTCGACATCACCAAGTGCATGATGGTACGTTGCAGACTATCGTTGTCAACTTCCTCGTCGGATGGTCACCCCTGAACATTGCCTCGGATTTCCCCACAACGAACCTGCAATTGGTTGAAGCGCTTTACATTCATGACCGTGTCTGATTAAAGTGGCGAAGCACTGCTGTTGTCATGACCCCCGCCTCATGAGTCTGCGGCGCGGTAGCAGCAGGTTCGCGCACGAAGAGTTTCGGTGCGCGAGTTGAATTCGACTACAGCGGGCGCCTGGCGCAATGGCACGTGAAAACTTCAACGACATCCTCGTTTTTCTTGCAGTTGCGCGGGAGCGCAGCTTTACACGTGCTGCCGCGAAGCTCGGCGTCTCCCAATCCGCACTGAGCCATACGATTCGTGACCTGGAATCGCGGCTGGGCATTCGCTTGCTCACCCGGACGACGCGCAGTGTGTCGATGACCGAAGCCGGAGAGGACCTCTTCCGAACCGCCGCGCCGCGGGTCGAGGAAATCGATGCAAAGCTGTCGGCCTTGTCAGAGTCAAGGGAAAGACCTGCAGGCATCGTTCGCATCACGGCCACCGATCATGCGATCGACGCCATCGTTTGGCCGAAGGTGCGCAGGGTGCTGCGCGACTATCCAGAAATACAAGTGGAAATGACAGTCGACTATGGGCTCGTCGACATCGTGGAGGACCGATACGACATGGGCATACGGTTTGGCGATCAGGTTGCCAAAGATATGATCGCCGTGCGCATCAGCGCGGACATTCGTATGTCCATCGTCGGCTCGCCCGCGTATTTTGAACGCCGGCAATTGCCACGCTCACCAGAAGACCTGCTCAAGCACGACTGCATCGCGCTGCGCCTGACGACGACCAAAGGCCTTTATGCCTGGGAACTTCAGAAAGGGAAGCGTTCGGTTCAAACCCGCGTGAGTGGACAGACCATTTTCAACTCGCAACCGCAAATGATCCGGGCCGCGATCGACGGCTACGGTTTGGCGTTCGTTCCCGAGGACGCCGTGCTACCGCACATCCAGAGCGGTGAATTGCGGCCGGTGATGCGCGACTGGTGCCCGGCGTTTCCGGGCCTTCACGCCTATTACCCGAGCCGACGTCAGAGTTCAAAAGCATTCTCTGTCGTCTTGGAAGCGTTGAAACAGCCGCTGTAAAGTCGGGCTACTGCCTTGGGGCTAGCTTAAGCTTGCCCCGCAACGCGTGGCGCCGTCCTACCTACGTTTTCGCATCGAACGCGCGATGCGACCGCCGCCAGCACCGCACCGGCCAAAAGCAGCCCGGCTGAGAGACCAAACGTCGCGCGATATCCGCTGCTGTCGAAAAGCAGGCCGCCGAGCGTCGTGCCGAGCGTGATAGCAAGCTGGATAACCGCCACCATCAGGCCCCCGCCGGCTTCTGCATCGCCTGGGAGCGTTTCAGATAGCCACGTGAACCAACCGACGGGTGCTGAGGTAGCGATCAAACCCCACGCGGCCAGCAACACCGCGGTCGTCGCTACGGATCCGCCAAAAAACATCAGTGCGACGGCAATGCCGCTCATAAGTAAGGGAATCGCGATCAACACGCCATGCAGATTCCGTTTGATTATCGAGCCGACGAAAACTGTGCCGCCCAACCCTGCGGCGCCGATCACAAGCAGCATGAAAGACAGAATTGACACGTCCACCTTCGTCACCGTCTCAAGAAAGGGACGCAGGTAGGTGAACAGCGAGAATTGCCCCATAAACAACAGAGCGACAGCGCCGACCCCGCATAAGACCTGACGGTCGCTGATTATTCGAAGTACGCCGCGCCTAGTCTGCGCTTGGCGCTGCACGGGTAGCTTCGGCAAGGTGAGCGCTTGCCAGATAAGCGCAATGGCGGCAAGCGGCACGACGCAGAAAAAGGCACCTCGCCATCCAATGATCGAGCCAAGGAAACTTCCCGCGGGTGCGGCGACTGCCGTCGCAAGCGCACTGCCGCCCTGCACTACCGCGATCGCACGCGGCACGAAAGCATCGGGTGCGATGCGCATCATCACGGCCGTGGACATCGACCAGCATCCGCCAATTGAGACACCGAGGAGTGCGCGCCCAAGCATCAAGACAGTGTAGGTGGGCGCCACGGACACGAGAACGCCCGAGGCTACCATCAGCGCTGTCAGCGTGAGAATCACCTTCTTTCGGTCAAAACGTCGCGTCAACGTTGACACAGAAAGGCTCGTCAGAACCGCAAAAAATCCCGACACAGAAATCGCCTGCCCCGCCTGCCCTTCGCTTAGGGAAAGCTCATGTGCGATGGGCGTCAGAAGGCTGACGGGCAAGAACTCTGATGCGACGAGGGCGAAGGCACAGAGCGACATGGAAAGCACAGCGCCCCATACCTGTTTGTTCGATAGGGTGGATCGGGTCATTGGAAAGAAACTTAATGCTTTGATGCGGCGAGAGCGGCGCCTTTGCGAAGCAAAAGGCTCGACCAAGGTGCTAATTTACAGCAGGCTGTCAATGGGATTAAGCCCTGAAAACCCATCGAGCTTATGAATACGGATCATGAATGGGCCGGCTTAGTGCCCCTATAGTTGGAGGATTGAGCATGCTCGCCGCCGTGCGCGCGTTTCCAGGAGCGAGAATATGAACGCTAGTATTAAGCAGGCTAACGTCGGCTGCGTCGCCGCAAATTGCGACGCCGACGGCGACGGTCCGAAGATCACCCGGAGAAATCTTCTAAAACTGGCCGGAACGAGCACTGCCACGCTCGCGGGCGGTTCGTTGTCGATGCCTAGTGTCGCTGCCGAAACGCCCGCGCCGGGTGTCGCCAACGTGCCAGCATCCAAGGTCACGCTGCAAGTGAATGGCATGCGACACGAGCTTTCGTTGGACATACGCACGACGCTGCTCGATGCGCTGCGTGAACAGCTGCATCTGACTGGCACGAAGAAGGGCTGCGACCATGGACAATGCGGCGCGTGCACCGTAATCGTCGACGGACGGCGCATCAACTCGTGTCTCACGCTTGCGGTGATGCATCAGGGCAGTCAGGTCACCACCATCGAAGGCCTTGGCACACCGGCGAAGCTCCATCCGATGCAGGCGGCGTTTGTAAAGCACGACGGCTTCCAGTGCGGCTACTGTACGCCTGGGCAGATCTGCTCGGCAGTCGCCGTGCTCGATGAAATCAAGGCCGGCGTGCCGAGTCACGTCAGTACGGATTTGCTCGCAAATCCCCGTCCGACCAACATGGAAATACGCGAGCGCATGAGCGGCAATATCTGCCGCTGCGGGGCCTATTCCAATATCGCAGAAGCGATGACCGAAATCGCGGGGAGCCAAGCATGAAACCGTTCACCTACGAGCGTCCCTCGACGCCTGCCGCAGCCGCCAGCGCTGCACAGCAGACGCCGGGCGCGAGGTTCATCGCTGGGGGCACGAATCTTCTCGATCTAATGAAGCTGCAGATCGAGACGCCGGTTCATCTGATCGATATCAACGGGCTCGGCTTCGATCAAATCGAGACTACGCCGGAGGGCGGACTGCAAGTCGGCGCGCTCGTGCGCAATACGGATCTCGCGGCGAACCAAGCCGTGCGACGCGACTATCCCCTGCTGTCTCGGGCATTACTTGCCGGTGCGTCCGGTCAATTGAGGAACAAGGCGACGACTGCAGGCAATTTGCTTCAGCGCACGCGTTGCCCCTACTTCTACGACACGAACCTCCCCTGCAATAAGCGCACGCCTGGCAGCGGCTGTGCGGCACTTCAAGGAAGCAGCCGGTCTCTGGCCGTAATCGGCGGCAGTAATGCCTGTATCGCGACCTATCCCGGCGACATGGCGGTTGCAATGCGAGCACTCGACGCGACCATCAACACCGTTCGCGCGGATGGTACGGTGAGAAACATACCCATCGCCGATTTCTACCGGCTTCCCGGCAAGACGCCGCATCTGGAGAACGCGCTGGAACCCGCAGAGCTGATCACGAGTGTCACGCTGCCGAAGCCCATTGGCGGCACGCACATCTATCACAAGGTTCGTGACCGCGCTTCGTATGCGTTTGCGCTGGTTTCGGTCGCCGCAATCGTGCGCAAAGATGGCACGGGCCGCGTTGCGCTAGGCGGCGTGGCGCCGATGCCCTGGCGCATCGAAGCGGCTGAAGCCGAACTTCCGAATGGCGCGCGCGCTTTGATGTCACGTCTCATGGCCGACGCCAAGCCGACACGCGAGAACGGGTACAAGGTAATGCTGGCAGAGCGCACGCTCGACGCGGTACTGATCGAAGCGAAGGAGGTGAGCCAATGAAGTTCGATACCCCCGCCACCGATAATCCGATCGACCGCCTAAAACACATCGGTCATGCGACAGACCGCATCGACGGACGTCACAAGGTGACCGGCACCGCGACCTATGCATACGAATGGCACGACTCGAGACGCGATCCTGCCTATGGCTTCGTTGTGGGCGCCGCGATCGCGCGCGGACGCATCACGTCGATGAACCTCACAGCCGCGAAGGCGGCACCTGGGGTGGTTGCGATCGTCACGGCCGGAAATGCCGGTACTCTGACGAAGGGCGACTTCAACACGGTCAAGCTGCTAGGTGGGCCGCAAATCGATCACTATCACCAGGCGGTCGCACTGGTCGTGGCAAACACCTTCGAACAGGCTCGCGACGCGGCCCAGAAGATACGCATCGACTATGTCGCCGAGGGCGGAAGCTACGATCTCTCCGCAGCGAAAGACACAGCCAACATGGCTGGGACCGGTTACTGGGGCGAACCGGCGACGCGCACGGGAGATTTCGATGGCGCGTTCGCCGAGGCTTCGATGCGCCTTGATGCAACCTACACCACGCCCGATCAAAGCCACGCGATGATGGAACCGCACGCGTCTATCGCGGCATGGACCGGCGACAAATTGACGCTGTGGACTTCGAACCAGATGATTGCGTGGGGGGCAGGCGACGTCGCCAAGACGCTCGGCATTCCCCGCGAGAACGTGCGCCTGATTTCGCCATACATTGGCGGAGGATTCGGCGGCAAGCTCTTCGTGCGCAGCGACGCGCTGCTGGCCGCGCTTGGCGCAAAAGCCGCGGGCCGTCCTGTAAAGGTCGCGCTTACGCGCCCGCTCATGTTTAACAACACGACACATCGACCGGCGACCATCCAGCGCATCCGCATCGGCGCAGACGCGAACGGAAAGATCACGGCCATCGCGCATGAAAGCTGGTCCGGTGACCAACCAAATGGGCAACCCGAGACCGCCGTCGGTCAGACGCGCCTCATTTATGCGGGGGCAAACCGCATGACGGCGATGCGTCTTGCTACCCTGCATTTACCCGAGGGCAACGCGATGCGCGCGCCTGGCGAAGCGCCGGGCCTGATGGCCCTTGAAGTCGCGATGGACGAGATGGCGGAACAACTTAAGATCGACCCGATCGAGTTCCGCAAAATCAATGACACCCAGGTCGATCCGGAACAGCCCCAACGGCCCTTCTCGCAGCGTCAGCTCATTGAATGCTTCCGCGTGGGTGCCCAAAAGTTTGGCTGGGAGAAGCGTAAGCCCCGTCCCGGGCAAGCACGCGACGGTCGCTGGTTGGTCGGCATCGGCACCGCCTCGGCGTTCAGAAACAACATTTCGATGAAGTCGGGGGCACGAGTGAGGCTCGATCGCCGAGGGTTCGTGACGGTCGAAACCGACATGACCGACATCGGCACCGGGACGTACACCATCATTGCGCAGACGGCGGCGGAGATGATGGGGCTGCCACTCGACAAGATTTCTGTACGCCTGGGCGACTCCACGTTTCCCGTCTCTTCGGGCTCGGGTGGCCAGTGGGGCGCCAACAGCTCAACCGCCGGCGTCTATGCTGCCTGCATGAAGCTACGCAATGCAGTTGCCACCAGGCTCGAAATGCACGGCACGGATGTCGTCTTTGCGGATGAACGCGTGCGTTCCGGCGGGCGCAATGTGCGGCTTGCCGAAGCAGCATCTACCGGGGAAATTGTCGTCGAAGACACAATGGAATACGGCGATCTGGCAATGCGTTTTCAACAATCGACCTTCGGCGCGCACTTCGTCGAGGTCGGCGTCGATGCGGCCACCGCCGAGATTCGTGTGCGTCGCATGCTTGCCGTCTGCGCAGCGGGGAGAATTCTTAATCCTAAGGCTGCCAGAAGTCAGGTCATCGGTGCGATGACGATGGGCGTGGGCGCAGCGCTTATGGAAGACCTCGTGGTCGACAAGCGCTACGGCATGTTCATCAACCACGATTTGGCTGCTTATGAGGTGCCTGTCCATGCCGACATTCCGCATCAGGAAGTGGTGTTTCTCGACGAAGCAGACCCGACCTCCTCACCGATGAAGGCGAAGGGCGTGGGTGAACTCGGCATCTGCGGCGTGGGGGCAGCGATCGCCAATGCGCTTTACAACGCTACCGGTGTCCGCGTGCGCGAATATCCAATTACGCTCGACAAAATCCTGATGGGAATCGCGTGAGTGCGTCGCGCAGCGCTAGACGACGGATCGCCGCGATCTTTTGTTTCTTGTGTTGCACACCGCCGGCAGTGTCTAGCTCCGCATCGGCGCAGCCAGCAAGCCGTCCGCCGGGCGTCCCATCGAAGGTTCTAACTCAGGAGCGAATCATAAAAATATCGATCAAGTTCGATGGCCAAACGATCATCGCAGATCTGAAGGACAACCCGAGCAGCCGCGACCTTGTCGCACAACTGCCTTTGACGCTCAACTTCGAGGACTATCACGCCACCGAGAAGATTGCCTATCCCCCGCGAAAGCTAGCGACGCAAGACGCACCGGCGGGCTTTGATCCGTCCGTAGGCACGGTTGCCTACTATGCGCCGTGGGGCAATCTTGCGCTGTTTTACAAGGACTTTGGCTACTCGAAATCGCTCGTCAATCTAGGAAACATTGTGTCGGGGATGGATGCGCTTCTAAAGGCGACGTCGTTCAACGCCACCATCGAACGCGTAATCGATTGAGGAATTGAAACAACGTACCTTGGCGCGAGACCGACTTTTTCGGGGGAAAACACGTGTACGCGTCCTCACAAGCCGAGGTGATCCTTTCCCGAGAGCCACGCAATCAGATGTTCACGGCAGCCCTCGGCCGCAGGAGACACATCGCGAGTCGATGATTGGGAAAGGCAGACTTGGCGCATGACTCTGCATCGATCCACGTCAGTTCGAACATACGATCGAGATGGTGAGACGATGCCTCGGTGTCGTTTGTGCTGGACCTATGGGCAAGCCCGAGGTGAAGGAGAATCGCCTCGGTTCATGGCGCGGGCCTCTGCGGGAGCTATCGTTGCTGCCTAACGTCGCCTGCAAGATCTCCGGCTTATGACGCAGGCGGATCATGCGACATGGACCGGGGACCAGGTGCGACCGCTCATCAGTCACACGATCGACTGCTTCGGCGTGGATCGCGTGCTTTTCGGCGGGGATTGGCCAGTGCTCGAACTCGCGGCAAGCTACGGGCAATGGGTCGATAACGTCGACCGCGCCACGCTGCACTTGTCGCCTGACCGGCGCAAGATTTTTCGCGAGAACGCCATTAGGACTTATCGTCTGGATGAGCCGGCCTGACCTTATCTCAGTTCATGTGCGACGCGCGAAGCGCCCTCGCTTGGCGTCGCGTTGGCCGCGGTGCGCAAACTCACGCCTCTCGTCTCCGGCACGAACTGAACGAGGATCAGACAAGCGACAGCGATCAACGCCACGTAATAAGCGGGCGCGAGCGGCGAGCCGAACGCCTGAACGAGCAGTGTTCCGATGAACGGCGTCGTTCCGCCGAAGACCGCCACCGCGGCTTGATAGGAGATCGCGTGGCCGGTCGCTCGAAAGGCGGTCGGGAAGAATTCGGGCGCGGCAACGAAGCAGGCGCCTCCATACAGCCCCCACTGCCAGCAGCAGCTGACCGACAAGCGCGCCGGTAATCGTTCCGGTCGCGGCAAGATACACGCCGGGGTAAGCCGTGAAAGCGAGCCAGGCAGCGCCGAAGGACAGGACGGGCTTGCGCCCGAGCCGGTCGCTTAATACGCCTCCGAGCGGAATCATGAACGACAGTACAACGATGGCCGCCGCGTTCGTGATGAGCGCCGATGTCGGGTCGAGCTTCGCCACCCGAACCAGGAACGTGTACATGAATCCCAGCAGCAAGTAGGATCCGACGGTCTGTATGGGCTGAATCATCGCCACATTCAGCATTCCCCTGAGGCCGCCTGTGCGGATTGCGGTGCGCAGCGGATTCTTCGAATCGGTTCTGCGAGTCGCCTGTTTGTATTCGTCCGGTTCGTCGAGATTGCGCCGCAGCCAGAACCCGACGATGCCAATAAGCCCGCCCGCCAGAAATGGAACGCGCCAGACCCAATCGGCATACGCGCTTACACCGGCGGCGAACTGAAGGCCGATCAAGAGTCCCGCCACCAACGCGTTGGGCAGATGCGAAAAAATCAAGGTCAGACCGATCCAGCCGCCTCTACGGTCATCCGGCGCCGATTCGAGGATGAAGCTGGTTGTGCCCGTCGTCTCGCCACCGAGTGCGAGACCTTGAGCAATGCGGCAAAAGACCAGCAGCGCGGGCGCTGCAATGCCGATGCTCGCATACGTGGGCAAGAGCCCGATTACGGCGGTGCCGAGCGCCATCAACCAGACGGTCATCGCCATGACTTTCACACGGCCGACCTTGTCCGCCATGACGCCGAACAACAGTCCGCCGAGCGGCCGTGCGAAGAATGCAACCGCATAGACGGCGAACGTACTGAGTAGCGCGGCGGTGCGATCGCTGCCGGGGAAGAAATGAGCCGACAGAATCGGAACGGAGAACCCGAACACCGCGAAGTCGTAGATTTCGCCGAAGTTGCCGATGGAGCCGGCCGAGAGCGTCCGGATCGAGCTTTGCTTTGTCACCTTTCTTCTCCAGAAGCGCACTATCAACAAACGCGCTCAACAATGGGTTCTGCTAGATTATTCGGCTGAGACGGAGTATGTCGGGCAGGCCAAAATCGCGCACATCCGGTCGGGCGAGGCCGCGAGAAAGCGCGACGTCCACTGCGATCTCGTAGGCCACTGACCGTTCCCGCAAGAGCGCGGTCAACCCTTGCGAAATGATCTCCCGGTCGGCAACCGTCAGCGCATCGGAACCGATGAAACGATCAGTCAGCATCAACGGCTCCCGACGCAACGTGCAATCCACAACGTGTGCAGACACGGCTTACCGCTTGCGACGCCGCGTACCGCCGACCGTATAGATGGCCGCTGCCGTCACGACCACCGTTCCCTCGATGACGCCCTGATAGTTCGCGCCCAGATTCAGTATGTTGAATCCGTTTGTCAGGGTGAAGAGCAGCAGCGCGCCCGCAAGCGTCTTGATTACGGAGCCTGCGCCGCCAAACAGTGACGTGCCGCCAAGAATCGCCGAAGCGATGACAGTCAATTCCGCGCCTTGCATCGCAGTCGGATTGACTGCGCCCAGACGGCTGCCGAACAGAATTCCGCCGAAGCCGGCCGCCGCGCTACAGAGAATGAAGCCTGCCATCTTGTACCGCTTCACGTTGATGCCCGATAGACGCGCTGCCTCGGGATTGCCGCCTACCGCGTAGACCCGCCGGCCAACGTTCGTCATGCTCAGAACGAACCAGACGATCAACGTGAAAACTGCCATATACACGACGGGCTTCGGCATGGCGAGCGACATCCCACCGGCCCCGACGAGAGCGAGGCAGCAGACTCCGCCTGCCAGCATGCCGAACGACGTCACCGGGACATTGCGCGATTCGCGGCGCGCGCGAACCAGGAAATAGCATCCCGCCAACAGCAGCGTCGCGCCGATGACGATGAGCGGAACGGCTATGGGCAGTCGGCCTGACTCAAAGAGCCGCATCGCCTGCAACGCCTCGGGCGTGTCCACGGATAACGAGCGGCCATCGGTATAGATCTGGACCACTCCGCGAATCGCGGTCAATGTGCCCAGCGTCACGATGAACGCGTTAATGCCGAGATACTGGACGATCGCGCCATTCAACAGGCCGGCCAAAACCGACACAAGCATCGCGATGAGCGCAGCCGGCCAGAACCCGACGGTATCCGCGAGCCCGACGACCACTGCGGCCGAAAGCGCGGCCACGGATGCGACTGAAAGATCGAAGTTGCCGGTGATCAGAATCACCGTCATTGCAACCGCGATGATCGCAACCAGCGACGCCTGATAAAGAACGTTGGAGATATTCGCCACGCTGAGGTAACTGGGCCTGCCGGTATAAACCGTGACGGCAGAGATAACCAGTACCAGCAAGATGAGGGCGTAGTAGACGCCCATCTCGCGCAGACCGAGTAAACGCCGCCAGTCCGTCGCCTGTGTCTGCGTCGTCGCGGCCACGCCCTCGGTTGGGCCGCCCGAAGAACTGTTGCCGCCGTGAGACGGGCCGGAATGGGTGGAAGTCGTGAGGTTCATCATTACTCGCTCTTTGAAGATTGCGCGGCTGCATGTGGCGTGCTCGCCGAGTTTGCACTCGTGCCGCCTGACAGCAGAATCAGTTCGTGCTCGGACGTTTCGTGGCCTAGGCGCTCGGCGATGCAGCGGCCATCACGCATGACCAGGACTCGACTGCTCACCGCCAGAATTTCCTCGAACTCCGACGATACGACGATCACCGCCTTTCCCGCGGCCGCCAGTTCCCGCACGAGCAACAGGATGTCGGTCTTCGCACCGATGTCGATCCCGGCGGTCGGCTCGTCCAGCAGGAATACTTTTACATCGCTGAACAACCACTTCGCGATGGTCACTTTCTGCGCGTTCCCACCGCTCAGTTCGGTCACGAGAATGTCCGGCGAGTTCGCCTTGATCGACAAACGCCGGATCGCCTCAGCGCCTCGCTGCTGCTCTTGCGCCCGGTCCGGCAACCAGCCTCCGCGCGATACACCATCGAGCGCGGGGAGCGTCGTGTTGCGCCAAATTTCGAAGCCGGGCACGAGACCCTGCGCCATACGGTCCTCCGGCACGAGAGCCAGTCCCGCCTTCACTGCGGCCGCCGTCGACTGGCCGAGCAGCCGGCCTTCAACGCGCACTTCTCCCGTAGCGTCTGGGTCCGCGCCGAAGATCGCATGCAGCAGCTCGCTACGACCCGAGCCGAGGAGCCCGGCAATGCCCACGACTTCGCCCGCCCTGACGCTCAAGGAGAGCGGTTCGAGCTTGTCGCGAGACGCGAGGCCCTTCAGTTCCAGCAGCACCGGGGCCGCGGCATCGACAGGCCGCGGCGTCGCCTGTTCGAGCGCGATGATCTGCCGGCCGACGATCGCTTCAGCGATACGCGATTCGTCGAGATCACGCGTCTGCGCGTCCACGACCGCCTGCCCATCTCTCAGAATCGTCACTCGGTCCGTGAGCGCGATCACTTCATCGAGAAAATGCGAGACGAACACGATTGCCTTCTTCTCGACTTTGGAAAGGTGCCGCACGATGCGGTAAACCACCTCACGTTCACTCGCGGCAAGGGACGCCGTCGGCTCGTCCATCACGATCATTTCGGCGCCCGTGCCAAGCGCTTGCAAAATCGCGACCATCTGGCGCTGTCCGATGGACAGATCGCTTACGAGACCGTCCGGTTCGAGCCAGTATCCGACGCGCTCGCACAATTCCGAGAACCGCTGCCGTATCTTCGTGTTTCGTCGCCACCGGCCCTCTTCGCCCAGGAACACGTTCTCGAGCACCGAGAGTGTCGGCACGAGCGGAATGTGCTGGTGGATGGTCGCAATGCCCATGTCGTTCGCGGCTTTCGGACTCGAATATTCGACCGCGGTGCCCTTCCAGACGATTCGTCCGCCGGTGGCGGGAAGCGATCCGGAGAGAATCTTGATGAGCGTCGATTTGCCGGCGCCGTTTGCGCCCAGCAACCCGTGCACCGTGCCGCGCGACACTTCCAGATTGACTCCGCGAAGCGCGGTCAACCCGTTCGGGAATGTCTTCGTCACACCCTCAAGCTGCAACAGCGGGACTTCGTTTGCCATTTGTCTCTCTCCTGCCACGTCGGTGTCGTCGCTCGCGCTTACCACTCGGGCACGCATTGCGCGAGGCTCGCCTTGGTGACCTGAGGCGTGTCGACATCGACGAACTGTGCCTTCGGCGCGCCGGGGTTCGTCACCGCTGCGTACAGCGCCTTGAACGCAAGCTGCCCCATCTTTCCGGGCTGGATGCACACGGTTCCATCGACGTCGCCGACCTTGATCGCGTTGATGCCAAGACGCGATCCACCGCGCCCGATCAGCTTGGCGTGCGAGCCTGCGGAACGCACAGCGCGAGCGCAGCCGATTACCATGTCATCGGCCTGATTGAAGAACAAATCGATGTCCGGGTGCGCCGTCAGCATGTTCTGGCAGACCGACTCGCCTTTCTCGGGCGTCCAGTCGGTAGGCTGCGAGGCGACGATGCGATACTTGATCCCCGCCTTGTCGAGCGCTTCCTTGAAACCCTGAGTGGTCTGCCATACGGTCGGATAACCGGGCGCACCCTCGACGATTGCGATATTCGCGGTGCGTCCCTTCGGGAGCAGCGTCACGGCGATTTGCCCGGCGTTGTATCCGGCATGCACTTCGTCGCTCGCGACCAGCGCGGTCAGCTTCGGATAAACATCCTTCACAGGATGCTTCTGCGGATCACCGACCTGCGTCGCCACGGCCACGATCGGTATGTTGTGGGACGCGGCCCGATCGACCCAGGCCTGCGCGACCACGGCGTCGATCGGCAGGACGGCGATGCCATCGACCTTTTGCGCGATGAGGTCATCGATCGAATTCCCCTGGCGCTCGACACTGGTTTTCGCATCCAGGACGATCGTCTTGACGCCGGCCGCCTTCGCCGCCGCTTCGAAGCCTTTTGCCGCCGCAACGTTGAACGGGTACTGCATGCCCGCGGCAACGTAGCCGAGCGTGATTTCCTTCGCCAGAGCGACGTCCGCCATGACCGCCAACGCGCTCGCCAGGCAAATCACGCCCACTTTCCTGAATTGATTCTTCATGTGTGTCTCCGTCGGTTTGTTATGTTGTTTTGCTGCTTTCGTTACTTGGATCGCGTTGTGGGCTGCGCTTACCACTGAGGCACCCAACTGGATACGTTTTCTTTAGTGACGCCGGGCGTAGCGATTTCGATGAACTTGCCCTTCGGTGTGCCGGGATTCGTCACGGCCGCGTAAAGCGCCTTGAACGCCTGCTGGCCCATCTGCTCCGGCTGGACGCAGACTGTCCCATCCACTTCACCCTCCTTGATCGCCGTAATGCCCAGCCGCGAGCCGCCCCAGCCAACGAGCTTTGCATTGGAACCGGCCGCGCGTACAGCGCGTGCGCAGCCAACGACCATGTCGTCGGCCTGGTTGTAGAAGAGATCGACATCGGGGTGAGCGGTCAGGATGTTCTGACAGACCGCTTCGCCCTTCTCGGCGGTCCAGTCGGTCGGCTGGGACGCGACAACGCGATACTTCGCTCCGGCCTTGTCCAGCGCATCCTTGAAGCCTTTCGTACGCTGCCAGACTTGCGGATAACCCGGCGCGCCTTCCACGATCGCGATGTTCGCGACGCGTCCCTTCGGCAGCAGCTTCGCCGCAATCTCCCCGGCGTTATAGCCCGTATGCACCTCGTCGCTCGCGACCAGCGCGGCGAGCTTCGGATAGACGTCGTGAATGAAACGCTTCTGCGGATCGCCCAGCTCGGTCGCCACCGAGACGAGCGGAATGTCGTGCGCCGCCACGCGATCCGCCCAGGCTTGCGCGACGACACCATCCAGTGGCAAAAAAGCGATGCCGTCGACTTTCTGCGAGATGAGGTCGTCGATTGCGTTGCCTTGCTTCTCGACGCTCGTCTTCGGGTCGAGGATGATAGCCTTCGCACCCGCTGCCTTGGCCGCTTCTTCGAATCCCTTCGCGACAGCCACATTGAATGGATACTGCAATCCCGCAGCGACATACCCAACCGTGACTTGCTTCGCGCCTGCAACACCAGCGGCTAGCAATAGGCTCGCCGCGCCTGCGCTCAAAAGACGCCTCTGAAACGTGCCCATCGTTTGTCTCCAATATGTTTTATTTGGTCCAACGTTTGCGCTCGTTTCTGAACGGGTCTTCTTGTATTGAGCTTTTCTTACATGCGCACTGTCTTTTGCAGCACTGTCTTCGTGACCATATAGGCGTCGAGCGTTGATGGGCCGCCTTCACGTCCGATACCGCTGTCTTTGACACCCCCAAAAGGCGTGTCGGCGTCCGGCGTGCCGAAATGGTTGATGGAGAGTACCCCGCACTCCAGCTCGCGGCCGATACGCTCGGCGTCCTCCAACGAGTTGGTAAAGGCATACGCGGCCAGCCCGACCGATAGGCTGTTGGCGAGCGCGATGGCCTCGCCCAGATCGTCCACGCGCACGCATGCGGCGAGCGGGCCGAACGGCTCTATCGTCATTGCGTCGGCGTCGTTCGGGACGTCTGCGAGAACGGTCGGCGCGAAGAAGTAACCTCGTTCGCCAATGCGCTCGCCTCCGGCAGCCACGCGCGCTCCGCGTTGCCGGGCGTCCGCCACGAGCGATTGCATGGCCGTCAGCCGCCGTGCGCTTGCCACCGGCCCCATCTGCGCGGTCTTGCTGAAGCCGTCGCCGACGCGGACATCCTTCACCGCATCGGCGAAAGCGGCGACGAAGTCGTGATACACGCTGCTGTGAACGATGAACCGTGATGGCGACGCGCAGATCTGTCCGCTCGCGTTCGTCTTGCCGCGCGCCGCGAGGCGTCCGACTGCTGCACCATTCACACCCTCGCAGACCAGTACCGGAGCGTGACCGCCGAGTTCCATCAAGACGGGCTTCATAGCCGCCGCGGCGAGTTGCGTGAGGTGCTTGCCGACCTGCACCGAGCCCGTGAAAGTAACCAGCCGAATGACCGGCGAAGCAATGAGCGCCGACGATATTTCCGCCGGATTGCCGAATACGAGATTCAGCACGCCGGGCGGCAAACCCGCCTCTTCAAAGGCCTTCACCAAGAGACATGCGGTAGCGGGCGTTTCCTCGGCGGCTTTCAGAATGACCGAGCATCCCGCTGACAATGCCGCACTTACCTTGCGGGCGGCCGAACTGATCGGCACGTTCCACGGCGTGAATGCAGCCACCGGTCCGATAGGTTGTCGCAAGATGAACTTCTGCATCTGCGATTCGCCGGGCACGATCAACCCGTAGTCGCGCAACGACTGCGCCGCATTCCATTCGAAAAAGTTCATCGAACGGTCGGCTTCCGCGTAGGCATCGGAATAGAGCTTGCCGTTTTCTAGCGTGATCGTCGTGGCGATGAGCTCGAGCCGCTCGCGCATCAAAGCCGCTGCTTTCTGGATGATCTTGACGCGTTGCTGGGGCGGTGTGTCGCGCCAGATTGGGAATCCGCGTGCGGCTGCGTCAAGGGCACGCGAGAGATCGTCGCCTGTCGCCTTCGGCACCTGCCCCAGTACTTCTTCTGTGGCCGGGTTTCTTACTTCGACCGCTGTTTCGCGGTCGTAGATCCACTCGCCATCGATGAACAGGCCGACGCGCGGATACTGAGTTTGCACCTTGCTTTGATCGCTTTGAAGACTTGCGGTTGACATTGAAGAAATTCCTTTTGCTTAGCTGGTTCAGACCGCAGACACTCTCTCGATCTCGCGAATGTCTCGACGAGATGAAGCGTCCTTCGCAATCATGTCGGCCGCCTTCACGCCGATCATGATGGAGGGCGCGTTCGTGTTACCCGACGTGAGATGCGGCATGATCGATGCATCCGCCACCCTCAAGCGCTCGACCCCTCTCACGCGCAGGCGCTCATCCACGACAGCGAGGCGGTCCCGGCCCATCTTGCAGGTGCCCGCCTGATGGTGTGCGGAGTTGCCGGTCATCGCCATCCATTGAAGAATCTGCTCGTCCGTCTCGACCATCGGACCCGGAATCTCTTCTTCGATGACGCGCGATGCGATCGGCGCCGTCGACATGATTCGACGAATCATCTTCACGCCCGCGATCATCGCCCTGTTGTCGTCGTCGTTGCTCAGGAAGTTGGGCTTGAACACGGCGGGATCGTCAGGCTTCGAAGAGCGCAAGGTCACGGTCCCAGTGGCGCGCGGACGCAGCAGGTACACCGATACGCCCATGCCTGGCTGACGATCCACTTCGCACTGGCCGCCAGGATGGTAGGTGAAGGTCATCGGCCGGAAGCTGATCTGCAAGTCCGCATACGCTTCTTCGGGACGGCTCTTCACGAAGGCGCCGACTTGCGAGGAGCCGAGCGCCAGATAGTCTTTGCGCGTCAGCAGATAGCGTGCGCCTTCGAGATACTTCCGGAAGCCGCCCAATTCGAGGTTGTAGGAACTATCCGGCGTCGAGCGATAGCTTCCATGCACATAAAAGTGGTCTTGCAGATTGAGCCCCACGCCCGGTACGTTCACGAGCATTTTGATGCCGTGTCTTTGCAACTCTTCGTCCGGCCCGATGCCTGACAGCATGAGTATCTGCGGCGAGTTGAGCGATCCGGCCGACAGAATCACTTCCTTCGCTGCATCGAAGGTTCTACGCTCTCCCTTAACAACGACTTCGACACCCGTCGCCACATTGCCCGTCAACACGATACGTTGCACAGCGGCCTCGGTCAGCACCGTCAGGTTGCGCCGGTGACGCACGGGTTCCACGAACGCCGTATAGGCGGAGTAGCGTCGTCCTCCGCGAATGGTGTGCTGCATGAAGCCGACGCCGTCGTGCACTGCACCGTTGAAGTCCTCCGTGGGAGGAACGCCCAAACGCGCCGTGGCCTCGATAAAATCATGTGAGCTGCGGACCTTCAATACGGGATCGCTGACCCACAGTGGTCCGCCTGCGCCGCGATAGTCGTTCGCGCCGCGCTCGTTGTGCTCCATCTGTTTGAAGTACGTCAGGAGATCGTCGTAGCCCCACCCCTGATTTCCCAGGTCGCGCCAACTGTCGAAGTCTTTACGATGTCCACGAATAAAGATCATTCCGTTGATGGAACTCGAGCCCCCCAGTGTCTTACCGCGCGGCCAATACATCTTTCGGTTGTAAAGCGCCGGCATCGAATCGGTGTGGTAATTCCAGTTGAGCTCTTTATGGAAGTACAGCTTCGCCATGCCGGCCGGTGTGTTCACCCAGAACCTGTCGGCGGGAGGCCCGGCTTCCAGAAGCAAGACCTTGTTCTCTGGGTTATCGCTCAGGCCACGTGCAAGCGCGCAGCCCGCCGATCCCGCTCCGATGATGATGTAGTCGTAGATTTCCATGCCGTCCAACTGCTGGTTCATAAGTGGGCGTTGCTGTTTGATGAAGGTTATTTCCCAGTTGACGGTTAGGTCTAGTTGGTTTTTCTGGCGTTGAGGGTAAGCATTGCTGAACTGATCTTCGGTCGGCATGCAGACCGTCCGCAGACGCCCGCCACAGCGCCTTTCGCCTGTCGGCATTAGGGTGGCCGATCATTCAAAGCCCGCGCTTCCTAAGGGAAACACCTAGTCTGCGGCCTCACCTGATTGCCTGCGGTGTCGCGATTTAGGCTGACCTATCGCAAGAGCGCGCTTTTGTTCTCCGAAGCTCGCGTATATCCTCGCCTTTCCTTTTTCCATGTCGACAGGAGAGCACCATGTCCGAGGTATCCGCGATTGCCATCTCTTTTGCAAAGCCGGGCCACGAGGAGAAGTTGGCCGACGCGCTCGAAGGCTTGCTCGCGCCCGTTCACGAAGAAGACGGCGTGCTTCAGTACGAGATGTACCGCGATATGCAGGAGCCGCGCTGCTTCGTCTTTATCGAACGATGGGAAAGCCTGGAAACTTTCAACGCGCATTGCATATCGCCGCATGTCAAGGCTTACCTGACGAAGACTGAAGGCTGGGTTGAGAGCAACAAGATTCATGTGCTGAAGAAAGGGAAATAACCGGTTCAAGGTGGGCCTTCAGCCTTGCTTACCGTCGAGCGAACAAAAACGAACTGGACCTGACAGGCAACGAGGCAATAACCTGATTCGAAAGGAGACACCTCACCGCGTCATTTCCATTACAAGAGCATATCCATGAAAGAGCATCAGGCGACGCTTGTGGCCGACGGCTTCATCTTCCTGGAGGCGCCACGCTGGTTTGACAATCGCCTTTGGGTCTCAGACGTTTTCGATTCCAAGCTTTATGTCGTCGCTGAAGACGGTACGCGCAGCGTCGTTTGTGATGTACCGGGACGCCCGGCGGGAATCGGCTTTCTGCCGGACAAGACGCCCATTGTCGTGTCATGCGCGCAAAGGAAACTGATGAGGGTGTCGGACGGCGCCCTTTCGGTTTATGCGGACCTGAGCGATATAGCGAGTGGTGACCTCAACGATCTCGTCGTCGATGATGCCGGCCGCGTTTATGTCGGGAATTTCGGCTACGACCTGTTCGGCGGAGCGCCGATACGACCGACCGATATGCACGCCGTCGAGCCTGACGGTTCCATTCGCGTCGCAGCCGAGGGACTGGAATTCCCCAATGGAGCCGTGATCAAGGACGACGGCCGCACGCTCGTGGTCGCCGAGACCTGGTGCGGCAGGCTGACTGCGTACGACAGAGCGAATGACGGCAGGCTATCCAACAGGCGTCTCTTCGCGAACCTCAAGGGCAGACAGCCCGATGGGATCTGTGCAGACAAGCACGGCGCCATCTGGGCGGGTTGCTATAACACCGGCGAGTTCGTTCGTGTAGTGGAAGGCGGCGAGATCACGGACCGCATACGGTTCGAGGGTAACGCCGTGTCATGCACGCTAGGCGGCCGAGAGGGAAATACACTCTATTGTTGCGTGTACCTCGGATCGGATGAACAACTGCAAGCGCGACAGCCGCGCAGCGCCATATTCAAAACGGAGATATGAAGCAATGACGACTCATCGCAAGTGGAACTATGAAGGGAAAGTGGCTTTCGTGACCGGCGCGGCAAACGGCATCGGGCAGGCAACTGCCCTGGCTTTCGCGCAGGAAGGCGCGGATGTGGTGGTGGTCGATCTCTCGGAAGAAGGCGCACAGGAGACTGTCCGGATGATCGAAGCGGAGGGGGTTCGCGCGCTGGCGGTGAAATGCGATGTCTCGAAGCCCGACGACGTGCAAGCGGCGCTCGCCGCAACCATCGATAAATTCGGCCGGCTCGACTTCGCGTTCAATAACGCAGGCATCGAGCAGGCGCTCGCCTACACGGCCGAGATTCCCGACGAAGCGTTCGAACGCATCCTGCGCGTGAATCTCGGCGGCGTCTTTTACTGCATGAAGTACCAGATCCCCATCATGCTCAAAAACGGCGGCGGTTCGATTGTCAATACATCGTCTGGCGCAGGCGTGGTTGGCATCCGTGGTCAAGGCGCTTACTGTGCGTCCAAGCACGGCGTCATTGGTCTCACAAAGTCGGCAGCGCTCGAGTACGGGAAAGATGGCGTGCGCATCAACGCTGTGTGTCCGGGCATCATCGATACGCCGATGATCGGCCGCTTCACGCAAGGCACCGAAAAGAACCGCAAGCGGATGATCGCGCAAGAGCCCATTGGCCGCCTTGGCCGCCCGGAGGAGATCGCCAATACGGTCCTCTGGCTGTGTTCTGATGTAGCGGGTTTCGCGATCGGTCATGCAGTCGTGGTCGACGGCGGGCAGACAGCAGGCCTCTGACCGACAAGTCGACGCCTAGGTTCGATGCGTTCGCGGGATCATGGAGACAGGTGCGTGAAGACATATCAGCTGTGGATCAATGGGAAGCACGAGGATCCCACGAAAGGCGAGTGGATCGACACAGTGAATCCCTACACCGGAGAGCCTTGGGCAAGGATCCCTCGCGGGACGGCTGAAGATTCGGCCCGCGCCGTAAAAGCCGCCAAGCGCGCGCTGGACGACAGCCCGTGGAGCCGGATGACGGCAACCGAGCGCGGCAAGGTGATGCGGCGCATAGGCGACCTGATTGTCCAGCATGCCGCGCACCTTGCCGCAACAGAAACGCGGGACAACGGCAAAGTCTTCACGGAGATGCAGGGTCAGTTGATGACCATTCCCGAATACTGGTACTACTACGGTGGGCTTGCTGACAAGATCGAAGGTGCGGTCATGCCTGTCGAGAACGCCGACGTCTTCGCTTTCACCATGCATGAGCCAGTGGGCGTCGTCGCGGCGCTGACCGCGTGGAATTCGCCGCTGCAATTTCTGTCTTTGAAATGCGCTCCCGCGTTGGCCGCCGGCTGCACGGTCGTCGTCAAGCCTTCGGAATTTGCATCGGCGAGTTCACTGGAATTTGCTGCGCTCACCAAAGAAGCCGGACTGCCCGATGGCGTCTTTAATGTTGTAACGGGCTTTGGCAACGAAGCTGGCGCTGCGCTCGTCGAGCACGAGGATGTTGCAAAGATCAGCTTCACCGGCTCGGACATCACAGGCAAGCGGATCTACGACACTGCGGCCCGAGGCATGAAGCGCGTCGCGATGGAGCTGGGCGGGAAGTCGCCGAATATCGTTTTCGAGGATGCGGACCTCGATGCTGCCGCAGTCGGCGTCGTCTCGGGCATCTTTGGTGCTGCCGGCCAGATGTGCATCGCCGGTTCGCGGCTGCTCGTGCAGAATTCGATCAAGGAGCGTTTCACTGAGTGCCTGCTCGCTCTCGCGCGAGGTGTGAGGCTCGGCGACCCGATGCAGCCGGAGACGAACGTCGGGCCCATCGCAACGCCTCCTCAATATGCGAAGGTGCTTGACTACATCGAGATCGCAAGACGCGAGGGCGCCCGTTGCATTCTCGGCGGCAAGCCCGCGGCCGGTCCCGGTGTGAAGGGCGGCCAGTTCGTCGAGCCGACCATCTTCACGAACGTCACCAACGACATGCGCATTGCGCAGGAGGAAGTCTTCGGTCCGGTGCTGTCCATCATCGGGTTCGATGACGAGCAGCATGCCGTGGCGTTGGCGAACAGCGTGATTTACGGTCTGGTCGCGGGCGTCTGGACAGGGAACATCGGCCGAGCGATGCGCATGACAAAGGCCCTCAAAGCCGGCACCGTCTGGGTCAATACATACCGGGCCTACAGTTTCATGATGCCGTTTGGCGGCATGAAGATGTCGGGCATCGGTCGTGAGAACGGAATCGAAGCGGTTCATGAGTTCCTCGAAACCAAAAGCGTCTTTCTGTCTACCTCCGAGAAGCCGCCAGCGAATCCATTCGTGCAGCGGTAGCAACGGTCCCGGTCATACGCGGTAAGACGCACTTACCACCACGCCGAGAAAATGCGACTCGACGCACAACGTGCCGTGGCGCACCATCACCTTGCGCCGCATTGTTCCTGCGCCGTCGTCCGGGGACGTCATCAGCAATGAAAGTCAGGAGGAAATAAATGCGTATCGGTTATATTGGGCTGGGTGCCATGGGTGGCGCGCTCGCGCGTCATCTGATCGGCAAGTTTCCGTTGAGCGTGTTCGATTTGAACGAGAAGACTGTGAGTGCTTTCGTCGAACTGGGCGCCACAGCGGCAGCAACGTCCGCGGAACTCGCGCGTAACAGCGACGTCGTGCTGCTTTGCTTGCCGAGGAGCTCGGACGTCCAGGCGGTGCTCTTCGGTGCTAACGGAGTGGCCGATGGGCTAGCGCCGGGAAAGATCGTCGTCGATCAAACCAGTGGCGTGCCGGCAGAAACCAACGGGTTCGCTCGTCAACTCGAAGAGATGGGCGTCACATTGTTCGACGCACCTGTCTCCGGTGCGATGGCTACGGCCATTGCCGGGACCATTTCGATCATCGCCTCGGGCCCGCACGACGCGTTTCAGAAGACGCTGCCGGTACTGCACGCGATCAGCCCGAACGTCTTCCATTGCGGCGAACGCGTGGGTAACGGTCAGACCATGAAGACCGTGAACAATATGATGAACGTCAGTTGCCGCCTGGCGACTCTGGAGGTCGTGGCCATGGGGCGAAAGTTCGGCCTGCCCCTCGAACTCATGACCGAGGCGATCAACGCAACGACGGCTCGTAACTACACCTCGCAGGGCATGCTGCCTGCCATCGCGGAAGGGCGTCAGTCCACCAAGTTCTGGCTTGCGCTTCAAGTGAAAGACATCCATCAGGCGATCGGTTTGGCCGCAGAGCAGAAAGTCCCGATGCCCATAGGCGGCGCTGCGCGCTCGCTTCTGCAGATCGGCCTAAATTCGCTCGGCAAGGACGCCCAACTCGAACAGATGATCGGCGTCATCGAGTCGATGGCCGATACCAAGTTCGCTGATTTGCAGAAGAATGTCGCGAACCAGGAGGCAAAGTGACTACGATTGCAATGGCGGGAAGCGGTGATATAGCCGCGTTTGTCGCGCGGGCGTTGGCGAAGACGCATTCGGTTCGCATCTTCGACACAAACAATGGCTCTCTGCAATGCGAGGGCGCCGAACAAGCGAAGAGCGTTGTGGATCTGGCCAAGGGCGCAGACGTCGTCGTGCTATGCACCGATGCCGATGACGCGCGCGAGGCGCTGTTTCGCGACACGGACTGGCTGAAGGGCATCTCCGTTGTCATCGACTTGGGGCAAGGTGACCCGGACAATAGCCGGTCGCTTTCGAAGAACTTGAACGACATCGGCATCACGCTTGTCGATGCACCTCTTCACACCGAGAACACTGAAGCGATTGCGGACGCATCGGCGATTTTCTTTGGTGGCCCGGCCGACGTGCTCGGTTCTGTGCGACCGATTCTTGAAGCGGTGTGCCCGAAGGTGATTCACTGCGGCGATGCCGGGAGCGGGCACGCCATGCGTCTGGTCGTCGCGGCAGTTGCGGCATGCAACCGCCTCATCACCTATGAGTGCGCCGCCATGGGCGCCAAGAACGGACTCACGGTTGCAGATATGGCCACCGTCCTGAACAAAAGTTCGGGTTACAACAGCGCGTCCGCGCGTGTGCTTCCGGCTCTCGCCGCGAATGGGCAAACGGCTGATGCAACGGTGGGCGACTGCGCAAACGACTTGAGGAAAGCATCGGCGCTAGGCATGCGTTACGGGGCACCGATGCTCATCGCAACGATGGTCCGGTCCACGCTGGATGCTGCGTCCCACCGACTCGGCAAATCGGCGAGTATCGACGAGTTGGCGAAGATCTGGGAGATCGATGCGGGGTTGCCGGCATCAAGCTCCCATTGATTCTCCGATGAACTCTGCGGACAGCGGTTCGCGCAACTGATTCCAACAACCAATACGGGGCAATGGAATCCCCGAGGGAGCGAAGCAATGGCGCAGGCACTGCTCGGCTGCATCGCCGACGACTTCACTGGCGCGACCGATCTGGTCAATATGCTGGTGCGCGGCGGCATGCGCACGGTTCTAACTATCGGTGTACCGGATACGGATGTAAAAATCGAAGCCGATGCGCTCGTCGTCGCGCTAAAGTCGCGCACGATTCCTCGCAAACAAGCCGTGCGGCAATCGCTCGATGCGCTGGAGTGGTTGCGCGCACAGGGCTGCCGGCAGTTCTTCTTCAAGTATTGCTCGACGTTCGACTCTACCAATCGAGGCAATATCGGCCCGGTCGCGGATGCGTTGCTCGATGCGTTGAGGGGCGACTTCGCCATCGCCTGCCCGGCGTTTCCGGAGAACGGCCGAACGGTCTTTCGCGGCAATCTTTTCGTCGGCGACGTGTTGCTGAACGAATCGGGCATGGAGAATCACGCGCTCACGCCCATGTCCGACTCCAATCTCGTACGGGTGTTGCAGCGGCAGACCAAGTCCATAGTCGGACTCATTCGATACGACATCATCGCGAAAGGCGCAGAGGCCGTGCGTGCGCGCATCGAAGAGTTGAAGGAGGACGGCGCGCGGATGGCGATTGCCGACGCACTTTCGGATGCCGATCTGTACACAATCGGCCGGGCATGCCGAGACCTCTCATTGGTTACTGGCGGGTCGGGAATAGCGCTCGGGTTGCCGCAGAACTTCCACTCGGCGGACCTGCTCGTGTACGCGGGCGATGCCGCCGATCTTCCGCGCATCGACGGCGGCTCGGTCGTGCTCGCCGGGAGCGCATCGAAGGCGACTAATGCGCAGGTGGCCGAGTGGCGTGCATCGCGGCCGAGCTTCCGCATCGACCCGATCGCGCTGTCTCGCGGCGAACCGGTGGTCGAGCGTGCTGTCGAATTCGTGTGCGGACACGATGAAACGGTGCTGATCTACGCCACCACGTCGACGGACGAAGTGAAGCTTGCGCAGAAGGAATTGGGCGTTGAGAAGGCGGGGCATTTGGTCGAAGCTGCGCTGGCCTCCATCGCGTGCAAATTACGTGAAGTGGGGGTGCGCAAGTTCGTTGTTGCAGGCGGTGAAACGTCAGGTGCAGTGGTTCAGGCGCTCGACGTCCGCTCGCTGCGCATTGGACCGCAAATCGATCCTGGGATACCGGCGACGCAATCCATTAGTGCCAAGCCGCTGGGACTAGCTCTGAAGTCTGGCAATTTTGGGACGATCAACTTCTTCGCCAAAGCTCTGGAAGCGCTGAACGGCGCGCAAGTGGCCGCATGATGAAGATGCACCTGATGTGGCGAAACGCCTTCCATTTGAGCTATGCAGGAAGACGCTCCACGAGGCGTGACCATTTTTGCATCATGTAGCGTTCCTAGCATCTAGCGCACCGCACGTCTCGTCAGTCGAAGCCGATCATGGCTTTGGTCTCGAGATACTCCTCGAGCCCGAAGACACCCATCTCTCGTCCATTACCGGAACGCTTGTAGCCGCCCATCGGCGCTTCGGTGTTGCTCGTCGCACCGTTGAGAAAGACACGGCCCGCCTGAAGTTGACGACCGACGGAACCACCTCGCTCCCGATTGGATGAGAACACGTAAGCGCCTAACCCGTACGGCGTCCCATTCGCGATCTCAATGGCTTCTTCCTCCGTGCGATAAGAAATGACGGCTAGCACAGGACCGAAGATTTCTTCTTGCGCGATGCGCATCTGTGGCGTCACGTTGGAGAATATGGTGGGTTTTACAAAGTAACCGCGCTCAAGTCCGTCCGGACGACCGACGCCGCCAACGCGAACCGTAGCGCCCTCCTCGATGCCAATCCTGATGTAGTCTTGCACTCGCTCGAATTGCAGCTCGTTGACGACTGGGCCCATGGTCACCTGCGGGTCGAGCGGGTTCCCTACTCTCACTGCCTTCGCTTCTTCCTGAAGCAATGCCAACAGTTCCTCTTCTTGGCTGGCCTGGACCAGGATGCGTGTAGGCGCATGGCACGACTGACCGGAATTTGAAAATGCGCGTGTGACGTTCCATTTGGCCGCGGCGCGTAAGTCCGCATCGTCGAGAATCACGTTCGCCGATTTTCCCCCTAGCTCCTGCGCAACCCGCTTGACGGAGGGCGCGGCCGCTTGTGCGATCAAGACGCCGGCTCTCGTGGACCCGGTGAACGACACCATGTCGATGTCCATGTGCTTGCTAATAGCATTGCCTACAATCGGGCCGTCGCCAAGCACGAGGTTGAAGACGCCCTTCGGGACGCCCGCCTCGTGAAGCACTTCCGTGAGATGGATCGCACTCAACGGAGTGAACTCGCTCGGCTTGAGAACCACCGTGCAGCCGACAGCCAGCGCATAGGCGAGCTTGGTTGCGAGAAGCTGAAGAGGCCAGTTCCACGCGGTGATCAGGCCGCACACGCCAATAGGTTCGCGACGAACCGTGTTGGGCCCCAGGCGGTACTCGAACTCGTACTCGCGAAGCGTCGCAAGTGCCTGCTTGAGAGAGCCGAGCGCGGCCGGTACATGAATCTTCTGCGAAATCGGTGTACCCAGTTCGAGCGTGACGACTTCTGCGAGCTCGTGCTCGCGCCGAACGAAGCGGTCGATGATGGTTTCGAGGAGTTCGATGCGCTCGTCCTTCGACGTCCTGCTGAACGAGGCTAGGGCAGCGCGCGCGGCCTTCACCGCTAGATCGACGTCTTGCGTGCCGGCCAACGTAACACTTGCGATCGGTTCCTCGGTAGCAGGGTTCACCAAGGTCCATTCGCTACGGCTAAGCGGAGAAACCCATTCGCCGTTGATATAGCATTTCTCGTACGATCGCATATGCATCTCCAGTTTGATTTAGTCGGCCACGTCTCGCTTGGGCGTGACCTTGTGAATTGTGTGCTTGGCTTGATTGCGGCCCGTGGACCAAGCGCTATTCGCGCTCAAGCGCCGAGATTCATCGCAGGCCGCCTGCGCTCTGGCGGAAAGACACACCAGCTCCCGTCGGCGTGACGAAAGAAGATGAACGCTAAGGGACGGTCGTCCCCTGGGCCTTCAACACGCACGAATCTGTATTGCTCGTTGCAACCGTGGCTGAACTGCGTGACGCGTATTCCGCTCGCCACTCCAAACCACTTATCGACGAGCGTGCGTAGCGATGTTCCCGAAAGGCTCACTGCTGTCTCCTGCTCTACGTCGACGCCGAAGCGCCTGGCCATCTGCCGCATCCAAAGCGACGATGATAGAAGTTTGAAATCGCACAGACGTTGGGTCAAGTCAGCTATTATGGTGCCGTGGTAAGCGGCGCTAACCGACACGAAGAATCATGAGCGTCATGCTGAGACAACGCCCGCGCCCGTTGAAGCTCCAGTCTTCTAACCGGCCGAAATGAAGGAGACACAATAGAGATGGAACTTCGGCATCTTCGATATTTCATTGCGGCCGCAGAAGAAGAGCACTTTGGACGGGCCGCCGTGCGGTTGCACATCACCCGACCCGCCGTCTCGCAGATCATCGCCGACCTGGAAAGCGAACTGGGAACACCACTTTTCGAACGGCTCGCGCACACGGTAAAGCTCACTGCGGCCGGGCGCACGCTGTTGCCCCAGCTCGTGCGGGTCATGGACGATTTGAACGAAGCGATCATCCTGACCAAACGTGTTGGACATGGCATGACAGGGACGCTGCGTATCGGATACGGATCGCTGACTCTGATGCATTCGATCTTTCGCGCCGCAGTCAAGCAATTCCGCGAGACGTATCCGGAGATCAGTCTTTCGCTGGTCGAACTCTCGACCTCGCTACAACCTAAGGCTCTCGCAGCGGGTAAGATCGATGCCGGCTTCATGCACTTGGGGCCAAGTCCGCATCCGGGCAAGCGGCGCACTGAGATCAACATCGAGCGCGAAGGCATCGTTCTCGATTCCTTATGCATTCAGACCGGCCACCTGGGTGTCGCGGTTTCAAACGACCATCGATTTGCGCGGAGGAAGTCGCTTACGCTCGCCGATCTCGCGGACGAAGGGTTCGTAGTCGATCCAAAGTCCAGCAGTAGTCTGAGCTATGGGCAGTTGCATGCGTTCTGCCAGGCAGCCGGGTTCGAGCCGAACATCGTCCAGGAGGTGAGCACGATCGCCTCGCAACTCAACCTTATTTCCGTCGGCATGGGCATCGGATTGGCGGTCATGGGCAAGAACTTCCAATATCCGAGCGACCTGACGGTCATCCCACTGACGAACCTGGACTATTCAACTCGCTTTATCTTCGGATGGGTACGCAGGCAGAACGATCCGATTTTGGACAAGATGATCGAGATCGTGAATAACCTGTCGAAGTAGTCGGGTTGGCGTTGTAGGGCGCGACGCAACTGGGGCCTTCAATCTCGCCCCAGCGCGCACGTTCTATCAGCGATGCAACACTTCCGGATTGATCATATTTGACTTTAACGTGCCGTTCAGCGCGCTGATGAGGTTCTCGGCAGCGTTCTTGTTCATTGCGCGTCGCGTCTCATGTGTGGCGGAGCCGATATGCGGCAACGTCACCACGTTGTTCATCTTCAGGAGCGGCGACTCAACCGAGAGCGGCTCTTCCAGATAGACATCGAGCCCTGCGCCGGCAATGGTGCCGTCTTTGAGCGCCTCGACGAGCGCCGCTTCGTCGACGATCTGCCCGCGCGACGCATTGATCAAAAACGCGCTGCGCTTCATCGCCTTCAGTTGCGGCGTGCCGATCAGGTTGCGCGTCTCCGCGGTCAGGGGCGGCTGTAACAACACGAAGTCGGACGTGCTGAGAAGTTCCTCCAGTTCCACCTTTCTCGCTCCGTACTCGCGTTCAGCGCGCTCGTTGACGCCGTGGCCAACGTACAGAACCTTCATCTCGAAGCCCATGGCAGCGCGCCGGGCGACCGACGTTCCGATACGGCCCAGTCCAACGATACCCAGCGTCTTGTGATGAACATCCACGCCAAACTTATCCTCACCGATTTTCTTGGTCCACTTTCCAGCCTTCACGAACGCATCGAGTTCGGCGAGGCGCCGGGCCGTGAGCAGGACCAGCGAAAACGCAGTGTCGGCGGTCGACTCCGTAAGGACATCCGGCGTATTGGTCAGCAAGATGCCGCGTTGATTCAGATAGTCGATATCGAAGGCATCGAATCCCACCGATACGGTGGATAACACCTTCAGACGTGTCGCGCCCGCGAGCGTTTCCGCGTTCATCTTCACGCCGGTTCCGATGGCGCCGTCAGCGTCCTTGAGCGCGTCGATTAGCGCGTTTGGCTGCTTCGGATCGACGATTGCAACATCGGCGTGAGAACGCAGGTACTCAATCGTTTCCTCGGGCAGCGGCTTATAAACTACGATTTTGTTCATTAACAAGATCCTTAAAGGACAGCAGTCAGAGGTCGCGCATCATCGCGGCCTTTGCGCTTGCTCCGCTCACCAGAAACGAGATGTCGGTGCCAGTCGAGACATATCGCGCGCCCATTTCCACGAACTGCGCGACGAGTTTCGGATGAGCATTGAGGCCGCCGACACCGAGGTGCTTGCCGTGCTTTCGACATGCGGCAATGCCCTTCGTGTAAGCGTCGCGCACGCTCTCATGCTCGAACTGACCCGCAATGCCAAGCGATGCGCACAGGTCGTTGGTCCCGATGAAGAGCAGGTCCACGCCTTCGATCGCGGCAATCTCGTCAATCACGTCGAGCGCTTCCTTTGTCTCGATCATGATGACGACCATCGTCGCGTCGTTGACCGCCTCACCCACTTCGGAAGTCGGAAACGAGCGAAAGCCCATGTGCGGCAGCACGCCGCCGTGAGAGCGTTCGCCCAGGGGCGGAAACTTGGCCGCACGAACGACCTGCCTCGCCTGCTCGGCGGTCTCGACATGCGGCGCAATGACCCCCAGCGCGCCACCGTCCAGAATGCGGGCGATCACATCCGACGTGAGATTCGGCAGGCGAACGAATGGCGCGATACCTGCGTTCATGGCCGAGATACAGATTTGGCTCGTCGTTTCCATCGACAGCGTGCTGTGCTCTAGGTCAATGTAAAACGTATCGAAACCCGCAGTTTTGGCAATCGTTACGATCTCAGCCGTTCTGACCAGTCGAACCGTCATGGAGAGCGCCACTTCATCGCGCGCCAGTTTCTCCTTGACGACGTTTCTAACTAGTTCCCGCGCGGTTACTTTCATGTTGTCCCCTCGAGTACACAAGAAGCGCTTGCGCGCTTTCCGTTTAGCGCATGTTGGCGAGTGCTCGCTTGAGCGCTGCGACACCGCTTTGCGGGCTGGATAGCACAGGGATGCGCACGCCCTGTAACTGCGGAACGAGTCGCGCCATTGAAGCCTGCGCCAGCACGACCACGTCTACCTGCTCCGTCAGAGCCGAGATCGTGCCCTTCACGATCTCGTCATGTTTCGCGGCGTCGCCACTGAGCAGCGCCTCGAACGCGCCTTCCGCGATCCCCTCCGTCACGTCAATCGTGCGGCCTAGTTCCGCCGCCTTTTTCTTGATCAGTCGCACGGTCGGTTCGAGCGTCGTCGAAACAGTTGCGACGACGCCGATTCGGCGGCCAATCGAGCTCGCTTCCTCGGCCATCGCCTCATCGATTTTGACGATCGGGGTTGTAATGAAGTGGCGGACGTAGTCAACTGCTTCGCCAACCGAGGAGCATGCGTTCAAAATAATGTCGGCATGCATCGCTTGTGCATTGGACATGTATGAGCTTATTCGACTGGCAACTTCGGGCGTCAGATGCCCGGCAGTTCGTACATCGGCAAGCAAGCTGTCGTCAATCATATTTATGACGCGCGCCTCAGGAATTTGCTCGCTGATTTGATCCTTTATTGGCTGAACTGTAACCGGCCCGGTGTGAATTACGGCAATCGTAGTCATAGCCTAAGAGGGTTCCGTATAAGAGCAACGTTAGACGATATGCTTTGTTCGACGCAGTAGCGTCAGAATGTTGGCATCACGATACGGAAGAATTCCGTTTCCTCTACCGCCCTGAGCGGCACAGGACCTTCGTTCGCGTCGAACTCAAACGCCGAGTGAAGACCGTACTCTTTGCCTTCAAAGCTGACCTTGCCCTTACTCAGGAAGAGCAACTCGATGGACGGTTGCAACCCTGCGGGAAACGACGCCCCGGCTTCCACCTTCACAAAACCGATTCGTGTATTGCGTTCCGTAAACGAGCCGAGCCATTTTGAAAAGACGCCATTCGTCGGTTCTGGAATCCAGGCATAATTCGCCGGGTTCATCAGTACAAGGTCGTTGTATCGCGGCTGAGCATATTCCAGCTTGCGACCCATCACTTGTTCGAAGCAGGCCTCAAATCCGTCTTGGTTATGCTTCTTGCCCGACTCGTCATACCAAGTGTAGATACCGTCCTTAAATTCGCCTTTGGTTTTGAGCAACTGATTCGCCGCCTCACGCTCTTCGACGCTGACGAATCCGTACCCTTGCGCGCCACCTAACTGGCAGACCATCATCTCCAAGCCTTCGGGACGATCTTGCGGTCCGTAGTACACGCTTTCTGGGAAGTACCCAACCCAACCTTCGGGCATGCTCTTACCCTGTCCGTACGGGAAGCTGCCTTTGATTACATAGCGAATCTGATCGAAGTTGTGACGGTGACTTGGCGCTGTCCAGCCGCCGGCGCCTGTCCGGCCCACATTAATCAAATAGTTGTTGGGAGAGCCAGGCTTTCCTTGCAACAAGAACTTCTGTTCAAGGACCCCTTCCCGCATGTTGCTTCCAATCCTGCCGAAGTCTGTCGACGACGCTTCTGACACTCGCATTTAAGCCTCCTTACGGTCATTACATGCCCGCGTTTCATTGCGGATGCGCCCGACGGCGCAAATTCAAATTCGTTGAAACCATTAGTATTCCTGCGTTCGGTACACACTTCCCTTTTTGCTGACGAATAACACCGCGTCACGCGGTTCATTCCCTGCTATGACTTTTCGGCTACGGCTCGCAGTACGTCGGTAGCGTCACCGACAGCTTCGAGCCGACGGATCATTCGCTCGGCCTTTTCGATGCCGGCATCCGACGGAGCCACGGCCGCAACGGATGCGCAACTTGCAAACTTCTCGGAGAGATGCTTCCAGGTAAGTGGTGCTTCGGGGCTGCCAGGAACCTTGCTTCCGAGCCGCTCGAACACCTGGCCGTCTTTCGTCGCAATCTCGATTCGGCCGTCAGGCAGCTTGAACGTCCAGTTCTGGCTCGGGTCCTGTACTGGCGTCACCTTGGCCGCCATCGCGAGCACATCGGGATCTTTCAGCGCTTTCACAGTGAAATCGGCTATATCCATTTTTCCCCTGCTCGCCGCAATGCCCACGATGAACGGCAAGCTCATCTTTGCATCGACGAGCGTGGCCGGCGCGCGGCGAACGTCGAGCGGCGTGCACATGGTGTACGTGAAATCGCCGACATAGGTCCGAATCGTCTCGATGTCTTTCGCAGCGATCTGCTTCTCCTTCATCAACTCGATGACGGCGTGAATATAGGTATGGGAATTCCCGACTGCGGGCCATGCCTTATAGAGCGTCGTGCTTCCGAGAAACTGCTCCCCTAGCCCGTCAAGCATCTTCTCGCGATCGTACTTCCCGCCGAAATAAACGTTGAATATCCCGGCCTTTCCTTCGAACAACGTGTCTATGCCCGTAATGCCTTTCTGCGCGAGCAAGGCGGCAATGACGACACCCTTCGCAGTGAATCCGGCGTACATGCCACGCAAGTCACTGCCGGTTGCGAAGATCACTTCCATCGTCCCGCACGACTGCTGGCTCGCGATACCGAACGCATGTGAGGTCTGCCTGGCGGACAGTCCGAGTATGTGAGCCGCGGACGCCGTTGCGGAGAATGCGCCGACCATCGACGACAGGTTCCAGTTCTGATTCCAGCCGACATTGCAACGCAGGCGTGCGAAAAGATCCTGCCCGATGGCGACGGCGGTGATGATCTTCTTGCCCGACACGCCGCCCATGCGTTCGGCTAATGCAAAAACGGACGGCACGATCGAGCTCGCTGCGTGTGCGCCCCACGGAGTTTGGTCGTCGAAGTCCAGACAGTGAGCCATCGAACCGTTAGCAAATGCTGCCGAAATTGCCGGCAGTTTGCCGCCGAAACCGAGGACGGTGCTCTCTGCGCTTCCGCCGCTTTGTTCGAGCAGTTCTACCAAACCTTTCACCGCAGGCTCCATACCACTCGCCGCCAATGCCACGCCCAAGGTGTCGAGAATAGTCTTCTTCGCGGATTCGATTGCGTCGTCGGGCAGATCTTCGTAGCGTGTATTCGCTGCGAAGTCGGCAAAGTGATGGCAGAGGTCCAGTTCGTCTTTCATGAAGGAGTTGCTCGGTAAATCAGGGCTTATCGTCGTTTTGATTCTGCGCGTCGCACTTGTTTAAGTACAGTTCGTTTTACCCGCCAGCTTGGTAAGTTTCGCTGACTTCAGCGCGCATCAAGTCATTGAAGCGTACTTGATGTTCTGAAACGCCCGAAGGCCTTCGATGCCGCCTTCTGAAAACATCCCGCTCTCTTTATGACCGCCGAATGGCGTTTCCGGATAAGTGACGCGCCAGCCGTTGCAGATAACATTGCCCGCTTCGAGGTCATTCACCGCGCGGTGGAGCGTTTCGAATTCGCGCGCATGCACGTAAGCGCCGAGGCCGTAGGGCAGTCGGTTCGACAAGGCTATTGCTTGATCGTAGGTATCAAACGGCGTCAATGCCGCGATCGGACCAAATGGCTCGGCGTTTGACAGCTTCGCTTCGATGGTCGCGTCGGCAACAATTGTGGGTTCGTAGAAGAACCCCGAGCGATCGATCCTCTTACCGCCGGTGGTTATGCTCAGCCCGCGCTGCTTGGCATCGGCAACGAGATCCTCGATTGCTTTGAGACGCCTTTCGCTCTTCAGTGGCCCCATCTGCGTCGCGAAATCAAAGCCGCAACCCACGACGATCTGCTTCGCCTCCGCGGTCATAGCGTCCACAACATCCGTGTAGATTGAGCGTTGCACATAGAAGCGTGTCGGGGCGAAACATACCTGTCCCGAGTTGGCGAACTTGGCGGCAACCGCGCGTTTGGCGAATGTTTGAACGTCAATACCCTCAAAAGCCAACACGGGTCCGTGACCGCCTAACTCCATGATTGGACGCTTCATGTGTGCGACGGCCTGCTGCGACAGCAACTTGCCAACAGCGGTCGAACCGGTGAATGTAACGGCACGCACGACAGGACTTTCGAGCAGCTTGTTGGACATCATCACGGGTTCGCCAGCAAGCACCGACAACACGCCAGTTGGCAGACCGCATTCGTGCACAATCTGGCCTAGCGCGAACGCGCATGCCGGTACCTCTTCGGAAGCGCGAAGCACGATCGAACAGCCCGCACCCAGAGCGCCTGACATCTTTCGTGAGGGCGTAACTAGCGGCCCATTCCAGGTGACGAAGGCGGCAACAGGACCCACAGGTTCAACAAGCGCCATCTGGCGCGCGTTTAACTCTCTTGCCGGGATGACGCGTCCGTACGCGCGTCTACCCTCCTCAGCCGCCCACTCCCACATCCCGGCCGCCACTTCTACCTCTCCAAGCGCCTCATTCCACGGCTTACCTAATTCCAGGACCAAGAGTTCAGCGAGGGCTTCCGCTCGCTCGCGCATACGATCCGCAACGCGCCGCATAAGTTTGCTGCGCTCGAACGCAGATGTGTTTCGCCAGGTGTCGAAGCCCTTGCTCGTAGCCGCAAGCGCTTCATCAACGTCAGCTTCCGTCGCCATCGGCACAGGGCCAAGAGCCAGACCAGTCGTTGGATCGATGACATCCATGGAAAAGCGACCGCTTTCATATCTCATCTCACCTGCGATGAGCTGGCCCAACTTGGGATACCGTTTGGCCGCTTCGGCTCTGGTAAGGCTCATTTGATTCCTTTTCCTTATTTCTATATCCACGCGGACGGCACTTTCAACTACGACGCTCTTACTACATCAAGAACACACCCTTGCCGCCGCTCTGACGATTAAAGGTTTGATAAGCCTGCTCTGCCTGGTCCAAGTGCCAACGGTCGGTGAACAATGCGTCGAGATTGAGTCCTCGGTCTACTACGAAGTCGGCACACGCCCGCTGTCCCTGGACCGACATCGTCCACGACGTCATAATGCGAACCTGAGTGCGCAGATATTTGGCCAGCGAGAGGCTGAATTCAGAGCCGATCCCGACCAGACACACGGTGCCCCAAGGGCTTACTGAGTCAAGTGCGTCCCTGTTTGCCGCAGCAGCGCCAGAGGTTTCCAACGCAACGCTTACGCCTTTACCACTGGTCAGTTCCCGAATTGCCTCGGCCACCGGTCCTTCGAGGGGATTGATCACCGCATCAGCGCCAAATTCTTTCGCTGTTTCGCGGCGATTTTCGTCGATATCAAGTGCAAGCACGCGGGCGCCTTGGGCTTTTGCAAGCATCGTTGCAGACAGGCCCACGGGCCCTTGCCCAAACACCGCAACGGTATCGCGACCGGATAGACCGATGCGTTCGAACGCGCCCCACGCTGTACCCGTCCCACAGGAGATGGCGGCGCCTGCCTCGAAGCTGAGCCGTTCATCTAACGGCACGAGCGTATCAGCGGGAACTTTCATGTAGGGGGCGTGTGCGCCGTGAGCGTCAGTTCCATACACCGTGATCGGCGCGGTTCGGCACATCTGCGGCCACCCCGAGCGGCAGTCCGGGCAACCCATGCATCCGCTGTAATGATGCACCATCACGCGCGCGCCAATGCGTGCATGAGGTCCCACCGCGCCCGGGCCAACTGCGACGACCATTCCACACGGCTCATGTCCGGCGATAACCGCCGGAACTTCTCCAGCCGGTCGGCGATACCAGTGCAGGTCGCTTCCGCACATCCCGGAAGCCTTGATTTCGAGAACGACCTCGCCAACGCCCGGGGTTGGATCTGCAAAGGTTGCAAGTTCGAGAGTAGAGTCACCGCGAAAGACAATACCGCGCATGTCCGAATTTCCTCTTCTGTGTTGAATCGACGATTGCACCAGTCAGAGCACGCTGTAATCACTATAGCGAGCTCTGTGTGAGCGCCCCGTCCGGGGCGCGTGCCGCTCGACCTCGTATGTGAAAAATCACACCTTGTTTAGTGTCGGTTCGCGGTAGACGCGAGCGCAGTCTGGGCCTCAGGCATTTCCTCAGGCTCTAATGCCTCAAGCGATTGTTGATTGGTCTCGATACCAGCCACCATGATCAGAATCGCGATGAAGATATATGCTCCAGAGATGGCGAAAACAACGCCGGAGATTCCGAAGCGGTTGAATAACTCAAGCACGATGAAGGGCGAACCAATCAAACCAAGCCGTCCAAACATTTGAGCCACGCCGCCCCCACGGAATCTATATTCCGTCGGAAACATTTCTGGTGTCATACCCAGACCGAGGGTCAGGAATATTGCCACTGACGATACGAGCAGGAAGCCGCACGAGATGATCGCTGTTGCCGATGTGAGGAACGGGTAGATCGCTCCCAGGCAAGCGCACACGCCCGCGAACACCATGATCGCAGTACGTCGTCCCATCTTGTCCGAGACGTACGAAAGGAACAGCGGTCCCGCAATCCAGCCACCCATCATTGCCGCAGTGAAGCCCAGCGAATGGGTTACGCTCATGCCTTGCTTGACAAAGAACGTAGGCATCCAGCCGGTGAGGCTATACGACCCAAACAAGCAGACAACGTTGACCACGATCGCAAGGAGAGTACGCCGGATTACGTTCCTCGAGAAGAGTGTCGAGAGCGGTACCCAATGCGGCTCGTTGGCCGGTTCTGTTGCTTGTGGAGAGGACGACAGCGGCGTCGTAACGCCGGCATCTTTTTCGATCGCCCGCATAATCTCTTCCGCCTCAGCATGGCGACCCACACGCTCCAACCAACGGGGTGACTCGGGAAGGTGACGACGCATCCACCAGACCCAAAGGGTACCGATACCGCCAATCACGAACATTGGGCGCCATCCGATCCAAGGAACAACCAATGTTGCGACCACTGCTGTAACGAAGACGCCCGAGCCTCCGATCAGCGCGAGTTTCCCCAGGTATCTGCCGCGATGCGACGGAGGAACAAATTCAATGATGAGGCCGTACCCCATGACGTACTCAGCACCCATCCCAATGCCCATAATGAAGCGAGCAGCGATGAGCCACGGCATCGATGGGGCGAGTGCCGACACAAGCGCCATTCCACCGAAAATCGCAAGGTTGAACTGGTAAGCGAAGCGGCGTCCAAACTTGTCGCTCAACCAGCCTGCGAGTGCTGCACCAATTGTCAGGCCGACGAACGTTGACGACATGAAAACGGAATTCAGCTGCAACGTTGACCAGCCGCTTTTGAGCATTGCGGCAAGGACGGAACTTGAAAGCGTATTATCGAATGAGTCAAAAAACATACCCATTCCGATTAGCCATAAGACGCGCGTATGGAAAGGGCCGATCGGAAGGCGATCAAGCCGCGCACCAGCATTCACTCTATTGCTCATCCAAAGTCCCCTGATAAGACCACCACACTAGTCACTCCCATAGAAGCTCATCACTACGCCGCGCGGGAAAGTGTTACCGCAGTCGCCGGTTTTGAACGCCCACGCAGCGCACGGCTGCTTGCCGGTAGCTGCAGTTGATGCGCACATCAGGAACGAATAAAACATCGCCTTCTGCTGGCGAATGAGAGACTGCTTCGGTACAAACTCGTTGGTGGCACCGAGCCTCTTTTGACATCTCGCTCCGCACGAGATAGCGCTTTGAGGCTTGACTGTTGTCCGGAAAGCGCCCCGATCAACAGCAGATTGGCGCGGCACACGCCACCATTGGGGTGGACGGGCTCGTCGAAAGTTGTCTCCGTGCTTATTCGGCTAATAGCCATCTTCTGAGTCTAGTTTGCGCTGTGAACTCCGCTGCGTACAGTTGATTATTCTTCTTAGTGGGTAAGCTAAGCTAACCGCCGACACACCCAGTGAGAGCGTGCAACAGTTGGGGAGGTCGATTTTGTCAGGCTGGCGTGGCGTACGACATGGTTGCACGCTCTGTTCTGTTCGTTGGTCGGTGTCGTTTGGCGGACGCTGCCCCGATGGATTCGCCCTGACGCGACGTGGCTATTCTGAGTGCGGAGATGCGGCGCGGCGAGAGTTCCCCGTTTAAAACGGCGACCCTCACCAGCGCCATGCAGTGCGCCCCTTCGTCAGTCCAGCGCATCTGTCGCTTCTTGGCCATGCGGTGGCTGACGACCTGGTTCACCGCGGACTCGGCAATGCTGCTGCTGATCGGCAGGCCCTTGCGATACCGAGCGCCATAGTTGACCAACGTGTGCGCGTTGTTCCTCAAGTAGCAAGAGACGGTGTTCAGGTTCCACCAAAGCGTGCTGAATTCATACCCTTCCCTCGTCAGTAGCTGACTGTCCAGTGCCTTGATCCGCTCCACCGCCTTGCCGCCCTTGCCATGCCAGACCATCCACTTGGCGTAGTGATTTCGGTCTCCATCGACTCCTGTTCCAGCGAGGCGCTCATCTTGCTGCCGAACACGGAACGTTGCGCCTCCTTGAACTTCATTGCGATGTGGAACCAATCGAGGATCCGGCCGCGGGCGAGCTGACTGCCCTGGACGTCCCAGGCACGGCAGATCCTGTGCGTAAGTCCCCGGCTGCGCGCCCACAAGCACATCCAGACGATTCAGTTGCGCCTCCAGCGCCGCGCGCAGGCCGGGTACGTAGACCTTGCCTGCCTTAGAAGCGCCTGCGCCTGAGCGATCTCTTCTGCTTCGTCGCGCGCAGTAGTGGCGCCGGCGGGCTAGACTCCCATAGAGGGGGGACCATTCGCACTGGCAAATAAACTGCCACCGCCACCACGTAGGAGTTGGTAAGAAACCCCAGTTTAACTACCTCGTCGCCAGCATTGTGCCCCTGCATTGACGTGACACGCAGCAACACGAGTAGATTCGCTTCACCGTCGCGCTCAGCCGCCCTGCTACCGTCAGCTGATAGTCGATGAAAAGCTCTCGGCCCTCCTCGATATTGCGGATTGCTCGAATGAACACCCTGCTCCCCTGCTGCTCCGCTTCACAGTTCGGTGCGCAACTGTGGTTGAGCCATCGCGCGGAATTGCCCCCGGTCGCACCGTCGATCACTTGGCCGTCGTCCAAATCGAAGAAGAAGGTGTGGCCATCGGCAGCGCTCGAGCGCTCGTAGCTGCGCTGGGCCTGCCTCCACGAGACGAGTTTCCCTTTGTATTCGACGATCTGCGCGCCGGCAGGAATGGTGGTCAGCGCGAACACGCCGCGGCCATGAACGGGAGAATTGCGACCAACGATACGACGCATGACTGTGTAGTGTGGTGATTGCTACAAGGATGAATGGGATTTCCCGACGAGCGGGGTCCCGCTATGATGATGGCATCGTAAATTGTTGTCACCTACCGATGGCCTCCCCTCCCCTTCGCGTGCGCATGAGGCGCAAGCCCGTACGTGGCACACTTGCGCGATATGAGGACCGTATAGTCGAAGTCCTCGGGGAAGCCCGCGGCCAGCGGGTGATGATTCGCTCGATACACCCGGACGGGATCGAACGCCGAACTGCGGTGAAGTGGGTGAACCTGCTGCCATTGGACGGCCAACTGTTCTAGTTCGCGAGTGCCTTTCGAGGGGGATAGGCAAGATGGGCGCCTGTCGATCTTCTCCTGCGTCCCGCCTGGAGGCAACGCGAACGGATCCAACCAAGGGCACAAATATTCCAACCTCCGCGAGCTCTCGGTGCGAGAGACAGACGAATAGCTTCGACTAGGGCCGGTCACTGCGTCGCTGTTCCCCGTCTATTTCGAGCCGCGCCTGAGCTTTTGACTCGCATGAAAGGTGACGACGCGTCGCGCCGCAATGCTAGTCGTTTCGCCCGTTTTCGGATTGCGTCCGGGACGCTGCGATTTCTCGCGCAGTTGAAACTTGCCGAAGCCAGACAACTGCACGTCTTCGCCGCTTTCCAGCGGGTCGCGCATCTCCCAACGCTTGCGGAATTCGCCGCGCACCGGAAAGGCGCGACGACGAGCATGCTCTAACATCCGCGCCGTCGCCCTGTCTTTTCCCAGCCTTTGCGCATGGGGAAAGTAACTTTGAGAACGCCCCAAAGAGGCAAATAGTGGTTTCGCGGCGCGTCGCGCCGAGGCTATCAACGGCTTTGTCGAGTGCCTTGCGTCCCACCCATTTCTCGCATGTACATGCGCACGGGGTCGGTCGTGCGGCCGAACTCGGAGTCGACTGTCGTGAGCGGGACTTCCGCTTCCTCGTCTGCCTGGTCGTCCGATACAGTCGCCGGCGCGGCGTCGCTCAGAAGCAGCGTCTCCGCGTCGGGCGCTTGCTCATAGACAGCCACGCCCATGTCATTGAACGTGCTGACGATGCTTTCGATGGCAGCGGTTTGCGCGATGTTGTCGGGCAGGTGATCGTTGATTTCCGCGTGGGTCAGGAAGCCTGGCTCCTTGCCCAACTGGATCAGGCGCGCATCTGGCGCTGGCGCTCTTCGTCCTGCAACGCTGTGGACGCAGCACCCATCGGTAGCAAGGCTGCGACGGCCTTACCCTTCGAAGCGCGCCGAGCCGGAGTTTTCCGCTCCGATGCGGCCGTGTTTTGTGCTTTATCTTCCCGATCAAAACTTTCCATTGACTCTCCTCGACAGGTTTGCTTGGCGCTGGCGAACAGGCGATAAGCACCGCGTCCCACGCGACACTCGGGATCACGGCTTCAGGCGCAGACGACATACAAGGATCACAACGAGCAAAGGACGCGGCCCGCGTAGGAGGCGGGCCGGTTTGGAACGGCGTACAAGACGCGCAAGCTCTAATTGGACCAGAGATTGGTGCGTCCTACCAATTAACCACCTGTCCCATCTCGATCGAACGGTTACGATGGACGGGAAATCGGTTCCTCTTCGAGGCGAATCGAGACGCAACTATTCTTCACCCGACTTTCACGCCGCACTCACTCAACGGCACTAGGCTTTGCGCCACTTTCGCTTAGGGCCGCCGCTTTTCGGTCCGCTGTCGGCTTCGCCCGCCTTGAAACGCTCAAGCCGCTCGCTTGCTGCCGACAGCGCGCTATGCGACGCACGCTGCAACTGCAGATCACCACACTGGCTTCGCGTTGCTGAGTCGGATGATGCGTTCCGCTGCGGCATTCATGACGTCCTCGTGGAATTCAGTTCAGATTCGGTCGTGCGCACGAGTTGCATGCCCTGCTCCAATTCGCACTGCAGGTGCGCGCACCCCTCGGGGCACAGGGCCTGCTCCATGTGCAGGCTCGCCGCGCCTAATAGGTGCAGCAGCGACTGTAGGCGCGTGTCGTTGTTGGCAAGAATGTGATCGCGAAGGCGCGCCTGCAACTCTTTAACCGCCCGATAGGCGGTTTCGGACGGCTCGCCATCGAAGTCCGACGGCAAGTCACACGCATGCGCGATCGCCTCCCACGCGACGGACAAACGCGCCATCGGCGTCGCGTCTTGGCCACCCGGGGCGTGCCTCTCGCACGGCTCGATCGGTGGCTCGGCGTCCTGCTCGCTTAAGTTCATGGTCTGTCTCCTGTGTCGCACGGCGTCGCAGGCTCGCGGCGGCCGTGCGTTGCTCCTCGCCACGCGGGATGCAGGGGCGCGTCGTCCAGCCTGCCGGAACACCTCATCAAACGGCTCTCCGCGTACCTCGATGCGAGGAATTGAAAAGCGAGGAGTTTGCCGAGAGTGCGGGCGTGCCGGAGCAGCCCTTTCTCAATTGTAGGGCAGATAAGACGGTCGCCAAACGCGTGCGGCGACAGTTGCGCCTCGCCGTCCAAAGGCCGATGTCGGCCCACTCCGATGCGGCGGCTTCCGCCGAAAAATCCGGGTGTCATTTAAATCAGGCAAGGGAGGGAACCATTGCGCTCGAGACACGTCCCCGCTGCGGTAGCCGTCGATCGCACCCGAAATTGAACGAACGTTCTCTGTAAGTGTTATGAAAAGTTACTCTGAGAACGAAGCGCACTCTCGGACGAGTGATCACCGCTGGTTCGCGAGGACCGGGCGCCGACCTGCCCGCTGCTGGTGTTTGTGGACGACGCGACCCAGCCGGCTGATGGAGCTGCAGCCACGGAGTCGTACCCTCAGCTATTTCGAATTAACACGCGCTTCGCTTTATCGCCCCTAGCTGGCTAATAATGCGGCAAAAACAACGTCTCGCCTCGCATACTCCGCGAGTCGGGACGTTCCGTTCTTACAAGTTGATTACTCAGCCGTGGTAGTACGCGCCTTGGCCTTGCCCTGGTAATGCAGTACCTGGCGTTCCGTTTCCGGCCGCGGCGTAGCCAGCATCTGGCGCAGCGCCACTGCATTCGACGGCGTCAGCGAGCCGATCGTCGTCGCCCGCGAAGGATTCGCGAGGCCCGAGGTCACGAGCATTTTCGCTTCCATCTGCAGATTGGTCAGCAATACCGGATCCGACGCGATCGTGCTGCTTTGCGTGAGCAGCTGGCTCCATGCGTTGTCGCCGTAGTTGATCACGTAGTAATCGAGCCCGGTCGGGTCCGCGACCACTGGGGAGCAGCCGTTCAACCGCACCTGCATCTGCGTGTCCTTCAGCGCCACCGCCTTGCGCTTGATCAGGCCGTCGCCGTAAGCGAGCGTCACCGGCACCGTCCATTGAATACCGGGATACTGATTCTGGTTCGGATACGGCGTCTGCTTCAGCGTGACGATCGTCTTGTTGGTCGTCAGGTCGCACTGCGTGTCGAGCGAAACGAGCGGTACGCCCGTCTGCCGCACGTAGCTGTCGCCGATCGCCTCCATCGGTTCGCCGCTTGCCTTCGCGAGTTCCTTCCACAGACGCTTCGGCGTCGTGTTGCCGAACGAGTAATCGGCCAGATACGACTGCAGGCCCTTGCGCATCACGCTGTCGCCGAGATAGTTCTCGATCGTCTTCAGCACCATGCCGCCCTTGTCGTAGGTGAACGCGCTGGCGCGGATCACGAAGTCGTTCGAGGCCCAGTCGTTGAAGTTCGGCTGGATCGGGAACGCCGTGTTACGCAAATCGCGTTGCATCACCGCGTACTTGGTCTTGACCTCGTCCACCCAGTTGAAGCGATCGGGGAAGAACTGGATCTTGGTCTTGTTCTCGAAGTACGTGGCGAACGACTCGTTCATCCACACGTCGTCCCACCAGTCGAGCGTGACCAGATCGCCGAACCACTGGTGCGCGGCTTCGTGCGTGAGCACCGTCACGCCGTAGTCGGACATCGTCGTGCCGGGAGCGGGCAGGATGTCGTCGGCGAACTCGAGAATGGCGCCCCAGTTCTCCATGCCGCCGAAGTTCAGGTCCTTCTCCTCTTTGAACGCATCATTCGCGGCAACCGTGTCGAACTTCGTGAGCGGCAGGGGAATGCCGGTATAGCGATAGTAGTAGTCGAGTGCCTGCTTGGTCTGCTTCATCGCGGGCACGGCCCAGTCGCGCATGCCGGGCGGCGTGAAGATGCGCAGGTGCATGCCCTTGTGATCGGCGAGCGGACTCACGAAGTCGTCTTCGAGCACGTCGAACTGGCCGCCGCCGAAAAACAGCAGGTACGACGGCATCGGCGGCGTCTTCTCGAACGACACCCGCTTGTAGCCGCTATCCACGCTGGCAGGCGGCAATTCGGCCGCATTCGATACGACGCGCCAGTTCTGCGGCACTTCCGCCGACACTTCGTAGGTCGTGCGGAACGCCGGTTCGTCCCAGCCCGGGAACCATTGCCGTGCAAGGTTGCTTTCGCCTTGCGTCAGGATTGCGCCGCTCGTCGTGCCGTCCGTCGACTTCAGGTCGACGCGGAATACGCCTTCGGCCGCGGAGCAGCCGGGGTACTTGTCGTCGCCGCAGCTTCCGCCAGTTTGCGTGGCCGGGTCGTCATAGGTCTTGAAGTTGATGAAGCCCTGCCATTCCATGTGCAACGAATAGTTGCCGGCGGGAATGTGGCCACTGGCCGGCCGCAGTTGATAAAAGTCGCCCTGGTCTTCCGGGGTGGCGATCAGCTCAATATTGCCCGGCTGCAGGATGGTCTTGCCGTTGACGAACTTGATGCGGTGTCCGGCAATCTCGATCTGGTTGACGTTCTTCGTGATCTGCAGTTCGACATCCGCGCGGCCGTCGAAACTCGACAGATCCGGATTCGGGCGGAACCACAGCTTGTAGTTAATCGGCTTGACGGTGTTCGGCAATTCAACCGGCTTCACCGTCTTGTTGATGGTTTTGTCGGCCACGACCTGCGCGGTCGGCGGCGTCAGCGCGGCGGGCTGTGAGGCGGGTACGCCGCCGCCCAGTTGCGACGACTTGTTCGAAGCCAGGCCTACATCGTCTGCACCACCACAAGCGCTCAATGCCAGCGTACCGGCCAGCATCAGGGACAGCGTTTTCAACGGAAAAGGCGTATGCATTGTTTGTCCTCGTCGGATAAAAACATCTTTTAAAAAATGAGCGTTCTATATATCGAAGCGGTATTGAATAAAATTACGAAAAAAGATCTCCACCACGCGCTGAAAGCGAATGAAATATAATCAATGAAAAGGACGTGCGCGGGTCTCGACCCGTATTGCCGATATCAATGCTTAAAACGTGAACTGAAGAAAATCCAAGACGCGGCAATGCAATGCCCGGCTGGCGCCGTGCATCAAAACATGTCTCGCTCCGCCGATCGCAACCTACCTGAATATACGCATTCGACTTACTAACTGTTTATTACACTGAGCGGTAGAGTAATTGTGCAATCGTCGGCGTGTCAACTCTGTTGCAAAATATTTCCAGCCCGCGCCTTTATGCAGTCTGGTTGGATGCAACCAGAAATCAATTGATGGCGGAACTTTGTAGTGAAATGTGTGGCAGAATTTACAGCTAGACCCGGCCAAATAAGAACAATGACCGGTTTTTAAATATTGGGATTCAATCGACAATTGCTTCTGAAGCCGCTGTTAACTTAGCGAAGTGGAAGGAAGCCCTAGCAGGAGATATCTGTTCAGCAACCCGAAGACCGTTTGGTGCTGCTTGATCGGTGAATTCGCACCAAACGACGAATCGCGCGGCGCTTCCGATAGAGCGAAGCACGCAGCAGATGTCGCTTGAGCGCGAAGTGCCGACGGATCGGACGGAAAATTCGTCACGCGCCGTTCATGCTTCCGGATCAGCTGATGACTGTTCTCTGTGGCGCGGCGGGTCGCTTCGGCTCCTGTTTCAGATCGTCCCAACCAGACCTGCCGGCATTGGCGACGAGAAGCGCATCGATCCGTTCGATGACTGCTGCGCGGAGTGCGCCGGTAATCGCCCATAGATTGTTTCGTTGAGATCGTTGCGAGCCGGCCTTGCGATGCACTGCAGCGTCTCCAACGGCGACAGTTCGTACCGGCGCCGGACCAGCTCGTCGACAAGCAGCGTTGATGAGGCCGGGCAGTTCGATCTTCGTCCGGGCTTCGGCCGACGCGAGCTCAGCAAGCGAAGCCGCCTCACCCGCATCGAACGCACGGATGTCTAGCCATTCTCGCAGCAGTTTCTGGTGACGGATGCGGGCGCCCGACACGTCATACCGTAGAACGCATTAAAAATGTCAACGTTGCGTCTATAAGGTCGTCAAAACGGGGCCTCGAAGCACCCGATAGCGCGGCTAACCATACTCAGCATGGGGTTTGCCGGACGCGAATTAAAGTCGTCACTTCGCCCTTGAAGTGCGGACTTCGACGCACGGTGCCGACAGTGTTCAAGAAACATTCCGAGCGACGTATGGCAACCGCATCGGGCTGCACGCGGCCATTTGAGAGATCATCCGATCAATCGCATCAACGATCTGCTGCGCTGGAATGTCGTCACTGAATTTGCCGCCGCCTCAATCCGCGCGTAACCTGCAATCGCGCCCGCCGAAATCAAGACCTTGGACACGCGTGGACACGCGCCGCTTACATTTTTCATACAGTTCCACCGAATACATCCTTTCTGAGTTCCCTTAAATCAACCATGAACTAAGGATAAAGGCTACGTACCGGTGGCTCCAGTGCGCTGCAGTGGTACATTTTTACACTGCGATTTATGGTTCTACGGGGCTGATTCACGATGATGGGCAATACCGCGGCTCAGGACCGAATCGAACTGACAGGCGCCGGGCGCCCGGAGCGGAGATCAGTGTGGACTATGCTGCTGGATGAGCTTCCCGAACCGCCGCAGACCGATCGCGTCGGCAGCGGACGGCGACACGGCGTTCACGAGCGTAAGCATCCTGAGCAGCGAGCCGCCCATGATGTGGGCCCGACGTCGCTGGCGGATGGTGGCGAGGATATCGCGCGCGACCGCATCAGGCTCGCAGAGGGCGACGCCCATCTTGCGCCACATGTCGAAATATGCGGACTCCGACTCGGTGTTGGAGGGCGCAGGCCCGAAGAAAGAAAGCACCACGTCGGTCCCGGCAAGCTCGCGGTTGGCGCCTTGCACGTAGCTCGCCAGCGCGCCGCGGGTCGCAGCGTAGGCGCTCATAAACGGCAGCGCCACCCGGCCGTCCATGGCGCCGCCGATGTGGACAATCACTCCGCCGCCGGTTTGCTTGCGCAGTCCCGGCAGGAATGCCTGGGTCAAGCAGATGGGCCCCTTCACGTTGACCGCGAGCAGCGCGTCCAGGTCGGCCGACGTGTAGTCCTCGATGGCCTTGCGCGGCGAGATGCCCGCGAGGTTCACCACCGCATCGATCCGGCCGAGGTGGTCAAAGGCCGCCGCCGCCAGGTTCTCGAGGCTCGCCGGATCGGTGACGTCCGCGCGCAGGTAAATCGCCGAGCCGTCGTTCCGACCGGTCAGCGCCGCAGCGTCGTGCTCGCGCCGCGCCGCGAGCACCATCCGGAAGCCCTCGGCCGCGAGGAGCCTCGCCAAGGCTTGACCAAGTCCTCCGGTCACCCCAATGAGCACGGCGGTCGGCGCGTCCATGCCCCGCTCTGCAGCGGCGCGGCCGATTCCGGCGGCGTCGCCGGTGATCACAGGGTTCTTTCCAGTCAGCTTAGTCATTTTGAATCCCTTTCGGTGGATATTGGCTACTATAAAAGTATCTATTTAGAGTAAAAAAATGCTAACCGGACCTAGCCCTGATTTTGGACACCACGTCCGCCAATGTCGTCTGCCTCAACTCATTGCGGACGGCCACCTGAGTGCCAGCAAGCACGTCGCTCATGACTTCTTTGATGTTACAACTCACGACACACTCGTCCGTTTTGGGATAGGCATGGATGGCAAAAGCATCTGGAGGGTCTACCGCAGAGTAGATGTCCAAGAGAGAAATACTCTTTGGGCTTCGTGCCAGGCCATAACCACCCGACTTACCAACAGTCGTCGTAACCAGCTTCGCCTTCGAGAGTTTAACCAGGATTCTCTTAACGAAAACCGGGTTCGCGTTCACGCTGCCTGCGAGGACTTCCGACGTGAAGATTCCTTCGTGATGTACGATTGCCGCCAGTACGTGGACAGCGATCGAAAATTGAGTGTTTACTGAAGCCATTTACGGATACTATATTAGTATCCGTACTGAATGCGAGAAGAATATGCCCGGTCCGGGGTGGCAAAGTCCGCTACACATTGCGAATGGCGATGGGCGAGAGGAATCGCACCTCCTTGTCGGCAATAAGCTCCTTCGTCGCGTGGTCATAGACGCTCCGATACGGCTTCTTAGGTTGCAGAGCGAGCCATTCGTCGTGCGATCCGTTCCATACTTCGAAGAGAACTAGCTCATTCTCTGCATTCGGATCTTCATTGAGCACTGCTCTTACGAACGATGGTTCTGTAGCGATCGCTTGAATCAGCTCGTCGAGATGCGGCAAGAACTGGGACTTGGCCGAGGCAACGAGTTTGAAGCGGATGTAGAGAGCCAGCATTTTTCGTGGTTGTCAGTGTTCGCTTTGGAAATGGCGACTAGGCATCGTTGCGATGCCTGTGAATAGCATTTCATCGAACAGGAGTCGGCGAGTGGAATCTTAAAAAGCAAGACGGCCGCTAACCTGTGGTTGTAGCAGTCGGGAGACTCTCGCTATCCTGCTTAGTCTTCGAACTGGCGGATCGTCGCGTTGTATGCCCGCGTGGCCATTTCTTCCAACGGGAGCTTGCGCTCGACTTCAGAGAGAATCTCGACGCCCCACGGACCACCGAAGCCCGTTGCCTGAACTGCCTTGATAAAGCCCTTCACGTCGAGGACGCCTTCGCCCGGCAGGCGACGTTTATGACAGGTGTCCATCCACAGAGGCTCGATTGCGTAGCGGTCTGCGTCGTCCAGTTCGATGCCCTTGATGAACTCGGGCTTGATCGTGGCGATTTCCTTGAAATCGACATTGCCGCGGCTCAGATGCCATATGTCGAGCAGCAGACCGGCGTTCGCCTTGTTCGCGCCTTCGACAATGGCCTTGCCGGTTTCAATCGTGCGGACGTTACTGAAGGGCATGATTTCCAGCATGACTTGGGTCCCGCGTTTCTCAGCGTCCTCCGCCAGTGTGCCAAACTCTTCGACCATGAGCGAGACGTTCGCGGTGTCCTCGCCGATCCCCGGGCCGACCTTCACAATGCGCGCGCGCAGCTCTTCCGCGGCTTTCAGATAGTAGTAGCGCTGGCTATCGGAGGTGCGGCGACGCTCGCCGGTTTGATACCAATCGACCAAAAATTCGAACTCAACGTGCTTGATGCCGTTGGCTTCGAGGATGCGGCGCATCTCCTGGAAGCCAATCTTGTCGGCGGTGGCGTAGATGTCCGAGTGAATCAGGCCGATGCCGTCCCAACCGGCCTTCGCCGCCGCTTCGACTCGGTCCTTGAAGCTGAAGGGGCTGATTTCGGTCGGACCGAACGGATAGACATCGCCGGAGAGCGTGAAGTAGGCGGCAACGAGTTCGACTTTTGACTTGGACATGTGAGACCTCTTGAAAGTGACGACAGGCGATTCGATGCCGGTCGTGGGGAATCGATGTCCTGAACTATTACGTAGAAGTCGCAACGAATAAACAGCCTTCGAATCGTCTTGAAGTAGAGTAAAAATCGACAATCGCGCAATGTGCAGGTGGTTGCCACCTTGTGGACCGCTCCATCACGCTCATCGAATCGATTCTCCAAACTTTCGGGGCAATCATTCCGAGGCCGTGGCGATTTTTCCAGTGAGAGGAAATAACTTTTCGTTCTGTCGCATTTTTCTTTCCGATACCAAGCCTTACTGTGCCTCCACCAAAACATCAAAACCCGGCTCTTCCACGACGTGGGGCCTATTGGAGACACAGCATGAACTTCCGCAAATCCATCGTTTCTTGTTTTGCTCTGGCGACCATCGCGAGCGCATTTGGTACGAGTGCCCGTGCGGCCGACCAGCCTCGCGTTGCGCTGCTCATGCCGACGCAGAGCGTTGAATACTGGGCGCTTTATGCTAAGGGCTTCGAGAAAGAAGCGGCCGCTCAGGGCCTCAAGCTCGACGTGAAGGTAAGCAACTACGACCCAAACGAACAAGCCACTGCGGTCGACCAGACGCTTGCCCAGAAGCCCGATGTCATCGTTCTCATCCCTGTGGACTCGAGCGCCATGGTCCCGTCGATTCGCAAGATTGACCAAGCCAAAATTCCGCTGGTCATCTCGAACTCGATGCCCGACCAGAAGTATTCCCGTTACTGGAAGGTCTTCACGGGCCCGAACGACATCAGCAATGGCGAGGTCGCCGCGAAGACCATGATTCAGGGCTTCAAGGAAAAGGGCTATGGTGACAAAGGCAAGGTCATCGTCATCAACGGACCGATGGGTACGCCGCCTCAAGTTCAGCGTTATCAAGGCTTCGTGGACGGCCTCAAGAAGAATGCGCCTGGAATCGAAGTTGTCGGTTCCCAACCGGCCGACTGGGACGCTGTGAAGGCAGAAGCCGCAGCCTCGGCGCTCTTCACCCAATTCAAGGACGTGAAAGGCGTCTACACGGAGAACGACTCGCAACTTCGCGGCGTCGTGACTGCCGCACAGCGCCTCGGACTCGACCCGTCGAAGCTCGTCATCATTGGCCACGGTTGCGACTCCGGTGCGGTGGAAGCTATCTCCGCCGGAAAAGCATACGCCACGGTCGAGCAGTCCCCGTTTGACGACGGTGCGTACGCTGCACGGGCCGCCAAGGACCTCGCGACGGGCAAGGCACCGCAAGCCATCCAGTATCTGCCGAATCCTGCTGCGACCAAGGCAACGCTCAACGTCTGCTACTCGCAGAAGAAGTAACGCGCGCCGCAAGGTTGAGCGTCGCACAGGCGGCGGGAGGTTTTTCGCGACCCTTCGGGGTCGCTTTCGTCTTACGAAGGGAGACGGCGATGAGACGAGAACTAGGCGTAGGTGTGATTGGCACTGGTTTCATGGGAAAGGCGCACGCACTGGCGTACCGTGCCGTGTCGAACGCCTTTCCGAATTCGCTGAGGCCGCGGTTGGTGGCAGTGGCCGATGTGAGTGAGGCAGGTGCTAAGCAAGCGGCTGAGCACTTCGGGTTTGAACGCGCGACGACTGACTGGCGCACGTTGCTGGACGACCCCGGCGTTGAGATTGTCTCAATCACGACGCCATGCAGTCTGCATCGGGAAATGGCTCTTGCCGCGATTGCCGCCGGGAAGCACGTACATTGCGAGAAGCCGATTGCTCCGTCGGCCGCCGACGCCTTTGAGATGATGAAAGCTGCTGAGGCTGCGAAGGTCGTTACGCAGGTAGGCTACAACTACATCAAAAACCCCGTGCTCAAGCTTGCACGGGAGATGATTGCATCCGGTGAACTGGGAGAAATCACGAGCTTTCGCGGTGTCCACGCTGAAGACTACATGGCCGACCCCGAGATTCCATATGGATGGCGAGTTGACCCTCAGAACGGGGCCGGCGCACTAGCCGAAATCGGCAACCATATCGTCGGTATGTCTCGATTCCTCCTTGGGGCCGTCACACAGGTCAACGCGCAGTTGGAGACCGTCAACAAAACTCGCCCGGTGGCACCAGGCTCGTCCGAGCGGCGTGAGGTCAAAGTCGACGACATCGCCCGACTGATGGTGACGTTTGAGCGGGGATGCTCCGGTTCCATAGAGGCGAATTGGGCGGCAACCGGCCGCAAGATGCAGCTCGAGTTCGAGGTGTACGGAGCGAAAGGCGCACTGTGCTTTTCACAAGAGCGCTTCAATGAGCTTCAATATTTCAAGGCGGGGGGCGAGCCTCGGACATCGGGGTTCACCCGTATCGAAGCAGGCCCGGCTCATCCTCCCTACGAAAATTTCACGGTGGCCGGCGGGCACCAGCTTGGTTTCAATGACTTGAAGACCATTGAAATGGCTGAGTTCATCGCAGCTATCGAGCACGGCACGCCCACGTTCCCGGATTTCCGCGAAGCGTGGGAAATCCAACGCATCGTGGACGCGGCGATTCGGTCGTCGGCGCAGGGGCAGCGAGTCGCTCTCTAAGGGAACAACGGGCTCAGGTTACGCGCGGTTGGTCGGGCACCACGTCCGGCTCCGCGGATTTTTTCGAGGGCTTCGGCCAGCAGGGATATTTCCTTCCACCGGAAATATCATTTCGCCGCAGCGCATTTTTCTTTCGCAGTCGAACTAATAACCTGTAACTCAACAATAACGAAGCCGCTGACGCGAGTTTCTGCTGGAGACGACATGCATTCCTGCGCACGCAGCGATGCCCTGCGAATTCCTCTCCTCAAAGACCACTAACAGCAGCGTCGCTGAAGCCGCAGTGCCTCTCGGCTCTTTCTGAGTCTTGGCGCAAGCTGCCGAGCATCGACGCGGGACATCGTTATTCGACATGTATGCCGTCACGCACACACGACCAGCTACGCGCAGGAGGTCGGTGACAGTGACAGGCATCAGCCCTTGACAGCGGACGACCAAAGAGTGTCCGCGTTTGGAGGAAGACAATGCTGCAAGACGCGAATTCCGGTGCTGAGCCGGTAGCTGTTCAGAGTCTGCTCTGCGCTCGCAATCTCACAAAACATTATGGTGGCGTCAAGGCGCTGACAGGCGTCAGCCTCGAACTGGCGCCCGGCGAAATTCATGCGCTGTGTGGAGAGAACGGCGCTGGTAAAAGCACGTTCATCAAGATTCTGGGCGGCCTCGTTCACCCCGACGACGGCGAAATCACCGTCGACGGCCACAATCTGAAACTCGGGAGTCGCACCGACCCTCGACTCATCTCAATCGTTCACCAAGAGCTTGCAATCGTTCCGACGCTGTCGGTACTTGATAACATTCTTCTCGGTGGCGCGGACCAGAGCGAAATCTACCGTCGCAGTGAGTATCGGGACTCTGTTCGTGAGCATCTCGACTCAGTCGGATTGTCACACGTCAAGCTGGGTGCTCCGGCATCTCGACTCAGCCTCGCCGAATGCCAACTCGTAGAAATCGCGCGAGGCATGTCGCGGCAGGCGAAGGTTCTGCTCCTCGACGAGCCGACTGCCACCTTGTCGGATGCCGAGATTGTTCGAGTCTTTGACGTTGCGCGCAGGCTGCGCGACCAAGGCACCGCAATGATTTTTGTGAGCCACCGGCTCGATGAGGTGTTTGCGCTGACGGACCGGGTCACGGTTTTCCGCAACGGCCAGCACGTTTTGACGCAACGTACCGCGGACATGACGACTGCTGAAGTGGTCAAGGCAATGATTGGGCGTGAACTTGTGCATAGCAAGGTCACGCCACCCGAGGGCCGCGCTGACGTCGCGCCGCGGCTGTCGGTGTCCAGCCTGACGGTTGCAGATAAGGTCAAAGACCTGTCGGTCGACGTAGCGCCCGGTGAGATTCTCGCGGTCGTCGGTCAGCTTGGTTCAGGCGCCGAAGTTCTTGTCGAGGCTCTCGCCGGGCTTCGCGGCGACATCTCCAACTCAGTTAAGGTCGATGCACAGCCCATCAAGCTCGACAGCATCCGCAGTTCCCTGAAGGCAGGAATTGCATACGTCGCCGAGGACCGCGCGGATAAGGGCGTCTTTCTGGATGCGCCGATTGCTATCAACATCACTGCCTCCGTCATGGCCAAGTTCAGCAAGGCCGGAATTATGCGACGTGCCGGTGAGCAGGAGGAGGCTCGACGCCTCGCGTCGATGTTCGCCATCGACCCGAAGCGCCTTCCTCATGAAGTGTCGACTCTCAGCGGTGGTAACCAGCAGAAGGTGTCGCTCGCGAAAGCCGTCGCGCTCGCACCTCGGCTGTTGCTGTTGAACGAGCCCACCCGAGGCGTTGACATTGGCGCTCGCGCGGAAATCTATTCGACGCTTCGCAAGATGGCGGACGACGGCTTGGCGATTGTCTTCTACTCGACAGACCTCGAAGAAATTCTGGAACTCGCCGACACCGTTCTCACCGTCTTCCGTGGTCGAATGGTCCGCCATAAGCCTCGATTTGAAATCGATGGTGATACGCTGCTCCACGACATCGTCGCGGGCGATAGCGACGCATCTCACGGACATGTCTCTTTCCGAAACCAACCCGCGGAGGTGCGTAATGCATAAGACCGCTCTGGAGCCCACTGCACAAGTGTCGCCAACTGCGTTGCGACGGTGGGCATCGGCACTTTTCGGAACAACGAGCATTCATGCCGCATCGATTCGAATCGCCACGCTTGTTCTCATCATCGTCGCTGCAGCCATCGTGCCGCACTTCACGGAGTTCGGGAACGTTCAGTCGCTAATGTATTCGGTAGCAGCAGTCGGCATCGGCGCTATCGGCATGGCGCTCGTCACCCTCAGCGGCAATCTGTTCATGCTATCGATGGGTGCGACGGCGGCGGTCTCCACCGTCATGTTTGCAGCGCTGATTCATTTAGGTTTGGGTGCGACGCTGTTCCTCGTTGTATTGAGCGGCCTGCTGATGGGTGCCGTTCAGGGCGGAATCATCGCTCTAGGGAAAGCGAATCCCATCATCACGACGATTGCCACCTCGTCAATCATCATCGGTGCAGGCGTCATCTACACCGGCGGCCTGACTGTCATCGGTAAAGGCGACGCCACCTGGCTTGGTCAAGGCAAGCTGTTTGGCTGGCTGCCGACGCAAATCCTGGTGTTGGCCATCTTCGCTGCAATCGCGAGCTTCATTCTCCAGAAGTCGCGTATCGGGCGGGAAATCCGGTTGCTTGGAATGCGAGCTGAAGTTGCGCGTATCGCCGGACTTCGAACGATGGCTGCAACGCTCGTTTGTTACGCGTTCGCCGGCGCAGCGGCTGCACTGGCCGGGTCCTTGATTGCCTCGTCGTCAGCCCAAGGCAATCTGACTTACGGCATCGACCTCGACTTCAACGCGATTGCAGCTGTGCTGGTCGGTGGTATTTCGATTCGTGGCGGTCGCGGGCAGATTTCGGACGCAGTCACCGGCGCTATCTTCCTCGCCGTTATCAGCAACGTCCTCTTGGTAAGCGGCGTCAGCTACGAATATCAACTGGTCGCAAAAGGCATTGTCGTTCTCGCAGCGGTGGTGTTCGGCGCGCTGCTCGCCCGGCTCGGTCCGGGACGGAAATAACAGGAGACTCGGAAATGGACCAATCTCAACGACTTCTCAATCTGGCGATTCGGCTTGTCCTGCTCGTCGGCATGCCGGTTATATTCGGCCTCAGCGTCAACCATTACTTTTCGCAGGCGAACCTGTACGCGATTTTCCAGGCGTTTGCGTTCCTCGGAATAATCGCACTCGGGCTTTCGGTCACGATGGTTGCTGGCGAGTTCGATCTGAGCGTAGCGGCAATCTCGACCGTGGCCGGACTCATCACTGTGAAGTTCGGCGGCGATAGTGCTTCGCTGGGCATTCTGTACGCGGTTATCTTCGGGGTGGTGGTGGGCGTCGCAAACGCAGCCTTGTTGCCATGGCTCGGCGTCTCCTCTCTGGTGACCACTGTTGGCTCGATGATGTTTCTGACCGGCGTGGGGTACTGGCTCGCAGGCGGTCGCGTCTTGAGCTACGGCAATCTCGACGTCAGCGACTTCCTCGACCAAAGCGTGGCAGGCGTCTTCTCTCCGCGAAGCCTCATCACAATTGCCTGCTTCGTTGTGGTTTCTCTGTTCCTGCGCTTCACCACGCTAGGTCGTGACCTCTACGCATCAGGCGGTCATCGAAAGGCGGCGATTCAGAGCGGTGCTCGAGTCGATAAGGCGCTGACGGTCGGCTTCGTCATCTCCGGCGGATTGTCGGCTCTCGGGGGAGGCCTTCTATCGCTGAGCCTCGCGACCGCCTCAGCGACAATGGGCAGCAACATCCTGCTCCAGGCGGCCTCTGCGGCCATCGTCGGTGGGGTTGCGCTGGGGGGCGGTATCGGTTCCCCACTCGGCGTCGCGATGGGCGTTCTGATTCTCACCATTCTGAACAACGGCCTCGGCTTACTGAACGCCACGTCCACGCAGATTCTTCTCGTGAATGGGCTGTTGCTGCTCATCGTGGTCTTGCTCGACGGACGTCTGGGTGCGGTTTTGGCTTCGCCGCTCGAACGGTTCGCTCGCAGAAAGGCATCCGCGGCCGTTTGATTCTTACTCGCACTGACGCAATCCGGCGTGCTCCAGCGAGCGCGTCGGCGTTTCGTCATTTCGAGGCGGCTACAAGCTTGGTCGCGTGACCATCGCTTGGGTGAAGGATTTCCCAATCAGCAGTCCGGGGATGCATCACGGTGTCGACACCACCGATGAAGTCAAGTCGCGAAGGTCATCCAGCGCTCCTCCAGATTGAGGTTCTTCACGCGCTCAATCAGGAATTCTGTAAACACGCGAATTTTCGCGGGCTGATATCGCCGACTTTGGTAAGCCAAGTTGATGGTCAGCCGTGGCAACTGCCAGTCCTCAAGCACTGGGATAAGACGCCCGGACACGATGTCATCGTAAATAATGTAGAGAGGCTGAACAACGATGCCCAAACCTGCCCGCCCGGCGGCGACGATAACCTGACCTTCGTTTGAGTCCAAAGTGCTCTCAATGAAGATATTGCGTTCTTCCTTTCCTCGACGCAGGTGAAGCAGATAGGGGTCGACGGCGAGGTTGTAGACAAGCATGTTGTGTTGCTCCAGGTCCTCGGGATTCTGAGGGCGCCCGCGAGCCGCCAGATAGGCTGGCGATGCCGCCATCACTCGTCTGGTCTCGGCCAGACGCCGAATCGTGATGCCAGAATCTCCTTCATGCTCCTTCGTACGTATGGCGATATCTATTCCAGCCTCGATGAAGTTCTGGTATTGATTCGCCGCGACAATCTGAACTGACAGCTTGGGATAGCGCCTGATGAACTCAGGTAGGGCGGGAGCGATATGCATCATCGCGAACGACACGGAACCGGTTACCCGGAGCACGCCTCTCGGACTAACCGCCTCCTCAGAAGCAATCGAGTCAGCTTCGGCCAACTCGGAAATGACGGCCGTGCATCGGCGGTGGTACTCGCGGCCTGCGTCGGTAAGCCACATGCGCCGCGTAGTCCGTTCTATGAGCCTCGCGCCGAGACGCTCTTCGAGAGAACTGAGCGTTCGACTTGCTGCTGCATTCGACATGTCGAGTTGTTCAGCGGCCTTCGACAGGCTACCTAAGTCGGCAGTCAGTACAAATAGCTGCAGTTGCGTCCAGCGGTCCATCGTCTTCCTCTTCGAGCTCAACTGGAAGAATCTGGCGCGATTCTTCCATTCATTGAGGCCAAATATGCCGACGGCGAGCCGATTAATAAACCGACTGGAACTCCTCGATTTGTAGAGCCAATTTCTACAATCCGAGGAGAACCGACGATCGGCGGAGTTTGATGGTTCGAACGCACGCATGTGAGCCTATTTTTCCTTCAAGCGGAAATGTCATTTCACTTCCGGGCCTTTTATTTAATCGAACGACCCTTTACCTTTTGTTCTCAGACGCCTGAGCGCACAACGGAGACACGCACGATGCGCAACATCAACGAAGACACGATCACACAAGCCGTCATTGCCTCATTCGCGAACTGCGAAAACGCGAGACTGAGGACGGTGATGACGAGCCTGGTTCAACATCTCCACGCTTTTGCTCGCGATGTCCATCTCACCGAGGACGAGTGGTTCAAGGCAATCAAGTTTCTGACGGAAGTGGGTCATATCACTGACGACAAGCGGCAGGAGTTCATCCTCTTGTCCGATACGTTGGGACTATCGATGCTCGTCATGTCCCAGAACAATCGCAAACCTGCGAACTGCACCGAAGCGACGGTCTTCGGGCCTTTCTTCGTCGAGGGCGCTCCGCTGTACAGTAACGGCGACGACATTTCGAACGGAGCGAAAGGCGCGCCTTGCTATGTAAGCGGCCAGGTGCGTGGCGCAGGCGGCCAAGCCGTCCGAAACGCGCTGCTCGATGTTTGGCAGTCAGACGAAGACGGCTTCTATGACGTGCAGAACCAAGATGAAGCTGGCAACGTAGTACATAGCGCGCGGGGCCGATTGAGAACGGACGCGGAAGGATTCTTCAACTTTCGCTCAATACTTGCTGAGGCATATCCCATTCCTCATGATGGGCCCGTGGGCCGCATGCTGTCGGCGGTCGGCCGCCATCCTTGGCGCCCCGCGCATCTGCATTTCATGATTGAAGCGCCCGGCTATGAGACGCTCATCACTCACGTGTTCCGGGACGGTGACCCGTACCTCGATTCGGACGTTGTATTCGGTGTGCGCTCATCGCTCATCTCAGAGTGGAAGCGACACGAGCCCGGCGTCGCGCCCGATGGCCGAGAAATCTCCGTCCCGTGGTTTTCACTCGAATATGACTTCGTTCTTAATCCGTCGGAGGTGCATGCATGATTCGGCATATCGTCATGTGGCGGGTTCGGGGCGACACGCCGGCCGAGCGCCTGGCCGCTTCAAGCCGCGTGAAAACGAGCTTCGAAGGATTGCGGGGCAGGATTCCAGGAATGAGTCACCTTGAAGTCGGGCTCGATCATAGCCGAGTCGACTACGCATGCGACGCGGTTCTCGTCACCGAGTTCGACTCGCAGGAAGCCTTGGAAGCGTACGCGTCGCATCCGGAACACTTGCGCGTGCGCCGGGAGCTCGGAGACCTGCGCACCGCGCGATTCCAGGTTGATTACCAGGCAGACGCTGGTGTGTGCACCGAGCGTAAAGCGGAGTTTGTTCATGCAAAAGCGTGAGTTTGTATATCAAGCGCGGGCCGCACGAGTCGTGTTTGGCCCCGGTAGCCTACAGCACCTTGAGCGTGAAGTCCTCGGGTTGAAGTCGGAGCGGGCGCTCATTCTATGCAGCCCGGAACAGAAGGAAACGGGCGAAGCCGTGGCGGCTCGCCTCGGTGCACGGGCCGCAGGAGTATTCGACCGGGCGGTCATGCATGTGCCGCTCGAGCTGGCGAAGCAAGCACGTGCGCTGGCTCGCGAACTAAAGGCAGACTGTGCAATCGCTGTTGGCGGTGGTTCGACGATTGGTCTGGGCAAGGCAATCGCGCTGGAGTCGGACCTTCCGATTCTTGCTGTGCCAACAACGTACGCTGGCAGCGAGATGACGCCCATCTATGGCATCACCGACGCCGGCTTGAAGAAGACCGGTACAGACCCGCGGGTTCTACCGAAGACGGTGATTTACGATGCCGAGCTGACCATGTCACTCCCTGTCGCGCTATCGGTCACCAGCGGAATCAACGCGATCGCCCATGCAGCGGAAGCATTGTATTCGCGTGACGCAAACCCCGTGACCAGTTTGATGGCGGAAGAAGGCATCGCCGCTCTTGCTCGTGCGTTGCCGGCAATCGTCGCCGACTCGCAAGACGTTGAGGCTCGTGCCGAGGCTCAATATGGCGCCTGGCTCTGCGGAACCGTGTTAGGCAGCGTTGGCATGGCACTTCATCACAAGTTGTGTCACACGCTGGGCGGCAGCTTGAATCTTCCTCACGCACAGACCCACACCATCGTCCTGCCCCACGCACTGGCATACAACCGTCAGGCTGCACCGGAAGCGATGAAGCGCATCGCACGCGCACTGGGTTCTGATGACGCCGCGACTGGGATCTACGAACTTGCAAAACGCTGCGGCGCACCGCTCGGGCTGAAAGATATCGGCATGGCGGCTGAGGACGTATCGAAGGCCGCGGACATTGCCAGCTCAAACCCATATTGGAATCCGCGTCCGATTGAGCGCGACGCGCTTCTCGAGCTTTTGCAGAATGCCTTTGACGGCGTCGCACCAAGTGCGGCATCGGCCTGACCCAAGAACCTAAGCAAGGAGACAACAATGCATTTCACCGTCTATTGCCTCGACCATCCGAACATGGTTGAGCGCCGCCTTGAAAACTACGATGCCCACAAAGTGTACCTGCAGACGGCACCGGTGAAGACGCTTATTTCCGGTCCGCTGACAAAGTCTGACGGGCAAACCATGATTGGCAGCTTCTTTCTCTACGAAGCCGATGGCATCGAAGAGATCCAGAAGTTCGTCGATACCGACCCGTTCAACAAGGCAGGAATCTGGGCGTCGGTCGACATCAGGCCATTCATCAAGCGGGTAGACAACCGCTAGGACCATTGCTTCATCGCTTGTAAATGTGCTCCTCGCAGTCTGCGAGGAGCGGGAAACGCTCGTCCTCGGAGAGAGGTGTATCGGATGACCATACTCTCCGATTCAGTGAGCGCTGGCGCCGACATACAACATTAGAACGGAGACATCATGCAGACAGGACTTGACGGAAAGATTGTGCTCATCACGGGTGCTGCGCAAGGCATCGGACGGGCTACAGCATTGGGGTTTGCACGCGAAGGCGCGCGGCTTTGCCTCATCGACATCGACATCAACGCGCTGAACGAAGCCCAGTCCGAAGTCAGAGCGCTCGGCGCGAACGTGACGATTGCGCAGGCGGACTTGTCCACGGCCGAAGGGGTGAAAAGCGGCGTCGACGCAGCCCTGAAGTCATACAACGGTCAGCTCGATGTTCTGGTGAACAACGTCGGCGCCGGTAAGGTCCGCACGTTCGACGAACTCTCGGATGAGGACTGGGATTTCACAATGAATCTCAACTTCATGAGTTACGTGCGGACCTGTCGCTATTTGCTGCCCGTGCTGCGAAACCGCGAGAAGGCGGTCATCATCAACAACGCGTCGGACCTGGCACGACAGCCTGAACCCGTACCGATTGACTATTCGGCATCGAAGGCTGCAGTGCTCGCCCTGACGAAAGGTCTTGCCCGTGCCGAGGCGCCGAAGATTCGCGTGAACGCCGTCGCACCGGGACCCGTCTGGACGCCGTTCTGGACGAAAGATGGCGGCTTCGCTGACACCATGGGCAAGTTCCACGGTATGGCTCCCAAGGACGCGGTCGAGCACGAACTGTCCTTGCGTCACTTGCCACTCAACCGTCTGGGGCAGCCCGACGAAGTGGCCAACGTGATTGTATTCATGGCATCAGACCTCGCGTCGTTCGTCACTTCTGCGGTCTGGGGCGTCGACGGCGGCAGTATCCGAAGCCTTATTTGAACGGGCCGGGTAGCGAACGGCTTTCTCGTACGAACTGTCCAGGGAACCAGCGAATGTCGGCTCATGACCGCTTCCTTGCTTCTAACGTTTCGCCAGGAGAGCGAGCGTTTCTTGTCGAAGCACTGGAATTATTGATGCACGAGCGCTCGAATGCGTTACGCATCGCCACCGCGGTGGCCGCAGCGCGCGGCGATCGACTTCCCGATGTCCAGGACTTTGGCCTCGACGACATCCTGCGTCTTAGCCGGCAACTCTCTGACAGTGCTGGTGCTGAGCTGCACGAGAGCTGGTTGGAAGCACAGGCGCCGGTAAAGACAAGGGCGCGTCGACGGACGTCTTAGACTTTGAAGGCAAGTTTGAACAGTCAGCGCACCTTGATGCGTCGACGAATAATTGGAGACTCAAATGCTACGAATTGCTGTTCTTGGTGCTGGCCGCATCGGAAAAATCCACGCCGCTAACGTTGCTGCAGACCGCCGAGTGAAGCTCGTCGCCGTTGCAGACCCGTACAAGGAGGCCGTCGAAGCGCTCGCCGCCGACCTCGGTTGCGATGCTTCGCTCGATTGCAAGTCCGTCGTGGACCGCGAGGACGTCGATGCGATTATTGTCGGAACGCCGACCGACACACACATCGACCTGACACTGCAAGCAGTCCGGTTGGGCAAGCCGGTGCTCTGCGAGAAGCCCATCGACCTCGATATGGGCCGTGCGCTGGCGGCTGTCGAGGAAATTGAGCGCCTCAATGGCCGCGTGATGCTGGCGTTCAATCGTCGATTTGACCCGGACGCGATGCGCCTGAAGCAGGCTATCGATGAAGGCGAAGTGGGCGATGTCCGCCAAATCATCATCACGAGTCGCGACCCGGGGCTTGCTCCGCGCGAATACCTTCGTCACTCGGGTGGGATTTTCCGTGACATGACCATCCACGATTTCGATACGGCTCGCTGGCTGCTCGGCGAGGACCCTGTCGAAGTGATGGCGATGGGCAATCGACTGGTCGACCCGGGCCTGGAAGAGCTCCCGGACTATGACAGCGTGATGGTTTTACTTCGCACGGCGTCAGGCAAGCAGTGTCATATCAACGGTTCCCGGCAGGCTGTGTACGGTTTCGACCAACGTCTTGAAGTGTTCGGTTCAAAGGGAATGCTACTGAACGAGAACCATCGCCCATCAACCCTGCGCCGTTGGACGAGCGAAAGGACTGAAGCCCGTGAGCCGCTCCTCAACTTCTTCCTCGAGCGACATGCAGCTTCATACAGAGTCGAACTCGACCGTTTCCTCACCGCACTCGAACACAGCGCACCGATGCCGGCAACGCCTAGGGACGGTATCCGCGCGCTGCGCATTGCGAACGCGGCGATGCAGGCAGCTGACTCAGGTTGCGCGGTCAAAATCTGACAATTAGCCGCCTCGCGAAAGCCTATGGCGATCGAGGTTGACAATATCGGGCTGACTGCCCTATATGGAGAATGCAACTCTTCAATAGGGCAGAATATGGCGCAGGTCGACAGTTTCAGCGGAATTGTTATTTTCGTCACCGCTGCCCGGTCGCGCAGTTTCACGGATGCCGCCGAGCAGCTCGGTCTAACAAAGTCTGCTGTTGGAAAAGCGATTGCGAAGCTGGAGGAGCGCTTGGGCGCTCAGTTATTCCACCGTACAACCCGAAGCATTTCCCTCACAGCCGATGGCGAAGCGTACTTCGCCGCGTGTGCCTCAGCGCTTGATGAAATCTCGACGGCAGAAACAGCGCTTGGGCCGGAGCTCCATCGTCCGGTCGGTCGGCTACGCATCGACATGCCAGCGGCATTCGGGCGCCGCATACTCGTTCCAATTTTGCTGAACATTGCACGGGGCAATCCCGACATGCAGTTCACGATGACGTTTTCTGACTATCTCATCGACCCGATTGAGGAAGGCGTCGACCTCGTTGTTCGTTTCGGCGAACTTCAAAGTTCAAGCGGTCTCGTTGCACGCCGACTCACCAGCCAACGCATGGTGATTGCGGCGTCGCCGGATTATCTTGCGCAGCACAGCACACCTCACCAGCTTGAGGACATCGACAACCACGCGTGCATCGTCGGGTATAGACGCGGACAGCCTTTGTCGTGGCGAGTACACGTCGGCGGTGAGGCGAAGCGCATCTCACCTCCGGGAACCCATCAGATAAGCGATGGTGACTCCATTGTTGAGGCGGCTCTTGCTGGCTTAGGGCTCTGCCAAATGCCGATGTCATTGGTGAGGCCGCACTTGGAGACAGGGGCGCTTCGCTCCGTGCTCGATGACATCTCATGCGAGCTCATCGACGTGCATGCTGTCTGGCCGAAGGTGGCGCATTTGCGACCAAAAGTACGGCACGTCGTTGATACCCTCGTGGAGCTTGGTGAGCAAGGCCGATTAGCCTGAGCGCGGCACTTATTTCATTCTCGCGGCTCATTTGCCGCACTGCTCCAGAGGGCGGTCTGCGTGACAACCCGCCGATGCGGGATGACCGGTTCAGTCCGATATGAGCCATCGTAACCCTAAGAACCCGATCGGCAGCAATGGGTCGGTCTGCCGCCGCCGGCGTGGCGCACCACACGGGCTGACCGCGATAGAAAACGGGACGGCTGAGTGCAATGCCACAAACGATTGGTCTACCGTTTGATTCTTCGCCGGCCATTGCGAGCGGAGATTGGCTTAAGCTTTGCAAAGGCCTCGCGGGCCGCAACATCAAGCCTAGTCCGTTCACCACCGCGGACCAGCCCGATTTCCGGTATCGCCTTCTCTCAAGTGACAGCGCCAAACGGATCTATGAAAGTGCAGGATCTTTTATCTCATACTTCTGCGAACATATCGGTCTCGACCGCCTACCTCGGGATTGGGCGGGCACAGACGCGGGTTCCATGCGCTTGACCGAGTGATGCGCCGTTGTTTGGCGCTCCACTCGCTTGCTTCAGTCAATCATCACGTGTAGGTCGACACGCGAAGCGACCGCACGGACGACCTTGTGCGTTCCGTGGCCCGCGTTCACCGTCGTTTCGACCGATACGAGGCCTGCGGCAAGCAGCGCGTCCACGTCGCGTTTTACGGCGCTGCGATCGCGGTGCAGGCGCGCCGCAATGCTCGTGATTGATGCGGGTTCGGCCTTGATCGCGCGAAACAGTCCTATACGAGCCTGCGTGAGCAGTTGCGCGACATCGGCCGGGTCCTCGAACGTGAGAATCCGGGTTTCCATAAGCGGCTCACCACGGTCGACCTTCTGCGCGATGCGTTTGCCGCGCGCGAAAAAGTCAGCTTCAGTGCCGGTTCCGATATAGGTCTTGTTCATGATTTACTCCGCAATGCGGTCCAGTCACGCGCAAACTGGTCCTCGATATCTTCAAAGCTGACGAAATCGATGGGTTCCACGGTTCCGAAATAGTGTCGATGATGGTAACCATTCGCGTTGTCGTAGCCCACGACTCGCCCGTTGTCGCCTTGATACAGCTCACGATTGATGTAGGCGAGGTTGTAGCGCGTTACGCTGCCGCTTGAGTCGACCCACACTTCACGCCTCAACTCCCCGTTGCCCCGTCGCTTTGTGATGACGTGGCGATCATCATAGATTTTCGTTTCAGCCATGACTTATTATATCATGCCTGACCCGCGAGAAGCTCCTCCGTGCCCTCTGCCCCCGCGGCAGTTACGGTCCGCGCTATCGCACCCCAACAGTCGCGGGTCCCGGTTGGACAAATGGCGCTACAACTCGGACAGATGATCTGTCCCTATTGACATCGGCAGGGCGTGACCGATGCGCTCTACCACCCTCGCGGCAGCAGCGTCGAACGGCGGGAAAAGTGGATAAATTTTGCGACGCTCGTGCGGCGCCTTTCTACCTGCAATAGGTCGTCGATGAAAAGTTTTAAGCGTGTGAGCGGCTGTGACCGCTCCCGCAATTAAGATTGTTACTATCGTTGTGCGACGAACAATTTCGCGGAGTTCCTTGTCCCACTTGGCTCAGGCCGAAAATTCGCTTTCAAGCGTACGCTCTACCGACAGCGCGAGTGCACCGATACTCCTGTACCTCGGGGGCGCGACCGACATCCAGATCAAACCGGCCTGCGGAATGGGCCGCGTCCAAACGTATCGCTTGCTGACCGAGCGCTGCCTCAGGCTACCCCGACGGGCGCGTCCACGGCTGGCGCGGCCTGTTGCCTGACGCGCACCCTACTCCACCACGCACAAGGATTGGGTCCGAAACATCTGCGGGGCACGTCAAATTTCGCCCACCGCACTTATCTTCGTTGCGATGGAGTCCGCCTCGGATGGCTCGACCCTGGCGGTCAGCCGCCCAACGCAGAAGTAACAACCTTAGTTGAAAAGTCGTAACAACTTTAGTTGTCTGAACGCACGCCTTCGCGCACAGGGATCGGGTCAATGACTCAATCTCAATGCCGATAACCGGTATTGAACTAAACCGCTGACGCGGTA
>NZ_JFHC01000038.1 GCF_000698595.1 Caballeronia glathei | reverse complement strand
AGCAGTACACGCAGCAATCTCCGGGTTCCGGCCAAAGCAATGCTTTGCAATGCTCGCATTCGTAAAACCATGCGCAGGCATCGACGGGCATCGTCTCGTCTTTTCTATGCCCGCACGCAGGGCACGTGATGGTGGAATTCAACTCGACTGCGCTCATCGCTGCACCTGCTTAACGTGGGACAGATAGGGAAGCGGGATGCCTGAAAGTCACGTAACGACCCAAATACCAACCGCCGTAATGAGGACAACCGCCCAGGGCGGCTGGCGCCACCACGTCAGCAGAAGGAGCGCGAGTACTGCGATGCACAAATCAGTACCGCTATGCGCCGCGCTCGTCCAAGCCGGGTCGTAAAGCGCTGCAAGCAGGATACCAACGACTGCCGCGTTGATGCCAGCCACGCCCTACGCATCGGCGCGAACGTGCGGAGTTTTCCCCACAGCGGCAACGCTGCTCCGACGAGCAAAAAGGATGGCAGGAAGCACACATCCCCGCCGACACAGCCGAGACAAAGATGGCCAGTGTGACGTGTATCGCAGTCAGCAGGGCAACCCTGAGCCTTGCTGGTTCCGGTAACTCAGTAGATGCAATCATTTCGTCTCTTGAACGTCTAACAATAAGGCTGCACTTATCACGGGGTCGACCTCAATGCTGAATGTTGTGTGCAAATATCTGCTCGCTTCGAGCCTGTTACTGACCATCGGTAGCGCCTTCGCCGGCGAACAGGCGTTCAACCAGGCCCAGTTTGACAGCCTGAACGCCAACGGGAAGCCAAACATCGTCTACTTCCATGCGACCTGGTGCCCCACCTGCAAGGTCCAGCAACCCATTGTGGCCCGCCTGGCAGCGAGCCCGGAAATGAAAGACGTGACCATTTTCGTGGCCGACTACGATAAGGAAGTCGCCCTGAAGCGGGCGCTGAAAGTGACCCAGCAGTCGACCTTCGTCGTGTTCAAGGGCGGCCACGAGGTCGCGCGCTCAACGGGGCAGACCCGTGAGCAGGACATCAGGAACACGTTTGCCAAAGCCCTGTAATGGATTTCACTCCGAGTACGTACGCGCTCGGGTTGCTGGCGGGAGCCCTGACGACGCTCTCGCCGTGCGTGCTCGCCCTAATTCCCATACTCGTTGCGTCGGCGTTGGCAGCACATCGGTTGGGGGTTGTTGCACTCGCCGCAGGATTGGGTGTGTCCTTCTCGGTCATCGGCATTTTTGTAGCGACCGTCGGTGTGTCGTTGGGACTGGATAACGACGTGTTCCGTCGCGTGGCGGCCGTGTTAATGATTCTCTTTGGGCTTGCGATGTTTTCCCAACGGCTGCAGGCCGCTTTCAATCGCGCGGCTGCTGGAATAGGTGGTCCTAGCCAGCATTGGTTGAACAGCATAAGGGGCGACACCTTGTCTGGCCAGTTCGCGGTCGGACTGCTTCTCGGAGCCGTCTGGAGTCCGTGTGTCGGCCCGACACTGGGCGCGGCAACCGCGCTCGCCGCTCAGGGCAAGAATCTCGGAAATATTGCATTGCTGATGGGCATCTTCGGCATTGGGGCCAGCCTTCCGCTGGCGATAGTCGGCTCCCTTTCGCAAGCCTCGATATTGAGGCTTCGACGTCGACTCGGCACTGCGGGAACCGTTGGAAAAACGGTTCTCGGAACGGTGTTCATCGCCTTCGGCCTGCTCGTGCTCACGGGGCTGGACAAGACGCTGGAAACGGCACTTCTTTCTGCAAGCCCGGCGTGGCTGACGGCTTTCACAACATCCCTTTGAGCAGCACCAGATTCGAATTTCGATGGTCCGCGCACGAAGCGGACTTCACCTTCGCCCGTCCACCTCTGCAATAGTCTGAAGCCCATTCAATCCGTAATTTTCGGTTGCAGAACTCACCAACGCGTGGTCAACAATGCGGACGTCAGCGACGTTTAGGAGATGAACGGCGAGAAACCGTCCCATCACCCGAACGCGAAACCTGCTGGAGCCGAACATGAAAAACACTAACGAGCAGTCCCTGCGCTGGCAGGTCGAAAAGTGGCTCGCGCCGGCTCCCGCGACTCCGGTTCATGTGACCAGGTTCAGTCGCACCGGACGGGGCGGGCGTCGCTATGTATGCGTCGAGACCTCGTCACCAGCCGGAGTTCGCACATTGTTTTTCTTCAGACACGATGACGGCAGTTGGTCCGTCTTCCCGCCCAGTGCCGACAGGCGGAAGTTCACCGCAAAACGTCCCGTCGCGTAGAGGGGGCCGCCAGCTTCAAGAGTCGCCGCTATACATAAGACTGCGGCCGGCGCTTGCCGGCCATGATTGTCCTTTCTGAGTTGACGGCTACTTCATCGGCATGTCGCCGCGCTGGTGTTGACGTCCAAGACATTCACATTAGAGAGGGGATAGATATTGGTTAATCTGTGCCGCTGCGGACCTTGCACTTCTCATTACACCGATGAGCGTCGCCGATGCGAAGCCGCACCATTCGCCGTATCCAACCAGCCAGAGCCTCGGCTCCAGTACCGCGCGGCCATCGACGACGTCAACTCGCCCTGCGTCGTTAAGGACGTGCAGCAGACGTAGATGCTCGAGTGCCGGACGGAAACCAGTACACCAGATAACGGCATCGACGTGCGCGTGGGTGCCGTCTTGCCATACGACGCCATCCACCGTGAAATGCGAGAACGGACGCACGGAATGCAGCACTCCTCGTTCGCGCGCTTCTCGTACGGGCGGCACCATCACAACGTCGCCCAGGCCTCCACTAGGCGCGGGGTCCGGGCGCCCTTCGGAGCGAGCTTTCCATCGTTCGGTCGCACGCTCGAAGAGAACACGTCCGTCGACATCGTCCGACAGGAAAGTGGGCTGTTCCAACGTAACCCAGCTTGTGTGACAAACCTGGGACAGTTCGGCGAGTATTTGTGCCCCGGAGTTGCCCCCGCCGACAACCAATACGTCCTTTCCGTGGAACGTATCCGGATTGCGGTAATGCGCTGAGTGCAACTGCTCGCCCTCGAAGCTGCCTTGTCCTGGATAGTCGGGAATGTAGGGACGGCCCCACGTGCCGGTGGCGCTGACGACCGCCTTCGCAAGCCATTCGCCCCGGTCCGTTGAAATAAGCAGCCCGGACTCGAGACGCGATGTCGAGGTCACCTCCAGAGGGCGAAGGACGGGAATCTCGTAGCGCTTCTCGTATTCTGTGAGATAGCGGATAACGTGGTCGCGCGATGGATATTGCTCTGACGTCGTGGGCATCGGCCAGCCAGGAAGCGAGCTCCACTGTGCTGGCGAGAAGAGGTGAAGCGAGTCCCAAGTGTGCTGCCATGCGCCGCCAGGAGCTGGCTGGTCGTCAAGCACAACGTAGCCGATTCCAGCACGGCGCAGAAAATAGGCGACGGCAAGCGCGGATTGACCACCGCCAACAATGGCAACATCGATTCGATTGACTGTCGATGTGTTGCTGTCTTTCATAGAGGTTTAACCAAGTGATACTTCGATAGTACCCGATAGGTGGTTCTACCGAACACGCGACAGGAAGTCGAGGAAATCATCCTTAGAGTCGCCACATTTGCCGGAGGACGACCGCGGCCGCGCGACGATTGACGGTCAACTTCGGGCGCCAACGGTCGGGACGGATGAGCTTCGCCGGACGCTGCCACGGAAGGTCCGAGAACATCGGCTACGCTGAATTGGAGGCATCAGGTTCACCTTGCCTCCATGGGAAGGTGAATACTGGAATCTACCGCATCCATAGAAGCAATGGGTGCCGATAGTTTCAGTCGATACCCGACCACGTGATTGCTCACATCACGTTTAGCATCGCCGCGACTTCTGCGACGCTCAGGGCCTTGTCCATGTATTTTTTCGCATAGGAACAGTGGGCGAACCGGCGTGGTGAACGCCTGTCGCCTCGGTGCAGCGCCTCACAGGGGCCGATGCGCGCTCAAGCCGTTGCGCCGTTGGTTGCTACCAGTCCAACAATGTCCGCAGCCGTTCCATCAGCCAGTCCGTTTCCACAACGCTAATCCAGCCTTTGACTTCTATTGCACGCCTTATTCGCTGCAACGTGACCTCGCAGGAATGCTGCGGATACTTTGCTGCGTCCTTTCGAGCCTTTGCGACGAGCTGCTGCGCGAGGTCTTCACATACGTCCCATCGCTCGTAGCGTTCATCGTCGGTCTGGCCGGCAACAAACTTGCCTTCAATCAGACGCCCTGCTAGCTTGGGCTGGGCGCCAGATAGCGACGCCGGCGTCACGTCTCGAGGGAAGTCGTCGGGTACACGCGGGTTCATTTAAGGTGGGCGATGACTCGCTTAGCTAGGTCAATCAAATTCTTTTGCTTGAGGGCCGGAAAGGTCTGTGACCTTGGCGTCGCACCGGGCGCAGCAACAAGGCGGATACGGATATCTTCGCCGTCCACTACGATTTGCATGCAAGCCTCTGGCGTCGGCGCGGCATCTCCAGCTGTTTCTCGCTCAACAAAGAGGGTGAATTTTCGAACGTCTGAATACGGCCCCAACGGCCATTGGTATCCGTGAACTTTAAGCGCCTCCGACGCACGCTCCCACAACCGTCTGCGCGGGTCAATTTCCGCACTCGCTGTGTACAACGGCGGGACGTCGCTTGGCTCCGTCTCGTGCGTTCCCTCATACAGTTTCACTGTAGTGCGCGACCATTCTGCAGCCCACGCCGCTGCTACTTGCCGTAGCGTTTTGAAATCATCGTCATCGTCGAGCATGTCGAGCGGCCCGCGGTCACCCAAACTACCTCGTGGCGACGACAGAAAGTCAATTCGACACCATGGTGGAGCAGGAACAATGATTCGGCAGGTTGCCCGCAGCCGCCGCAGGTTGTGCGCACGGTTTGCCAGCACGGCAGGAATGAAGAGAGCTCCGTCCACTTCAACACTAAACAGACTGCCATCGCCGAGCAACTGCTCAAGTCGCTTCTCAGTCACGCCGATTCGCCGCCTGAACTCAGTGGGTGGCAGCAGCTCTCCATTTGCAATCATTCCACGACGGCCGTCGAACGCTTGCTGCCAGAGGTGCTCGCGCAAGATGTCGCCGCCAACATCCTCTCCGGCCTCAAGGTAAGCGTCGTGAACGATTTGTTCAATGCGAGCAATCACATCGTCAGGGAGCTGCTGAAACATGCTGCGGTCATTCGCCGGTAGCCGGAACTTGTTTGCAGCGATATTGCGGACAAGACGTGCAGCGATAAACTGCGGCAGGTCGTATTCCGAGTCGATGCGGCGCATCGCGATGTCCCAACCGCTGTTAGCCATATCGCGCCCGGGCAGCGGTCGACAAAATAACGACCCGCTCTGACCAACTCTGGTCTGTCGCCGCGTTCCATCCCAGACTAAGCCCATGGCTCGAAGGATAATGAATGTGCAATATCTCGCCGCTTACCGACATCTGCCGCTCGCAGGTCCACGTCTCGTTCATCGGAGTGGCAACACAAACTTCCTCTGCTTCGCTGGCGTCAGCGTAAAGGGCTAGCCGCAACAGCAAAGCATCTTGGTCTACGCTTCCCAGGCGGGTGATTAGGTCCCTCACTTTCATGGCTTGTATCTCCATTCGCGTCAAATCAGCGTGGCCGTTCAACTCCCCTTCTGTCTGCTGGAAAATCGTCCCGTAGCATGTGCGACGATGGCTGCACTCAACGGAATCACAAGTATCAGCCAGTTCTCGTGAAACGTCTGTAAGTGCAAGCTCGTCATGAAGCAGCCCTGAAAATCGCACGAGTTATCGAGACGACGTCGTCGCCAACGGAGAAGCGAACAGGTTCAAAATGAAGGCACGAATGCGTGCTTCGAACTTCTGAGCGCGCCACGTTCTGCTCGCACATAACGTCAACGCGATATGTGGCCAACACATGAGTATCGGCAGTTGGTTCCGATTCTGTCTCGAAGACGAAAATCGTAAAGCGATTTGAGACTGGGTACGGGCCGCGCGGAGACGGAAAAGTAAGTGCGTCTAGAGCGCGCTGCCACGTTGAGCCGCCGGACTCGATGGATGTTGCCTCGCATGCAACAAGCAGGCTATCGCCTTTGCAGTCGCCGAGGTACACCGTTACATCTGTCTGGAGGCTTATCACCGCACTCCCTGACGACGCTGGCGTTGGAGTTCCGCGGGCAATCCGTTCAGCGCCCGACTGTCGGGCACCCACGCAGCCGTTAGGATGTACATGAGCGCCTGACACTGTTTCGCTGACGCGCCATCCGACGCGCTAAGCAGCGCGGCAGCAAAAGCTTTCGAAAGAAGCGCCCGTATGCGTCTCTGGGAGCGATGCTTATCGCTTTGGCCTAAGACCTTTCGATGCTGCTGCCAGTTGGTCAGCAACAAACGCCTGAACTCCTTCGCCACGCCGGACAGCGCATATTCGAGGATGTGTGCGACCTCGCCAGCGTGCCTGTCCGGCCCGCGTCCGCTAGGCTTCATCATTCGTCCTTGCCTCCGGCTCGCTCATAAATGACTCGCTTGCTCCCAACCTGGATTTTCCGGGTGATGCGACGTCGCCCTGTGGTCACGACTGGCATCATAGGTATCTGGGTAGACCGGCCGGAGTTATATTCTCCAGCTAGCACTCCGGGACCGACCGTGATTCCAATCTTCGCAAAAGCTTCCGCAGCTATCGACTCGAAAGCGGCAGCAGGCATGAGGGTGCCAGTGAACTTGTTCAACTTGGTCTTCGCGTAGATGCCATGCCCGACTCGTACCAGTTTCCTTGCGGCAACAAGCGTAGCAAGGACCCGTGTGAGTTGTGAGCGACCCCCTAGCTTCGTCAGCTCTGACCGCAGAATCACGACCCCGGGTCGACGTTTGATTGTGCTCATGACCCGGTCTTCAAGTCGGAGTTTCTTCTTTGCCCTCGTGCTCATCCGTTAAACGAATCCGATGCAGCGGAGCGTTGCGTCATAGCTTCGGTTCGCCAAGTCGCAAACATCAAGCACCGGAACTGCTGGCACAAACGGCGAACCGCTCTGTGACCAGTGGAGCAGCAAGTCGACCGTTACGCTGTCGCTGCCCGACAGCTTTAACGCTGGGAGCGCGGCGTCAAGAATGTCAAAGCTTGGGTGTACGAGCGTGTCTACCGGCGCCCCAGTGGACGCCGCCACTTCCAGGCAGCAGAAGTAGATGCATTCGAAGCCGAGACGTATGCGAGCATGGAGCGAAAGGTTCACGTTGCCGGCGTCGTGCAGCAGAGCCTTACATGTGAGCACGCGGGGCCGGATGCTATCAAGTGACTGGCCGCGGGTTTCCGCGACGCAGCCTATGGAAGGTTCCAGTGCGGTAGTACCGGTCTCGGCTCTCTCACCGATGGTGACCTCTGGTTTCAAGTTCATGATGCTGAGCCGTTGTGTTCGCTTTCGTCGTCCCGCGTCGACTGCTCGATTTCCCCGCAGACCGCGTTTGAGAGCCATTCGCAGGTTACGTCGGTCCAGCTCTCGACACTGTTCTTCGTACACCACTGCCGCCAGACCGCATCCGCAGCCACTGACACTGCGCTCGGTCCTTCGAGCTTGTAGACATTCCCGGAGCGTGTAGTGCCATGCAGAAAATCGCGGTCGAACATTACGATTTCAGAGCTAACGCGACCGCGCCCATGCGTTGTCCGGCATCCAACAAAGTGGCAGGTGCCGGCACTTGTCTGCAAAATGCGCCAATCAAACAGTTCGATTTCTTGCCGAGGCATGAGAGTGGTTGTTCAATCAGCGGCGATGCTGTTTTCAGCAATCCAAAGCCGGAGCTTCTCTTGCGCATCCCGAGCACCGAGAACTATTCTCACTTCGAGAGCGCCGTCAAGTTGACCGCCGCAACGATGCCCTTCACCTGCGCAAGCGAAAGCAATCGCCCCGAGAAGCCCTCGAAGCTGTCTGTGCTCGTCACATACAGGGCGAAGCTCCAATCACCGTCGAATGCGAGCGCCTTCCTAGCCTCTGCTCTGATGCTTTCGAAATCAAAGTCCTTCGCTTTGACCTTTACTTCAAGGCGACGGGCGAGTCTTTCCAGGCGCAACGCCTGTGGCGATGGCGCGACCGCTCGAGCTTCGATATCTCGCGATTCAAGCTCCTGCAGGATGTCGTATGCTCCGCGCGCCCATCGACGAAGCCGCTCGGACGCACGGTTGGGCAGCTCACTCAGCCATTCGATGTGCTTGCTCATCTCGTCGAGCATCCGGTAATAGTCGAAGCCGCTCTCCTTCGCTTCTTTTGACGGATATCCTTCAGGCGGTTCGTAGTCGGTCCGAGCATGCATCAATGCAGCCTCGACGTTGTTGTTCGGCGGATAGAGTTCCCGTTCGATTTGCCACGCCTCGTGACCTGCACGCTTGAATATCTGCATTTCGGTGTGAATAGTGCGCCGCACGCACTGGCGGAGCGTCGCGCTCCGTCCCATGGTATGCGGCACAATCGTGCTGACACTCTTTTCCACCGCCTTCATTTGCGCAAGAAGGCGATTAGCGGTGCGGGACAGCGGATGTAGAAGTCCAGTCTCGATTTCGACGGTCGGGCTTTGTAGCGGCTCACGCGGAGGCACGTCCACCTTGCCGCGCCTCGCTCTTTTCGCCGCGACTTCACCTAACTTACCGGCCATGAAATCGCCGATGTCAAAGTCCGGCACCGTATGTCCGCCGAGGACGCGAACACCTTCGATGACCACGTCCTGTTGCTCACGAGCGTGTCCGTAGAGCCAAAGGTCGACCGCTTCTTGGTTTTCGCGCAGTAGCAGTCGGCTACGACTTGGACGCAACGATGCATCGGTGTCGCCGGCTGCAACTGCTTGCGGCTCAAAGTAAGAGACGACTACCGTTGGACCGTGAAACTTGCAGGCCAGCCTATCGGCCAGCCACTTGAGGGTGCGCCGATTCTCAACCGTAGCGACGGCTGGATGCATATCAAGATGCCCGTCTTCGCCGGAAAAGTTGGGTACTGCCCATTCATTTGCGGCGCATATAGCGGACGCGCCGGTTGAATTGCTAGCCTCCCTCCACCAATCGGCGCATCCAATTGGTTTCAGGTCGGTCGCTGTCTTCGTGAACCAATCTGCGATATCGAGGTGCGTTTCTTCGGGCGACGTCCAGAGGGGCGCGCCCAGAAATCGGACGCCATCTAAAACGACTTCGTCGCGCTCCAGCACGTTGACGAGGGTGCCCGCCGCTGCCTCTCGGCCCGCCGCTGCGACCGAAGTAACCTCTCTTCCGCGACATTCATCAATTCCGGGAACGTAAACGACGGGGAGTCCGATTTTAGACAAGGCCTCCACGCTCGAAACAATGTCGCCAAGCCCTCCGGCGACAACGAGAACGTCGCAGTCGCTTACGGAGGTCAAAGCGTGATTTCGCTCATCGGCATTTCCTCCGGCGAGCAGTTTGATGCGAGGAAAAGGCGTGTCTCGGAACAGCCTAAAAAGGCCGTCTCCATATTTCGGTACTGGCACTCGGGACCCCAAGAGAGGAAATATCGCCTTATGACGATGCTAAAACGGATGGTGTGTGCGAGTAAGTGTAGACGTCTGCGTTGTATATGTAAACGCCTCCAACGCGATTGTTTCCAACTCAGCAGTCGTAGACAGCTAGATTGGAAGCAGGAGAATGGTGCTGTTCCATTTTAGAAGTGACCGATGACGCTACAAGAGCGCTTTATCCGCAACCTGAAGCGGTTTCGCGAGGACCTCGATTGGACTCAGGAGCAACTAGGGAGCGCAATGGGGTCTGACAGAACAGTAATCGGCAGGTACGAGCGCTCCTCGTCGCGCATGAATCTTGAGCGCGCGGATGAACTGGCAAGAGCGCTGGGAGTCGATGTCCGAGCCCTGCTCGAATCGCCGACCACTGGAGAAATTCTTCGCCGGCCACCTGGTGGCCCAGTTAGCAGTCGCCAAGTCGGTGCGAAAGTGAAGATGATGCGAGAAGCAGAAGGGATTACGCAGCAAGAACTCGGTGAGCGTATCGGAATGGACCGCAATCATATTTCGCGAATCGAAGCGCAAGGAGGCAAGGTAGCGGCACTCCAGCTATCGACGCTCGAAAGGCTTGCTGCAGCACTACGAGTGAAGCCTGTCGACCTCCTATGAGGTTGTCGGCATGATACGGCGAACAGGCTGGCCACTGTCGGCCTTCCAGCTTTCCTGGCCGCTGCAAAGCGCCTGGCAGTCGACCCGGGCTAGAACTACAGAGTAACCGCGTTCGCCAGCGCAGTGCGCTGGTTAGCCTCCCTTCAGTCGGAATCCACGGCGCCAATAGCGGGGGCGTCAATACCTTACTCAATGAGCCACTCCGACACAACGTCGTGCCTCCACCGCAACGTGCGTTTATCGAAAAGCACGGCACGCGAAGGCAGCAGCCAAGGGCGGCGCTTTGCTCGCAAGACGACTGCGCGCTCGGACATGCCGAGCAACGCGGCGAGTTCAGAGGGGTCGAGAGACGCCACGACATGTGCGGTACGTCGTTTCCATTCTCCGCTTAGTCACTGCCACGTGCCTTGACGTCGTGCCCACGCAATTTATCGTGGTTCGTCTCACCTCATTGACTGATGCGCCCGCGGCTTTTGCACAAACCCAACTAATCGGCGGCCCCTGCGCATGCGGCACGTCTAAAGTGCGCGAGGTTGAATCTGTATCGCTATACGCTGCAAGAATCGACGCTATGTGAAGCAAACAAAGACTTTGTGAGCACCGCCAGATTCTGCCAGCCGCGGGATGCTGCGAACCGACATAACGGCAGTCGTCCCGTATTTTGTGAACCAGATTCGGCACGTATCCGTTCGGGCAAATCCTTTTCGGACGGGACGCGCAGTTACTTCAGCCGTTACAAGATGTTTAACGAAGCCGTTATTCCCCCCTGGGCGCATACCATGACCGCGTCCACGCTATCCAGTATCAAGTCGCCCGTTGAACCAGCTCTGCGAGCGTGCCAGCAAAAGCACGCCCGCCTGACCTACAAAGAATTCGAGGAGCACATTCGCAAGCTGCTTGCAGCCGACGAATGGTCCGCTCAGCGCATCGCCAATATCACTTCTGCACTGCATGACTTTATGCGGGCACTGGAACTCTATCCCGTAGATGTAATTGGGGACGAGTTCGGAGTCGCTTTTGCCGAGAGCTTCCGTCGGTACGAAGACAACATCGCCGACCGCTTAGCCCCCCGGACCCAGAAGGACCGTCAAGAGCAAGTCCAGAAGCTTCAGCAGTTGTACGACGCACTGTCCATTCACGACCTGTTGCCGGCGGTGTTTGGTGATGCGTTAGCTTATGCGGTGGACCGCAGCGGAGAAACTCTCGCTCACATCGGCCGCCTGTCTGGCATTCTCCCGCAGGTCTTGGGGGTCTGGATGCATGGCAAGGGAACACCCCAGCACCAAACAAGCTACGCCCGAATCCCCGGCCTTGAATCCGCATTGGGACTGCCGTTAGGGACCCTCTTAAGTCGCCTGCCACCCCGGAGGCGAGCGCGTTACGAACGCCGAAAGAAAGAGGTAGCGGACTCGGCGCCGACGCCTAAGCAGTTATCAAAAACAGTTTGTCCGTCACTACGCCCTACGGACAGACTGAAATGGCAGTGGGAGGAAATGATTCGCTGCAAAACAGACATAACTCGCGAGGGCGCGACTGCCAGAAACACTTGGCGATTGAAAGCTGTCGAAAATTCGGGCTTTCGCATCAATTGGTCCCACATGCTCGATGGTTCGGTCTGTGCGACAGCTGGAGTACATTGGGCAATGTTTGGTCCATTCCTCGGTTTCATCGCCACTCACGCTGTCCGGGGTCGCACAGTGCCGCTTGAACATGCGGACTCACTAGCATGGCTAGCATCGACCACGCACGTCAAGGCTTTCGTTCAGTTTCTTCGCGCTAGGGCCGGTAACGTAACCCACCACGGGGTTGTTACTTTTATCAACAACGCCAGGTCGCACTTGCGCGCAGGTACGGGATTTCTTTGGCAACGTCATGATTTTTTGGACGACCTCTGTGCCGCGGGGGATGCGCAAGCGCTTGCACTTGCGTCGCGGTCTGACCGAGAGGCGGGGTGGCAGTCGTACTGCACGACTTCTCACCTGGAGCTGTTGAAACTGGAAAAGTCACTAGCGGTTCAGTCCCCCGCACGCTGCGTGCGTCGTCCCGCACAACGCATAGAATCAATTCTCGGCGACGAGTTCCCGCTCAAACGACTCATCAGAATAGTCCTCGACCTTGAGGCGGATGAGCCGCCGCAAGGTCACGAACGGGACTACGCGGCGTGGGTTCGCGACGTACTTCTTTGCAAGATGCTTGTGAGTAATCCACTCCGCGTGGCTCAGTTAAGCATCATGCGCTTCCGCGGCAATCGTTCCAATCTGTACCAAACGGCTGACGGGGGATGGCGTCTTCGTTATGACCCTAGCGACTTCAAGAACGAGAAAGGCGCAGCTTCCCAAGAATACGATACCGCGGTGGAACCGTCAGTGTGGCCATGGATACGGCGATTTTTATCCGAAGCTCGCTCGGCGCTTGTCGGAGCGGATACCGAGTACGTGTTTCTGCCCGCAGTAGTCGGCCCAAATCGCCGTGCTGGGTATGATGCCCTGAATATCGAAGGCAATAATTGGGTAGCGGATTCGTTGGGGAAACGAGTCACGCTCGTGACCTCACGTTACGCACCGGAAGGTGTCGGATTTGGTCCGCATGCGTTTAGGCACATCATCGCGACTGACCATTTGAAGCGGCATCCCCAGGACTACGTGACAGTGGCACAGCTGCTCCATGACAAGCTTGAGACTGTCATCAAAGCGTATGCTCACTTGAAAGTAGACGATAGTCTCCGCACCCTCCACGCAGGTGTCGCTCAAGCTCTTGCCGAACTCAAGTAGTCGGACCTACCGAGAGGCACAGCAAACGGGCTAACAATCCTCCAAGGATTGTTAGCCCGTTCTTTCTACGCCCCGGTTGGCTACTCACCAAACGCAACAGGAGGGTGTCCCACGCCTTCGATATCACGGGCGCAATTGAACGGGTTTTAAATTCTCACCAGTCGCGACAAGACGCTGCTGTCCCACAAAGGGTAAAGACCTCTTGCCCTCGAACGCCGAGATTTCGCCTGAAAGCACGAATCATGGAGCGAATTTAGCTGGGGATGGGCCCCCAAGTCCGGGTCGCACTGACTGAGTGTCGTCGTCCATGCGTGCATTGAGACGAGCAGACCTAGAACGAATCCGACCTGATGGCTGACGGCGAAAACTACTCTTGGTCGACGAAACACCCGGAGGTTTTCAGAGCGGGCAGTAGTTGCCCATCTGCGTACTCGCAGCCTGTTGATGCAATTCATTTTTGCCCTTGCTTGTCAGCAGCCTCAGGAGGATGCCCCCCGCCTGCCTCTAGCACCGCGAGCATTGGCGCATAACCGGGGGTCCAAGCAGTCAACTCGAAAAAGGTATTCCGCATCGCGGCGAGGATGCGCATTCCAGCGAAGTCGAGGTCTCCCCAAAAGTAAGAAGGTATTGTTTCGCTGCCAAACAACCAATCTTCAAATTTCTTCTCGCGTAATCGCGTCCGAACCGGTCCAAGAACTCGACGAATTCATTCCATTGCGTATGGGCAGACGCGGTCTGCATAAGGTTCCGAACCAGTTCCTGGAAGTAATCGATGCCATCCGTGAGGTCCTCGATAACCTTTTCGGCATATTCGTAGGCATCCACCAAGTCGTGCGCATCGCCGCGGTCGGACAAAGCGGCTTCCAGCGCATTGCGACACCCGCGCATGTTGCGCTGGCGGCTTCGGCTTGGGCGGTCGAGCGCCCAGAGTGCTTCGGCAAATAGCTTGCCCGGCCGGGAAAAGCGAAAAGCCATGACCAAACCAGTACGGTCAGCGAACTGCTCCAGCCAACCGTCGGCAAGAAGCGCCCGGATGACCATCGCGACTAGCGTCTGCGGGTCGTTCACATCCGCGCCAGCAAATTCGTCGGTGGCGCCCTCGTCCGCCATTGTGGTTTGATACCGCCGGACAACCGGCAAGAGCAGTTCCCGAAGAACGTCACGGGTCAGGTTGTGGGCGTAGTCAGCCGCCGGACCATGGAGGCGCTCATAGAGCGCACGCAGACAGGCGGCTATAAGTTCACGCCGCGAGCTATTAAGAGGACGAAAAAACCTCAGACGCTCTGCTTCGAAGAACAAAGGCGGGCCAGGTATACCGCTCTCTGGTACGGGAGAAAAACTGGATGGGTTCAAGGTTGCTCCGCGGTTTTCCGCGTCAGTGTTTTGATGTATTATCTTTCATGATAATTTATCATGCAAGATAATTTCAATGCCGATACCGACACTAACACCCGCCCAGCAACGCTTGCGGGAAATGGAAATCCTTTTGCGATGGGAAGGCGAACTCGATAACGCGCGGCTCCGAGAAGTCTTCAGCATTCAAGCCGTACAGGCCAGCCGGCTGCTCACCGGGTTTGTGAAAGAGTTTGGTGACGCCGTCACGCGCGCAACCCCCCATGCACCCATCACGGCAACTGAAACCTTCAGGCCACGGTTCGCGGGAGACACTCCCGACGAATACCTGTTGCTCATCCAGAGATTTTGTTTACCGCACGTCAGTGCGATGGTCGAAGACCTGCGTCTCGATTTGGCACCGGTGTCTTCGCCGATTTTTGCCGCTGCCATGCAAGCTTGCCGCCGGCGCACTGGGCTACGCATCCGGTATCGGTCACTCTCGCAACCAGCAGGCCAAGATAGGCTGGTCTTTCCTCATACCCTCGTACGTGCCGCGCGTCGCTGGCACATCCGCGCCTGGTGCTCTGAGCGCTCGGACTTCCGGGACTTCGTCCTTGGCCGTATTGAACGTGCAGTGCCGGTCCCTCAACCAGTCCCGGAGCACATGCATTTGGATACTGCGTGGCACGAATTCACGGACCTCGTCGTCGTGCCACACCCCGCCCTCCCAGGCCCCCAAGCCCGGCTGCTTCAGGACGAGTATCTAGGTAGTCAGCCCAGTCGAACTCTCCACGTAAGGCGTTGCCTCGCGGGTTACACAGTCCAGGACTTGCGCATCGCCGTGGACGCTAATAGACAGGTCCCGCCACAGTTCCAGCTCGCTTTGGCAAATGCTCACGAAGTGAGTACGGAATTTGGCCTCGGCGAGTGATGGTAAAACCGCCGCGCGAGCACCTAACGCCGGAGCGCTGCGTGGAGCATTGAGCTGGGTCAGTTTGCCCGCGGGCAACGAGTGCGAGAAAGCATGTTGCCGGATGAGCGCAATTCAAAGTGGCAACGGCTACCTTGTGCTGCTATGCTGAAGACGTGTAGCAGCCGCAGAACGAGGTGAAGCAAGGCTCTGACGGACAATCGTCGCGAGTCCCTGATTCGCCACCAGCATCAAGAAAAAGCCGCTGCTTCTCACGAAGCAGCGGCTTTTTTGTTCTGGAATGCCGGTAATGCGTCGGGTAAGGCGCGTTACGCGTCTGAATTCTGGATGTCGCGGTTTTCCGGAGTCGGTTGCTACGCGGGACTGTTACCTTTCTCGGAGCAACCGCGATGAAGCACCCTTACCTGATGGCCGACGACCCGGGCCGCGTCGCGCGATTTCTACTTCCGCCGCAAGGTGCCGCAATGGCGTCATCCTGGTCGTCGACAAAGTCCTGATGCCGAGATAGTCGCAACTAACCTGCACACGAGGTGGGCAGGCGCCACGCGTGCCCGGTCGAATCGGCGGGTCGCGCTTCGCTACTGCGCGACCCGCCGCTTCGTTAGCGGCACATGCAATCTCGGCGCGACCAAAGTGAGCGTCGAACCCGCAGTACAGATGTTATGAAATGCGCAATGCCAACGGTCATCCTGACTTGCGTCGCCCTTGCTTCAATCTGCGTACACAACGTTCGCTTACCCGAACGCAACCGCCAGCGGGCGCTCAACAACCCAACTGCTAGCACCGTCTGGAAGCTGACGAATACGGACACCGGACCATACAAATTCCGCTCCCAGTCGGGCCATCGTCACGAACAGCGCGGTTCCCCCCGCTTACCCGGGCGCAGCATCGTAAGCGCTTCGGCTCGATGCGCGCATCGAGGCAGAACGGTCCCCACCGCAGTCCTTCTTGAACGACTTCGGAACCGCCGACTCTAAAGAACAGGGCCCTTCAGCCTCACGTATGAGCCTCTGCGCATTCACCCCACAGAAAGCGGACTCAGCGCTATTTGTCCATTCCTCGTTGCGCCGTCGCTAGTCGTTCGGACTGGACTCGAGGCGAGGAGAACGTAAATGAACAAGCTCGTTCGTTTTCTGGTCGCTGCTGGCCTTTGCGCGGGAGCAGTCAGCTTCGCGCAGGCGGGAGGTGTGTCTGTAGGTATCGGCATCGGTGTGCCGGGCCCTGTGTATGTCGCCCCGCCTGTTGTCTATGCGCCCCCGCCCGTCATCTACGGGCCGCCGATGATATATGGACCGAGCCCTTGGCCCGGATACTATCGTTATCCCTATGGATACGGCGGATATCGAGGCTATTACGGCCGAGGCTACTACAGCCCTGGTTACTATGGACGTGGTTACTACAACCCTGGCTACTACGGACGCGGTTACTACGGGGGTGGTTACTATGGACGCGGTTACTACGGGCATCGCGGGTGGCGCCGCTAGAGTGCACGCGTGACCGTCTCCGCGCAATGCCGACGCGTTCGAAAGCGTGCGCAGGTCGCTCGTCGCGAACCTCCATTCCCGACCAAGCTTGCATGCGTCGGCGATATCGTAATACCAAGCTGCGAGCAACACGGTGGCTACACGAAGAAGGCCAACCATCCGCCTGTTGCGCCCTAAAGGCTCACTCCAAACTTTTAGCTTCAGATTATTGGCAAACAACGGGCTATCGACGGCAAGGCATCCCGCGTTACCAATCGCGCCAGTTTCGCTGAAGGGAAAAGGTCGCGGTCCGCAAAACGCTCGGTCCAAGCCGAGCCTCTCGTCAGCTTCGCAACAGGACGTGCTTGTCGGGCTCCCCGCGAAAAGAGGCGCGTGATGCTGGGCTCAGCTTCACGCGCCAACTGGTACTACCAGGAGTCGGTTATCGAACGAGGAAACCGTATGTCAAAGGATCTCGCTCATCCACAATCCAGTTAGCGAAGCCGCAAACATAGGCGTTGCCTTCGACTTCCGGAATGACTGCCTTGAAGTCTCCGACAGTCGTTTCACTGAGAACACGCCCCTTGAAGACAGTCCCGATGATGGACTCATTCACGAGGGTCTCGCCTTTGCCCAGCTCGCCGCGCAGGTACAGTTGAGCGACTCGGCCACCCGTGCCAGAGCCGGTCGGCGAACGGTCTACTTCGCGGTCAGCGAACACGCAGCAGTTGGCTTGCGTGGAGCCTTCGTGCCGCGGTGCGTTGGCAATGATGGTCCCGTAGATGTGGTTGATTTCCGGAATGTCCGGATGCGCAACCGGGTACGCCCTGTTTGCCGCATCCTTCACTTCGGCGCCGAAACGAATGAGTTTCTCGACAGATGACTCGCGAACTTCAAGGCCGTGAGACGCGCCGTCAGCGTAGAAGTAAAACGCGCCACCGAAGGCGATGTCACCCTTCACCGTACCGAAGGACGGCGTCTCGACGGTCACATCTCGCTTCCAGATGAACGACGGAACGTTCACGAAGCGAACATTGCCAGCGTGCTCGCCGTCCCACTGCACGAATGCCTCGATGAAGCCACACGGTGCGTCAATGCCGATGCGCGTCTCGGGAATCTGCCGCTGAACCCAGCCCAGTTCGACCGCAGCGGTAGACAGCGCGATAACGCCGTGGCCGCAATGGTCGCTATAGCCCTCGTTGTGGAGGAAGATGATTCCGAAGTCGGCCGTCGGACTAACCGGTTCAGTCAGATACCCGCCGTACATGTCCGCATGACCGCGCGGCTCGAACATCAACGCTGTCCGAATCTCGTCGGCGTTCTCCTTGAGCCACGCGCGACGCTTCACGATGGTGTCGCCCGGCAGGCGAGGAAGTCCGCTCGTCACGATACGGAACGCCTCCCCGCCGGTATGTACTTCAACTGTCGAAATAGTGCGAGAGATTTTCATGGGTGCTTCGTCGTTAGCGGGTGACGTTACTGACCGTACGGCACCGGCAGGCCGTTCTTGATGATGTAGACGGTGGTCGGTGCGCCTTTCAGATCGCCGTTCGCATCGAAGGAGTACGTGCCTGCAACGCCCTTATAGTCGGTCTTGGCCAGTTGAGCCGCGAGCTTCGCCTTGTCGGTCGTGGTTCCGGCTTTGACCATCGCGTCGGCCAGCAGTTTTACGCCGTCGTAGTAGCTGACCGCGTACACCTGCGTGTCCGTGTTGTACGCCGCCTTGTACTTCTGCAGGAATTCGCGGCCGGCTGGGGTCTTGTCCAGCGAAACGCCACCCTGAGCGCAGTACACGATGGACGCCGCATCACCCGCGACCTTGCCCATGTCGGCTGAGCAAATGCCGTCGCCGCCGAGCAGTTTGGCTCGCAGCCCGCGCGCTTTCATCTGCTTGGCCATCGGCGCGCCTTGCGAAGCGTAGCCGCCAAAGAAGATGACATCCGGGTTCTTGGCCTTGATGCTGGTCAGAATGCCGAGGAAGTCAGTCGCCGACGAGTTCGTGAACTGCTGATCGACGATTTCGATTCCGTTCGCCTTCGCTTCCTTCATAAATTGTTCGGCCACGCCTTGCCCGTATGCGGTGCGGTCATCGATGACCGCGGCGGTCTTCGCCTTCAGCGTCTTGGCAGCAAACTGGCCCATCGTGCCGCCCAGCTGCTCGTCGCTCGCGCCGATACGGAAGATGGTCTTGAAGCCTTGCTTGGTCAGCGCGGGGTTGGAGGCAACCGGCAGAATCGATACACCGCCGGCGTTATAGACGCGCGACGCCGGGATGGCCACACCAGAGTTATAAGGGCCCATGACAGCAATAATGCCGCTGTCGACGAGCTTCTGCGCGACTTGAACTCCGATTTTCGGGTCCGCCTGGTCGTCTTCGGAGTCCAGTTTGAACGTCACCTTCTGGCCAGCGACCGTGACACCGCTCTTGTTCAGTTCATCGATGGCGAGGCGCGCGCCGTTCTCGTTGTCTTTGCCGTTCGGTGCTTGCGGGCCCGTGAGCGGAGCCGAGTGACCGATTGTGATGACCGTTTGAGCGTTAGCGGATGCGATGAAGCCGGCGGCTGTTAAGACAGCCATTGTTATAGCGAGGCGGCGCATGAAGTCTCCAAATTGGACCGGTGAGCGATCAGACTAACCGCACCCAGGTTCTGATACAACCTGTCAACAGTAGGGAAAACCAGCGCGTTGATGGTTTCGGAGGACCCGCACATCTACTCCGCTCCATGACGCTTGTCAGCCGCAACTTTTGTTGAAGCGGCCGTCGGCCAGCGCTCAAGCGGGAAAAGTGTGGAGCGGCTCGTCCAACGGGTCGACAACGAGGCCAGAACAGATAGGGAGTTTGGTCGCTGGGGCACCTAGAATCAGCGGTGAAGAATTTAAGGTGCATTCACTAAAGATGTCTTTAGTGTAGACGCGTCTATGTCGACGACCCAACAAACAAGCGCCGCAGAACATGCGAAGAATAAACGCATCGATGTCTAAGATCGCGTGATTAGCCTGCTCAAGTATTGCCTGGACTCATCCAGGTAGCAGGACCGTTTGGCGAAAGCGCGGACTTCCGTGTGGTGGTGAGCGTGATACGCCCAGCGGCACGGAAAAACCGTGACACCTGTCAGCCCTCCGACTCGCCGCCACCATCAAGAAAAAGCCGCTGTCCTGCAAGGGTCAGCGGCTTTTCCCTTTGCGCAAGCGCCAAGCAAACGAAGCGCCTCCACCTCATCGCCCCTCCCCCTCCGACGACCCCATCCAGAGCCCCTCGAACATCGCCGTCTGAAACGCGGCGAACTCCTCGCTCTGCACACAGAGCGCGAAATGCTCGCGACGCGACGAGATGAACGCCACCTTGTCGTCATAGATATACGACGTCATGCCCAGATCCAGCCCGGCGGGCGCATAGCGCAGTTCGCGCCGCTCCGAGCGCGACGCCGGCCAGATTCGATCGGTTTCCCGGCTTGCCGAACGGATCACGCGCAAATCGAGCCCCGCCCGGATCCGCGCGCGGATGTGCTTGTTCATCACATCGACGCCCGGCGTCTCCAGCAGCTCGGCCATCGCGAGAATGCCGCGCAGCTCGCCGCTCCTGCACGAGAGCGTGTCGCGCAGCACCTCCTTGATGCCCTCCGCGCCCTCGAAATAGCGCACCCGGGGCTTGCTGCCCGCCCGGTTATGCAGCGAGCGCAACTGCGGCAGCAGTTCGGCCGCGAGCCGCCGCTGCTCCTCGATCCGTCTCAGGATCACGAACGGATCCTGCGCCTGCACGAACACCTTCGCGCCGCGCTGAATGCGCGAGATCAACCCGTCGGCGATCAGGCGCTCGAGCACTTCATAAGCGTTCGTGCGGCCGATGCCCGCGTGATGCGAAACCGCGGCGATCGTCGCCTCGCCGAGTTCGAGCGCGGCGAGATAAAAGCGCGCCCGGTTGCCATCGATACCGACCTGCCCGAGCGCGTGTTCCAGCGTCTGGTTTAGCGAAGCCATCATTTTTTTCTGCTGTTTTGTACGGCCCCATAATACGAAAAACCATTTAAATATCAGCAAGTTAGACGCAATTTTTGACATCGGACCGTTTGTCGTTGACGCGCTCGCGGGCGCTCCTAATGATGCCGTCACCGCCGGGTCTCTCCGGCGATGCTGCGCATAATCAAGGAGACCGTCCGCATGGACCTGCACACCTCATCCGCCACGCCGGCGCGCGAAAGCATCTCCGCCGACGACCGCAAGGTCATTCTGGCGTCGTCGCTCGGCACGATTTTCGAGTGGTACGACTTCTATCTGTACGGCTCGCTCGCGGTCACCATTTCGCGCCAGTTCTTCGCGGGCGTCGACGAAACCACGGGGTTCGTGCTCGCTCTGCTCGCCTTCGCCGCGGGCTTCATCGTGCGGCCGTTCGGCGCCGTGTTCTTCGGCCGCCTCGGCGACATGATCGGCCGCAAGCACACGTTCCTCGCGACGATGCTGCTCATGGGCCTCTCGACGCTCGCAGTCGGCGTGCTGCCGAACTATGCGTCGATCGGCATCGCCGCGCCGATCCTGCTCGTCACCGCGCGCCTGCTGCAAGGCCTCGCGCTCGGCGGCGAGTACGGCGGCGCGGCGGTGTACGTCGCGGAGCACGCGCCGGCGTCGCGGCGCGGCTACTACACGAGCTGGATCCAGACCACGGCCACCATCGGCCTCCTGCTCTCGCTCGGCGTGATCCTCGGCAGCCGCGTGCTCACCGGCGACGCATTCGAAACCTGGGGATGGCGCATCCCGTTCTGGGTGTCGATCGGCATGCTGGCGGTATCGATGTGGATCCGCCTGTCGATGCACGAATCGCCCGCGTTCGCCCGCATGAAGGCCGAAGGCAGGCTGTCGAAGGCGCCGCTGCGCGAGGTGTTCTGCGAGCGCCGCAACCTCGCGAAGCTGCTCGTCGCGCTCTTCGGCATGATCGCCGGCATGACGGTCGTGTGGTACACCGGCCAGTTCTACGTGCTCTATTTCATGACTCAGTCGCTGCGCGTCGACCCGACGACGGCCAACCTCCTGCTCGGGGCGGCGCTCCTCGCCGGCAGCCCGCTCTTCATCGTGTTCGGCGCGCTGTCCGACCGGATCGGACGCAAGCCCGTGATGCTGGCGGGCATGCTCGTCGCCGCGCTTTCGATCATCCCGCTCTTCAAGGGCCTCACGCATGCGATCAACCCCGGCATCGAAACCGCGGCGCGGGCGTACCCTGTCACCGTGGCCGCCGATCCCGGCACCTGCAGCCTCCAGTTCGACCCGCTCGGCCAGCGCAAGAACGTGAGCGATTGCGACAGGGCGAAGGCGCTCCTCGCGAAGGCGGGCGTGTCGTACACGAATGTGCCGCTTGCCGCGGGCGAACCGGCGTCGGTAACGATCGGCGCGACGCGTATCGAAGGTTTCGACGCTGCGCGCATGAAGGCCGCGCTCGACGCCGCCCGCTACCCGGCGCACGCTGACCCCGCGCGGATCGACTATCCCGTGGCGTTCCTGCTGCTCACGCTGCTGATCGGCCTCGTGACGATGGTCTACAGCCCGCTCGCGGCCGCGCTCGTCGAGATGTTCCCGACGCGCATCCGCTACACCGCGCTGTCGGTGCCGTACCACGTGGGGGTCGGCTGGATCGGCGGGTTGCTGCCGACCATCTCGTTCAGCCTCGTCACCGCCACGGGCGACATGTATTTCGGGCTGTGGTATCCGGTCGTGATCGCGGCCGCCGGCTTCGTGGTCGGACTGATCTTCGTGCGCGAGACGAACGGCTGCGACATCAACGACGCATGACTTTCGAGGAGAAACCCATGAATCAGACGACAGACCCCGCCGGGCGCGTGCGCGTCGCGGTCGTGCAGGCCGCGCCCGTCGCGTTCGATCTGGAACGCACGCTCGCGAAGGTGCGCCGCTTCGCGCGCGAGGCGGCCGGGTCCGGTGCGCAACTGGCGCTCTTTCCGGAGGCGTTCGTGTCGGCGTATCCGCGCGGCATGGACTTTTTCACGGTCATAGGATCGCGCGGCAAGGAAGGGCGCGAGTGGTACCGGCGCTACTGGGCATCGTCGATCGACGTGCCGGGGCCGGCCGTGCACACGCTCGGCGACATCGCCCGCGAGACGGCGCTTCATCTCGTGATCGGCGTGATCGAGCGCGAAGGCGGCACGCTGTACTGCACGGCGCTGATGTTCTCGCCCGACGGCGCGCTCCTCGGCAAGCACCGCAAGCTGATGCCGACGGGCGCGGAGCGGCTCGTGTGGGGATTCGGCGACGGCTCGACGATCCCCGTCGTCCCGACCCCGCTCGGCCGGCTCGGCACCGCGATCTGCTGGGAAAACTACATGCCGCTCTATCGCACGGCGCTGTACGGCAAGGGCGTGGAGATCTACTGCGCGCCGACCGCCGATCCACGCGACGGCTGGCTCGCGAGCATGCAGCACATCGCGCTGGAAGGCCGCTGCTTCGTGCTGTCCTGCAACCAGTTCGCACGTCGCAGCGACTATCCGGCCGACTATCCGGCGTTTCGGGACATGCCGGAGACGGAAGTGGTCTGCCGGGGCGGCAGTTGCATCGTGAGTCCGATGGGGGAATTTCTCGCGGCACCCTCTTTCGATGGCGAAGCGGTGCTCGTCGCCGATCTCGACATGAACGACATCGTGCGCGCGAAGTTCGACTTCGACCCGGTCGGGCACTATGCACGGCCGGATGTGCTGCGCATGAGCGTCGATGAACGCGCGAAGCAGCCGGTGACGTGGCACGGAGAGGAACGCCCGGCCAAGCGTGTCGACGCGCCCGAGCGCGACGCCTCCCCGCCGGACGAGAGCTAGGCGTCGTCATTCATGTGCGGGGGCGCGTGCGGCCACGAAGAGATTCGCGCCGCGCTGCCGCATGACACGCCCGCGCCCGTTGCAGCGAAGCGCGAGTCTCGAAAGCCGATGCCACGCAAATTCAGCCGGCCGCAACGGCTGCCGCCACCGCCCGGTTGAACCGCGCCGCATGCGTCACGTTCATGCCATGCGACGCGCCTTCGATCGTCATCCTGCGCGCGCCGTCGATCCACCGTTCGAGCGCCGTCGCCGCGTCGCGGAACATGCCGGGACTTTTCTCGCCGTCGATGAGAAGCGTCGGGCATCTCACCCGCGCGGCGCTTTGCGCGTCGTACGCGGGCAGCGGATCGCGAACCTGCAGCGCGAGCGTCTGCGCGTTATCGGTCGACATCATGCGTATCTCGCGCGGGCTTCGCGCCCAGTAACCCGGCCGGCTGACCGAATCGACGAAAAGCTCGAGTCCGGCGTCCACCTCGCCCCGCTCGATCAGCTCGGCCGCGCGGGCGCGCAATGCGTTCACGTGGGCGGGCAGCGTGGGCGGCGCGCGTTTGCGAGAGGCATCGCGCTCGACGGGTCCGCCCGGGTCGGCGAGCACCAGCGATTTCACCTGCCCCGGATGGCGCACCGCGAGCTGAAACGCGATGCATCCGCCGCGCGAATGCCCGACGACATGCACGGGCCCGAGCCCGAGCGCGCCGATGAAGGCCGCCATTTCTTCGACATGCTCGCGCCAGCCGAACGCCTTCGCCGACACCGCCGGCCAATAGTGCGAAAGGCTCGGCGCGATGCAGCAGAAGCCCGCCGACAGGGACCCGAGCTGCGGCTTCCAGTAGCGAAAGTCGCAGAGCGAGCCGTGGATGAAAACGACCGGCTCGCCTTCGCCGGTACTTGCATACGGCACGCGGGTGCCGTCGGCGATCGCGAGAAAGCGCGGCGGCGGCAGGCCGAACAGCTGATCGGCGGCGAAGGTGGGGACGGCTGGAAGATCGCTCATGCGGCAATTCGCGACCTGCAAGGCGCAGGGCGGCTGAAATGAAGACATCATGGCCAGTTCGAAGGCGCCCCCGGCAGATTGCGAACGAAGGCGGCGCAAGCTCGCACTCTATCGCGATCGCGCCGACGCCGCCCGCGAACGCCTCGAAGCGCCGCGCCGCGTACCTGCGCAAACGCCGCGGCGGCAGGCATACTGTTACCTGAGAAGCCGAAGCGGCTTCGCGGGAGACCACTCGTGCACCCCATCGTTCAGCCCTTCTTCGACATCAACACCGGCACGATGACCTACGTCGCGTACGACGAGCCCGGCGCGCCCTGCGCGATCGTCGACTCCGTGCTCGACTACGATCCGAACGCCGCGCGCACTTCCACACGTTCCGCCGGCGCCGTGATCGCGTTCATCCGCGAGCAGCGGCTATCCGTCGAGTGGATTCTCGAGACGCATGCGCATGCCGACCATCTGTCGGCGGCGCCTTACCTGAAGCGCGAACTGGGTGGCAGGATCGCGATCGGCGAATCGATCCGTACCGTGCAGGGTGTGTTCAAGAAGATCTTCGACCTCGAGCCGGAGTTCCAGCTCGACGGCTCGCAGTTCGACCACCTGTTCCGCGACGGCGAGCAATTCCGGATCGGCGCGCTGGAAGCGTCGGCGATGTACGTGCCGGGCCACACGCCCGCCGACATGGCGTATTGCATCGGCAATGCGGTGTTCGTCGGCGATACGCTCTTTTTGCCGGACGTCGGCACGGCGCGCTGCGATTTCCCCGGCGGCGACGCGCGCACGCTGTATCGGTCGATCCAGCGCCTGCTCGCGCTTCCCGGCGACACGCGCCTTTTCGTCTGTCACGACTATCCGCCCGCCACGCGCGACCCGCAGTGGGAAACGAGCGTCGAAGCGCAGCGCCTCTACAACATCCACGTGGGCGCGGGCAAATCGGAAGACGAATTCGTGGCAATGCGCGAGGCGCGCGATGCGACGCTCGGCATGCCCACGCTGATCCTGCCCGCGATCCAGGTGAACATTCGCGCGGGCAAGTTCCCTGACGCGGCCGTCAACGGCACCACTTATCTGAAGATTCCGCTCAACGCGCTATGAGCGAGCCTTGAATGCGCGTGAATGCGCATGAATGCGCCGTAGCTCATCCTTCGATTCGTTCGCGCGTCACGCCCAGAAGACCCGCCATTGCGCGGCGGGCGCTGTCGCGATCGCGCGCGACGATCGCATCGAACACGGCCGTGTGCTCGGCAAGCGCTGCATTGAACACATCGGCACGCTTCGCATTCAGCCGCAACTGCGCCTCCAGCGTGCGCTCGATCAGCGTGCCGAGCGGAATCAGCAGCTCATTGCTGCAAGCGGCGAGCACGCTCAGATGAAACCGCAGGTCGGCGCGCACCCATTCGTCGACGTTGCGCGCCTCGACCATCGCCCGGTGCGCCGCTGCGAGCGGTGCAAGCGCGGCTTCGTCGTGATTCGCCGCGGCCAGCGCGGCGGCGTACGGCTCGATCATCTCGCGCATCTCCTGAAGCTTGAGCGCGAACTGAAGCGGCGACGCGACGCGCGAATACCATTCGAGCACGTCGACGTCGAGCAGATTCCACGCGCTGCGCGTACGCACGCGCGTGCCGACCTTCGGCCGCGATTCGATCAGCCCTTTCGATGTCAGCGTGCGCATCGCCTCGCGCAGCACCGTGCGGCTCACGCCGAAGCGCTCGATCAATTCGGCTTCGCGAGGCAGCGTCGAGTCGGGCGCGAAGTCGCCGCGCAGGATCGCCGTGCCGAGTTCAAACGCGACGCGTCCATGCAGATCGTGCTGGATGACGCCCTCCTTCGCTCTATAGGGTATGCGGCGCCGTCATGTCCGGCGCGGGTTTTCGTCGAATAATACTATTAATACGACTACAGCGCGTTTTTTTGATAGCATGTGAATCCCTCTCAGGAGACGCATCACATGAAAATCACCAAACTGGAAACCTTCATCGTCCCGCCGCGCTGGTGCTTCCTCAAGATCGAGACCGACGAAGGCATCGTCGGCTGGGGTGAGCCGGTCGTGGAAGGACGCGCGCATACGGTGGCGGCCGCGGTCGAGGAACTGTCGGACTATCTGATCGGAAAGGATCCGCTCCTGATCGAGGATCACTGGCAGGTCATGTATCGCGCGGGCTTCTACCGCGGCGGGCCGATCGGCATGAGCGCGATCGCCGGCGTCGATCAGGCGCTGTGGGATATCAAGGGCAAGCATCACGGCGCGCCGGTTCACGCGCTGCTCGGCGGCCAGGTGCGCGAGCGGATCAAGGTGTATTCGTGGATCGGCGGCGACCGGCCGAGCGATGTGGCGAACAACGCGTGCGCGGTCGTCGAGCGCGGCTTCAAGGCCGTGAAGATGAACGGCTCGGAAGAGCTTCAGATCATCGATACCTTCGACCGGGTCCAGGCCGTGATCGACAACGTGCGCGCCGTGCGCGAGGCGGTCGGCCCGAACGTGGGCATCGGCGTGGACTTCCACGGCCGCGTGCACAAGCCGATGGCGAAGGTGCTGGCGAAGGAACTCGACCCGTTCAAGCTGATGTTCATCGAAGAGCCGGTGCTGTCGGAAAACGTCGAGGCGCTGCGCGACATCGTGAACCAGACGAGCACGCCGATCGCGCTCGGCGAGCGCCTCTACTCGCGCTGGGACTTCAAGCACATCCTCGCGGGCGGCTACGTGGACATCATCCAGCCGGACGCGTCGCACGCTGGCGGGATCACGGAGTGCCGCAAGATCGCGTCGATGGCGGAAGCCTACGACGTCGCGCTCGCGCTGCATTGCCCGCTCGGCCCGATCGCGCTCGCGACCTGCCTGCAGATCGATGCGGTCAGCTACAACGCGTTCATCCAGGAGCAGAGCCTCGGCATCCACTACAACAAGGGCAACGACCTGCTCGACTACATCCGCAATCCGGAAGTCTTCAAGTACGACGACGGCATGGTCGCGATTCCGCAAGGACCGGGACTCGGCATCGAAGTGAACGAGGAGAAGGTGCGCGAGATGGCGAAGGTCGGCCACCGGTGGCGCAATCCGGTGTGGCGTCATGCGGACGGCAGCGTCGCGGAATGGTGATCCGCGCGGTGTACGGCCAGTGAACGGCGAGTGAGCGGCGCGGTGTACGGCGGGTGAGCGCCCGCCGGTGACGCCCGCCGGACGCGCGGCCATGGTACATTGCCTGCGCCCGGCGAGCCGCGCGGCGGCCCTGCGGGCAGGCTTTGGGCCTTCGCGAACATACCGGCCCGGCTCTTGCGAATACGCTTGCATGACTTTGCAAACCGCCTGCGAGACCTGCATGTTTCACTCACTTCCAGACGAATATGTCCGCGCGCAGATCGCCGCCGGCGCGCTTGTCCTGTTTGGCGTGCTGCGCGTGATCGGCGCGGCGGTGGCCGTGCAGCGGGGCTGGCGCATCTCCATCGTGACGCGCTCGTTCATCGGCGCGGCCGTCGTGTTCTGCGTGCCCGAACTGGTTGGCCTGTTCGGCTCGTTTCCGGTCTCGCACCAGGCGCTCGTCGTACTGGAAGGCAAGGCGGCCGGTTGCGCGCTCGCGCTGTTCTGCGCGCCGATCGTCAGTCACCGGCTGGGCTACGAGTAGGACGCGCGGCAAGCCGGGAGGCAACGGCCCGCATCGATCGCGCGACCGCCTGTTCCCTTATCCAGCCAGCGCGAACCCCGGCACGCTGTGCGACAGCACTGCCGCGGCAACGAACACGGCCATCATCACCAGCGCCTCGACACGCATCACGCCCGTCACCGTGTGGGCATCGACGGTCGCCGCCGTGCGCTTGAGGCGCGGCAGCGCCGACCAGCGGTTCAGCGCGCCGAAGATCAGCGCGGTCACGACGAGCACGGCCTTCACGATCAGCACCTGCCCCCACGCGCTTTCTTCCAGCACGCCGGCCGCGCCGCCGAGCCCGCGCAGCGCGTTGAAGATGCCCGTCGCGAGCACGAGGATCACCGCGACGACCGCCACCGCCGACATCCGTTGCGCGATGCGAATCAGGAACGCGCGCGCAAGCGACGTCCCGAGCGCCGGCAGCACCGCGAACGCACCCGCGATCACGACGCCGCCCCAGACGGCCGTCGCGAGCAGATGCACGGTCTGCACGACCTCGGCGGCGGAGAACGCGCCGGCGTCGGCCGCATGGCCGACCGACGCCTTGCCCGCCGCCGCAACGATCGCGGCGAGCGCGGCCGCGGCGAGCCGTGCGGTGCTCATGGGGCCGCCCGATGCCGTCGCGAGCACGAGCAGCACGCTGCCAGCAAGAGCGATCGTCCAGCCGATGCCCGCGTGCGTCGTCGTGGCGACGGCCCACACCGATGCGCCGGCGTCCACGAGCGGCGCACCGCTCATCGACGCCGCCTGGAGCCAAAGCAGCACGAGATTGGCGAGCGCGAGCGCAAGTGCGCCGCCGAGCGCGGTGCGCCGCGCGCGCGTCCAGCCCATGCGCGCCGGCGAGATGGTGGCGTACGCCTTTTCCTTCGACAGCCAGCCGCTCATCAGCACGGCACCGAGCGTGCAGGCGAACGCGATGTCGGCGAACGCGGCGAGCGCGACTTGAGCGATCCAGAGGGGATCGGTGTTCATGAACACGCTCCGGACACAGGGCGTGCGCGAACGAAAAGCGAAGACAGGACAGGCATGATCGAGAAAGGCACGGGGACGAGGCTATGAAGGGACGAAAGATCGATAGGGAGCAGTTAAGGGAAACGTTCGGCGACAAGGCGCAGTCCGCGCAGTCTAGTCGAATGAGCGCGTGGCGCGCACGTATTGAAACGCCTTGATACTTTTGCAGCCCGGGCAACGGGAATGCTCAACGGACGAGAAGTTCACCGACGCTTTTCCGAAGAGACACCAAGTCGCGTGGCAAATTGTCGCGGATTCGCCGCAACGCCCGGCCAGAAAGGCCAAGCCCAAATAGTCATCATCAGGCAACGATGATAGAATGCCGCGTCGCATCAGAGGCTCATCGAGCCGCTGTGGCTGTGGTTCGCCACCTTCGCACCGAGCCGAACGAAGCTCGGCAGGTCCCCGAATTTCATGGAGTCTCGCGTGTCTTCAAGACGCATTTTCCGTCCGCTGCTCGCCCCGCTGCTCGGCCTGGCACTGATTGGCAGCGCCGGCGTTTTCAGCGCCGCGCAGGCGCAAACCCAGCCGATCGCCCCGGACACCATGGCAGCACGCGTGCAGGGTTGTACCGCGTGCCACGGCGTTCACGGCGAAGGCACGGACAACGACTATTTCCCGCGTCTTGCCGGCAAGCCTGTCGAGTACTTGTACAACCAGCTCGAGAATTTCCGCGAAGGCCGCCGCAAGTACCCCCCGATGAATTACCTCGTCACGTATCTCTCGGACGACTATCTGCACAAGATCGCCGAGTACTTTTCGCAGCAGCGTCCGCCGTATCCGCCGCCCGCGAAGAGCAACGTGTCGCCGGCCACCCTCGCCCGCGGCCAGCAGATCGTGCTGAACGGTGATCCGTCGAAGAACGTTCCGGCCTGCGCCGCCTGTCACGGCAAGGCGCTGACCGGCATGCAGCCGGCCATCCCGGGTCTCGTCGGCCTGCACTCGGACTACATCAGCGCGCAGGTTGGCGCATGGCGCTCGGGCACGCGTCACGCCAAAGCGCCTGACTGCATGCAGCAGATCGCCACGCGCCTGACCGACGACGACGTCACCGCCGTCGCCGCATGGCTCTCGACGCAAACCGCACCTGCCAACCCGGTGCCCGCGCCCGCTGGCTCGTTGAAGATGCCGCTCAAGTGCGGCAGCGAACCGCAATAAGGCGCGAGGAGCGACAACAAAATGAAACGCAAGTCCCTGTTCGCACTTTCGGCTGTCGTCGTGGCAGCCGTCGCAGCCGGCGCCGTCCTCTGGTCGGGCGGCGACAACCTCCATTCGGGCGGCGCGATCGCCGCTACGCCAGCCGACAAGGCCGCGCTCGTGAAGCAAGGCGAATATCTCGCCCGCGCCGGCGACTGTATCGCGTGCCACACGGTGCGCGGCGGCAAGGAATTCGCGGGCGGCCTGCCGATGGCAACGCCCTTCGGCACGATGTTCACGCCGAACATCACGCCCGATGACCAGTACGGCATCGGCAAGTGGACGTCGGACGACTTCTACCGCGCGATGCATACCGGCCGTTCGAAGGACGGCAGCCTGCTCTATCCGGGCTTCCCGTTCACGAGCTACACGAAGGTCACGCGCGCCGACTCGGACGCGATCTACGCCTACCTGCGCTCGGTGCCGCCGGTTGCCGTGCCGAGCCGTCCGCATGAACTGCGCTTCCCGTTCAACAACCGCAACCTGCTGATCGGCTGGCGTACGCTCTTCTTCACCGAAGGCGAATACAAGGCTGACCCGACCAAGTCGGTCGAGTGGAACCGCGGCGCGTATCTGGTCGAAGGGCTCGGCCACTGCGCGATGTGCCACACGTCGATCAACCTGATGGGCGGCCCGGTCAGCTCGGCGGCGTTCGCCGGCGGCCTGATTCCGCTGCAGAACTGGTATGCGCCGTCGCTCACGTCGAACAAGGAAGCCGGCCTCGGCGACTGGGACATCAAGGACATCAACGACCTGCTGAAGACCGGCGTGTCGCAGCGCGGCGCGGTGTTCGGTCCGATGGCGGAAGTGGTCCACAACAGCCTGCAGTACATGACCGACGAGGACATCAACGCGATGTCGACGTATCTCAAGTCGATTCCGCAGAAGAAGGAAGCGCCGGAAACGATCCAGCTGGAGACGTCGGAGAAATTCGGTTCCGAACTGCTGACGATGGGCAAGAAGGTCTACACGGAAAATTGCGCGAAGTGCCACGCGGAAAATGGTCTGGGCAAGCCGCCCGCCTACCCGCCGCTCGCCAACAACCAGTCGATCCAGATGCAGTCGGCCGTCAATCCAATCCGCATGACGCTGAATGGCGGCTACCCGCCGAGCACAGGCGGCAATCCGATGCCGCACGGCATGCCGCCATTCGCGCAGTCACTGTCGGATACGGAAGTGGCCGCGGTCGTGACATACATCCGTATGTCCTGGGGCAACCACGGCACGCCGGTGTCGCCGCAGCAGGTCAGCAACCTGCGTTCGGCACCGCTTGACTGAGTTCCGTCGCTGATCGCGTGCGACAGCGTACAATAGGCACTGGGGCGCAGCCTTCGAAGTGGGGGCCGCGCCCCTTGTTTTTTGTATGCGGCAGAACGGGCGGCCTATGCGCAGACGTTTCGCGGATGCCCCAGCGAGGAAGCGGATGCATTTTGGTGAGCGTTTCAACAGCATCAGTCACCTGATCGGCACGGTGCTGTCGGTGGCGGGACTGGCGGCGCTCGTCACGATGGCCGCGCTCGAAGGCGATCCCTACAAGGTCGTGAGCTTCGCCGTCTACGGTGCGATGCTGTTCGTGCTGTATGCCATCTCCACCCTGTATCACTGGACGCGCAACCCTCGCGTCAAGGCGATACTGCAAAAATGCGATCATTCGGCAATCTACCTGCTGATCGCAGGCAGCTACACCCCGTTCACGCTCGTGACGTTGCGCGGTCCGTGGGGCTGGTCGCTGTTTGGCGTAAGCTGGGGGCTCGCCGCTCTCGGCATCGTGCAGGAACTCACGCTCGGGCGCCGAACCCGCAGCGTTTCGATGGTGCTTTACGTGTTGATGGGCTGGCTCGCGCTCGTAGCCGTCCATCCGCTCGTTTCGGCGCTGCCGCCCGCAGGCACTGCGTGGCTGGTGGCGGGCGGCGTGATCTACAGCGCCGGTATCTATTTTTTCATCAACGACGAGCGCATCCGGCACGGCCATGGCATCTGGCACCTGTTCGTGCTGGCAGGCAGCCTGTGTCAGTTTGTCAGCGTGGCGCGATACGTCGCGTAAGGCGTGAGCGACGCCTGAGGCCTGACACGAAACGCATCACGGCGTTTCAGATGCAACTTAACGCCAGTCGACGTGTCTTGATAGCGCGTCGATCTTCGCGGCATCGTTCGGGCGCTCGATGAATGCATCGAACGCCGTGCCGCCCGATTTCTTCGATCGTCGTACGCGCGCTCAGCGGCGGACCGCCTTACCGCGTTCCTGGCCCGAAGCGACAGCGCCGGTCGTCATACCGAATGTGCAAACAATCTATGTCTTTTGATTCCCTCGGACTTTCCGAACCCCTGCTGCGCGCAGTCAACGAACTCGGTTACACCAGCCCCACGCCGATCCAGCTCCAGGCTATTCCTGCCGTCCTGAACGGCGGCGACCTGCTCGCCGGCGCGCAGACCGGCACGGGCAAGACCGCCGGCTTCACGCTGCCGATCCTGCAGCGCCTCTCGCAGATGTCGCCGCCCGCCGCGGGCGCGAAGCGCCACGTGCGCGCGCTGATCCTCACGCCCACGCGCGAACTGGCCGCCCAGGTCGAGGAAAGCGTGCGGGCGTACGGCAAGTACATGAAGCTCAAGTCGACCGTGATGTTCGGCGGCGTCGGCATCAATCCGCAGATCGATGCGCTAAAGCGCGGCGTCGACATCGTCGTGGCGACGCCCGGGCGCCTGCTCGATCACATGCAGCAGAAGACCATCGACGTCTCGCGTCTCGAAATCCTCGTGCTCGACGAAGCGGACCGCATGCTCGACATGGGCTTCATCCACGACATCAAGCGCGTGCTCGCGAAGCTGCCGCCGAAGCGCCAGAACCTGCTCTTCTCGGCCACCTTCTCCGACGAGATCAAGACGCTAGCCGACGGCCTGCTCGACTCGCCGGCGCTGATCGAAGTCGCGCGGCGCAACACGACGGCCGAGCGCATCGAACAAAAGATCTATCCCGTCGACCGCGACAAGAAACGCGAGCTGCTCACGCATCTGATCAAGCAGAACAACTGGTTTCAGGTGCTCGTCTTCACGCGCACGAAGCACGGCGCGAACCGTCTTGCCGAGCAGCTCGGCAAGGACGGCATCAGCGCGCTCGCGATTCACGGCAACAAGAGCCAGTCCGCGCGCACGCGGGCGCTCGCCGAGTTCAAGGATCAGACGCTGCAGGTGCTCGTCGCCACCGATATCGCTGCGCGCGGTATCGATATCGACCAGTTGCCGCACGTCGTCAACTTCGATCTGCCCAACGTGCCGGAAGATTACGTGCACCGCATCGGCCGCACGGGCCGCGCGGGCGCGACGGGCGAAGCGGTGTCGCTCGTGTGCGTGGACGAGCATCAGTTGCTGAAGGACATCGAGCGCCTCATCAAGCGGCCGATTCCGCAGGAAATCATCGCGGGCTTCGAGCCGGACCCGAACGCGAAGCCCGAGCCGATCCAGCGACGCAGCCAGGGCGGCGGCGGCGGCCAGCGCTCGCCGCGTCAGGGCCAGGGCGCGCCGCGGCGCGATGGCGGTACGCCGAACGGCGGCAAGCCTGCGGGCGGCGGCCAGAGCAACGGCTCGCGCGATTCGCGCGCGCAAAAGCCCGCGTCGGCGAAACCGAACGGCAATTCGACGACGGCCGCTCGCAAGCCCGATGCACCGCGTCCCCCGCACGCGGGCGGGCAGCGCAACGCGCCGGGCCCGGGTGCGCTGCTTGGCGGCAAGCCGCGGGGCGATGGCGGTTCGGGCCGCCGCGATACGCCGCGCTCGGGGCAGCGCGGGCGATAAGCGCGCTCGCATGAACGGTCACGCGACGTCTTTCTGACGGAGCGTCCGGCCGCTCACCTTCACACGCTCGCGCGTATCGATGCGCGCGAACGTGAAGGCAGTCTTCTCAGGCGGCGGCGCTCGCCGCCCGCTTCAGCATTTCGACCTGCGCGCGCCAGCGCGCCATGACGGTCTCGCCATCCTCCAGTTCGAAACCGATCCCGCCCGTCAGCCGCGCATAGCCGACGCGCTGCAGCTCGCCCGTCTCGATCGTCGCGACGAAGCACGCGAGCGGCGCGTGGTCGAGCGGAACACGCCGGGCCTCGAGCTGCACCTGAAAGAAGGCTTCGTCGAAGACGAAGGTGAGCGTCGCGCGGCCCGTCGACGAAATCGCCCGCACCGCCCGCGACGCCGGCCACAAAGCGAAGCACAGCGTGCGCGGGTCGGGCGCGAAGAGTTCGCCCAGGCTCAAAAGCGATGTGCGCACGCGGCCGCCATCGTCAACGGCCAGGAGCGACGCGGTGAAGCCGCCCTTCGTCTCGATCAGCGTGCCGTCGAAGAGCGTGCGCAATGCCGGCGGCCATTCGTCGAAGCTGATCTGCTCGAGCGCGCGCGTGCCGGGTGATGGAGTACTGGTCATTTCGGTTCCCGCTCGGATGCGTGAAGAGCGAAAGGCCCGCGTCAGCGAGCCTTCAGCATTGGTTCATTCGACAGGAGCTTAGCGGAAGAAGACGTGCTGCGTGATCTTCGCGAGCGGATAGAGCACGCCCGGCTGAATGCGCGCGGGCAAATCGAGCGGCTTGAGCAGCATCTTCACGCACATGTCGGCGGACAGGTTGCGGCGCACCAGCGCGTTGATGCGCGCCGACAGCTCGCGGTTGTACGCGTCGTCCTTCACGCGCTCCGGGTAGCGGATCGCGAATACGTGCCGCAGCGCGATCTCCGAATCCTCGTTCTTCAGCTCCAGCACGCGGCGCATCAGCGCGCCCAGCACCGCCATGCGTCCGTTGCCCTCGATCCTGTTGTACTTCTTGAAATAGCGGAAGAAGTGCTTGTAGTGGCGCACTTCGTCGGTCCGGATGTTGTCGGTGATCTGCTTGAGCACCGGCTCGTCGGAACATTCGTTGATCGCCCGGTACAGCGTGGCCGTGCCCGTCTCGACGACGCAGCGCGCCACCATCTCGAGCGCCCGCTTCTTCTCGAAGTCCTCCACCGAACAGGTGAGCGAATATTCGGCGAAGAAATTCCTGAACGCGGTGTCCCAGTCGAACTCGGGCCACACGTGATGGATGTAGGTCTTCAACGCGCGGCCGTGCTGCATTTCCTCGGGCTCCCACTCGTTGTTGAGCCACGCGGACACTTCGGGATCGTCGTTGAAATAACTGCTCAGGTTGCTCGTGTAGAGGTCCGTGCCGCTCTCGATGAACGAGCAGGCGCACAACAGCAGGAGAAGGTGCTCATTCGATGCCGCCTTGCGCCGGTCGATGCGGCTCAGGTCCACGTCCTCGATCCGCCAGGGCATCACATGGGTACTGTCGGTGTGCATTAATCGCGCTCCCAAGCTGTACTGGACGCGCCATCGGCCCAACCCCCGGCCGAGGTTCAGGTGAAGCCGTGGACGGTTCAGCCACAGCGTCTTCAAGGTGTTGATGGCTTGATTTTGATCTTAGCCGTCCTGCAACAAGTTTGCAGACTACTCAGAGACTCCAGAAATACGGCCTCAGTTCCTGAGGCCGGTCGTCGGGGCAGCACGATTCATACCGCGGCGGGCTTCTGTCGACCGGGTGTCGACCGGGGCGGCACGATCACAGCGTATCGGAAACAAAAAAAGTGGGGCCGAAGGTGGTTCCCTGCTTGTCCAAACGCAGGCCGCCGTCAGCAGTGCGTAAAACGCCGGGGGCCGGCTTTGCGGTCAGACGGATGGGCCTGTGTAGATGGCCTGCGGTCGGGTCGACGTTCCCGTATCCCCGGCGGCCGTCCAGATCGGACGAATGGACCTGTACGGCTCCATGACGCCTTTCAGCTCCCACACTGGTACTTGTCGCGGCTTGCGGCGCCCCTCGCCCGAACACTTACAATACGGGCGACCATAACGACGCGCGCCCCTCGCACAATCATCGCCATGACACGAGACCCCCGCCTCACGCTGAACGCACGACAGCAGGAACTGCTCGAATGGGTGCAGCGCGACGGCTTCGTGACAGTCGACGACCTGGCCGCCCATTTCGACGTCACCCCGCAAACCATCCGGCGCGACGTGAACTGGCTCTCCGACATGAACCTGCTTCGCCGCTACCACGGCGGCGCGAGCCTGCCGACGAGCTCGGAGAACGTGTCGTACACGGCGCGGCAGCGCATGTTCCACGACGAGAAGCGCCGCATCGCCGCCCTCGTCGCCTCGCATATCCCCGACCAGGCATCGCTCTTCATCAACCTCGGCACGACCACCGAGGAAGTGGCGCGCGCGCTGAACCGGCACCGCGGCTTGCGCGTGATCACGAACAATCTGAACGTCGCGAGCATGATGGGCGGCTATCCCGACTGCGAAGTGCTCGTGACGGGCGGCATCGTCAGGCCGTGGGACAAGGGCATTGTCGGCGAACTGGCAATCGACTTCATCCGCCAGTTCAAGGTCGATTTCGCGATCATCGGCACGTCGAGCATCGAGCCGGACGGAACCCTGCGCGACTTCGACACGCGTGAAGTACGCGTGGCCGAAGCGATCATCCAGCACGCGCGCACGGTGTTTCTTGCGGCCGACCACTCGAAGTTCGGCCGCCCCGCGCTCGTGAGGCTCGGCCACCTGAACCAGATCCACGCACTCTTCACCGACGCCCCCACGCCGCCAGAAATGGCTGAAGCGCTTACCGCTGCCAATACGCAGGTCTACATCGCCGAGTAGGGGACGAGTAGGGGACGCGCAAGGGTCGAGCAACGGCACCGCCAGGAGCCGCGTCCTTGTGTGCACTGCCGCACAAAGCTCAAGTAAATTCTACGAACTCGCGCGCCGCCCGAACCGCTTTCGATGTCTCAAAAAGTCAAACGCAATATTTTTCGTACACGTTTGGCACTCGTCTGACACTTGCCTACAATCCAGATTCCCGGCACCCGCAGCCTAAAGAACAACGCGTCTGCCCGGCTATTGCAGTTCCCCCACGCAACGTTACGAAGCGCAGAGCGCCGGCCACAAACCGGCTACTTATGCCGTTCGATCGTCATGGAGAACACGAGATGCTGAGTCCGCACGAATTTGCCACGCTGCTATTGGTTCAGGAAGCTCCCAACCAGGTCGACATGGAGCGAGAAGAACTCGACGCCCTGCTCGAACGTCAACTGGTCCAACTCGAAAACCTCGCTTCTGGACGTCAACAATGGCGCCTCACCCCGTCGGGTGACTCTACGATCAAGGCGTTCAAGCGGTTCTCGTAGCTCCTGCGCCGGGCGCGGTCTGCCGCCGCGCCCGCGCTTCTCGTCACCTGCCTGTCAAGTTCAACCGGCTCTCAGTGTCGGGTCGACGGCTGCGCGCCAGCTGAGCGCCTGCGCACGCTGGTCGAGGAAGAAGGTTGCCCACGCGCTTTGTGTCTGCGGGCTCGGGTTGGCCGCGTAGGCACCGTGCCGCTCGGCGATCGCCGCCTGGAACGCGCAGAAGCGCTCCTGCGACAGCCCGTGGCGCTTGTAGGCAACATACGCGTCGAAGAACGTCGAATACACGGACTGCGCGTCCGCCCCGTAATCGACGGGCTTCGTTCCGCACATTTCCTGTAGCGCGCTGAACGACGGCGCGCCCATCGAGCCACTCAGGCTCGGTGTCGCCACGCAGCCCGCGAGCATGATCGCGCCGAGCGCGCCGGTACAAAGCAGCTTTCGCATCGCATCCACCTGTTCGAATTGCACTTCCGCCAGTATCGGCCGGCGCGCCCAAGAGTGCCACTCGGCCGGTTGGCATAGGCAAGACGACCAAAATTCCGTGCAAATCGCCTATCCCGTCCGGCCGACTTTACTTTTTCGTTTATGTTCGTTAGATTTCGAATTCGAACATTCTAGGTTCGTCGACTTTCTTTTTCGGCGTTCAGGAGACGATCAACGTGACGCAGGGCAGACTGTACGACGTGCTCGTGGTAGGCGGCGGGGTCAACGGAGCGGGAATCGCGCGCGATGCCGCCGGGCGTGGCTTCACTGTATTGCTGTGCGAGAAGGACGATCTCGCCGCGCACACGTCGTCGTCGAGCACGAAGCTGATTCACGGCGGCCTGCGCTATCTCGAATACGGCGAATTCAAGCTCGTGCGCAAGGCGTTGCAGGAGCGCGAGGTGTTGCTGCGCGCGGCGCCGCACATCATGTGGCCGCTGCGTTTCGTGATGCCGCACATGCCGAACCTGCGTCCCGCGTGGATGATCCGCGCCGGCCTCTTTCTCTATGATCACCTCGCGCGCCGCGAACTGCTGCCCGGCTCGCACGGCATCGACATGCGCCGCCATCCCGCGGGTGCACCGCTCGTCGATTCGATCAGGCGGGGCTTCGTCTATTCCGACGGCTGGGTCGACGACGCGCGGCTCGTCGTGCTGAACGCGCTCGACGCGCAGGAGCGCGGCGCCACCATCAAGACGCGCACGCGGCTCGTGAACGCCGTGCGCGCGGGCGGCGAGTGGCACGCAACGCTTGCCGACACCGGCGGCGCGACCATCAACGTGCGCGCCTGTTCGATTGCGAACGCCGCCGGACCGTGGGTCGGCGAGCTGCTGAAGGGCTCGCTCGGCAGCACGCGCACGCGCCGCAGCGTGCGGCTCGTGAAGGGCAGCCACATCGTGACGAGGCGCCTCTTCGAGCACGATCACGCCTACATCTTCCAGAATCCCGACAAGCGGATCATCTTCGCGATTCCGTACGAGCACGATTACACGCTGATCGGCACGACCGACATCGAGTACGGCGGCGATGCGTCGAAGGTGGAAAGCAGCGCCGACGAAATCCGCTACCTCTGCGATTCGATCAATCGCTACTTCAAGCAGCACATCGCGCCGCAGGACGTCCGCTGGACCTATTCGGGCGTGCGGCCGCTTCTGGAGGACGAGACGGCCGAGAACGCGTCCGCCGTGACGCGCGACTACCTGCTCGAACTCGACGCCCCCGAAAACGAAGCGCCTTTGCTGTCGGTGTTCGGCGGCAAGATCACGACCTTTCGCAAGCTCGCGGAAGAAGCCGTCGACAAGCTCGCCGAAGCGCTCGGCTCGGACGCCCGGACCTGGACCGAAGGCGAGCCGCTTCCGGGCGGCGACATCGCGGATGCGAACTTCGAGCGCTTTCTCGCCCGCTTCGGCCAGCAGTACCCGTGGCTTCCCGCTCCGCTCGCCCTTCGCTACGCCCGGGCGTACGGCACGCGCGCCGGGCGGCTCGTCGGCGCGGCTCGGTCGCTCGCGGATCTCGGCGAGGAGTTCGCACCGGGGCTGCATGAGGCCGAACTGCGCTATCTGCGCGACCACGAATGGGCGATGCGCGCCGAAGACGTCCTGTGGCGCCGCTCGAAGCTCGGTCTGCACATCGATCCCGCGTCGCTCGCCGACGTGAGCCGCCGCATCGATCGCTGGCTCGCCAGCGCGGCGGCATCGCCGCCATCACCGCCGTCGCCGCGCACGGTCGCCTGAGCCCGCCAGTCCCGCGCGCGATTACACTCACCGCAAGCGGCAGCAAAGAAGAAGGCAGCACGGCACGAACGAGGCGCCTGCCCGAAACAAGAACATCAGTGGAGAAGACAATGCAGGATCAGTACGTCCTCGCGCTCGACCAGGGCACGACGAGTTCGCGCGCGATGCTGTTCGATCGCAACGGCAACGTGGTGTCGGTGGCGCAAAAGGAGTTTCCGCAGATCTATCCGCACCCCGGCTGGGTCGAGCACGATCCGCAGGAGATCTGGTCGACGCAGGCCGGCGTCGCCGCCGAAGCCGTCACGCGCGCGGGGATGAACGGCACGTCGATTGCCGCGATCGGCATCACGAACCAGCGCGAGACGACCATCGTGTGGGACCGCGACACCGGGCAGCCGGTCTATAACGCGATCGTCTGGCAGGACCGCCGCACCGCCGAATTCTGCGACCAGCTGAAAGCGCAGGGCCTCGAAGACAAGGTGCGCGCGAAAACCGGTCTGCCGATCGATTCGTATTTCTCGGCCACCAAAATTCGCTGGATCCTCGACAACGTAGAAGGCGCGCGCGAAAAGGCGCGGCAGGGGCGCCTCGCGTTCGGCACGGTGGACAGCTGGCTCGTGTGGAACTTCACCCGGCACGAAATGCACATCACCGACGTGACCAACGCGTCACGCACGATGATCTTCAACATCCACACGCTGCAATGGGACGACGAACTGCTCGACGCGCTCGACATCCCGCGCAGCATGCTGCCGGAAGTGCGCGCGTCGTCGGAGGTCTATGGACCGACCAAGACCACCGTGTTCGCATCGAAGATTCCGCTCGCCGGCATCGCCGGGGACCAGCACGCCGCGCTCTTCGGCCAGATGTGCACCGGGTCGGGCATGGTGAAGAACACCTACGGCACCGGCTGCTTCCTCGTGATGAATACCGGCACGAAGCCGATCGAATCGCGCAACAACCTCGTCACGACCATCGCCTGGCAGATCGGCGGCGAGATCAACTACGCGCTCGAAGGCAGCATTTTCATCGCGGGCGCCGTGGTCCAGTGGCTGCGCGACGGTCTCGGCGTCATCAGGAGCGCGAGCGAGATCGAGACGCTCGCGCGCGGCGTCCCGCATTGCGACGGCGTCTATCTGGTGCCCGCGTTCGCCGGGCTCGGCGCACCGCACTGGAACGCGCGGGCGCGCGGCACGATGTTCGGCGTGACGCGCGGCACGACATCGAGCCATATCGCGCGGGCGGCGCTCGACTCGATCGCCTACCAGTCGCTCGACGTGCTGAAGGCGATGGAAGCCGATTCGGGCATCCGGATCGCGGAACTGCGCGTCGACGGCGGCGCATGCGCGAACAATCTGCTGATGCAGTTCCAGGCCGACATCCTCGGCGTCGACGTCGTGCGGCCGCAGGTCGCCGAAACGACCGCGCTCGGCGCGGCCTATCTGGCGGGGCTCGCGGTGGGCTACTGGAAGGACATCGGCGAACTGAAAGAGCAGTGGAAGCTGGAGCACCGCTTCACGCCGTCGATGCCGGTGGCCGAGGTCGATGCATGCCTCGCCGGCTGGAAGCGGGCGATCAACGCGGCGAAAGCGTGGGCCGACGCCTGACGCCTTACGCTTGATGGCGAGCCGGCACGTCGCCGCCTGAACGGTTGCCGGCCTGACATCATCCCAGGTCCGGGCAACAACACCCGAACCGCCGTCAACGCGTCCTCTTGCGGCGCTTTACTCAGAAAACGGCGCCTCATAACGGTGTGACGATAACTTGGTTTGAGCCCCCCGGAGCCGATGCTAGTCTTGCCTCTCCGCAATCCGGCGCCCTGCCCGCCGGGCCGTGTACCGAGGAGGCCACCATGTATTCAACGGCACATTCGTCGCTCGAACTCGTGCGCGAGCCGTACGAGGCGCGCGCGCCGGGCGGCGTCGCCGAAGGCCGCGAGCCTGCGCCTCGAGCCGATTCCTTCGATGGGCTGGAACAGCTCGTCGGCGTGAATCTCGCGCGGCTGCGCGCCGAGCGGCAACTGTCGCTCGATGCGCTCGCGCGCGCGTCCGGCGTCTCCCGCGCGATGCTCGCGCAGATAGAATCGGCGCGCAGCGTGCCGTCGATCAAGGTGCTGTGCAAGATCGCGGGCGCGCTGAAAGTGTCCGTCGCCGCGTTCTTGCGGCGCCACGCGACGAGCGGCATCGAATACCTGCCCGCCGAGAAGGCGCCGCGCGTCGTGCGCTCCGGCGGACGGTTTTCCGCGCGCGCCCTGCATCCGGACACGCCGCCCGCCTCCGCCGAGTTCCACGAACTGCGCATCGCGCCGCTGCACGTCGAAGCGGGCGTCACGCGCGCGCCCGGCACGACGGTGAACCTCGTCGTGAGCGAAGGGACGCTCGAAGTGCACGTGCACGACCAGCGGCAGTTGCTCGCCACCGGCGACGCCATCGTCTTCGACGCCGACCAGCCGCACGCGCTGCGCAATCCCGGCAACACGGAGGCGCGCGCGTTCAGCGTGACGGTGAGCGCCGAAACGCCGCCGCGCTGGCACGTTCCGGGCGACGCGCGGCGCACGGACGCTGCCGGTTGAAATGTCGTTTTTGAACAAGTCACCGGCCGCGCGGGGCTGCACGATTTGCGCGGCTGTTGTATCCTGAAAAAGTCCGCTATTCGCTTAATTCGCGGACAATCAGTGCGTCTTCAGGGCGGGGCGAAATTCCCCACCGGCGGTGTGCGTGCGGACCGAAAGGCCGCTCACGAGCCCGCGAGCGCCCGTGCGGCAGTATTCACGGGGTCAGCAGATCTGGTGCGAAGCCAGAGCCGACGGTCATAGTCCGGATGGAAGAAGATGTGCAGATAGTCATGTCCGATCCCGCCGGTATGGGCGCCTCGCGCGCCGGACCAGACGACGCCGCCGAAAGCGACGCCGCGCGGGTGCCGTTCTGCCTGTTTGCAATGCCCTGAAACGTTTTTCGCCCATTTCCTAGCGAGAGCGTTTCACATGTCCCTGTCTCTTCAGCAGTTGTCTTTTCCGGCGCCGTCGGTCGTGGCCGCGGATGCCTTCGCCGATCTCCCCCTGCTCCCCTCCGTCGATATTCCGCCGCGCATCGCCGCCGCGCTCGAAGCCATGCGCGCGGGCCGCGCCGTCGTGCTGCAGGACGATCACGACCGCGAGAACGAAGCCGATCTGGTCGTCTCCGCCGAAAAGCTCACCGACGCCACCATGGCGCTCCTGATCCGCGAATGCAGCGGCATCGTGTGCCTGTGCCTGCCGGACGACAAAGTGCGCGCGCTGGAACTGCCGCCGATGGCCGCCGCCAACGGCAGCCGCTACGGCACGGCGTTCACCGTGTCGATCGAGGCGAGCGAGGGCGTGACGACCGGCGTGTCCGCCGCGGACCGCGTGACGACGATCCGCGCCGCCATCGCGGACAACGCGAAGCCGTCGGATATCGTGCGCCCCGGCCACGTGTTCCCGTTGCGCGCGATGCCGGGCGGCGTGCTCGCGCGGCGCGGACACACCGAAGGCACGGTGGATCTGGCGATTCTGGCTGGGCTGAAGCCGGCCGGCGTGCTGTGCGAGCTGATGAACGCCGACGGCACGATGACGCGCGGCGCGCAGGTCGAGCGTTTCGCGAAGGAGCACGGCCTGCCGATGCTCACCATCGCGGAACTGGCCGAATTCCGCGCGGCGCTGGCAGCCGCGCGCGAGACGGTGGAAGAAGCCGCCTGAGGAACGGGCGGCCGACTAAGAACGCACGTCGCCGAAATCGCCGCGCGTGCCCGCCTCGACGAGCGCGGGCAGCTCCTCCATGGTTTCGATGATGCGCGTGATGCCCGTGTCGCGCAGCACCTGCGCGTAGCCCGACGGGATATGGCTCGCGCCGACGAACGCAATGGTCATCATCCCGGCGGCGCGGGCGGCCGTCAGCCCGGCGACGCTGTCCTCGACCACGAGGCACCGCTCGGGCGCGACGCCCAGGCTCTTCGCGGCGAACAGATAGACGTCCGGAAAAGGCTTCGGCCGCGCGACCTGCTCCGCGCTGAACACCCGCGCGCCGCAGATCTCGTCGAGCCCGGCGCGCCGTACCGACGAGCGCACGCGCTCCATCCGGCTGTTCGACACCACCGCGACAGGCAGGCTCACGCACTGCAGCGCGCGGCGCACGCCCGCGATCGGGCCGACCGACTTCGCCAGCTCGGCACTCACGCGCGCCTCGATCACGTCGACGAAGCCCGCGGGCATCGTGATGTCGAACTTCGTTTCGAGATGGGAGAGAAAGCGCGAGGTCTGCTGGCCGAATGCGGTCTTCACGGCCGGCCTGAAATCGATGCCGGGGAAATGCTCCGCGAGCACTTGCAGTAAAACCCTGTCGGCGATGATTTCGCTGTCGACGAGCACGCCGTCGCAGTCGCAGATGAGATGGTCGATCATGATGGCTCGGATTACGTTAAGCCAACATGATAAGCGCTCAGCGGCCGCTGATCATACAAATCGCCAGCCCTCCCGGCGCGTCGGCGCCGCGGCCGGCGACTTACGTCAGGCATCGGCCGGTTTCACGCCGCCCGCCGGTTGCCGCGCATCCAGCCGTCCCGCGTACCACGTCACCGCGAGCGCGCCGATCGTGACCGCCGCCGCGACCCACGGGAGCGTATCGAGCGGACGGCCATGCGCGAGCACCGCGCCGCCGAGCCACGCGCCGAGCGCGTTGCCCACGTTGAACGCGCCGATGTTGAGCGTCGAGGCGAGATTGGGCGCGTCCTTCGCCTTCTCGACAACGCGCGTCTGCAGCGGCGGCACGGTCGCGAAGGCCGCGATGCCCCAAAAGAAGATCGTGACCACGGTGCCGATCTGGCTGTGGCTCGTCGTCGCGAACACGGCCATGACGAGCGCGAGCGCGATCAGGATGCCCATGAGCGAAGGCATCAGCGCCCGGTCCGCGAGCCTTCCGCCGATCATGTTGCCGATCGTGAGCCCCACGCCGAAGAGCACCAGCACGAGCGTCACGCCATGCGGCGAGAAGCCGCCGACCTGCTCGAGAATCGGCGCGATGTAGGTGAACACGACGAACACGCCGCCGAAGCCAAGCACGGTCATCGAAAGCGCGAGCCAGACTTGCGGGTCCTTCAGCACGCGCACTTCGCGGCCGAGTCCGCTCGGGCCGGCGTCGTGCCGGTTCGGAACCAGCGCCGTCACGCCGAGCGCCGACAGAACGCCGAGCGCGGCGACGATCCAGAACGTCGCGCGCCAGCCGAACTGCTGGCCGATGAACGTGCCGAACGGCACGCCGAGCACGTTGGCAAGCGTGAGGCCGGTGAACATCAGCGCAATCGCGCTCGCACGTTTTTCGGCTGGCACGAGCGAGGCCACCACCACCGCGCCGATGCCGAAGAACGAGCCGTGCGCAAACGACGTCACGACGCGCGCGAACATCAGAAGCCCGTAGTTCGGCGCAATCGCGCACAGTACGTTGCCGACGATGAACACCGCCATCAGCAGTTGCAGCGCGAGCTTGCGCGGCATGCGGCTCGTGAGCACGGCGAGCAGCGGCGCGCCGACCGCCACGCCGAGCGCGTAGCCCGTCACGAGCAGGCCCGCGGAAGGAATCGACACCGCCAGGTCGCGGGCGACGTTGGGCAAAAGGCCCATGATCACGAACTCGGTCGTGCCGATGGCGAACGCGCTGATGGCGAGCGCAATGAGTGGAATGGGCATCGAAAATCCCGCTGCAAGAAGGTTAGTTACGCGCCGTCACGAATTCGACGACGACTCCCGGCGCAAGCCGGACAAAGAGTTGCTGCTCGCCGGTGAGCGGGACATCGGCGAGCTGCCAGCGCGTGCCGCTCTGCCGAAGCCGCCCGATAAGCGCTGTCCACTGCGCCTCGTCATCCACTCGCAGCGCCAGATGGTCGATCCGCGCGCCCGGCCGCCCTTCGTCCGGCAAGGCGCCGCCCGCGGCGATCAGGTGCACGACCGGCCTGCCGCCGAGATAGAGCCAGTAGCCGCCGACGCCGAACGGCGGCCGCGGGCCCACGGTCATCCCGGCGATATCGACGAAAAACTGCTTCATCGCTTCGCAATCGGGCGCCACGATCGTCACGTGATCGAGTTGCATGGCTGGTCATTCCTGTCTGCGAGCCGTCGTCGCCAGAAGGCGCGGCGTCTCATGTTGCATTGCGCAATTCTGAGCGCAAAGCTACCTTTTGATAATTGGCGTAGCATTTGAATCATTATCAAATTTGGATTGAATATCAGCGATGGACCGGCTCGGCGACATGCGGTTGTTCGTGGAAGCGGCGGCGCTCGGCAGCCTGTCGGCGGCGGGGCGCAGGCTCGGGCTGTCGCCTGCTGCCGCAAGCGCGCGGCTCCTGAAGCTGGAAAAAGCGCTGCACGCGCGCCTTTTCGAGCGCACGACGCGCCAGTTGCGCGTCACCGACGAAGGCCGCCTCTATCTCCATCACTGCCGCATCGCGCTGCAGGCCATCGACGACGCCGAAGCCGCGCTTCAGGCCGGCCAGAATCTCGTGCGCGGCAAGGTGCGCATTTCCGCGACATCGGATTTCGGCCGCTACCTGCTGCGCGGCTGGCTCGACGAGTTCAACGCGCGCTATCCGGAGGTGAGTTTCGCGGTGACGCTGTCGGATTCCGTGTCGAACCTGCTGCAGGAGGAAATCGATCTCGCGATCCGCTTCGGCATGCCGCCGGAAAGCGGCCTCGCCGCCCGCTCGCTCGCGCCGAACCGGCGCGTGCTGTGCGCCTCGCCCGGCTATCTGGCGCGCAAGGGCGAGCCCACCGGGCCCGGTCACCTCGACGGCCACGACTTCGTCGTGCTGGTGACCTCCGCGGGACCGTTGAGCGAACTGAATTTCGTGCGCGGCGACGAGCGCTTCGCCTACACGATGCCCGTCGAGCGGTCGTGGGAAACCAACGACGGCGCGCTCGCGCGCGCCTGGGCGCTGGCGGGACACGGCATCGCGCACAAGTCGATCTGGGACATCGCCGCCGACGTGCGCGCCGGCACGCTCAGGATGCTCCTGGCCGACTGGTGCACGAACGAGGCGCCCGTACACGCGCTGTTCCACGCCAACCGCTACATGGCGCCGCGCGTGCGGGTGCTGCTCGACTACCTCGTGGAGCGCTTCGCGGGCGCGACGGGCGAGCTTCTCGGCGAACTCGCCTACCCGCCCGAGGGGCGGCATAAGGATTCGGCGCGGGCGCTATAATAACGGGCTGAATTAGCGCAAAAAGAACAGCAAAAAGCGGCCGGATTTCATGAAAAGCCGGCTGCGAAGCGCTTTCTTTTCAGCCCTGAGCCCCCTGGAAACCCCTTAATTACCGCGCCCCCAGATAAACCACTGCGACCGGCGAAATTCATGACCAAGAAAGTTTACGTAAAGACCTTTGGCTGCCAGATGAACGAGTACGACTCCGACAAGATGGTCGACGTACTCGGCGCGGCGGAAGGCCTCGTCAAGACGGACACGCCGGAAGATGCGGACGTCATTCTCTTCAATACGTGCTCGGTGCGCGAAAAGGCGCAGGAAAAGGTCTTCTCCGACCTGGGCCGCGTGCGCGAACTCAAGGAAGCGAACCCCGACCTGCTGATCGGCGTGGGCGGCTGCGTGGCGAGCCAGGAAGGCGCGGCGATCGTGTCGCGCGCGCCGTATGTCGATCTCGTCTTCGGGCCGCAGACGCTGCACCGCCTGCCCGAGATGATCGACAAGCGCCGCGCGACCGGCCGCGCGCAGGTCGACATCTCGTTTCCGGAAATCGAGAAGTTCGACCATCTGCCGCCCGCGCGCGTCGAAGGCCCGAGCGCGTTCGTGTCCATCATGGAAGGCTGCAGCAAGTACTGCAGCTATTGCGTCGTGCCGTACACGCGCGGCGAGGAAGTGTCGCGGCCGCTCGACGACGTGCTGACCGAAATCGCCGGCCTTGCCGACCAGGGCGTGCGCGAAGTCACGCTGCTCGGTCAGAACGTGAATGCGTACCGCGGTCCGCTCACGCAGGGTTCGCACGAAATCGCGGACTTCGCCACGCTCATCGAATATGTCGCCGACGTTCCGGGCATCGAGCGCATTCGCTACACCACGTCGCATCCGAAGGAATTCACGCAACGCCTGATCGACACCTACGCGAAGGTGCCGAAGCTCGTGAGCCATCTGCATCTGCCCGTCCAGCACGGCTCGGACCGCATCCTGATGGCGATGAAGCGCGGCTACACGGTGCTCGAATACAAGTCGGTGATTCGCAGGCTGCGGGCGATTCGCACCGATCTGTCGCTGTCTACCGACATGATCGTCGGCTTTCCGGGCGAAACCGAGGAAGATTTTGCCAAGATGATGGCCCTCGTGGACGAAATGAGCTACGACACGAGTTTTTCGTTCATCTACAGCCCGCGTCCGGGCACGCCCGCGGCCAACCTGCACGACGACACGCCGCGCGAAGTCAAGCTGAAGCGGCTTCAGCACCTTCAGGCGACCATCGAGGCGAACGTGGCGAAAATCAGCAACTCGATGCTCGGCTCGGTGCAGCGTATTCTTGTGGAAGGCCCGTCGCGCAAGGATCCGAACGAACTCGCCGGACGCACGCAGAACAATCGCGTGGTGAATTTTCCGGCGCCGGTCGAATCGCATGCGCGGCTCATCGGCCAGATGATCGACGTGGAGATCGACCACGCGTATCCGCACTCGCTGCGCGGCGCGCTGATCCTGGCGCCGGCCACGACCCACTGACCCACCAGAAAGCACCCCCGACCGGACAGACACTTTCGCCTTGAAGACCGCTCCTCAGCAGCACCTGGAATTCACCGCTCCGCGCGACGACAACGCGCGGCTCGCCAACCTCTGCGGCCCGCTCGATGAAAACCTGCGGCAGATCGAACAGGCGCTCGACGTGACGCTCTCGCGCCGCGGCCACAAGATCTCGATTCGCGGACGCGGCGCAAAAGTGGCGCTCGCGGCGCTCGAAAACTTCTACAACCGCGCGCGCGACCCGATTTCCGTCGACGACATCCAGCTCGCGCTCGTCGAGGCGCGGCACGCGACGCGCAGAAGCAGGGAGTCGAACGGCAACGGCCAGAACGAGCAGCAGATCGACCCGCGTTTTCGCGGCGACCCGGACCATCCGTTCGACGAGCCGAGCGCCACGATCGATCTCGACGAAACCGAGGACCACGGCCCGAAGCTCTACACGCGTCGCGCCGACCTGCGCGGCCGCACGCCGGCGCAGCGCGAATATCTGCGGCAGATCGTGGCGCATGACCTCACCTTCGGCATCGGGCCGGCCGGCACGGGCAAGACGTATCTCGCCGTGGCGTGCGCCGTCGACGCGCTCGAGCGCGACCAGGTCAAGCGCATCGTGCTCACGCGCCCGGCGGTCGAGGCGGGCGAGCGGCTCGGCTTCCTGCCGGGCGATCTCGCGCAGAAGGTCGATCCGTATCTGCGCCCGCTCTACGACGCGCTCTACGACCTCCTCGGCTTCGACAAGACCGCGAAGATGTTCGAGCGCCAGATGATCGAGATCGCGCCGCTCGCGTACATGCGCGGCCGCACGCTGAACCACGCGTTCATCATCCTCGACGAGGCGCAGAACACCACGCCCGAGCAGATGAAGATGTTCCTCACGCGCATCGGCTTCGGCTCGAAGGCGGTCGTGACGGGCGACACCACGCAGGTCGACCTGCCGCGCGGCCACAAGAGCGGTCTGATCGAGGCGCAGCACGTGCTCTCGGAAGTGCGCGGCATCGCGCTCACGCATTTCACGTCGGCCGACGTGGTGCGGCATCCGCTCGTCGCGCGCATCGTGGAGGCGTACGATGCCCAGGCGCAGAAGGACGCCGCGCTCGCCGAGGCCGCCAAGGCGGCCCAGCGCCAGGAATAAGCTCCGCCCGCCAGGCGTTTTGCCCATGACACGCACGCACAAACTCACGCTGACGATGCAATTTCCCGCCGCGAAGGCGTTCCCCGCGCACAAGGCGATCCTGCCGCGTGCGACGGTCGCGCGCTGGGTCAGGGCGGCGCTCCTCGCCGACGCCGAGCTGACGCTGCGCTTCGTCGACGAGGAAGAAGGCCGCGCGCTCAACCGCACGTACCGCCAGAAAGACTACGCGACGAACGTCCTGACCTTCGCCTACGCGGAGTCGGAGGAGGACCCGGTCGCGGGCGACCTGATTCTCTGCTGCCCTGTCGTGGAGAAGGAGGCGGCGCAGCAGGACAAGCCGCTCGATGCGCACTACGCGCACCTGATCGTCCACGGCACGCTGCACGCCCAGGGCTATGATCACGAAGACGAACGCGAAGCCGAGGAAATGGAAGCCGTCGAGACGGAAATCATGCAGGCGCTCGGCTTTTCCGATCCTTACGTGCCCATCTCCTGACACGCCGTGAAAGACGAGACGCCCCGCCTTGTGCCCCCGCCCGATCCGGCCTACCCGCCGATGCTCGGCGACACGCCCCTGCTCACCGACGACGAACTCGCGGCGTCGCGTGAAAAGGCGCTGGGGAACTGGGACCGGAAGTCGGATCTGTGGCTCTTCGGCTATGGGTCGCTCATCTGGAATCCGGGGCTGCCGACCGTCGAGGCCGTGCGCGGCAAAGTGCACGGCTATCATCGCGGGCTCTATTTGTGGTCGCGGGTGAACCGCGGCACGCCGGAGCAGCCGGGCCTCGTGCTCGCGCTCGATCGCGGCGGCTCGTGCACCGGCATGGCGTTCCGGCTCGCGGGCGAAGGCGCCGTCGAGCATCTCCAGGTGCTGTGGCGGCGCGAAATGGCGATGGCCTCCTACCGTCCCGCGTGGCTGCCCTGCACGCTCGCCGACGGCCGGCGCGTCGAGGCGCTCGCGTTCGTCATGCGCCGCGAGGCGGCGTCCTACACGGGCAAGCTCGCCGAACCGGTCGTGCGCACCGTGCTCGGCTGCGCGAGCGGGCGCTACGGCACGACCTTCGATTACGTGAGCCGCACCGTCGAGGCGCTGCGCGAATGCGGCATGCCGGACCGCGCGCTCGAAGCGCTGCTCAGGCGCTGCACGGCGCGGGAATAGCACCTTTGATATGAACTTAGGCGCGGCAATCCGCCGTCTGGCCGGTGTATTTTTCCCGACATACTTCCTGCGTATTTATCAGTTAGCATGGTCGCAAATTCCGTGCGCCCGGTCCTCCGGGCGCGCTTTTCCCATGGTGTATGCTTAACTTTCCGCTATTTCGCGCCCTGAAGCATCCGGGCGCCCCGATATGAACGACGCCTATCCCAGTCGACGACACACCGACAAACCGCAGGAAAAACGCTCGCTTCTCGAGCGTCTGACCGATTTCATCTCGCACGAACCCGAATCGCGCGACGAACTGCTGGAAGTGCTCCAGGACGCCCACGAACGCAATCTTCTCGACGCCGATTCGCTTTCGATGATCGAAGGCGTCTTCCAGGTCTCCGATCTCTGCGCCCGCGACATCATGGTCCCGCGCGCCCAGATGGACGCGATCAACATCGCTGAAACCCCCGACGAATTCATTCCCTTCGTGCTCGACAAGGCGCACTCGCGCTATCCGGTGTTCGAAAGCAACCGCGACAACGTGATCGGCGTGCTGCTCGCGAAGGACCTGCTGCGCTACTACGCCGAAGAGGAATTCGATGTGCGCGGCATGCTGCGCCCCGCCGTGTTCATTCCGGAGTCGAAGCGCCTGAACGTGCTGCTGCACGACTTTCGGGTGAACCGCAATCACATTGCGATCGTCGTCGACGAATACGGCGGCGTCGCCGGCCTGATTACCATCGAAGACGTGCTGGAGCAGATCGTCGGCGACATCGAGGACGAGTACGACTTCGACGAGGAAGCCGGCAACATCATCCCGTCGCCGGACGGAAAGTATCGCGTGCGCGCGCTCACCGGCATCGAGCAGTTCAACGAGGAATTCGGCACCGACTACTCCGACGAGGAGGTCGATACCATCGGCGGGCTTGTCACGCACCGGTTCGGGCGCGTGCCGCACCGCGGCGAGAAGGTGCGCATCGACGACTTCGTGTTCGAAATCCTGCGCGGCGACGCCCGGCAGATCCACGTGCTGCTCGTGAGGCGAGCGCCGAGTTTCGCGCAGGAACGCCGTTCGCGCGAAGACGAAGACGATCGCCGCTAGTCGCCGCGGGCCGTTCGGACACCCGGATTGCAACCCGCGACGCCTCTTTCCCTGAACCGGCGCACGCGTCTCCTGCGCGCCGCGCCGCCATCCCTTTACGCCGACCCGACCGTGTAATCAATGGCCGATTCCCCGTTTCGCATCCTGCCCCGGCAACGCAAGAGCGCCGACGCCGACAGTGCGCAGGCGCTCCCCTTCTGGCATTACCTCGTCGCCGCCGTTCTCGGCGCAGCCAACACGCTGTCGTTCGCTCCGACGCCGCACGGCGGCTGGCTCGAACTCGTCATCTTCACGCTGTTCTTCGCGTGGCTGTCGCGCACGCGCGGCTGGCGCGGCGCCGCGCTGACCGGCTGGGCGTTCGGCTTCGGCAACTTCGTGACGGGCGTGTGGTGGCTCTACGTCAGCATGCACTTCTACGGCGGCATGGCCGCGCCGCTCGCGGCCGCTGCCGTCGCGCTCTTTTCGCTCTACCTCGCGATTTATCCTGCGTTGTCGAGCGTCGTATGGTCGCTCGTCGCGGGGCGCGCCCATTTCGACGACGAGGAAGGCTACGCACGCGAAAGCGCCGATTCGGAACCGCGCTTCTGCCCGACCTGGCACGGCGCATTCGCGTTCGCGAGCGCGTGGGCGCTCGGCGAGTGGCTGCGCGGGCTCGTCTTCACCGGTTTTCCGTGGCTTTCGAGCGGCTACGCGCAGGTCGACGGACCGCTCGCCGGTTTCGGCGCGATCGCGGGCGTATATGGCGTGGGCTTCGTGCTGGCGCTCGTCGCCGCGCTCCTCGTGCAGGCGTACTACCACGCACGGCACGGACAGGCGATGACCGCCGGCGCGCGCTTCGCGCCCGCTTACGTGGCGGCCGGGCTGATCGTCGCGGGCATGCTCCTCTCGTTCGTTCAGTTCACGACGCCCGCCAATTCGCCGCTCACCGTGCGGCTGCTGCAAGGCAACGTGAAGCAGGAAATGAAGTTCCGCCAGGAAGGCGTGGACGAATCGCTTGCGCTCTACCGGCGGCTCATCACCGAGAAGCCCGCCGATCTCATCGTGACGCCCGAAACCGCGCTGCCGGTTCTCGCCTCGCAGGTGCCGCAGGACTTCGCGACCGCGATCCGCCACTTCGCCGACACCACGCGCTCCTCGATCCTGTTCGGCGCCGTGGGCGTCTCGCTCACGCCCGAAGGCAAGCCGACCGATTACACGAACAGCCTGTTCGGCATCACGCCCGGCTCGTTCGACGTCTTTCGCTACGACAAGCACCATCTCGTGCCGTTCGGCGAGTTCGTGCCGCTCGGCTTTCACTGGTTCGTGAACCTGATGGGTATTCCGCTCGGCGATCTCGCGGGCGGCCCGGCCGTGCAGAAGTCGTTCTTCGTGCGCAATCAGCCCGTTGCCGTCGACATCTGCTACGAGGACATCTTCGGCGAAGAGATCGCAAGGACGATCCGCGAGCAGGAAGCGCCGGCGGGAATCCTCGTGAATTCGACCAATCTCGCGTGGTTCGGCAACACCATCGCGCTGGACCAGCATCTGCAGATCGCGCGGATGCGCTCGATCGAAACCGGCCGGCCGATGCTGCGCGCGACCAACACCGGCATGACCGCCGTGATTGGCGCGGACGGACATGTCGTCGCGAAGCTGCCGACCTACACGACCGGCGTGCTCGAAGCCACCGTGCAGGGCACCTCGGGCCGCACGCCGTATGTCAGCAGCGGCAATCTGACCGTGATCGTCATTTCGTTGGTGCTGCTTGCCTTCGGCTTCGCGTTCGCGCCCGGGCGCAGGAAGTGAGATCGGCACTTGCCGCGCGCGGCGTCGTTTCCTGATGTCGCGCGTTCGATTGTTGCAGTCTGCAGACTCCTTCGACGCCCGCGAAGGGCGCACCGCGTACCCGGCGCATTCACCGGCGAGCCCTGGCCGTTTTTCCGCAGCCCGGCGCGAGAAACCCCGGAAAGTCGCACAAGACCCTCATTCCCGCTAAAATTCAAGGTTTTAGCACTTTGACCGAACCGCGGCGCCGCGTCATCGCGGCGGGAACCGCAACCGGTCCGCCTCAAAGGCAATCATGCTCACTTTTCAGCAAATCATCCTGACGCTGCAATCCTATTGGGACAACAAGGGTTGCGCGCTTCTCCAGCCGATCGACATGGAAGTCGGCGCGGGCACCTCGCACGTTCACACGTTCCTGCGCGCGATCGGCCCGGAGCCGTGGCGGGCCGCCTACGTGCAGCCGTCGCGCCGCCCCAAGGACGGCCGCTACGGCGAGAACCCCAACCGCCTCCAGCACTATTACCAGTATCAGGTCGTGCTGAAGCCGGCGCCGGAAAACATCCTCGATCTCTATCTCGGCTCGCTCGAAGCGCTCGGCTTCGATCTGAAGCAGAACGACGTGCGTTTCGTCGAGGACGACTGGGAGAATCCGACGCTCGGCGCGTGGGGCCTCGGCTGGGAAGTGTGGCTGAACGGCATGGAAGTGACGCAGTTCACCTACTTTCAGCAGGTGGGCGGCATCGACTGCCGGCCGGTGCTCGGCGAAATCACCTACGGGCTGGAACGCCTCGCGATGTACCTGCAGAAGGTCGAGAATGTCTACGACCTCGTCTGGACGGAATGGGAAGAAGACGGCCCGAACGGCAAGGAAACGCGCCGCCTCACCTACGGCGACGTGTACCACCAGAACGAAGTCGAGCAGTCCACCTATAACTTCGAGTTCGCGAACGTCGATCTGCTGTTCAACTTCTTCAACAGCTACGAGACGGAAGCGAAGAAGATGATCGACGCGAAGCTCGCGCTGCCCGCCTACGAACTCGTGCTGAAGGCCGGCCACACGTTTAACCTGCTCGACGCGCGCGGCGCCATCTCGGTGACGGAACGCGCGGCCTATATCGGCCGGATTCGCGCGCTCTCGCGCCTCGTCGCACAGGCGTACTACGACTCGCGCGAAGCGCTCGGCTTCCCGATGCTTGGCAATCCCGTGCATCCGGCCCCCGGCCTCACCACCGACGAACACGACGCCGCGATGCCCGCCTGGGCGCCGCCGCTGAAGGTCGAGCGCAACATCGACCAGGTTTGACGAGACACGACAGAACAATGACGCAATCCAACCAAGCCTCCCTTCTCGTCGAACTGCTGACCGAAGAACTGCCGCCGAAAGCGCTCGCGCGCCTCGGCACGTCGTTCGCCGAAGGCATCGTCGAGCGCCTCGCCGCACGCGATCTGATCGAAGGCGCTCCGAGCTTCGAAAAATACGCGACGCCGCGCCGCCTGGCCGTGCTCGTCAGGAACGTGCGCGCGGTCGCGCCGGAAAAGCAGGTGCGCGAAAAAGTGCTGCCGGTTTCCGTCGCGCTCGACAAGGACGGCCAGCCCACCGCCCCGCTCGCAAAAAAACTCGCCGCGCTCGGCTTTCCCGACTTCCCGCTCGCCGAGCTCGAACGCGCGCAGGACGGCAAGGCCGAAGCCTTCTTCCTGCGCTATGCCGCGCCGGGCGCGACGCTCGCCGACGGCTTGCAGTCGGCGCTCGACGAAACCCTCGCCAGGCTGCCGATCCCGAAGGTCATGACGTATCAGCGCCCGGACGGCACCAACGTGCAGTTCGTGCGTCCGGTGCAGCGCCTCGTCGCGATGCATGGCCGCGAGGTCGTGCCGGTCACGGCGCTCGGCATCGATTCCGGCGACACGACCATCGGCCACCGCTTCATGTCGCACGGTTTCGTGCAGATCGCGAATGCCGACAGCTACGCTGACACGCTGATGTCGAAGGCGCACGTGGTCGCGAGCTTCGAGGACCGCAAGGAGTCGATCCGCACGCAACTGCAGGCGTTCGCGCGTGACGATCGCGTCGTGATGCCCGAAGCGCTGCTCGACGAAGTGAACGCGCTCGTCGAATGGCCGGTCGTGTATCAGTGCCATTTCGGCGAGGAGTTCCTGCAGGTGCCGCAGGAGTGCCTGATCCTCACGATGCAGACCAACCAGAAGTATTTCGCGCTCACCGACGAGCACGGCAAGCTGCGCTCGCGCTTTCTGATCGTGTCGAACATCGATACGAAGACACCGAGCGAGATTGTCGAAGGCAATGAGCGCGTGGTGCGCCCGCGTCTTGCCGACGCGAAGTTCTTCTTCGAGCAGGACAAGAAGAAGCGGCTTGCGGATCGTGTGCCGCTGCTCGCGAACGTCGTCTATCACAACAAGCTCGGCTCGCAGCTCGAGCGCGTCAAGCGCGTCGAGGCGCTCGCGGGCGAGATCGCGCCGATGGTCGGCGTCGACGTCGCGCTGACCCGCCGCGCCGCGCTGCTCGCGAAGGCGGACCTGCTCACCGACATGGTCGGCGAGTTCCCCGAATTGCAGGGCACGATGGGCACGTACTACGCGCGCCACGACGGCGAGCCGGAAGAAGTCGCCCTCGCCTGCTCGGAGCATTACCAGCCGCGCTTCTCGGGCGACGAGACGCCGTCGACGGGTGTCGGCTGCGCGGTCGCGCTCGCGGACAAGCTGGAGACGATCGTCGGCATCTGGGGCATCGGCTTGCAGCCGACCGGTGAGAAGGACCCGTTCGCGCTGCGCCGCCATGCGCTCGGCGTGCTGCGCATTCTGCTGGAAAAGCGTCTCGCGATCGATCTGCTCGACCTGCTGCGCGCGGCGCAAAAGCAGTTCGCGGGCATGCCGCAAGTAGCGGAATCCACGGATGCGATCTATGCGTTCTTCATCGATCGCCTGCGCGGCGTGCTGCGCGAGCGCGGCTTCAACGCGAGCGAAATCGAGGCCGTGCTGAGCCTGAACCCCACGCGCCTCGACGACATCGTCGCGCGTCTCGACGCCGTGCGCGAATTCGCGGCGCTGCCGGAAGCGGCATCGCTCGCGGCGGCCAACAAGCGCATCTCGAATATCCTGAAGAAGTCGTCCGAGGAGCTCGCGGCGGCGGTGCAGCCCGCGCTGCTCGGCGAAGCGGCCGAACAGGCGCTCTACGCGCAGCTCGAACAGGTCGCGCCGCGCGTGCAGAGCCAGCTTGCCGAGCGCAATTACACGGAAGCGCTGTCGGCGCTCGCGGCGCTGCGCGACGCGGTCGATACCTTCTTCAACGACGTGATGGTGAACGCGGAAGACCCGGCGCTGCGACGCAACCGCCTCGCGCTTCTCGGCGCGCTGCATCAGCAGATGAATTGCGTCGCCGACATCTCGAAACTCGCGGCCTGACGCGCGGCGCACGCACATGAACATCAACCGAAAACTGGTCATCCTCGATCGCGACGGCGTGATCAACGTCGACTCCGACGCGTTCATCAAGTCACCCGACGAATGGGTCGCGATTCCCGGCAGCCTGGAAGCCATCGCGCGGCTGAATCAGGCGGGCTGGCACGTGGCGATCGCGTCGAACCAGTCGGGCATCGGGCGCGGCCTCTTCGACATGGCGGCGCTCAACGCGATGCATCAGAAGATGAACCGCGCGGCGGCGACGGTCGGCGGCCGGATCGACGCGATCTTCTTCTGCCCGCATACCGCCGAGGACCAGTGCGACTGCAGGAAGCCGAAGCCGGGCATGCTGCAGCAGATCATCGACCGCTTCGAGATCGATCCGGAAGACACGCCGGTCGTCGGCGATTCGCTGCGCGACCTGCAGGCAGGCGCCACGCTCGGCTTCCCGGTGCATCTCGTGCTCACCGGCAAGGGCGAGAAGACGCTCGCAGCAGGCGACCTGCCGCCGGGCACGAAGGTTCACAAGGACCTGCGCACCTTCGCGCTCGACTTCCTCGCCGAAGCACACGACTGACGCGCTCGCCGGCCCCCACCACGTTTCGTCACGCCAATGCGCTTCATTCGCTCGCTGCTGCTGATGCTGTTCTTCATCGTGTACACGGTGCCGTACGCGACCGCCTGTTTCATCGCGTTTCCGTTCCTGCGCGCCGACAGGCGCTACTGGATGGCGGCGGGCTGGTGCAAGTCGGCGATCGTCGCGCTGCGCCTCTTGACCGGCATCCGCTACAGGATCGAGGGCTACGAGAATCTGCCCGACGGCCCCGCCGTGCTGCTGTCGAAGCACCAGTCCGCCTGGGAGACGCTCGCGTTTCCCGCGCTGATGCCGCGCCCGCTCTGCTATGTATTCAAGCGCGAGCTGCTCTATGTGCCGTTCTTCGGCTGGGCGCTCGGGCTGCTCAAGATGGTTCACATCGACCGCAAGCAGGGCAAGGACGCATTCGCCTCGGTGACGCGGCAGGGACGCGCCCGCATGGACGAAGGCGCGTGGGTCATCATGTTTCCCGAGGGCACGCGCACGCGCGTGGGCAGCCACGGCAAGTACAAGACTGGCGGCGCGCGTTTCGCGGTCGCGACCGGTGCGCCCGTCGTGCCGATCGCGCACAACGCGGGGCACGTCTGGCCGCGCAATTCCTTTCTCAAATATGCGGGTATAGTCACGGTGTCGATCGGCAAGCCGATCGACACAGCGGGCCTCACGCCGGAAGAAGTCAACCAGCGCGTAGAGGACTGGATCGAGACGGAAATGCGTCGTATCGATCCGGGGGCTTACAGTTCGACCAATGCGGCATCGCCGGGCGCGCAACACGTGTCCGCCGGCCGCTGAATCGACCGCAAAGAACCCGAGCCGCGCATTGCCTTTTTCGTTCTTCTCGTCATTCCTGCGCCGCGAGCGCAAAGCTGAGCCGATGCAGAAGCCCCCATCGCGGCAGCGTCCCGCTGTCGCGCTCGACAACCTGCAACTCGATCTGCCGTTCGCGGACGCGCCGGCTTTCGCCGCGCCCGCGTCTCTCGCGCCGTCGTCCATGAATCCTTCCGCCACACCCGCGCCGCTGCTCGGCGACATCACTTCCGCCGACCCCGCCGCGCCGCCGCTGCATGCACCGGACGGCACGCGCCTGCGCCGGTTCGTGCTCGGACAGCAGACGCTCGAATATCGTCTCAAGCGCTCGTCGCGCCGCACGATCGGTTTCACGATCGACGGTACCGGGCTCGCGATCACCGCGCCGCGCTGGGTCACGCTGACCGACATCGAAAGCGCGATCGCGGAAAAGCAGAAGTGGATCTTCAGGAAGCTCACCGAATGGCAGACCCGCGTCGAGCAGCGCGCTCTGCCGCGAATCGACTGGAAGGACGGCGCGCAGTTTCCGTATCTCGGCAAGACGATCAGCGTGTCGCTCGGCTCGACCCGCAGCGCGCTCTACTTCGATGCCGAGAGCAGCGTCCTCTCGCTCGCGCTGCCCGCGCTCGCGGACCCTCAGCAGATCAAGGACCGCGTGCAGGGCTGGCTGCAAACCGAGGCGAAGCGGATTTTCGGCGACCGGCTCGTCGTGTATGCGGAAAGGCTTGGCGTGGAATTTCGCGCGTATGCGCTCTCGTCGGCGGCGACTCGCTGGGGCAGCTGCTCGAGCGACGGCAAGATCCGCCTGAACTGGCGGCTGATTCACTTCCCGCTTTCGATCATCGACTACGTCGTCGCGCATGAGCTTGCGCATCTGCGCGAGATGAACCACAGCCCACGCTTCTGGGAAACGGTCGAATCGATCTTTCCCGAGTTCCGGGAAGCGCGGCATACGCTCAAGCACCATCCGCCCGAAATGCTGCCCGCGCTGTAGCCGCGCCTTACAGCGCGTACAGCTGCCGCGGGCCGCGCCTGCGGGCATTTGCGCAGGGCGGTACAATTTCGCTCGCAACGCGGATCGCGCGCGAGTGCAGAAGACACTTCGCGGCGGCCGCGCTCATTCAAGTCTCATCGAGCCATCGAGTCCACCCCACAGGATCCCCATCATGCGACTTCTTCATACGATGCTGCGCGTCGGCGACTTGCAGCGTTCCATCGATTTCTACACGCGCATTCTCGGCATGAAAGTGCTGCGCCAGAGCGAGAACACCGAGTACAAGTACACGCTGGCATTCGTCGGTTACGGCGACGAGACCTCGAACAGCGTGCTCGAACTGACCTATAACTGGGGCGTCGACAAGTACGACCTCGGCACCGCTTACGGCCACATCGCGCTCGAAGTCGACAGCGCCGCCGACGCCTGCGACCGCATTCGCAATGCGGGCGGCAAGGTCACGCGCGAAGCAGGCCCGGTGAAAGGCGGCACGACGGTGATCGCGTTCGTCGAAGATCCGGACGGCTACAAGGTCGAGCTGATCGAACGACACGCCTGAAGGGCACCGGCTCGCCGGTCGGGGTCGTGATTCGGCGCACGACCCTGCGCCTGACCCTGGCATGCGCACAGCGGGCGAATCGGTGGCAAAATCGACGCTCCAAAATAGTGCATGAGCCGGGCGGCTCGTCGCGAACGCAATCTTCCGCCCGAGCCGCCCAGACCCGCCGATGAGCACCTCCGCCCCCGCCTCGCCCCTGTCCCTGCGCCGCGCCCCCGACGCAACCGCGGTCATCGTCATGGTCGTGCTGTGCGCGGCCTGGGGCTTCCAGCAGGTCGCAATCAAGGAAGCCAACGCCTCGTTCCCGCCGATGCTCCAGGCGGGCATCCGTTCGCTGATCGCGACGTTCCTCGTCTGGCTCTGGTCGCGCTCGCGCGGCACGGCGCTTTTCCGCAGCGACGGCACGCTCGGCGCGGGCGTGCTCGCCGGGATTCTGTTCGGCGGCGAGTTCGTCTGCATCTTCTTCGGCCTCACACTCACGACGGCCTCGCGCATGGCCGTCTTCCTCTACACCGCGCCGTGCTTCACGGCGCTCGGGCTGCACTGGTTCGTCGCGGGCGAGAAGATGCGCCGCGTGCAATGGCTCGGCATCGGCCTCGCGTTCTGCGGCATCGCGCTCGCGTTCGCAGACGGCTTCCTGCACGGCAATCCGAACAGCGCGTCGACGCTGCACGGCCTCGCGGGCGATGCGCTCGGCGTCCTGGGCGGCCTGCTGTGGGCCGCGACGACCGTCCTCGTGCGCGCGACCTCGCTCGCGCAGGCGAGCGCGAGCAAGACGCTTTTCTATCAGCTGGCGGTATCGGCGGTGCTGCTGCTCGCGCTCTCGTTCGGACTCGGCGAGGCGCATGTCAGCACCGTGACGCCGCTTGCGCTCGCGAGCCTCGCGTATCAGGCGGTGGTCATCGCGTTCATCAGCTATCTGACGTGGTTCTGGCTGCTGACGCGCTACATGGCGTCGCGACTGTCCGTGTTTTCCTTCCTGACGCCGATCTTCGGCGTGACCTTCGGCGTGCTGCTGCTGGGCGAGCATTTCACGCTGCGCTTCATGACGGCCGCCGCGATGGTGCTGGCGGGCATCATGCTCGTGAACAAGCCGGCGCGCCGCTAGAGCGCTTAGCCGGCATTCGCGCTGACCACCTGCGCGAGCTTCACGTATTCGGAAACCGGTACTTCCTCGGCACGCCGCGCAAGGTCGAAGCCGAGCGCATCGAAGTCGACCCTGTCCCGATAGCCCGCGAGGGTGTTGCGCATCATCTTGCGCCGCTGCGAGAACGCCGCCTGCACGACTTCGCCGAGCACCCGTTCATCGACTTCCGGCAACTCGTGCGGCGCGTACGGAATCATCCGCACGATGGCCGAGTTCACCTTGGGCGGCGGCTGAAACGACTCCGGCGGCACGTCGATCAGCTTATCGATCACATACCGGTACTGAAGCATCACGGTGAGCCGCCCGAAATCCTTGCCGCCCGGCTCGGCGATCATCCGCTCGACCACTTCGTCCTGCAGCATGAAATGCTGATCGACGACCTTCGACGCGAATGCCGTCAGGTGAAACAGCAGCGGACTCGATATGTTGTAGGGCAGATTCCCGACGATCCGAAGCGACGGCTTCTCGCCTTCCAGCGCGAGCGAGCCGAAGTCGAAGGCGAGCGCATCGCCGGAATGCAGCACGAGCAGGTCGCCGAAGCGCTTTTCGAGCCGCGCGATCAGGTCGCGGTCGAGTTCGACCGCGTGCAGGGGCGACTCAGGCGTCGCGAGCCGTTCGATCAGCGGCTCGGTGAGCGCGGCGAGACCCGGCCCGATCTCGACCATGCGCTCGCCGCGCCGGGGCGCGATCGTATCGACGATCGAATCGATCACGCCCTGATCGACGAGGAAGTTCTGCCCGAAGCGCTTGCGCGCGAAATGGCCCTGGTGCTTGGTGGACATCGAAAAGACCGCTCCGGACTGCGTGAATGAAGATAGGCGCGCGCGGCCGTCATCCGGCGCGCCGGTGGCGGGCCATCGAAACGGCGGTATCGATGGCCGCGATCAGGCTGCCAGCGTCGGCGCGGCCCGTGCCCGCGAGATCCAGCGCCGTACCGTGATCGACCGACGTGCGGATGATCGGCAGGCCGAGCGTCACGTTGATGCCTTCGCCGAAGGTCGCGAACTTGAGCACCGGCAGGCCCTGGTCGTGGAACATCGCGAGCACGCAATCGGCGTCTTTCAGATAGCGCGGCTGGAACAGCGTGTCGGCGGGATAGGGGCCGGGCGCGTCGATGCCGAGCGAGCGGGCGCGTTCGAGCGCGGGCGCGATCACGTCGATTTCCTCGCGCCCCAGATAGCCGTTCTCGCCCGCATGCGGATTGAGCCCCGTCACGAGGATGCGCGGCGCCGGCAGGCCGAAATGCGCGCGCAGGTCGTGGTCGATGATCTGCAGCGTCTCGACGATGCCCTCGACCGTCAGCGCCGCCGACACGCACTTGAGCGGCAGATGCGTGGTCGCGAGCGCGACACGCAGCGGCCGGGGACCCGTGCCCGCCAGCATCATCACGACGCGCGGCGTGTTCGTGCGCTCGGCGAGATATTCGGTATGGCCGGTGAACGGCACGCCGGCGTCGTTGATCGTGCTTTTTTGCAGCGGCGCCGTGACGATGGCGTCGAAACGGCCCGCGAGCGCGCCGTCGATCGCCGCGTCGAGCAGTCCGAGGACGTAGCGGCCGTTGGCGGCGTCGAGCTTGCCCGGCCGCGAGGGCACGGCGAGCGCGTGATGCTCGATCTCGACCTGCGCGGCGGGGAACGTGGCTGAAAGCGCGCCGGCCGAACCCGCGCGTTCCTGCAACAGATCGCGGTCGCCGAGCACGGTGAAACGCGCCGACGGCCAGCGGGCCGCCGCCTCGCGAAGCGCCGCCGCCGTCAATTCGGGACCCACGCCGGCGGGCTCGCCGGTGGTGATCGCGATCGAGAGTGCGGGGGCGTCGGAGGCCGCGTTCATCGTTACTGCTCCTGCTGGCCGGCGACGCCCTTGTATTGCACGTAGGCGGTGTCGCGCAGTTCGCGCAGCCAGTCGGAATATGCCTGCTCCGCCTTGCGCTGGCCGATCGCCTGACGCGCGATGTTGAGCTGCTCCGTGGCCGAGCCTTCGGCTTCGCGGCGTCCGAGCACCTGGATCAGGTGATAGCCGTACTCGCTTCGCACCGGATCGCTGACGTCGCCGTCCTTCAGGTTGTTCATCGTGCGCTCGAACTCGGGCACCGTCTCGCCCGGGCTGATCCAGCCGAGATCGCCGCCCTGCGACGCCGAGCCGTCTTGCGAATAGGTGCGCGCGAAGTTCGCGAAATCACCGCCGGCGAGCACTTCGCGCTTGATGTCGAGAAGCTTCTGCCGCGCCGCCGACTCCGACATGCCGTCCGACACGCGCAGCAGGATGTGCCGCACATGAGTCTGCACGAGCTTCGGCGCGTCGGCCGCGGTGCCCTGCCCCGAGCGCCGCTCGACCAGCTTGATGACCTCGAAGCCGCCCGTGGTGCGGATCAGTTGCGGCACGACCTGGCCCGGGCGCAGCGTCGACACCGAGGTCACGATGCCGGCAGGCAGCGAGCTTTGCGTGCGAAAGCCGAGATCGCCGCCTTTCGCGGCGTCGGTATCCTGCGAGTTCGCCTGGGCGAGCTTCGTAAAGTCGTCGCCCGCCTGGGCCTGCTTCAGCACGGCTTCGGCCTTGGCCTGATTCGCGTCGATGTCGGCCTGCGGCGCGTCCGGCGGCACCTTGAACATGATGTGCTGCAGGCGCAGGTCGCTCGTCTGGCTGGCGTTCGGCCCGCGCTGGCTCGCGACATAGTTCGCCACTTCCGCATCCGATACCAGGACCTTGCTGTCCACTTCCTTCTCGCGCAGCTTCGAGAGCGTGAGTTCCGTGCGCGCGTCGCGGGTGAACGTCGACCAGGGCACGCCCTGCGCCTCGATGCGCGCGCGGTAAACGTCGAGCGTCATCTGGTTCTGCTGCGCGAGGCGCTCGAGCGTGCGCTTGACCGTGGCGTCGTCGACGGTGATGTTGTCTTCCTTCGCCTTCTGCAACTGAATGCGTTCGAGCACCATCTGGTCGAGCACCTGCCGCTGCAACTGCGCGGCAGGCGGCACCGGCGCGTTCTGCTGCTGCAGCCGGCGCGTGATGAGGCCCGTGCGGTCCTCGAGTTCGCGCTGCGTAATCACGTCGTTATTGACGACCGCCACGACCGAGTCGGCAAGTTGCACATTGCCCTTCGACAAGGCCTGGGCACCGGCCGGCGAACTGAGAAAAAGCGCTGCGGCGAATGCGCCCGCTGCCAGCGTTATCGATCGAAACATGTTCATGTCTGCCACAGATACTCCATCAAATGCGGGCAAAAACCCGCGCGTGTGCTGCCTGTCCTGCGATTGGTGCGACCCGCTTTTCACCTGCTGCCGCCCGTTCGCATCGCCGTCGGCCGCCCTCATTCGTAGTTGCTGAAACGGGAGAGCGGCGGCGCCGGAGGCGGCGGCGTCTGGTAGCCCTGAACGCTCGAGCGGAACGCGGCCACGAGGCCGTTGTCGACGTTCGACAGGCCCTTGAACGTCAATTGCGCGAGCACGCGCGTGCCCGCGGACGACTGGCCGGTGCTCGTGACGCCGTTCGCATAGCGCTGCATGCCTAACCCGAGCTGCCAGCAGTCGGCATCGTACTGGAACCCGAGCAGACCGTCGACGAGACGATGGCTCGCGAGATCGTAGTTCACGCGGCCCACCCCGTACAGGCGACGCGTGAGCGGCCACTGCGCCGAGAACAGGATCTGGTTGATCGGCTCGTCCGACAGCGTGGTCTGGTTGGAACGCGTGTAGCGGTAGCCGACGTTGATCACCTTGCGGTCGGCGGGGCTGAACGAGAAACCGATGCTCGATCGCACGAGCTGGTTGTTGTCGGCATTATATTGGAACGCGGTTTCCGAGGCGAAACCCGCGCCCAGCTTGATTGCCGCGCCCGCGATCAGGTCCGAGTGCTTGGCCTGGTCGGGCGACGTGCCCGGCGTGATCGTGACGCGCTGGCTCTGGAAGTAATACTGCTGCGCGATCACGAAGCGCGCGCGCTCGTCGCCCGTCGCCGGGTTGATGAAACGCGTCGTGAGGCCGGCTGTCAGGCGGTTCGCATCCGCGATGCGGTCATTGCCGACGAACGTGTTCGGCGTATAGATCTCCGCGAGGCCGAAGTCGGCTTCGGCGGTATCGAAGATCGGCGCGAAGTCCTGATTGTGATACGGCGTGTAGACGTAATAGAGGCGCGGCTCCAGCGTCTGGATGTAGTCGCGCCCGAAGAGCCGCACCGAGCGGTCGAACACGAGACCGGTGTCGAACGAGATCGTCGGGATCGATTCGGTGAAGTTCTTCGGCTCGTTCGCCGGCAGGAAGCCCGGCTGGCCCGGCGCCAGCCCTGTCTGGATATGCGACAGGTCGTACGACGCGAAGTGCCACTGCACCTTCGGCGTGACGAAGTAGCCCGGCCCGTTGACCCCGTAGCTCAGGTACGGATTGAAGACGGCGCGCTGGCCGTCGGTCGCGCCTGTCTGGGTGATCGTGAAGCGCGTGTAGTCCGCTTCCGCGCCGTAGTCGAAGCCGCCGACGTTGTACTTGTTGTACTGCACGTTCAACTGCGGCTCTCGCGCGTACGGCGGAACGGACGGCTGCAGCGTCTGCCAGCGCTGCTCGCGCGCGAGCACGGTCCACGGCCCGTTGTTGTACGTCAGCCCCGCTTCCTGCTGGTACAGGAGCTGCGTGCCGTTCACGAACTGGTTCGACGCGCTCCCCAGGTCTTCCGGATACTGATCGTCGGAAACCTTGTTGTAATTGACGTATGCACCGAACCCGTTGCCGAGGTTCTGCTGGTGCTGCAGATAGATCGCGTACCGGTTCGTGTGCGTCTGCCGGTCGTTCGGCAGGAATTCACCCGTGATCGTGCCCGAATACGTGGGCGACAGATAACGGTATGTCCCCGCCATCTGCACGCCGCGGCGCGTCATGAGGCGCGGCGTCAGGGTCAGGTCGCGGTTCGGCGCGATGTTGAAGTAATACGGGATCGTCGCTTCGAAACCCGTCGTCGAGCTGAGCGAGAACGTCGGCGGCAACAGGCCGCTGCGCCGGTCGCTCGTGAGCGGAAACGACAGCCACGGGCTCGCGAACACCGGCACGCCCTGGAAGAACAGCACGCCGTTGTGCGCGATGCCCTCCTGCGCGCCGGTGTCGAAGTCGAACGACGTGCCCTTGATGTACCACGCCGGATCGGTCTCGCACTGGCACGCCGTGTAGGTGCCGTGGTCGACGCGCGCCTGCTCGTTGTCGATGAGGTCGACGCGCTCGGCGCTTCCCGATCCGCCCGTCAGATTGAAGCGGTACTTCGGGTTCGTCATGAAGCCTTCGTTGGCTTCGATCTTCAGGTGCGCTTCCGGGCCGGCGAACGTGTTGCCGTTGCCGATGATCCTGACATTGCCGTACGCGTCGGCCATGTCAGTGTCCTGGTCGTAGTGCAGTGCATCCGACTTGATCACCGACACGTTGCGCCGCACTTCCGCCGCGCCCTTCGCGGCCATGTCCTCGTCGGTGGTGCCGGTCGCCTTGTCGCCCAGCAGGAAGGTGGCAGGCTGTTCGCCGGAACGCAGCGGCCGCTCCTCGAGCTGGGGCGCAAGCCGCAGGTTGCCGGGGCCGTCCAGCGGCTGCGGCTCCGCGGCCGCGCCGACGAGCTGGGCGTGCGAGAGCGCGGGCAAGATGCCCGGCGCCGCCAGGAGCGCCGCGACGAGCCGCCGTCTACGTGGCAGAGCATGACGCTTGGTAATCGGTATTGGAAACTGTCGTGGCGGCATGTATGGGTGGCGGTTCGATCCCGTTCGATCCCGTTCGCTCCCGTTACGCGTCACGGACGCTGAGTTGCATGCAAATCGCGCCCGGGTGCGCGCCCGTGCTGCGCAGTCGAATCTGACACTCCGGCTGCGAACGAAAGATGACACTCGATCGAATATTGAGGCGGGCGGTCGTCGGGGCTTCGCGCCGGGTGAAAATGGATCGCGTAAAAAAGTCGTGGGGTATTATATGGCAAGATGTTTTGCCTCTCGAATTTATGACGCACATTCCCTCCGACGCCCGCCTTACACAGCTTTACGCCTGGCTCGAAGCGCACACCGCGCGCTATCGGCTGGACCTTCCGACACTCGCCCCCGCTTCGACCGACGCCAGTTTCCGCCGCTATTTCCGGCTGGGAAGCGCCGCTGCGTTCGGCAAGACCCTGATCGCGGTCGATGCGCCGCCGCCCGAGAAGTGCCGCGAGTTCGTGCAGGTCGCGGGCCTGCTCGCCGAGGCGGGCGTGCACGTGCCGACGGTTCTCGAAACCGATTTCGACGCCGGCTTCATGCTCGTGACCGATCTCGGCACGACGTCGTATCTTTCCGTGCTCGACGAGAAGAACGCGCGGGAGCTGATGCGCGCCGCGATCGACGCGCTGATCCGCTTCCAGCTCGCCTCGCGCGAGGGCGTGCTGCCGCCCTTCGACGAAGCGTTCCTGCGCCGCGAAATGGAACTGATGCCGGAGTGGTTCGTCGGGCGGCATCTGTCGCATACGCTGACCGGCGCCGAGCGCAAGGTGCTCGACGATACCTTCGCCGTCCTCGTGCAAAGCGCGCTCGCCCAGCCGCAAACCTTCATGCTGCGCGATTTCATGCCGCGCAACCTGATGGTGTGCGAGCCCAATCCCGGCGTGCTCGACTTCCAGGACGCGGTATACGGCCCGATCACGTACGACCTGGCGTCGCTTTTGCGCGACGCGTTCATGAGCTGGGACGAGGAGTTCCAGCTCGACTGCATCGCGTATTACTGGGAGCGCGCCCGCAAGGCGGGGCTGCCCGCCGACGCGGACTTCGGCGAGTTCTACCGGCAGCTCGAATGGATCGGCCTGCAGCGCCACATCAAGGTGCTGGGGCTCTTCTCGCGCATTTATTACCGCGACGGCAAGCCGCAATATCTCGCCGACCTGCCGCGCTTCATCGGCTATGCGCGCAAGGTGGCGGAACGCTACAGGCCGCTGCGGCCCTTCGCCCGCCTGCTCGATACGCTCGAAGGCCGCGCGGCCGACGTCGGCTACACGTTCTGAGCGCGCCTGAATGAGCGCATCTCTCAGAAAGGCGATGATCTTCGCCGCCGGACGCGGCGAGCGCATGCGTCCGCTCACCGATACCTGCCCGAAACCGCTTCTCGAAGCCGGAGGCAAGCCGCTGATCGTCTGGCAGATCGAGCGGCTGGCCGCGGCGGGCGTCGAGATCATCGTGATCAATCACGCCTGGCTCGGCGACCGGATCGAAGCGGCGCTCGGCGACGGCTCGCGCTGGGGCGTGCAATTGCGCTTCTCGGCGGAAGCCGAGGCGCTGGAAACCGCGGGCGGCATCGCGCAGGCGCTGCCGCTGCTGGAAGAACGCGGCGAACCGCAGGTGTTCGCAGCGGTGAGCGGCGACGTGTTCTGCGACTTCGACTACGCCGCGCTCGCCGCGCATGCCGCCGCCCTCGCCGCGGCAGACCGGCCCGGCATGCACCTCGTGATGGTGCCGAACCCGCGCTTTCACCCCGCCGGCGACTTCGCGCTGAACGACGGCCGCCTGTCGCTCGACGGCATGCCGCGCTACACGTTCGGCAACATCGGGCTCTACGACACGCGCATGTTCCGCGATCTCGCGCCCGGCACGCGGCGCGCGCTCACGCCCTATTACCGCGAGACGATCGCGGCGGGGCGCGCGAGCGGCGAGCTGTACGAAGGCCGCTGGGAGAACGTCGGCACGCCGGCGCAGCTTCAGGCGCTCGATCTGGCGCTGCGCACGGGCTGAGCGGGACCGCTCACCAGCAAGGAAAGCAACGCCGGATACCGCCCGATTGCGGACGCGCATGCCGCGGGCGGCACAGCGGCGCACAGGGAAGGGCCGCCCGCACCTGGGCGCGCTGGCGGCGGGCGTCACCAAGGCTGCCGGGAGAATGTCGGCACACCGGAGCAGCCCCGCGCCGGTTTCGGCTCCGTCCGATGGTAAAATCCCCGGTTCTCCCCGTCTCGAAGCCGCGGCTGCCACCATGTCCGATACCCGTCCCGATACCCTCTTCGCGCTCACCGCGCTGTCGCCGCTCGACGGCCGTTACGCCGCCAAGACCGAAGCCCTGCGCGACTGGCTCTCCGAAGCCGCCTTCATGCGACATCGCGTGATGGTCGAAATCCACTGGCTGATCGCGCTCTCGCGCGCCGGTTTCGCCGAAGTCCCGCGTTTCTCCGACGCCTCCGAGCAATTCCTGCTGCAGCTCGTCGAGCGCTTCACGGCGCACGATGCCGCGCGCATCAAGGATATCGAGCGCGTGACGAATCACGACGTGAAGGCGGTCGAATACTGGCTGAAGGAATCGGTGAAGGGCCAGCCGGAACTGGAGCGCGCGAGCGAATTCATCCATTTCGCGTGCACGTCGGAGGACATCAACAACACGTCGCACGGGCTGATGCTCGCCGGCGCCCGCGAGCATGTGATCCTGCCCGCGCTGCGCTCGGTGCACGAACGGCTCGTCAGGCTCGCGCACGAACACGCCGCGCAGCCGATGCTCTCGCGCACCCACGGCCAGCCCGCCAGCCCGACGACGCTCGGCAAGGAAATCGCGAACGTCGCGGCGCGCCTTTCGCGCGCGATCGAGCGCATCGCCGCCGTGCCGCTCCTCGGCAAGATGAACGGTGCGGTCGGCAACTACAACGCGCACCTGTCGGCGTATCCGGAGTTCGACTGGGAAGCGTTTTCGAAGGAAGTCGTCGAACAGCGGCTCAAGCTCACGTTCAATCCGTACACGATCCAGATCGAGCCGCACGACTACATGGCCGAGCTTTTCGACGCCATCGCGCGGGCCAACACGATCCTGCTCGACCTCGACCGCGACGTGTGGGGCTACATCTCCGTCGGCTATTTCAAGCAGAAGACGAAAGCGGGGGAAATCGGTTCGTCGACCATGCCGCACAAGGTCAATCCGATCGACTTCGAAAATTCTGAAGGCAATCTGGGCCTCGCGAACGCGACCCTGCGCCACCTCTCCGACAAGCTGCCCGTCTCGCGCTGGCAGCGCGACCTGACCGATTCGACGGTGCTGCGCAATATCGGCGTGGCGCTCGGGTATTCGCTGCTGTCCTACGATTCGCTGATTCGCGGGCTCGACAAGCTCGAAGTGAACGCGGCGCGGCTGAACGAAGACCTCGACAACACGTGGGAAGTGCTGGCCGAGCCGGTGCAGACGGTGATGCGCCGCTACGGCATCGAGAATCCGTATGAACAGCTGAAGGAACTGACGCGCGGCAAGGGCATCACGCGCGAGGGCCTGCAGGCGTTCATCAACGGCCTCGCCATTCCCGCCGACGCGAAAAAGCTGCTGCTCGACATGACGCCGGCGTCGTACGTGGGCAAGGCGGTCGAACTGGCGAAGCGGATCAGGTAACGCGCTTGCGGCATGGAGCAAGAAAATGGGCGTCCCGCGGGACGCCCATTTTGTCTGGCTGGCCGCGCTGTGCGGATCAGCGCTCCTTTACCTCTTTCAGCACTTTCTCGACGATCTGATCGGGCGTCATCGCGATATCCGCCTCGATCGCCTCGTCCGCACCGGGCGGCTCGAGCGTGTCGAGCTGGCTCTGCAGCAGCGACGGATCGAAGAAATGGCCCTTGCGCTCGCTCAGGCGCTTCTGCAGCAATTCCTGCGTGCCGTGCAGAAACACGAACGTCACGTCGCGGTCGCCGGCCCGCAGGATGTCGCGGTACGAGCGCTTGAGCGACGAGCACGTGAACACCGCCGTCTCCTTCGCGCCCTGCTTTTCCTCGATCGCCGCGCGGATCGTGCGCAGCCACGGCCATCGGTCGTCGTCCGTCAGCGGGATGCCCTTGTGCATCTTTTCCTTGTTGGCGGCGCTGTGAAACGCGTCGCCGTCGGTGAAGGCGCATTTCAGGCGCTCTGCCAGCATTTCGCCAATCAGCGACTTGCCGCAGCCCGAAACACCCATCGCGATCAGTATCATCGAAGTCTCCTGTCGACGAGAGTTGGCGCTTTAGCGCCTACTCTCGTCCCATGCAAAGCTGTCGGCCCGAGTTAGCGCTTTAGCGCTTACTCTCGTCCCACGCAAGCTTGTTGCCTACACGACCGTCGCGAGCGCGAAAGTCAGTCCCAAACCCAATACCGAGATGATCGTCTCGCACAGCGACCAGGTCTTGAACGTCTGGCCCACCGTCATCCCGAAATACTCTTTGATCAGCCAGAAGCCGCCATCGTTCACGTGCGAGAAGATGAGCGAGCCGGAACCCGTTGCGAGCACCAGCAATTCGGGGCTCACGTTGCCGCCCGCGGCAGCCGCGATCGGCGCGACGATGCCGCACGCGGTGGTCATCGCGACCGTCGCGGAGCCCGTTGCCAGACGGATCAGCGCGGCCACGAACCAGCCGAGCAGGAGCGGCGACAGATGCGCCTGCGACGCCGACGCCACGATCTGCTGCGAAATGCCGCTTTCGCGCAGAATGTTCCCGAAACCGCCGCCCGCGCCCACGATCAGCGTGATCCCCGCGATCGGCGCGAGACATTCGCCGCAGAACTTCTGGATCTGCTCGCGATTGAAGCCGCGCGCCGCGCCGAACGTCCAGAAGCTGACGAGCACGGCGATCAGGAGCGCGATATCCGACGAGCCGATGAAGCGCAGCAGGTCGTTCGGCAACGTCTTCGGCGTGAACACGAGATCCGCCCAGCTGCCGACGAGCATCAGGATCACGGGCAGCAGGATCGTGAAGAGCGTCACGCCGAAGCCCGGCAGGTCGCGGCGCTGGCCTTCCGTGTGGGACTCCACGAACTGTTCGGCGAGCGGATTGTTCTCCGGCAGCTTGATGTACTTGTGAATCAGCAGCGCGAACAGCGGGCCGGCGACGACGGCCGTCGGCACACCGACGATCAGACCATAGGCGATCGTCTTGCCGATATCCGCGTGATACGCCTGCACGGCGAGGAGCGCGGCAGGGTGCGGCGGAATCAGGCCGTGCACGACCGACAGACCCGCAACCATTGGCAGGCCGATCAGGAGCAGCGACTTGCCGGTGCGCTTCGCGACGTTGAACGCGATCGGAATCAGCAGCACGAAGCCGACTTCGAAGAACACCGGCAGGCCGACGATGATCGCGACGAACATCATCGCCCAGTGAATGTTCTTTTCGCCGAAGAGGTGGATGAGCGTATTCGCAATCCGCTCCGCACCGCCCGATTCGGCCATCATCTTGCCGAGCATCGTGCCGAGGCCGACCACCACCGCAATGTGGCCGAGCGTATTGCCGTTGCCGGTTTCGAACGCCTTGACGATCTTGTCCATCGGCATGCCGACGGCAAGACCCAGCAGCAGCGACACGATGAGCAGAACGAGGAACGGGTAGACCTTGTAGCGCGTGATCATCAGGATCAGCACTGCGATCGCAATGACCGCGTAGACGAGCAGCATGCTGCCGTGGACGGGCTCCATGAAGCGCCTCCTTTGTTTTGTTGACGTTTATCGCTACGGGTGCGTTTGCCGTCGCTGCGTTACTGCCTACAGCGGCGTCCGGCAAGCGTACACGCGGCGCCGAGGATTGCGGATTTTACTTGCTGGCAGCGAGCGTCGAGAGAGCACGCTTCCATAAATATGAAAAAAGCCTCCGTGACTCGAGGTCGCAGAGGCTTTTGCATGTGCCGAACGCTGCCGCGCCGGTCGGGGGCGATCAGGCGTGAGCGGCCAGTTCGCTCGCCGCGCGGGCGAGCCGCGTGACTTCCTCCCAGTTTTGCGCGGCAAGCGCCGCCTTCGGCGTCAGCCACGATCCGCCGACGCACACCACGTTCGGCTGCGCAAGGAAAGTCGACGCGGTTTCGGCCGTGATGCCGCCCGTCGGGCAGAACTTGAGCGTCGGGAACGGGCCGTGGAACGCCTGCAGCATCGGAATGCCGCCGGCCTGCTGCGCCGGGAAGAACTTGACGATCTCGTAGCCGAGCTCGAGCGCCTGGATGATGTCGCTCGGCGTCATCACGCCGGGCAGCAGCGGCAGCCCCGCGTCCTGCGCGGCCTTGTGCATGTCCCGCGTGAGTCCCGGCGAAACGCCGAACTGCGCGCCCGCCTTCTTCGCCTGCGCGCAATGCTCGGGCTTCGTGATCGTGCCGACGCCGACGACGATGTCGTCCGCGAGACGGCTCGCACGCTCGATCGCTTCGAGGCCCGCTGCCGTGCGCAGCGTGATTTCGAGCACCTTGACGCCGCCCGCGTGCAATGCGCGCGACACGTGCTCGCCCTGTTCGGCCGAATCGAAGGCCAGCACCGGAATCACCGGGCCCAGACGCACGATTTCGCTTACCGTTTTCATGTGATGCGACTCCTGTTTTGTGCGGCGCGTGGTTTTTTTGTCCGCGAATTGTCTCTCAGGTCCTGCACGTTGCGAATATGCCCTGGCGCTCAGTGCGTGGCATGCGACGCGTGCGTCGCATGCGGGTGATGAGGGGCGTGCGAAGCGTGCGCTCCGTTCGCCTCGCCGATCATCGCGCCGAACACCGACGCGCCCTGCTCCGCCGGCAATGCCGCGCTGCGGAACACGCCGAACAGCTCGCGGCCGAAGCCCGCTTCGTTTTCTGCCTGGTTGAGCGGCGCCTCGACGACGCGCGCCGCCCACTGCTTCGAATCGATCTCGATGTCGAGGACGCCCGCCTGCGCGTCGATGACGATCATGTCGCCCGTGCGCACCTTGCCGAGCGGTCCGTGCAGCAGCGCTTCCGGCGACACGTGGATCACCGCGGGCACCTTGCCCGACGCGCCCGACATCCGGCCGTCGGTGACGAGCGCCACATGGAAGCCCTGATCCTGCAACACACCGAGAAGCGGCGTCAATCGATGCAATTCCGGCATGCCGTTCGCCCGCGCGCCCTGGAACCGCACCACGGCGACGAAATCGCGCTTGAGCTCGCCCTTGTCGAATGCTTCCTGCACTTCTTCCTGCGAATTGAACACGATGGCCGGCGCCTTCACCACGCGATGCTCCGGCGCCACGGCGGAAATCTTGATCACGCCGCGTCCGAGCTTGCCCTGCATCAGGCGCAGGCCGCCGTCCGGCGCGAACGGCTCCTCGATGCCGCGCAGCACCTTCGTGTCGTGGCTAGCCTCGGTGCCCGGCACCCATTGCAGCTTGCCGTCGATGAGCTTGGGCTCCTGCGTGTAGTGCGAAAGCCCCGGACCCGCGACGGTTTTCACGTCTTCGTGCAACAGCCCGGCTTCCAGCAGGTTGCGCACCAGGAACGCCACGCCGCCCGCCGCATGGAAATGGTTCACGTCGGCCTTGCCGTTCGGATAGATCTTGGCGAGAAGCGGCACGACCTGCGAGAGCTCGTCGAAGTCGTTCCAGTCGATCACGATGCCCGCCGCCCGCGCGATCGCGACCAGATGCAGCGTGTGATTCGTCGAGCCGCCCGTCGCGAGCAACGCGACGATGCCGTTCACGATCGCCTTTTCATCGACCACATGGCCGACCGGCGTGTAGTTGCCGCGCTCGACGGTCAGCTCCAGCACGCGCTTCGCGGCCTCGCCGGTCAGCGCGTCGCGCAGCGGCGTGTGCGGGTGGACGAAGGCCGAGCTCGGCAGATGCAGGCCCATGACCTCCATTAGCATCTGGTTGCTGTTCGCCGTGCCGTAGAACGTGCAGGTGCCGTGGCTGTGATACGCCGCCGATTCCGCCTCGAGCAGCGCGCCGCGGTCGCACTGGCCGGTGGCGAACTGCTGGCGGACCTTCGCCTTGTCGTCGTTGGTGAGGCCGCTCGTCATCGGGCCGGCCGGCACGAAAATGGTCGGCAGATGGCCGAACTGCAACGCACCTATCAAAAGTCCCGGCACGATCTTGTCGCAGATGCCGAGGCACAGCGCCGCGTCGAACATGTTGTGCGTGAGCGCGACCGCCGTGCTCATCGCGATCACCTCGCGCGAGAACAGCGACAGTTCCATGCCCGCATTGCCCTGCGTGATGCCGTCGCACATCGCCGGCACGCCGCCCGCGAATTGCGCGACCCCGCCGCTTTCGCGGGCCGCCTGCTTGATGATGTCGGGGAAATTCCTGTACGGCGCATGCGCGGAGAGCATCTCGTTGTACGACGACACGATTCCGATGTTCGGCTCGCGCACCGACTTGATCGCAAATTTTTCCTGGCCCTCGAGACCGGCGAAACCGTGCGCGAGATTCGCGCACGAGAGCGCGCCACGCGCCGGGAACTGGCCGTGCGCCTGGTCGATGCGCGCCAGGTAGGCCGAGCGCGTCGGCTTGCTGCGTTCGATCACGCGGTCGGTGACCTTCTTCAATTGCGGATGCGGGGAAACCATCGAAACTCCTTCGCCTCGTCTCAGTTGAATGCGCCGTCGAGGGCTTGGGTTGAATGTCGCGGGGATTCGGCAGTTGGTGTTCGATGTGTCTCCGTGCCGAGTTACCGATGTTAGTAGAAAAACTACACGATCGCAACGCGATTTTTACCCAATTCGTTAAGCGGACACTTATGTCCGAGTCGCTTATGGCATATACGTATCAGGGAAATCCCTGATCTGCATTCGGCCTAATTATGTAGTATTTGTACATGTCCGATCATCGGCTATAGTCCACGCAATTTCCAGCATAGGCGAGATTCCCGATGTTGCTGTCCCAAGTCGAAGCGATGCGCGAACAATTGCGGCCGTCCGAGCGCAAGCTCGCGGACTACGTTCTCGAAGCGCCGCGCGAAGTCCTCGATCTCGCCATGACCGACTTCGCCGCGCGCGCGGGCGTGAGCCAGCCGACCATCGCCCGGTTCTGCCGCGCGCTCGGCTTCTCGGGTTTCCGGGAGTTCAAGATTCGGCTCGCGCAGAGCGTCGCAGGAGACGTGCCCACCGTGTATCGCGACGTGCGCACGGACGAACCGGCGTCGGGCGTCGCCGCGAAAGTGCTCGACCGGACGATCGGCGCGCTGATTCAGGTGCGCAATAGCCTGTCGTCGGACAGCGTCGCGGCGGCGATTGCGCTTCTTGCCGGTGCACGGCGCATCGAGTTCTACGGCGCCGGAGGCTCGGGCATCGCCGCGCTCGACGTGCAGCACAAGTTCTTCCGGCTCGGCGTGCCGTCGGTGGCCTATTCCGATCCGCACACGTACACGACGTCGGCGGCGCTGCTCGGCGCGGGCGACGTCGTCGTCGCGATCTCGAACACCGGGCGCACGAAGGACATTCTCGACGCGTGCAAATCGGCGCTCGACGGCGGCGCGCGGGTAATCGCGATCACGCACGGCAATTCGCCGCTCGCGCGCATGGCGAGCGTGGGCCTCTTCGCGAACGTCGACGAGGACACCGACATCTTCTCGCCGATGACCTCGCGCGTATCGCATCTGGCGATCGGCGACATTCTTGCTGTCGGCGTGGCGCTGGCGCGCGGGCCGCAGCTGGCGGAGAAACTGGCGGAAGCAAAGGACGTGCTGGAGCGGCGCCGCGTGGGGGCTTGAGCGACGAGGCTCGCCGGTCCGTTCCTTCGACTGCCGCGACGCGTCGCCGGGGCGTAATGCCGCAGCAGGCTCGTCTGGCGTGGGGATGCGGAGCTTGAGCGACGTGGCGCGCCGGTTCCTTGCCCTCCGACTGCCGCGACGCGTCGCCGGGAGCGTGATGCCGCGGCAGGCTCGCCTGGCGTGGGGATGCGGAGCTTGAGCGACGAGGCGCGCCGGTCGGTGCCTTCGACTGCCGCGAGGCGTCGCCGGGAGCGTGATGCCGCGGCCGGCTCGTCTGGCGTGCGGATGTGAAGCCGGGATGTGACGCAGGCGACTCGATTCGACGCCGGACAAGGGACGTCCGAGTGCGCCGCTGCGCGCCGTGAAGCGCGAACTGGATGAACGTCGTATAACGGAACGCGGTGCACAAAAAAAAAGCGGGCTCTTCCGAAGAAGAGCCCGCTTTTGTCTTGAAACGTGACCGTAGATGCCGATCCGTCCGTCAAGGGCGACTCTCGCGAATCGTTCTTTAGGCCGGACCGGCCGCCAGAAGCAGCGCACTGAAGCGCGCCGCCGACTGGCTCGTGACTACCGGCTTACCACTGGTATGCAGCGCCCGCGCCGACCGTCGTGCCCGAAGAACTCCAGCCCGCACCCACGCGGACCTTGATGTTCTGCGTGATACGCGCCGTGCCGCCGAGCGCCGCTGCCGAATAGCCCTTGTACGTGCCGTAGCCGACACCGACCGACAACGTCTTGTTGGCGTCGACGTCCGGAATCATCGTCAGCGCGGTGGCTGCCGCAACGCCGCTGTAGGCATTGCGCGACACTTCACCCAGTCCCGACTTCAACTGGTTTACGTTGACTGCGTCCGTACCGGCGATGCCGGGGGCGACGTTCGTCACGCGACGCTCGTTGCCTTCCGAACCGACCGAGATCGTGTTCGGTTGATCAGCAACGGAGTGCGCACCGAGTGCGACCGAGTTGTCAGCCGGAGCTTGCGCGCCGTTTCCGAGTGCGAGCGAGTCCGTGCCGCCGGCTCCCGAATCCTTGCCGACTGCGACCGCGCCGTTACCGCCGGCGTTGGAGCCGTTGCCGATTGCGATCGAGCCCGTGCCGCCGGCGCTGGAACCGCCGCCGAGCGCGAGCGAACCCGAGCCAGTGGCCGATGCCGCCGGCCCGACACCGCCGCCATCGACCGGGCCAACGGAAATCACCGAACTGCCGGTCGTGCTGACGTTCTTGATCGCGGTGCCCAGATCGTCGATCTTGGCGTTCGTCGCAAACAACTGCTTGCCCGTCACTGCGTCGGTGCTATCCGACGCAAGCTTCGCGTCCGTCAGGTTGGTCAGCGAGGCCGTCGTGCCTTCCTTGCCGAACGTGACCTTGTCGTGCGCGTCCGAGTCGTACTTCACTGCGTTCGCGACCGCAGCACCACCACCGCCGGCGCCGCCGTTGATGATCGTCTGGTTGATCTTCGCGATCTCGTTCGTGTTCGACGTCACGCGACCATCGATGTTCGATACTGCATCACCCACGTTGTGCACCGACGTGCCGCCGACGACGAACGTCGGCTGCGTGATCGAGCCATCCGGGTTGAGTGCCGCACCGCCACCGATCGCCGTTGCCAGGCCGCTACCAACCGAGTGAAGCTGCGAACCGTTGACCGCGTCGAAGCTCGAAGCGCTCAGTTCGCCGGCTGCCACGCCCTTGATGGTGCGAGCAACGCCGTCCTGGTTCGCCGCGTTGATCACCGTACCGTCCGTCTTGGCACCGATGGTGATTTCACGCGAGGTCGCATCCTGCGAGACCAGACCCAGGCCTGCACCGTTGATCTGGTTCTTCACGTCGGTAAGACCGGTATCCAGCGAAGTGATTGCCGAACCGACATCGCCCTTCGTCTGGCCCTGAACCGTGTACGACGGGCCCGTGATCGAACCATCCGGATTCACGCTCGCGCCGCCGCCGAGAGCCGCGACCACCGGCTGCAACTGACCAACCGTCGCCGCCGAGTTCGTGCCCGTGCCCTTCGCTACGTTGATCAGCTCACGCTCACCCGCCGTGCCCTTGAAGTCAACCTTTGCGCCGTCGAGCGCACTGGCCACGAGGATGTTCTTCGAACCCGCATCCTGCGTAACGAGGCCCGATCCGCCACCTCCGATCGACGCAACCTTGTCGTTCAACTGCTTGACGTTCACCGCGTCGGTGTCATCCGTGCCCGATGCCACGTTCACGATCTTGCGCTCGGAGCCCTTCGCGCCGACCGAGATCACGTTGCTTTGCGAGCCGTCGCTGCCGGAGCCGAGAACGACCGTGTTCGTGCCGGTCGTTTTCGTGACGTTGTTGCCGAGAACGAACGTGTTCGCCGCCGTCACCGAGTTCTTGTTACCGAGCGAGAACGAACCGTCGCCGGAAACCGTGGTCTCGTTACCGAGTGCGGCGCTCAACTTGCCGTCGGCGATGCTCTGGCGGCCGATGGCGATCGAGCTGTCGCTGTTCGCCTGCGATTCCGAACCGATGGCGATCGCATCCACGCCGCTCGTGTTGACGGTCGCCAGATAGCCCAGTGCCAGACCGCGGTCAGCCACCACGTTC